>CAWILM010000011.1:0-76528 GCA_963836935.1 uncultured Acidimicrobiaceae bacterium
GTCAGATTATTGAGTGCACACTGTTCAAGTGCGACACGTCCCCATCTTACCTTCTCGAGAATCGACTCAGCACTCACTGTCCACACAATGGTTCGGGTCGTCGTTGTGGGCGGTAAGATAGTCCTCGATACGCGGCGATGAGTTCGGGCACGCTTGCGAACGCGCCGCGACGGATGGCTTTCTCGGTGAGATCTCTGAACCACCGCTCGATTAACCGGCCCTCAGGGTTGTGTCAAGCACAAGTCTGTTGATCGGGCTTGATTTCTGAGCCGTCGGAGATGGCCGTCGATGCCGGCGACGACCACGTCGTCGCGGGCGACTTCGGAGTTCCACCCGCGTGCTTCGGCGTCGACGCGCAGGGTGCTGAATGTCGGCAAGTTCGGCTTCGAGGACGAACTGAAACTCGGGGGCAGCGACGTAGTTGTCGCATTGTTCGCAGATGTTGGCGTAGGGGCAAGCGTCGGCGACGAGCCGCGGGAGCAGTAACCGTGAGCGACGCGGGTCTTGAGCATCTCGGATCGGAGCCATTCGACTCGGTCGCTGGTGGTGCCACGTCCGGTGGCGACGACGAAGAGTGGTTGGCGAGCGTGCACCTTCGTCATGGCCGCTTCGTCAGGCGGCTCGAACGGTCGGTGACGCGAGCGACGCGTAGCGCAGGGTCATCTCGGCGGAAACGTGACCCATGAGGGCCATGAGCGCCTGTAGCGACATGCCGGCGTTGACGAGGCTGGTCCCATAGGTATGCCTGCAGTTGGTGCGGGGTGACTCGAAGCGGTTGGCCGTCACGTCCGGTCAGCCCAGCGACGGCGATGGCCTGATCCAGGCCGTGGCGAAGCCGGAACGCCGATAGCCGCCGACCCTTTCGACGAACAAGAAGTCGGCGGGTTGCCCGTGGCGGGGGTGGATCAACGCTCGTTGCGGGCCACGTTGTGCCATCCAAGCGTCGAAATCGGCGAGAGTCGGCTCGTCGAGTGGCACGGTTCGCTCCGTGCCGAGCTTGCCCAAGGGGACCTTCACCCAGGTGCCCCGGTCACCGAAGTCCCAGAGGCGGTCGAGCTCGAGGTCGAGCAGCTCGCCGAGTCGCATCCCGGTGCCACGCAGGATGGCCAGACCGTGGCGTGCGAAGGGATCTGCGAGGCCAGCCACGGCGGCCATGAGATCCCGGTCGACGTCGGGCGGAAGGGCTTTGGGCATGGGACGGTCGAGGCGTGGGATGTCGCTGGCGAAGACGAGTTGGCGGGTCGGGCGATCGGCCCACCCCCACACGGCCAGATCCTCGAAGAAGGCGCGCAGGTCGACCACCGTGCGTTTGGAAACTGACGCAGCCACCGGCTTGTCGCGGGCGAGCCAGCCGCGCCAAGGCCGGTGGTGGTTCCACACCAGGAACCCTTCGATGTGGGCCCGCTCGAGCTGCTCGAGCCGGCGTAGATCGGGATGGTGTGCCGCGAGGTACTCGCCGAAGATGATCAGGCTGTCCGCTCTTGGCCAGCACGGTCGAAGGGCGCAGGGTCGTGGCCACGACCTCCAGGTAGCGAAGGGCAACCTTGCGGATCTCTTCTTGGGGGAGAGCTTGGAGAGTCTCGGCGACGGTGGCTGCAGGCGGTCTGTTCTTGCGTGGGGTGTGGTGGCAGATCCGCAGCTCGTAGCAGGCCTGGTGGAGACTGAACGCCCGGGCCTGGTTGTGCAGACGGGCGTCGCGCCGGGCCGAGGGAGTGTCAGCGAGAGCGGCGGTGAAGGTGTCGAAGACGTCGTCGGTCAGCTCGTCGAGATCGTTCCCCGACCACAGACACACCATCGCCAACACGTTGGTGGCGACGTCGCGGGTCCAGTTGGCGCTCCAGGAGTAACGGCGGGCGATCTCGCTGACCCGGGCTACATCGTCGGCGTGGCGTTTTCCCCACTCGACATAGAGGTCACCGGGGGTCTTGGTCAGCAACAGGTCCAGGTCGGGAACGAGGATCTGTTCCAGGAAACACCAGGTGATGAACGACCACGCATGGCTGCGAGCCAGATCGGCGAGCCGGGCGGCGTGTCGGCCTGGCCATCCACGCCTTGAGATCGGGATGGGCGTTAAGCAGATCGCAGGCCGCGTTTCGGCGATGGCGCTTGGCTTCGGCCCCGATGCTCAGTCCGGCGACAAACCGGGCGTAGTCGACAAGGACGTCAGGAGCGCCGCTGGCCTCGAGGGCGGCCAGGGCCGTCGCGCTCATCGGGTGACCGCCCGCGCCTTGGCGAACTCGGCAGCCAAGGTGTCTGACGACAGGTGCACATAGGCGGCGGTCGATTCCGGGGAGGCATGGCCCATTAGCTCGCGCAGCACCAGCAAGTCGATGCCGGCCGCCGCCAACTCGGTCCCATAGGTGTGGCGCAAGCGGTGCGGGCGGACTCTCGTCGAGCCGGACCGGGCCCGATGCGTGCGGAAGATGCGACGCATCCCCGCTTCAGTCAACGCCGATCCTCGTGTCGGTCCCCGCAGCACCACGAAACACTCCGGCGTGGCGCACCCCGGCGGACGTTCGGTCCGAAGGTAGTTGCCCAGCTCGGTGAAGAACACTCGATCGACCGGGACCGTTCGTTCCTTGTTGCCCTTCCCGACCACTCGGACTCGGCGCATCCCCCGGTCCACGTCAGCCAGGCGCAACGAGCGGACCTCGGCTGCTCGCAGCCCGCCCACCAGCATCGCCAAGGCCATCGCCTTGTCCCGGCAGGTGCACAAGTCGGCGAGGAAAGCGGACACCTCGTCGGGTTCGAGACTCTCGGGAAGGCGGCGCGGCTGGCGGACCAGCCGGCCACCCGTCGGCGCCCGGCGCGTCCCGATATGGCCCAGCAGACCACGGCCCTTGGGCCGCAACCCGGTCGAACGCCGAGCCGCTGGCACCGGGTTGTCTTCTCGGACACCAGCGATCACCGCGTACTCGAACAACCCTCGCACCACGGCGATCCGTCGGTTCATCGTCGCCGGCGCCGCTCCGCGCCGGTCGGTCAGGCGCATCACCTTCTTGTTCCCGCTGCGCTTGGACCTCGCCTGCCAGTCCAAATAGTCGAACAAGTCGGTCGGCACTACCTCAACGACGGTCAACCCCTGATCGCCGAGGAAGCGACCAAAGTTCAACAAGTCGAAGGCATACGCCCGCACGGTGGCCGGCGAGAACCCCCTAGCCTCGAGGTGCGTCAAGAAACTGTTCGCCATCTCGACATCAGTCCACGAACCCTCAAGACGATGCGAGCCCTCCAGGCGAACGACCGCCAGTGATCCGGCTGACACCGTCATCGTGCATCACCGTCGACGCGCCGTTCGCCGTCGGTGACGCCAAGCAGGAACCCGAACCGGGACAGGTCCACCGCGTAGCTGATCGATGTCGTAGCCGTCGCTCCCGACGAACCGTCGCAACGAGTCGGCCAGTCGGCTGTGGTCACATACCAGCCACTCGCTGAGAAACTCCAACATTTCGCCGAGCTCGACTGCGTCTCCTGGATCCAGACACACCTGCGGCACTGTCATGGCACACCTCCAGAATCGTCGCTCCAGGTCAGCATGAACCTGGACGCCTCCCGGTTGGTGGACCGTCAGACCGCTACAGCCAGTCGAGCCACCCAGGGCCGGTTAACCCATACGAGGTTCAACCACGAGCTCGAAGTCGGCGGGAAGTGCAGATGGAAGCGAGGGTTCGCGACAAGCCAGTTCCGCACCTTCTCGTGGTTGTGCGTGCCGTAGTTGTCGACGATGAGATGCACGTCCAAGCCTCGGGGAACGTTCCGGTTGATCAGCTTCAAGAAGGCGAGGAACTCGCCGTGACGATGCCGTGGCAGGCACTTGCCGATCACGACACCGGTGAGCACGTTGAGCGCCGCGAACAGCGTCGTAGTCCCGTTGCGCTTGTAGTCATGGGTCATCGTCCCGGCACGTCCGCGTTTGAGCGGAAGGCTGGGCTGGGTGCGGTCGAGCGCCTGCATCTGGGATTTCTCGTCGACCGAGAGGACAACGGCCTTATCCGGGGGGTTGAGATAGAGCCCGACCACATCGCAGAGCTTCTCCTCAAAGGCCCTGTCACTCGAGATCTTGAAGGTCTTGACGAGATGGGGCTTGATGCCCCGAGCCGACCAGATCCGCTGCACGGTGTCGTGCGACACGCCTGTCGCCCGGGCCATCGTCCGCGTCGACCAGTGTGTCTCGCCCTCAGGTGTGCTGTGGAGCGTGCGATCGACGATCTCGGCAACTTTCTCCTCGGGAATCGTCGGCTTTCGTCCTCGGCCTGGTCGGACTTTGCCGAAATCGGTGAGACCACAGGTTTCAAAGCGTGCCCGCCAACCCAATACGGTGTTGCGCGAGACACCGAGCCGTTCGGCGATCTCGGCATTGGCGACCCCATCAGCAGCCATCAGTAAACCCTTGGCCTGTTGCACATCTCGATGCTGGCGAGACGAAGAACGCGAGATCTGTGCCAGCGTGTCGCGTTGTGCAAGGGTCATGACCAGTGCTGCGGCTGCGCGGTTCGCCATGCACGAGGGCTACTACATACGCGCGTTCATTTGACTGACATTACACTAGTCGTACGACCTGACTTCGACTGGCTGCGCAAGATGACCTGTTAGGACACAATGTGACATTTTCCACCGCTTGTCAGCGGACATGAGAACCTCCCCAGTGGTCCGGCTTCGACCGGCGTTGAGCCGGCTAGGGCCAGCTGATTGCCGCGGCCGATGCCGGGAGGGGTCACGTCTCAGCACCGGCTCGTGAGCTGCTCCGAGCAGAACCTTGTCAAAGGAGCCTGCATTCTCACGCGACCTACCCGACTCAACTCCGAAGTCGGATCAGAGGGCCTTCAAGTCACCCTGGCGAAGGCCAGCCAGGCTCACAGTTGCTGTGCCTTCGAGGACACTCCTGCGTGCAGTTTCGGCCGCGTCAGACTCTGAGCTCCTGTTGGCCCAGAGCGATGCGGCGGCGGTACTCCGAGACCATGAGTTCTGTAAGGGCCTCAATCGTCGTGTCCTCGACGTTCATGTCGAGGCTGATGCGCCCTTCCTGCAACACATTCAGCCGGTCGCAGAGCTCGAACATGTGCGTGTAGTTGTGGTCAATGATGATCATCGAGACGCCGCGATTGCGTGAGAGGTCCTTGACGAGGTCGATAACCAACGCGGACTCCTTCGCGCCCATCGCCGCGAGCGGCTCGTCGAGCAGGAGGATCTTCGAGTTCTGATGTGTCGCTCTTGCCAGCGCCACGGCCTGTCGCTGACCACCGGACATGTTCTCGATGAGCGCGTCGACGCTCGGGATTTGGACTTTGATGTCGTTGAGGTAATCGCGGGCCATCTGTCGCATCTTCTTGTTCGACAGCCACCGAAGCCAGCCAAAGCGGGATATCTCGCGGTTGAGGAACAGGTTCTGGTAAACGGTGAGCGCCGGAACGAGCGCCAGGTCCTGGTAGACGGTCTCGATGCCGCGCCGCCGCGCGTCCTTCACCGAGTGGAAGTCCACCTCTTTCCCCTCGATGAAGATCTTCCCCGCGTCCTGGCGGTGGAAGCCACAGAGGATCTTCACCAGCGTGCTCTTGCCGCTTCCGTTGTCGCCCACCAGCCCGAGAACCTCGCCGCGCCTCAGCTGGATATCGATACCGCTCAGGACGATGAGGGGCCCGAAGCTCTTCTCGATCCCCTCCGTACGAAGGATGATGTCCTGACCTTCGACTCGGTGACGGCTGATGCTCACCTCCGCGCCAGCACTACTCGCCGGCGTGTCTCGCCCGAGACCGTCCGAAGCGGAGGTTCCTGCAAGCTGGGCGTCGCTCATCTCGTCTCTCATCTTCGCATCGTTTTCGCCGTCATCCGTCCGAGCTGGACGTTCACCGCCATGGCGATGAGGATCACAGCGCCTTCGACGAGGATGAACCAGTTCGCACTGATACCAATGAGGTTGAATCCATCCTCGAGCACGCCTAGCACAATCGCTCCGATCAAGGTCCCGGCCACGGTGGCCTTACCGCCGGTGAGCGCTGTCCCCCCGATCACGGCAGCCGTGACGCCAGCCAGCATTTCGTTCAGTCCCGGGGCCGCAGGGTCAAGGCTCCCGATTCGAATCGAGTCGCAGAGACCGATGAGGGCGGAGATGAAGGCGATGATGATGAAGCACCACACCTTGATCATCCGGACACGGACGCCGGCCTCGGCAGCACCGAGCTCGTTGCCACCCGTCGCCGTCGTGTGGAGGCCGAAGACTGTCCCCTTGAGCAACGCCCAGATGACGAGAACGAGCCCCAATCCCCACAGAGCCTCGCCCCAGTTGCTAATGCCCATGACCGCGCCAAACTTTCCCGTCGTGCCGGGCATTTCGGTGGTGATGTCGCTCGAGGCGACGAGGACCCATCCCGCAAGCACGTAGTTCATTCCGAGAGTCGCCACGAAGGACGGGACTTTAAGCCACACGACTACAGCCCCGTTGAGGGCTCCGAGGAGACTGCAGATGAGCAACGAGATGCCGATCCCCCAGCCGAGCGGCACGTGGTGGTACCCCAGAATCACGACGATCCACGACGACGTGAGGAAAATCTGGCCCGAGGACAGGTCGATCTCAGCTAGGTCGAGTAGCAGGACCTCGCCCACGCCGATGACCGCGATCGGCGCGGTGTACTGCGCCATCGTGACGATGTTCGTGTAGGAGTAGAAAGCCGAGTTTCGGACTGAGAAGTAAGCGATGAGCGCAACGGCGACGAAGAAGATCGTCGCCTCCGGTCGCATGAAAAACAGGTCGGAGATACGGCGCGCCAACCCCCGCTCCGTAAAACGCGGAGCGGGGGTCGAGAATCTCCTCTTCAGGAGTCGTAGACACTGATCAGTCTGTACTCGTCGTTGTCAGTAAAGGATCGTCTTCGGAGGCACGTAAGCGGTCGCCGTCGTGGCAGCTCCTTCGAAGCACGCGTCGCGTGCGCGAGGTACGGACCAACATTCGCCTTGTTTATGAAGCCAAGACCGGTGTCGGTGTCACACGGCTTCATCAGACCAGCCGAGATGTTGTACAGGAACAGCTGGATGACAGGCACGAAGCCCTGCAGGTAGGCCTGCTGGTCGATCGAGAACATGAGGGCTCCGCTCTTGACGCCGTCGAGCACAGGGAGGCTGACGTCCCATCCCGAGCCGCCCGTGATCCCGTGCAGGTGGTTCTTCGTGATGCAGTCTGCGACCGCCTCCGAGTCACCGTTGTCGACTGAGTACAGGAACTTCACGTCCTTGTGGCCTTCCCACCACGCCTGGACCGCCGTGATCTCGGCCGGAACGAGCGCGCCACCGGCAACGACCTCGGTGACCATGCCTGCCTTCTGGAAGATCGGCAGAGCGCCGTTGATCCGGGGCTGGATGTTGCCCGTGCCCGGGGTCGCGATCACCATTCCGATGAGGGCTCCCTTCTTGAGGGTCGCTACGATCAGCTCCGCTGCAGCGGCACCTGCGGTGAGGTTGCTCTGTCCGACGTAGCACATCCGGTTGTTCCCTGGCTCGTCGGCGTTGTACGCGATAACCGGAATGCCGATTGTGAGGGCCCGGTCGACCGGGGTATTGAAGGCTGTCGGGTCGATGAGGGTGGTGGCGATGCCGTTCACCTTCCCGGCGATCGCGACGTCGATCGCGTTGACCATGTCCGAGACTGCCGAGACCGTCGAGCCCGCCCACTGTGGGGTGGGGATCCCCAGGATTCTGGCGGCGTCCTGCAGCCCATAAACGGTGGCCGTGAAGAACGGGTTCGTCGTCACGTGGTTGACGAATGTGAACTTGTACGCCGGGTGACTAGCGAACAGCGGGTGCGACTCGTCGCGGTAGGTCTGCGCCGCCGCCCCCCGTTCACCCAGAACTTCAGCCAAACCGCCGAGGAAGGGCACGGATGCGACCATGCCGGCGTTGCGCAGGAACCGGCGCCTCGATACTTCGTACTTTCTTGGGTCTGCTTTTTCGGGTGCAAAATTCGCCATATGAAAGTCCTCTCTCGTTGGTGATTACCTGTGCAGCCTCGTTGCACTCCCTAGGGATCGCAGCGTGAATGCAACATGTCGACCGGACAAAGCCGCCTACGTGGATCTCCTTTCTCGTGGCTACAGACCTAGGGCCAGGCCGGCACTCGCACACCTCCTGGTCGCGCAAACCCGACAAGTGCTGACTGGCCGTTCATCTCCTGAAATCAGTGCCACCTAATCTTGACGGAACTGCCGCACGTAACCATAATGCAACACGATGTGCCTAGCAAGGAATACTAGTGCCACGCCGAGTGGTGTCAACGAACAGGCGCCGCGCCTGTGAGCAGAGCGAGCTGAACGACTAAGGGCTCACCGCACGTTTGAGTGAGCAGTCTTCGGGGTGAGCGTGTAGTTCCAGTCCCCGTGGAACTCGTGCCGGGTGAGGGGCAGGGCGGCGAGTTCCTTGTCGGAGATCTTGACCCCCGTCTCGTAGTAGCCCTCGTCCCGTTCGGCGCGGATGCGCAGTCCCTTCTTCGTCGTGGTGGCGGCGATCAGCTCGACGATGGTCCGGTAGGACTCGAGCGGCCGTCCACGCCAGTTCATCGAGATGAAGCTGAACATGCGGTGCTCGATCTTGTTCCACTTCGAGGTGCCGGGCGGGTAGTGGCAGACCGTGATCTCAAGGCCGGTCTCCTCGGCCAGGCGGGCGAAGCTCTTTCTTCCAGGCACGAACCCGGTAGCCGTTCGAGCCGCCGGCATCCGCGGTGATGAGCAAGCGTGTGGCGTCGGGGAAGCGGGGCCTTCCCATCGAATACCACCAGCGTCGGATCGTCTCGACGGCGAATTCGGCCGTGTCGGCCCGGTTGCCGACCGAGACCCAGCCCTCGTCGTTGGCGAGGTCATCGACCCCGTAGGGAACGGCCCGTCCGAGCTTTCTGTCGACGAAGTCGTGCGTGCGCACCCTCGTCGGCTCGCCCGTCGGGTGCCACTCGGTCCCGGTGTTCTTGAACTCCCCGACAAGCTCCTTCTTCTTCGTGTCGACGCTGATGACCGGCTGGTCGTCGTTCACGAAGGCGGTCGCCTGCTCGTTCAGGTAGGAGAACTGGGCGTCCCGGTCGGGATGAGCGGTGCCCTCCTTCTCCTTGGCGGGCGCCTGCAGGCTGTAGCCGAGCGACTTCAAGATCCGTCCGACGGTGTCGTCGGAGACCTTGAAGCCCTTTGCGACAAGGGCATCGGCGAGATGGCGCGTCGACTTGGAGGTCCAGCGCAAAAGCGACATCGGATTGCCGCGGGTGTCGGGATGCACGATCTCGTCCAACGCCTCGACCAGTCCGGGCTGCTTGTCGATGAGAGGACGGTCACCACCGCCCAGAGCACGCAGGCGTTCGGAGGGCTCGATGCCGGAGGCGACCTCGCGTTCGGCCTTGATGACGGTGTTGCGGCTCATGCCCGATGCCACCGCGACAGCGCTCTTGCCTCCCCGGCCGAGCATCTCTGAGGCGGCACCGGCCACGACCCGGCGCTGGCGCTCGTTCAGGTGAGGGAGGACGACCTCGAAGAATCGCGCGAGTTCCTCAGGTCCGACCTCCACGTCCTCACAATACTACGCGCGTACTAACTTGCGGTGGACCCTAAGTCAAGCGGCCGACGCCGCCCACGCCTAAGACGGCGACCTCATGATCCGGGCGAAAGACCGGCCTTCACCGCTGCTCCGTATGCAGCTAGGCCGGGGCAGAACAGCGGCGCTGCGTCGGCGTCGCCGAGGGTTTCGGGCACCGGATAGACGTGCTCGGCGGTGGCGAGCACGTACTCGGTGAATCCGCCGTCGATCGTCTCGTCGGCCATCTTCTTGTTGGAACAGAGGTTCTCGTGCGCCGTGAGGCAGTAGGAACAGCTTCCGCAGCAGGACCAGAGAGGTTGAATTCCGACCCTTTGGCCCAGGGCCAGTTCCTCGACGCCCGGGCCGACCACCTCGTGCCCAGGGATGATCGGGAGCATCGAAGGCACGCCGCGGCCCGCCCACTCGCCTTCGATCATGTGAAGCTGCGAATGACAGAGGCCGCAGGCATGGACGCGGATCAAGATCCGGCCGAGAGCCGCGGTGGGCTCGGCGCGCTCACGCAGCTGGACGGGAGACTGCTCGAGTGGGGCCAACGACTCCAGGACCATCGCTTTCATCTCGTCCTCGCCTTCATGTCAGCCCCCGTCGAAACCACGTGCGACTTGACGTGGGTGGTTGCCCATTCTGTCCCACAGGTGACCGGCGAGACTGAGATCAGGCGACCCTGGAGGCTCCGTCACAGGCCACGATCTCGATGGTCTGCGGAAGGCTGTAACCCCGCGCGGCGAAGGCCTTTGCGATAGCCGTCACGACTGCTTCGGCTCTAGTAAGCCCGACGAGCACGACCGCCGAACCTCCGAAGCCGCCACCCGTCATTCGCGCGCCGAGCGCCCCGCTTTCCACCGCGACATCCACGACCGTGTCGAGTTCGTCGCAGGAGACCTCGTAATCGTCGCGCAGCGAGCGGTGGCCCGCGCTCAGCACCGGGCCGACCTCGGCGGGTTGGCCGGACTCGAGGAGCCGGACCACCTCGAGCACGCGGCTCTGCTCGCTTATCACATGCCGAGCCCGTCTCCGCACCACGTCGTCGGCGATCCGCGCGAGGGCGGTATCCATGGTCTCCGGCGCGACATCCCGCAGCGCCGCGACCCCGAGTTCCTCGGCGGCTCGGCGGCAGTCGCGGACGCGATCGGCGTAAGCCGAGTTGCCGAGGGCGTGTTTGACCCCGGTGTTCACGACGAGAAGAGTCAAGCCGGCGGGCGCGAGGTCGAGGGGTACCTGTCGCACCTCGAAGGTGCGCGTATCGAAGAACAGGGCATGGCCGGACCGGCACAACAACGAGGCAGTCTGGTCCATGATTCCCGTGGGCACGCCCACGTACTCGTTCTCCGCACGCTGGGCAACCAGTGCGAGTTCCTGCCGGGAGAACGGCAAGTCGTAAAGGTCGTGCAGCGCCAACGCGACCGAGCACTCGAGCGCAGCCGACGACGAGAGGCCGGCACCGATTGGAACGTCACTGTCGATGAACAGCTCGACGCCCGCGAGCTCGGCGCCAGCCTCTCGCAGCGCCCAGACGACGCCGAAGACGTATGAAGCCCACCCGTTGTTCGTCCCAGGTTGCAGCTGGGCAAAGGGGACCTCGACGACCGACGACTCGCCAGACTCCGAGCGCTGGGCGGAGGCGACTCTCACGAGATCGTCGTCGCGACGCGCGGCGTAAGTCTGAGCGGCGAAGGGAAGTGCGAGCGGCAGCACGAACCCGTCGTTGTAGTCCGTGAACTCACCGATCAGGTTCACCCGACCGGGTGCCGACCAGACCCCTTCCGGGGGACGGTCGAAGACGTGGCGGAATCCCGCGCCGGAGGGCGCATGTGGGCTCACGTCTGGCTCCGTTGGAGGAAGCGCCACGCGCCATCGACCATCTCTTCGAGCGCAGGAGCGCCCGGCTTCCAGCTCAGCTCCCGGCGGGCGCGCGTGGAAGAAGCGACAAGGACGGCGGGGTCCCCCGGGCGGCGCGCCGTCACGCGTTCACTCATTTGCAGCCTGGTCACACTGCGGGCGGCGGCGATGACCTGGCGGACGGAGAAGCCTTCGCCGTTGCCGAGGTTATAAGCACGCCACGTGCCCGGTGCGGCCGCACCGAGTGCCAGCAAGTGAGCATCCGCGATGTCGATGACGTGAATGTAGTCACGTATGCAGGTCCCGTCAGGTGTCGGGTAGTCGTCGCCGAAGACGTCGACCGGGCGGCCTTCCAGAGCTGCTCGCAGGGTCAGCGGTATGAGGTGGGTTTCAGGATCATGCCTCTCGCCAAAGGTGGCGTGGGACCCGGCGACGTTGAAGTAGCGCAGGCTCACGGCAGCGATACCGTGCCGGGCCGCTTCCTCGGCGAGCATACGGTCGACGGCGAGTTTGGACGCACCGTAGGGATTGAGGGGTTCGGTGGGGGCGTCCTCCTCGATCGGCACCCGAGCCGGCTCGCCGTAGACGGCCGCCGAGGAGGAGAAGACGATCTTGGGGACCCCGCCTTTATGCAGCGCCTCGAGAAGATGCCGCGTGCCGGCGACGTTGTTCGTCTCGTACTTTTGAGGATCGGTGACCGACTCGGCGACGAGCGAAGATGCCGCCAGGTGGACGACGCCATCGAACGCCCGCAGATCGAGCGTGCTCGAAACCTGCTGCACTCTGCCGCGCACGAACCGGGCACCGTCGGGGACAGCGTCACGATGTCCCGTCGAAAGGTCATCGACGACTGTGACTTCGTGCCCGGCCCCTAGGAGCCTGGCTGCGACAACGCTTCCGATATAGCCGGCACCACCCGTGACGAGGACGTTCATGTGGTCAGCCCGGGGCACCCAGAGCCCGCCCGCCGAGTGGACGGGCCGCCGTGCGTCTCAACGGGCGCACGCCAACGAGGAGCTGCCGGTCCGCGTTGCCCGCACCGCGTAGATACTAGTTATTGCCGTGACTGCAGATCGCAAACTCGTTCGTGGTAACCGGGAGCTTCGGTGCCGTCTCCTGACTGCGTGCCCGGCGGGCACCGCGGGCGCACGGGACGCCGCGCGCCTAGGCAGCACAGGTTGGCCGCCTGGTCTAGCCACCGGGGCGCTTCCCTTCGTCTCGCGAGGATGCCGACCAGCGCCTTTTCGGGCGCGTCTTTGCGTAATCCGAGGAGCTCCGAGACGGGAGGAGCGGCGATGACGCGACTTGTTTTCGGTCGGCTTCTCGTCGGGATGACTGCCTTCGCGGCGATCGCGTGCCCGGCAGTCGGCGGGGCACAGCCGGCATCTGTGTCTGCACCGGCCGCCAGCGTTGCGGCGGCCTGGTCCCGGGGGGAGACGATCGATCCTTTCACGGGCGGGCCATCCGCTGTCTCTTGTCCTACCGCGCGGTTCTGCGCAGCCGTGGACTCGAGCGGCACCGTCCTTGTCTACGATGGCAAGTCATGGTCGAAGCCGGCCAGCATCGACCCGGCCGGAGGGGGGCTCACATCGATTTCCTGCCCGACGACGAGCTTCTGCGCGGCCGTGGACGAGAACGACAATGCTCTCATCTATGACGGCAGCTCGTGGTCGAAGCCGGTCGACATCGACTCGAGAGGATTCAGCCTGGCATCCGTCTCCTGCGCGACGGCGACGTTCTGCATCGCCGTGGACCGGGGCGGTTTCACGGTCACATACAACGGCAGGTCATGGGTGGGACTGCGCTACGTCGACACAGGCGGATTGGGACTGGACACAGTGTCTTGCCCGAGGACGAACTTCTGCGTTGCCGTCGACGCGGCCGGCAACGCCCTCACCTACAACGGCACGTCCTGGTCGACACCGACCAACGTGGACTCACGCGGCTACTACGTGAGCTCGATCTCCTGTCCGACGTCGCAGTTCTGTGTCGCAGTGGACGAGGGTGGCAGCGCCCTCATGTACACATCGGGATCGTGGTCTGCCCCTTACTCCGTCGACTCGGACGCCGGCATTCTCGTGTCCGTCTCCTGTCCCAAGGCGAGCTTCTGCGCGGCGATGGACGAGGCTGGCAACGAACTCACCTATGTCGGCAGGTCGTGGTCGAAGCCGGTCAAGATCGACTCGGGTGGATTCCGGCCGGGCTCGATCTCTTGCCCGACGGCAAGCTTCTGTGCTGCGGTGGACTCGAACGGTGACGTCCTCACCTACAGTCGCGCAGGGTGGTCGCTGCCCCTCGGCATCGATGCGGCCGGAGGAGGCCTCGTCTCGGTCTCATGCCCGACGGAGGGCTTCTGTTCGGCCGTGGACCTCCACGGCTACGTCGTCACCTTCAACGGCACGAGTTGGTCGTCTCCCCTCAGCGTTGACCCGTCCGGAGGCGGGCTCACCTCTGTCGCGTGCTCGACGGCACGCTTTTGCGTAGCTGTGGACCATGACCTCAACGCCTTCACCTACGTGGGCACGACCTGGTCCAAGCCGGTGGCCATCGACCCGGGGGGAGGCGGTCTCACCTCTGTCACCTGCCCATCGGCGAGCTTCTGTGCGGCCGCGGACAAGGCCGGCAGAGTTCTCACGTACAAGAAGAGCTCCTGGTCGCCGCCATTGCGGGTGGATCCGAACGGAGGCGGACTCACCTCCATCGCCTGTCCGGCAGAGACCTTTTGTGCCGCCGTGGATCGCCGGGGCGAGGTCGTCACCTACAACGGCAGAACGTGGTCATCCCCGCTCGGCATCGACCCCGGTGGGGGTGGGATGAGCTCGGTCTCGTGCCCCACCGCGAGGTTCTGCGTCGCGGTCGACCGTAGTCTCCACGCCGTCGCCTACGAAGGCAGGACTTGGTTGCCGCCGGGCACGATCGACCCACGCGGGGGCGGGTTGACGTCGATCTCCTGCCCGACGACGAGGTTCTGCGTCGCCGTGGACTTCGATGGTGACGCGCTCACATATGGCTCGGGCCGCTGGTCGTCACCCGACGACATCGACCCGGGCGTCCCCCTGGAATCCGTCTCGTGCTCGTCGGAGGTCTCGTGCATCGCGGTGGACTTCACCTCCACGTTCCAGTGGCTCCCACCGACGACGACCGCCATCACCGCGGTCACCCGTCGTCCAGTCGCGGGTCGGCTGGTCTCCGTCCGAGTACAGGTCAGTGGATTGACCAGGAACGCGAGGTCGGCAACCCCGACTGGGAAGGTCACTGTCACCGACGGGAGGAGGAACTGTCTGGCAGCGCTCGAGGGATCGCACGGGATAGCGACCGGCACGTGCGCGCTGACGCGAAAAGAGGACGGGCACGTATCTCCTGAGAGCGCGCTATCCGGGCGACAAGCGCTTCGGGTCCAGCTCCACTCACCGGGCCACGCCGATCACGATCAGCCAGGCCGTTGCGTAGACCGGGGGACTGTTGGCACGCGCGCTCCATGGCAGGCGGTCCGCTGGCCGATCGCCTTTCGCTTTCCGGCTTCACGCCCATCGGGAGGGTCACCATCAGCGAGCCGCGAACGGAGCGGCAAGCGGGGAAATCTACAGGCTAGGGCTACGCTGCGCTCGTGGCGGCCGAAAGAGTCGCAGCCGTCATGTCCCACCAGGAAGGTGAGGTCGTCACGTGAAGATTGGCGTCGTCTTCCCCCAGACCGAGATCGGCGCGGATCGGGGAGCAGTTCGCGGCTACGCCGAGGCCGTCTCGGAGCTCGGTTATCACCACATCCTTGCCTATGACCACGTGGTCGGGGCCGACCCACGGGTGCACACGGGCTGGAACGGCCCCTACGACCTGCACAGCACGTTTCACGAGCCGTTCGTTCTCTTCGGCTACTTGGCTGCCATTGCGCCTCTCGAGCTGGTCACCGGGATCGTGATCCTTCCGCAACGGCAAACGGCGCTCGTCGCTAAACAAGCGGCTGAAGTCGACTTGCTCTCGGGGGGTCGCTTCCGTCTCGGCGTCGGGATCGGCTGGAATGCCGTCGAGTACGAGGCTCTCGACAAGGAATTCTCCAACCGCGGCCGACGGATCCCCGAGCAGGTCGAGCTGATGCGGCGTCTGTGGACCGAAGAGTCAGTGACTTTCGAGGGCAAGTTCGAGACGGTCACCGGCGCGGGCCTTGCTCCCTTACCGATCCAGCGGCCGATCCCAATCTGGTTCGGGGCCACCTCGATTCCGGCATTGCGGCGCGTCGGTCAGCTCGCGGAGGGCTGGTTCCCGCTTTTCGCCCCCGGGCCACGGCTCGACGAGGCGCTCACCACGATCGAGACGGCGGCACTGAAGGCGGGGCGGGAGCCCGCGGCAATTGGGATGGAGGGTTTCATCGACCTCGGCCCGGACAATCTCGGAGATCTCGAGCAGCAGGTCGCCAGTTGGAGAAGTCTCCGGGCAACGCACGTGTCACTCAACACGATGAGGCAGGGGCTCAGGACCGTGGACGAGCACGTGGCGCTCCTGGCCGCTGCCGCCGGGGCCCTCCTGGACAAGTGAGCGCGAGCGACCGACCAGGCGGTGCGGCGGTGCCGCGACCCCGTCCCGCGCCCCCAGCGGACCTGTTCATCCGCGGGGTGAACGTGATGGACGAGAGCGGAGGCTTCACCGGCCCAGTGGATCTCCTGGTCGAAGCTCGGAGTGGTCACTGCCCTTGGGCGGGATCTATCGCCAGGCACGAGCGGGATCAGGCTCGATGGCGATGGACTTTGGATGCTGCCCGGTGTTTTTGACTGTCACGTTCACGCAGGTCTGTCGAGCTTCGACACCCTCGAGCTGCTGCGCACGCCGTTTTCGCGACGGGTTCTCGAGACAGCCGACGTCTTGCGACGGACCCTTTCGGCAGGGGTCACCTTCGTGCGTGACGCCGGCATCGCGGATGCGGGTGTGCGCGACGGCGTGGCAGCCGGCTCCGTGCCCGGGCCCACAATGCAAGTCGCGGTTGTCGCCATCGGCGCCACGGGGGGCCATACGGACGGCTTCCTGACCGGGCCCGGCCTCGAATGCTCTGTGGACTATTCGCTGCCGGACTACCCCGGGAGGCCGCCCCATCTGGCCGACGGTCCCGACGAGATGCGAAAGGTCGTTCGCCTCGCACTGCGCTCAGGAGCCGACTGGATCAAGCTCGTCGCCACAGGAGGCGTGTTGGCGACATCCGACGGTGGCTTCGATCCCGAGCTTCTCGTTCGAGGACGTCGCCGTCGCCGTGCAAGAAGCCGCCCGCCGCCATCGTCATGTCATGGTGCACGCCCTCGGCGGTGACGCCATCCGGTGGGCGATCGACGCCGGAGCGCGCTCCATCGAGCACGGGATCTTCCTCACCGAGGCCGATGCCGCGGCCATGGCCGCGCGCGGATGCTTTCTCGTCCCAACCCTTGCCATCTACGAGCGACTCGTGTCACTCGCACAGGCGGGTGCGTTGGAACCGCGCCGTGCGACGCGGGCGATCGACGTCGGTGAGCACCTTGGCGAGGCCGTCCGGATCGCCAAGGCTGCGGGCGTCAAGATTGCGCTGGGCAGCGATTTCGGCCATCGCGACGACCACAGCCGCAACCTCTCGGAGCTCCCTTTGCTGCATGCGGCAGGCCTGAGCGTCGAAGAGGCACTGCTGGCCGCGACCTCCCGCGGAGCAGAGCTGTGCGGAGTCGCAGACCACCTAGGACGAATCGCACCGGGTTTTCAGTTCGACGCGATCGTGCTTGACCACGAGCCCAACGATCTGGCGCGTCTCAGTGAGCCCGGAGCTGTGACGGGCGTTTTCCAACGCGGCTCGCCAGCCGTCGTCCACCCGCGGTTGCGTCATGCCAGGGCAATCGCTACATTAACCTGAGTAATGTGATCGGATTTGTAAGGTTGCTGCGATCGAGCTGAAACGCCAGGGGGATCGCAGCCGCGAACGGAGGCAGACCGTGACTAATCGAGAGGTCTCGAGTGATCGGGCCGCACTGGGCGACAATCGGCGGCGCTACAGCCGGCGTGAGATGCTCCGCTTCGCCGCCATCGGCGCGGGCGTCATCGGCACGGGCCCGCGCCTGGTCGCGTACGGCAGCTCTGCTGCGACAACCGCGGCCGACAAGTCGGGCGGTGCCAAGCCCAAGGCGGGCGGAACGTTGAACTTCGGCCGCCAGACCGGCCCGACACAGCTCGACCCGGCGAACTCGATAGTCGAGGGTGACGTCTATACGCTCGACAAGATCTTCGAGCCCCTGTACATCACCAGTCCCCAGGGCACGCTGACCCCCTGGCTCTCCCAGGGGCACACGCTGAGCTCTGACGGGAAGACCTGGACCTTCTCGCTGCGGCCAGGCGTGAAGTTCTCAGACGGCAAGCCCGTGACTGCGGAGGACGTCGTGTTCTCGATCCATCGCGCCGCCACCGACGCCCACGGTCCGCTCAGCTTCTTGGACTTCGCGATCAAGTCCTACAAAGCAACGGACTCGCGCACGGTCACCTTCGAGCTTTCCCAGCCCTGGGCCCCCTTCCTGTCGGACATCTCCGTCTTCGCGAATGCGATCCTGCCGAAGGATTTCGGTGGCCAGAGCGAGTCCGCTTTCTTTGCCAATCCGATCGGCACCGGACCATTCGTGCTCAAGTCGTTCGTCAAGGGCGGGGACGCGGTCCTTGTGAAGAACAAGAACTACTGGCAGCCGGGTAAGCCCTATCTCGACGAGGTCAACTTCAGCTACATCTCTGACGACAACCAGCGTGTGTTGCAGCTCAAGGCCGGGCAGGTCGACGTGATCTCGGCTGTCCCGCCGGCCCAGGTCGCCGCTTTGAAGGCGGACCGCGCGCTCGTCTTGGAGGCGTTCGGATCCTGGGCGGTCGACCTGCTGTTCTTCAACGAGAAGGTCCCGCAGTACAAGGACCGCCATGTCCGCAGGGCGATCAACCACGCCATCGACGTCGGGCAGCTCGCGAAGGTCACGACCTTCGGCACCGCCGAGGCAGGGAACTCGTTCTTCCCGCCGAGCCTTCAGTACTACGCAAAGGTCCCAACTCTCGGCTACAGCCTTGCTGCGGCCAAAGCCGAGCTCGCGAAGTCGGCGTACCCGCACGGTTTTTCAACCTCGATCCTCGTGCCGAGCGGCAACACCCAGTACGTCGAGGCGGCAACGATCATCCAACAGGAGCTCAAGCCGCTGAACATCGACGTCTCGATACAACAGCTCGACAACGCCGCTTACACCGCAGCCTTCGAGGCCTTCAACTACGAGGCGATGATCAACGGCGCGACGAACGACATAAGCGACCCCGACGAGATGGCCTCGTTCCAGGTCGATGTGCAAAACGGCGGGTCCCATTCGTTCTGGACCTACTACGATGACCCGAAAGCGATCGCGCTCGTACGGAAGGCCGAGACCGAGTTCAACAGCGCGAAGCGCGCCGCGCTCTACGAGCAGATCCAGGCCTTGGTTGCTCAGGACGCTCCGTACATCGCGCTCGACTACCCGCCTAACATCTACGCCTGGCAGCCGTCGCTGCACGGATTCGCTGTGAACCCGGGCGGTGCATACCGGTTGGAGGACGTCTGGCTGGACTAGGCGACCGGCTCAGGCCGCTGGCGACTGGTCAAAGGCCCGATAGTACAAGCGCCGGCTGAAGCGGCCCCCTGGTGCAGGCTTGACCCGGGAGACATGGGACCCGGTGTTAGCCTCCTCGAGAGAAGTCGTCACACGGAAGGCTTGTCTTCCGAGTCGGCATCAGCGTAAGAAGGAAGGGCCGTTGGCGACGAGGACTACGCGCTTCGGGGTTGGCCGACGGGAGAGCCACGACTCCTCGCCGTTCTACGGCCGTGCTTTGAAGGAAGTGGAAACGACCTCGGACCGGGCTCCATCCCAGGAGGTCGTGCGGAGCGGCCTTTATGCCCACTCTGCTGAGACGATGGTCGAGATTCCAGACGACTGCGTCGCTCTCATGGTCACGTCGCCGCCCTACCACGTGGGCAAGGAGTATGACTCGGATCTCAGTTTCGATGACTACCTCGGACTCTTGCGCGCTGTGTTCAAGGAGACCTACAGGGTGCTCGAACCGGGCGGCAGGGCGGTTGTGAACGTGGCCAATCTCGGTCGCCGGCCTTATGTCTCGCTGGCGGATCACGTCACGGCCATGATGGAGGATCTCAAGTTCCTTTCCCGTGGCCAGGTCATCTGGCTGAAGGGCAGGGGAGCCTCGGGCTCGTGTGCGTGGGGCAGCTGGCGATCGGCGAGCAATCCGACCTTCCGTGATCTGCACGAGTACTGCCTTTGTTTCAGCAAGGAGAGATGGAGCCGAGCACGCAAGGGTCTGAGCACGATCGGTCGGGAGGAGTTCCTCGCGGCGACGCTGTCTGTATGGGAGATCCCGCCGGAGTCTGCCCGGCGCGTGTCACACCCCGCCCCTTTCCCCGTGGCATTGCCCAGGAGGTTCATCGAGCTCTACACCTACCTCGACGACCTCGTTCTCGACCCCTTCCTCGGATCGGGCTCGACGGCGGTGGCCGCGGTCGAGACCGGTCGTCGTTACGTCGGTTATGACATCGACGAGGGGTATCTCCGCACTGCTCGGGAACGGGTCCTCGCCGCCCGCCCTTACGCCCCTCCACCGGACCGATAGCCCGTCGGTACCTGGCGCTGCCCGCCCGCGTCCGCGAAGACGAGGCCATCGACAGGTTCCGTGCGAGCGCACGGGGTTGCCTCCAGAGCCTCCGTGACCAGGTGAACGACCCGTGTCCGGAGGTCGCAGGCAGCGGTGAATTACCATCGCTGCCGGACGGCGAAGGGGACCGGGTGAACAAGAGAAGGCCGACGGGCGGCACGAGACTATGTGGTGCGGCGGCGGTCCTCACGGCCGCCGCGATCACGGCCGGAAGCGCTGCCGCGGGGGCTCACACAGCCACGCGGGAGCCTTTCATCCCGCCGAACGCGGTCGTCGTGCACCCGGATGTGATTCGGATCGGTTCTGCCCGATCGGCACCGCCGAGCACGTCCACGTGTCAGCGGAGGTTCGGGATCGCTTGCTACGAGCCCGACCAGATACGGCGCGCCTACAACCTGCGGCCGCTGTTCAGGGCGGGCACGGATGGGAAGGGACAGACGATCGTCATCGTCGACTCGTTCGGCTCGCCGACGATCGGCCGCGACCTGGGTGTCTTCGACAGGACCTTCGACCTGCCTGCTCCCCCTTCCCTCACGGTGATCCATCCCGCCGGTGCCGTCCCGCCGTACCAGGCGTCCTGCGATCGCGCGGGCTGGGCCGGCGAGGCAACCCTCGACGTCGAGTGGGCGCACGCCATGGCGCCGGCAGCGAGCATCCTGCTGGTAGAAACCCCGACTTCGGAGCTCGAAGGGACCAGCGGGTTCCCCCAGATCGTCGCCGCCGAGCTGTACGTCATCAGGCACCACCTGGGCGGTGTCATCAGCCAGAGCTTCGGCGCCTCCGAACAGACCTTCCCCACGGCGCAAGCACTGCTGGCGCTACGGGCCGCGTACATCGATGCCGCCGCCAACAACGTGACGGTGCTCGCCGCTTCGGGTGACTCCGGCGCGGCCGATGTCGGACCTGACGGTTCCACCTTCTACGACTTCCCGGTCGTTGACTGGCCGGCCAGCGACCCCCTGGTGACCGGAGTCGGCGGCACCCGGCTCCATCTCGACGCCGAGGGCAAGCGCACGTCCCCCGACAGTGTTTGGAACGACAACCGCAGCCTCGGGACTACGCCCGGGGACTGCGGCCCGAGCCTGCTCGCCAGTGGCGGAGGCAGGTCGATCATCTTCGAGCGGCCCAGCTACCAGAACGGCGTGGCGTCAATCGTGGGCCAGCATCGTGGCGTGCCGGATGTTTCCATGAGCGCCGCCTGTAACGGGTCGGTCGACACCTACCAGAGCTTCCCCGGAGAAACCGCAGGCTGGTACACGGTATGTGGTACGAGCGTTGCCACGCCCCTTTTCGCCGGCGTTGTCGCGCTCGCCGACCAGGAGGCGGGCCACCCGCTCGGGCTCCTCAACCCCGCCCTGTACGCCTTGTCGGCCTCGCAGGCGGCGGGGATCGTGGACATCACCAAGGGCAACAACACCGTCTCGTTCACCCAGCACGGCAGGTTGCAAGAGGTGGAGGGCTTCTCGGCTCAGCGGGGCTACGACCTGGCATCAGGCGTGGGCACGGTCGACGCGGCCAAGTTCGTGCCCGAGCTGGTCAAGTTCCTGGTGAGGTCATAGCAGCTCCGAGGTTTCCATGCCGTTTCGCGCTCGAGTGTCCCGAGTTACGACGCGGCGCTCATCGTTCGGTGGTCAGTGAAGTCTCCGGAAAGGGCACGCCGTCGGTAGCAAGTCTGGGCTTGGTCCCGCGCACGACCGCTGCCTCGTTGACGATCGGGATGGCCTTGACCTCTGTGAGACCGGCCCTGGCGAACATCGCGACCCATGCCGACATGGAGATCGGCCTTTCCTGGAAACGGATCATGTAACGGCCGGCGTTCTTGATGATCCGCCACCAGCCTCCGGGGCCCTGGCGGACGAGGAGCGCCAGCTTCGAGCCGATGATCTCACGGTCCCTGGCGTCGGCGCCCCGTCCGAACATCATGTCACCCACGACGAGCAGGCCTCCCGGCCGGAGCCATTTGAACGCTTCGTTGACGGCGACCTGCTTGTCCTTGTCCCGCAGATGGTGCAGGGCGTAGTTCGAGACGACGAGATCGACCGAGTTCTCCGACAGGCCGAGGCGCTCGATCGGCACCGCCCGTCCTGTGACGTTCGAGACGCCCTGTCTCTCAGCGTTCGCGAGCAGCAGGGCGATCATCTGCTCGCTCACGTCCACTCCGAGCACGGTCCTGCAGCGCTTCGCGAGGGCGAGCGTCACCTGCCCCGATCCACAACCAAGGTCGACGGCGGACACCTCAGAAGATGGATCGGCTTCGGCCAGCACGCGCTCCACTACTTTGAGGAGGGCCGGATTGTTACCGGCACCGTGGTCCCAGCTCGCGGCTCGGCGAGTCCAGAAACGCCGCTGACGCGCGATGTTCCGCTCGGTTCCCGCCGTCTGGCGGCCGGGGTTCACGGGCTGGTCGGATTGAAGATGTACGTGACGGCGAAGCGGAGCACTGCGACGGTGCCGACTTGCCTGCCTTGGAAGGCGACCGACAGGGATGCCCCTCCGGCAAAGGCCTCCAAGGTGCTCGGACCGCTGGGCACCAGGACCGACTGTGTCTCACCGGCTCCGATCGTGGCGGCGAACAGGTCAGTCCTGCTCGCGAGTGCCTTCACCACGACGTAGCACCGTTGCGTCGTCTTGACCGCCAGTACGTAAGGAGTGCCAGGCAGTGAGTAGGTGACCGAGTTCGTGGTCTGCGACGTCTGTTGCATCACCTTGGAGATCGGCGCGGGGCGCGTGGTCTCGGTTGTGGTGCCGGGGTTGACGAGGCCTGGCGTGCCGACAACATGACGCAGCGGGTCCACCCAGGACGGGTGGTAGTGCTCCACTATGAGGCCCGCGCCGCCGATGGCAACGAGGAAGGCGAGAGTCCAGACGATCACCCTGAGCAAGGTCGGTGCCGGGAGCTTGCGTTTCGATCCCGGGTACCAGATCGAACCGTCCGGCAGCAGTACGCCGTAGGCCGGGGCGACCGGGACGGCAGGGATCTCAGCAGTGATGGCCGTGCCGCCACGGGTGTCGATCGTGCCATCACCGGGCCGCTCGGTGTTTGGCTCGAAAGAGGTGACCGCCGTCCGGCTCGTCCCCGGCATGGCGTCTGGGCGCCCTGGCACCACGTGCCTTGTCCTCCAGTCGTTCTTTTCAAAACGCTACCGCGTCAGTCTTCTGTTCACCGCGCAGTCAAGGGCCCCGCCAGCGTTCACAAGGGCCGTCTCATTGTGGCCGTTCGGCTCCGTGCGACGAGAGGGGGGAGCCGTCAGGCGAGGCGGAGCCGCTTTGGCTTCTTGGACTTGGCGGGGGCGCCGGGCGGCTTCGAGGCTTCCGCCGGCTCTTCGAGCGCCTGGAGTACGAGCCAGGCCCGGCAGGCGAGATTCAGGTGGAACCGGTGCTCGGGGTCATTCAGGTCCCAGCCCGTCAGCTCCCTGATGCGCATGAGTCGGTACCTCAGGGAGTTGCGGTGGACGTACAACTTGGCAGCTGTAGCTTCGATCGCTCCGCACTCGTTGAGGTAGGCAAAGAGAGTCTTCAGCAGTTCGCTGTCGTGCTTGTGGTCATAGTCGATCAGTGCCCCGATCCAGTGGTTCACGAGGTTCTGCAAGTCCTCGCCGGTGGGGCGAGCCAGCAGACGCCAGAACGCCGAGATCTTCGAAACTGACAACCGGCCGACTTGTGGTGACGCCCGGGAGCCTCGAGCGCGAATTCGGCATCGGCAAGCGACCGGCTCAGGTCCTGGAGTCGATATCGGCCTCCCACGCCGACGCGGATCTTGTCACCGCACTCGGAGTTGAAGGCGTTGGCAAGCTCGGTCCAGTCCAGCTTTTCGGCGACGACCAGGAGCAGGCCGCTGGAACGAACGGTCGTGAGGCATGCGATGCCAAGACGGGCCGTCACCCGCCGGCCGATGTCCCGCAGGTCCCCTGACGGTGGCTCCAACGGCAGTATGAGAACAGCCCTGTGCAATTGATCGAGGTCATAGCCGAGCCGGTCAGCGTGGGATCGCACGCGGACAGCGTCTGAGTCCTCGAGCAGCTCCGTGACGAAGTCCCCCCATGACGCGACCTCAGCCTCGGCAACGCTCCGGTCGTGCAGGAGCTCCCACCCAAGGACCGTCGTCGCCTGCTCGAGCTTGAAGATCTCCATCTCGCTCGCCCGCTTACCGGGGTCGAGAAGGCTGATCGCGCCCAGCAACTCCCCTCGTGGGCAAGCCACGGCCATCCATCTGTCGACGTCGAAGGTCGCGACAGCGTGTGAGGCGTCGTCGGGGAGTGGGTGCGCTGGCCAAGGCGTGTCGAAGTCGCCACGCCGCTCCTCCACGCCGTTCGCCGCGATCACGCGTCCAGCCGGGTCCTGGACGATCACCGCCATTCCGGTTTGCTGCTGCAGTACCCTCGCGATGCCAGGCGCGCCGTGGCCGTTGCCGGCAGCCGCGATGAACTGGCGGAAGAGCGACGTGACCTCCTGGACCGCAGGCAGATGCATGAGCCCCGTCAACGACTCCTGAGGCCCTGACTCAGACTTCTCCACCAGAGGAACGGTAGCGGCTGTTGTCGGACTTGTCGTCGCGGATCTCGCGAGCGTGTGGCGGTGGTGCGCGACGGCCGTCCGTGAGTCTTGCCTAGTCACGATCGGGAGCGGTGAGGTGACCCGCCGCTTCGGGCAGAGAGACCTTGCCGGACAGGTTCAACTGAGCGTGCCGGCTCGACCGAAACGAGGCCACGTCGCATCGCCGTGGATGCCACCTCTGTCCGGTTGGCACAGTTCAGCTGCTTAAGAAGGTTGGCCACGTGGTGCTTGACCCCGTGGACGGAGATTCCGAGCTCATCGGCGATGATCTTGTTCGTAGCGCCATCGGTGATCAGTTTCAGCACCGCCTGCTCGCGCGAGCTGAGGCGAACCGAAAGCGGGCTCGGGGAAGCTCGCAGTTGGCCGAGCAGGAACTCGGCCATGGGAGCCGGCATCGGGAACTCCCGCTCGTCGAGGCGGGCCACAAGTACCCGCAGCATCGACACAGAAAGGTCTTCTTCGAGGAAGAACCCATCGACCGGTAGCCCCACAGCGACGGCCAGATGCGCGTTTTCACTGTCGCGCAACATCAACACGATCCGGGTCGGAGGTCTTGCCGGCCGGCCGGTCGCCGCCAGCTCTTTTGCCGCAGAAGTGCCGCCGAGGATCGCAATCGCGCTGGTAGCAGAGCTGCCGGCCAGGTACGTCCACGCGGCAGGAAGCGAACTGAACCCCTTCAGGTCGGCGGACCAGTGCATCGCTTGGAGCATTTCCACGAGGCCAAGCCTCATGACGTCCCGGTCGTCGCATACGACCATGGCGCGAGTCGTGCTGACTTCCCCTGGACGGAGAGTCATCCCTGTCGTGCGTGTCATCTTGGGACTCTGATCTCACCGTGTCATCCCCGCCGTCCTCAGCATCGCTGTTGAGCGCCGTCAGACGCCATCCCCCGATGCCTGCTTGCCGGCTGAGCGACGCGATGCCCGTTTCCCGGAAGAAGTGGGAGAAGGCCCCCGCTGTGCGGGAGCCTTCTCCCTGCTTCCGACGGCCCGAGCTTCGAGCCGTTAAGGGATGTTGCTGGTAGTGACTAAGAGTTGCCTACACGGGGGGCGTGCGCCCGTCGGTGAAGGTCACCACGTTGACGCCAGCACCGGCGGTAACGGTGATCCCGTTCTTCCCACTACCTGGTAGGCCCAGTAGCGGTGGTTCCGACGAGCCGTTGCCCTGGTAGACGATCCCAGTCACGGTCACCGTCCCGCTGACTCCAGCGGCGGAGATTTGGTAAATCGTGTCCGTGTACGGGTCACCCGACGGGTCGACAACAGGCCCACCGTAGAACTCGCCGGTGCAGTAAAGACCGGTCGGATCGGTGGTCGAGATTGTCAGGCTCTGAGACGACGGACTCGCGCCACCGAAGGTGGCCGTCAGGCCGCCGAGATTCGCGTCAGGCGAGGTCTCCTGGAGGCAGATCTTCCACACCGTCGGGTCCACCTCGTCGTAGAAGGTCACCGACGTCTCGTTTCCTACGCTGCCGTAGGGCACTGTGACGACCGCAGGGTTGGCTGACGGGAGGGACTGAAGTTCCGAGTTCGGTAGGCCGACAACGCTCCACGCCTCGACGTGCTCGAGGTAGAAGTTCGCCAGGCTGGCTTCGGAAATCGTCGCGGTTCCTGCCGGGACTTCTATCGGGCCCGAGCACGTTCCACCCTGCAACGTGAAGGGCGCACCACCGTTGACCGTGAAGGTCGCCCAGTTGTACTTGTTGTACGGGTTCGCGACGTCAGCGGTCACGTCCAGGCCAGGGAGGCCGCCCTCGAATCTCTTGCAGACCTCAACGTAGCCCATCGGGTCGTTCGTGAAGACCGCGTCCGCGAATCCTTCGGTTACCGGTGGCACCGTAAGTAGGGCGTCCGTGGAAGTGGTCGTAGTCCCGTTGTTGAAGATGGGTGGGACGATGGCGACGTTCGACACTGAAACGAATGAAGCCGGGGTACTTCCTGTCTCGGTGACCGTGACCGCCGAGCCAGCTGGTATTCCTTCAGAGATCGCGCAGGTCTCCCCGGGAGCCGCCAGAGCCGCGACGTAGACCGTTGTGCTGTCCGAGATCGGAGTTGCCCCGTTCGCGGGCGAGAAGACGTACGCAACGTTGTAATCGAAGGTCGTACCGGCAAGGGTGCCCAGGTTGTTCACGAGGACCTTGCAGACCTTGATCGAGTTCAGGTTGGTGAAGTTCTCGAAGTTGGCAGTTGTCTGGAGGCCGGCGGTCACAGTGAAGTTCGCCGTCTGAGCGGGCAGGTTAACACTGAGCGGAACCAGGGCGGCTATGGGAGCAGCCTCCACCGCATAGAGCGAGTAGCCAGGACCCTCTAGTCCCTCAGTCACAGTCACCGTGCCTGCTGGCACCTCAATGGGGGCGGTGCAGACTTGAGGCGCGTCGGTGTAGCCCTTAGTGGGTACCAGGGTGAGTGTGTAGGTTCCGAGGGTCGTAGTGCCCTCCGCGATTGTGAAAGTGAAGGGACCCTCGACCCAGGAGTCAAGCGCCGTCTTGCAGACCTCGATGTAGCCAGTCGTCCCAGTGCTGACCGGGTTGCTCACAGGCGGGCCGCCCGAACCTGGGTTGCCCGGAGGTGGGCTGCTCGGAGGTGGGCTGCTCGGGCCTGGGCTACTCGGAGGCGGGCTGGCAGGCGTGGGGTTCGGGACCACGACCACCAACTTTTGGTTGGCGAACTTGACCGTCGCGGACCTGCCTGCCAAGAGCCGCACGCTGACAGTGTCGGTCCTGAGAGACGAGCTCACCTCGGCTGCTGCTGGGCTCACCGAGATGGAGGAAAGGCTCCGGTACATCGCCGGCGCCGAAACCTCGGTCACGTGGTTGAGGCCGATCTTGGCCGTGAATTTTCCGCACGAGCCCCTGAACGACACTGCGGTTCCGTTCAGACGCGAAGCGGAATGCCCCGGGAGCGACCTCGCAGATGTTGATTGTCGGACTGACGACTTTCTTTACCGTGGCGCCTGCGCTGGATGCTGTGCCAGCTACCAAGGCACTGCTGCCGATGGCGAAAACAGGTGCCAAAAATAGCAATAGGGCGGAATGTCTCCGCGTTCTCTTATACACAATGTTCTCCTCGCATCAATTGTTCTCCCTGCCTTCGCCCACCTTTTGCGGATCCCGGTTCGGGAGCATCCCCCCCCGCACCGGGAATCCGGTACGGGATGTAGCCGGCAGCGAATTGCTGAAACTGCTGCACCTGCAGTATTTATGCCATTCGACGTGCTGTCTTGGTGCAAGCTGCACAAAGACGCGGTTGTAGTTTCTTCCAGTTCGTGGCAAGGTCCCGACAGAAGATCCTGCCGTCGGGCAAGGCGTCCTTCTGACCAGCCAAATGGCTAGGTGATGCTCCTGACTGCGGGAATGATGGCCTAGCCGTATCTCACGCCAAACATTTTCGGACCCGAACCCGACACCGTCACTATAGGAGACCGTCACACCACAGACAGAGGTCGAATAGCAACGAGACGGACTAGTGGTAGCGGGTCAAATACGGAGAGTGAACTAGAGCACGTAAGCGTGCTCGCTTCGCAACGGACTGGAAACGGAGCTCGTTTCGGGGCTGCTTCCTGCGCCAGCCTCCGCGACGGGCGCCTCAGGGTAGCCTGGCTCTCTGCACCACCGCGTCGAGGGGGTTGTAACGGTGCGGACGGACCTGTGCCCGGCTCGCCGTTAGGCGCCATCGGACACTGGCCGATCAAGGAAGCGTCGACGGCTCGGACGATCCCGGTGGCGCCTGGACATCTGGCGCAAGAGAGGTGAGGACGTCGGCGGTAGGGACAGTGGACTGGTAGGAGGCGTGGGGGTCAGGAAGCGTTGGGCCGGAATCCGTTCCATCCGGCGGCCGAGTCGCTGGAGCGTCCCGCGGCGCTAGGTGTCCGGCTGAGTGCCGCCCGGGACGCCTCGGCGTCGAGACGGGCATCTTCGCGTGCAGTCTTACGATCCTCTGAGGCCATCCACTGGAAGTAGATCGGGATCACGGCAGCAACTGTGAGCAGCTCCGACAGCACCCAGAGAACACCGGCTCCCGCGTGAGTGCTCGACAGGCTGTACATGGGTGCGATCGTTTGGCGCGAGCTGAGGAGAGCTATGGCGAGGAACGACTCGAGTGGGACGCCAATTAGGAGGTTGACCATCCGGAGGGGATAGCTGGCCCCCCACCTGGGGATCGGGTCCAACCCGATCATAGGCCACCAGAACAGCGTCGCGCCGAACAGGAAGCCGAGGTTGATCAGATCCATCAGCCACATGCGGTTCATCGCGAAGCCGATGAGCGGCGTGAGGAAGAAGGCGAGCATGACGCCGTAGTAGAGCACCCAGACAACGAGCGGATGCGAAAGGACCGCGAAGCCCTTGCTGTGGAATATGCGGAGCCAGATGGTCTTGGTTCGGCGGTTCGAGGTTTGCAGGATCAGCGTCATGGGAGCGCCCATCGACAGCAGCGCCGGAGCGATGATCATGAGGAGAAGGTGCTGGACGACGTGCGCCTCGAAGTAGGAGCCAGTGAGTGTCGCGACAGGCGACTGGAGCGCAAGGTCGACGGTCACGAGGCCGACGAAGAAGGATGCGGTCCGCTGTGCCCTCCACTTGCGCCCGCGAGTTGCGAGCGCCCAGTCGGCCCAGAGGTACCAGATCCCTGCGGCGATGCACGCCGCGAGGATGAGCAGCGGGAAGGGCCCGAACTGCCAGTCGAGCAGGGCGTTGTGCAGATCGAAATAGACCCTTTCCATGGGTACCCCGGGCACGCCTCCAAGGGTAATGCCGCTTTCCGCCGAGTCCGGCACTGTGGCTGTCGAGGGAGAGGATCCCTCACGCGTCCGCGACTCGCGCCTGTCTCATCATGTGTTTGGAGGAGCCAGGCGCTCTGCCAACCAACCGAGCCGCGTGTGACGCGTAGGCTGATACGGCACGGGGCTGTAGCTCAGCTGGCAGAGCACCTGGTTTGCAACCAGGGGGTCAGGGGTTCAAATCCCCTCAGCTCCACTGCCCTGAGGAGGGAGGGGATAGGAGAGAGGGAGGTCCAGAACCCGGCCAACCCTGGGTGGCGGGCTCAGGTCAAATCGAGGCCGCAGGGGCGACGAGAACGCAGTTGGGACGGGGAGAGGCCGCACGAAAGGCCCAAAGGCGACCCACGTTCGCCCACGTGGCCGCGCGTAGGGGGCGGGAGCTAGAACAACTACCGGGCGGCCCACGGCGGAGGGAGGACGTCGATCTGGCGAAGAGCACACCCGAGGTGCAGGATGACTGCTCGGAGGTCCTTGAGGCGTGAGCCCATGAGCGGAGGCGTTACATGCGTAGATCCTGTATAGCCAGCCTCATCGCAGCGGGAGCGATCTCGCTGGCACTTTCGGGGAGCACCGCCCCAGCGGTCGCAGCAAATCCACGAGCCGCGCCGCCGATCGGAACCCAACTGTCGGAACTGAACGGCTCCGACACCGTTGCCGGTGATTACTTCGGCTACTCGCTTGCCATCTCGGGCATGACCGCCGTCGTGGGTGCACCAGGCTCTGCCGGGCATGCCGGTCGGGCGTACGTGTTCACGAAGACGGGGTCCGGCTGGAAGCAAGCCGCTGAACTGAAGGGCTCCGACACCGCTGCCGGTGATTACTTCGGCTACTCGGTTGCCATCTCGGGCATGATCGCCATCGTGGGTGCACCGGGCCTCGCCAGAGCGTACGTGTTCACGAAGATGGGAGCCGGTTGGAAGCAGGCTGCCGAACTGAAGGGCTCCGACACAGTCGCCGGAGATGGCTTCGGCGACTCGGTGGCCATCTCGGGCACGAGCGCCGTCGCGGGTGCCGACGGCCACGCCAAAGCTGCCGGTCGGGCGTACGTGTTCACGAAGACGGGGGCCGGTTGGAAGCAGGCTGCCGAACTGAAGGGCTCCGACACAGTCGCCGGCGACCTCTTCGGCGGCTCGGTGGCCACCTCGGGGACGAGCGCCGTCGTGGGTGCATCGGGCTACGCCAGGGATGCCGGTCGGGCGTACGTGTTCACGAGGACGGGGGCCGGCTGGAAGCAGGCTGCCGAACTGAAGGGCTCCGACACCGTCCCCGGTGATTACTTCGGCGACTCGGTGGCCACCTCGGGCACGAGCGCAGTTGTGGGTGCATCGGGCTATGCCAGGGATGCCGGTCGGGCGTACGTGTTCGCGAAGACGGGGGCCGGCTGGAAGCAGGCTGCCGAACTGAAGGGATCCGACACCGTCGCCGGTGACTACTTCGGCGGCTCGGTGGCCATCTCGGAAACGACCATCGTTGCGGGTGCACCAGTGTTCGCCAAGAAGGCCGGGCAGGCGTACCTATTTACCAACACGACTAGCGGCTGGAAGCAGGTCGCCGAACTGAGGGGCTCCGGCACCGTCGTCGGTGATGGCTTCGGCGGCTCCGTGGCCATCTCGGGCACGACCGCCGTCGCGAGTGCCGACGGCCACGCCAAGAAGGCGGGGCAGGCGTACGTGTTCGAGGCCTGAAGCACCGAGCGGGCCTAGCCAGGAGCGAGGCTCGCGATCCTGGGTCAGCTCGTGCGAGGCCTGCGGAAGCTGGGCGCGAAAGTCTAGGTAGCAGATCGTCTCTGAGCCCCTGGCGTTCTGCGCGAGGGTCTGGCTTGACTTCGGCGGCTCAACTCCTCGATCGCGACCTCGCACCGCTGTGACCTGGGCGAGCTGTGGATAAAGTCGGGTTTGCAAGGTGTCATGTAGCGACAAATAAGTGATTGATTTATTGGACATACGGCATTAATCTATGTTCTGTGTACGTGAAGGTTGACCGGGTCCGTAGCGGGAAGAAGACTTACACCTATCTGATCTTGGCCGAGTCCTATCGAAACGAGTTGGGCCAGCCTCGGCACCGGGTCGTCGCCCGGCTCGGCGAGATCTCAGAGCTTAAGAGCTCGGGCGAGCTCGAACGCCTCGTCGCGGCACTGTCTTCCCAGCTGGGACGCGGAACCAGCATCGAGCTCAGCGCCGAGTCCGCTCCCTCCTATGGGGCCATGGCCGCCTGTGACGCCTACTTCTCCCGGTTGTTGTTGGACGAGCTCTTCGGGGCCATCGGCCGGCGCCGGCGCTCGGCCGGGCTCTCCGACGCGGTGTTCGCCATGGTCGCCAACCGGCTACAGGACCCATCCTCAAAAAGGCGCTGTGTCACCGACTGGCTCGGGGCCGACGGCGCCCTGCCGGAGGTTCGCGACGCTCCCTCGCTCGATCGGCTTTATCGGGCCTTGGACGCGGTCGCGGATGTCAAGGACGAGATCGAGGCCCACTGCTTCACAGAGCTGTGCAACCTTGCGAACCTCGACCTGCGCCTTGTCTGTTATGACCTCACCTCTACCTACTTCGAGGGCGAGGAGAAGACCTCGGCCCGCTTCCCCGCCAAGGCCTTCGGCTACAGCCGCGATCACCGAGGAGACCGGCCGCAGATCGTGATCGGACTCCTCGTCACCTCCGACGGCATCCCGATCGCCCACCACGTCTTTTCCGGCAACACCGCTGATCGCTCGACATTGCCTCAGGTGATGGCCGATCTCCAGGCGCGCTTTGGGGTGGGGCGTATCGCCCTTGTTGCAGACAGGGGCCTGATCTCAGAAGAGAATCTTGCCCTGGTCCAAGCAAACGGCTTTGACCACGTGCTGGCGACGCGCCTGCACCGGGACCCGGTCGTTGCCGCCGTCTTAGAAGCTGCCGCCAGTAAACAGGCCGTCTTCGTGCCCGTCGGAGACGACGGGACCAAGGCGACCGAGGTCGTCTATGAGTCCCGCCGCTATGTCGTGGTCGACTCCCCCCGCCGCCACGTGCGAGACGACGCCCGGCGCCAAGAGCCCTGGCCGCGACCGAGGACGGCCTCATCGCCTTGGCCGAACGGGTGCGCAAAGGCCGCCTCGTCGACCCGGCCAAGATCGGGGCCGCCGCCGACAGGATCCTTCGCGACTCCGGTGTCGCCCGGTGCTTTTCGACCAAGATCACCCACGGGGTGTTCACCTGGGACTACGACGAGAAGGCCATGGCCTACGAGGAGAAACTCCTCGCCGGCCGTTATGTGATCACGACCTCGCTCGACGAGAAGACCGCCTCGACCGCCCAGGTGGTCGCTCACTACAAGGCCCTCCAGTCAGTCGAACGGCGCTTTCGGGTGCTGAAGGACTTCTTAGCTCTCCGACCGGTCTTCCACTACACCGAAAAGCGCGTGCGCGGTCACGTCGCCATCTGCGTGCTCGCGGCGGTGATCGAAGCTGTCATGGCGCTTGATCTCGCCAGAGCAAAGATCACCGACCCGGACCTCGAGGGCCAACAGCTCAGCGCTCGTCGGGCCCTTCGCGAGCTCGAGCGCATCCGCATGGTCCGTTTTGTCGACGCGAACGGTGACGAACGACAGGTCATCACCCGGCCGGGTCCGTTCCAGGCCAAGATCCTCGCCGCCTTCAGCGTCGACACCTCCACCTGGCGCTCACGCGTCGCCTGAGCAAGCCCGATCACGGCTTGTAGGGCAAAAACCGCCTCCGCGACGACGGACTTCGTGACCAGGTCTTTCATGTTTGAGCCGCCGAAGATGGCATGTGGGACCCTCCCCGGCACGGTCGTAGTGGTACTACGGCATTTGCACCGACGATCAAACGCCGGGGCGGTCTTCATCAGGAGCTCGAGGAGGATCCCATGGGAATCGTAGGAGGAATCGACATCCACCGCCGGCAGCTCACCTTCGACATAGTCGACCTTGCGACTGGCGAGAACGTCCGTGGGCGCGTCTCGCCCGCTGACCGGGTCGAGCTGCGGCGCTTTCTCGCCAGCCTCGACGGCGCCGGCGGTGATGTGGCGATGGAAGGCTGCACCGGCTGGCGTTATGTCACAGAGGAGCTCGAGCGCGCAGGCTTTCGCGCTCACGTCGCCGAGCCGGCCGACACGGCTGCTCTCCGGGGCAACAAGCGACGGGCGAAGACCGATCGTGGCGACGCCCGGCATCTTCGCAAGCTGCTCATGACCGGGGAGCTCCCCGAGAGCTGGATCCCGCCTCGACACGTGCTCGAAGCTCGTGGTGTCGTCCGGCTCTACAAGGATCTCGCCGATCAACGAGTGGCGTGGACCCAGCGCCTCCACGCCACGCTCTATCACCACGGCGTTCCCGAGCTCGGATGTCCGGTGGCGGGCGAACAGGCCAGGACCTTGCTTCACGACGCCGAACTCTCTCTGGCGGCCCGGCGTGCCGTTGAGGTCGCGTTGGCACAGATCGAGGTCGTGAACGAGATGCTCGCTCCGATCAAGCTCGATCTCGCCCGTCTCTCACGGCACCAGCCGGGCTGCCAGGCGCTCACCGCCCATTACGGCATCGGACCGGTCACTTCTGTCGCCATCTGGTGCGAGATGGGCGACACCCGGCGTTTCTCTTCGTCTTCTGACGCCGTGCGTCATGCCGGCCTTGACGTCACCGTCTACCAGTCCGACAGCAACCGGGCCAAGGGACATCTCGCCCGACAAGGGCCAGGACTCCTGCGCTGGGCGCTATATGAGGCTGCCATGTCCTCGACGAAGAAGGCCTCCCCGGACCATGAGTACTTCTGCTCGCTTCGCGAGCGTCTCGGGACACAACGAGCCGCCCTCGCTGTCGCCAGGAAGCTGGCGCGTTGGTGCCACCACGCCCTTCGTGCGGCCGGCGACGACGCCTGGGCCGAGGCCGCCTGAACGGCGCTTGTCCCGTGCGCGTCCCGCCCGCAATCACAATGATGATCTGCGGTCTGCTCCAGCAACCCGAATGCTCGCCAGGTTCTCACACCCTGGACAGCCGCCAAAGAATGAGCGACCGCAACTTCTCCGTGTGGGGATCACCCCATCCACCATCATGTCGCCGGAGAGCGCTCCGTGCACCGAGGTAAGTCTGGGCGTTCGCACACGGGTACGAGCATGGAAACCGAGGAGACCGAATGAAACGCTGAAGACCTCCACCGTTCCGGCAACCGTCTCATCGTCGCGCCGACCCACGTCGGCCTCCAGGTCGTTCGTCCTCCCCACGCTGCGGGCGCTCCACCTGGACCCCGACGTCCAGTCGTCGCGTCTTGGCAGCCAAACCGGATCGGAGTGTTGACTATCACGAGTCCCACAGGTAAGTCGGGTCTGGGTAGCGGGCGATGGTGGAATCAGCGCGGCGGAAGCCGACTCTAGGCACTAGTACCTCTACCGTTGTCCGGATGCGGTCTATACCCGCAATCTCAGCGCGAGTGTTGGCCGATCGGCAGAAGCCGTACCGGAACAGCAGAGGCAAATGAAGCTAGCGATGTCCGGAGAATTGTGCGCGCACCAGGATCGCCTCGACGGGACGGTCTGTCGACCTCCGTTCGATGAACTCCTGGGGCGCCCGCGACGCAGTTCAGCTGTACCCGGACGAGGCCAGGACCGGCCGGGGCGGAGCCCACGGGACGACACGTCGAGGAGGGCCAGGAAAGGGCGTACGCTCGATGAAGCAAGAGACCTGGGGAGGTCCGAATGCGAGCGGTACTCCGTCCTCTCACTGCATTAGCGGCGTTTGTGGCCCTCGTCGTTCCCTCGCTGGCAAGTGCTGCGAGTACCGCGACAGTCCCCACGCGCCACCTCCCCGCCAGTGGTGCAACGATCAGGTGGCCGGTGATGGTTCACAATGCCGAGACGTGCATCTGGTCGTCGTCGCCCAAGGTCGCAGGATTCGATGGAACTGCGAAGTGCACGAACGGCAGGGTGGTTCGACCGGCCACGTTCGATGCCAATACGTCAGCTGACGCGAGGGATTACACGCTCAACCTGGTCGTGCGTGGTACGACCAGGACGGTCGATCACCTGAAGGTCGTTGAAGCCGGGAAGCCAACACCGACCACCACGACGACTTCAACTACCACGACGACTTCAACCACCACGACAACGCCGCCGCCGACTCCAACCACCACCACAACGCCGCCGCCGACTTCAACCACCACTACGACGCTACCGTCGACGTCGTTCCCTGGCTCGACATCTAACAACTGGTCTGGATACGTCCTTACCGGAGAAAGCGGCGGATATGAAGCGGTAAGTGCCACGTGGACGGTCCCGACGCTGGACTGCTCCTCGGTACCGGGCGGCTTCACATCGGACTGGGTGGGTGTCAACGGCGCTGCTGGCCAGCCCGGTCTCTTCCAGGACGGAACGACCTCCTACTGCGTCAACGGGCAGGAGAGCGACTATGCCTGGTGGACGGATGAAGCTGAAGGGTACTCAAGTGTGCCCCTTTTTGTGGTCGCGTCCGGCGATGTCATTGACGCCAAGGTTTTCCAGGATGCGTCAGGTTACTGGTACTACTACGTCGCGGATCTCTCCAGTGGATCGTCGTCCTCAAACCCCGAGATCGATTCTGGTCCCGGAACGTCAGCCGAGTGGATAGCAGAGGATCCCGAAGACTCAACCACGAAAGCGCTCTATCCCCTCGCGGACTTCGGGTTGGTAACGTTTAAGGACCTTGCAGTGATAGTGCCGTCCGGCTCCTGGGTGTTGCCCCCTTATTCCGATGCAGTTGAGATGGTGACGAGTGACGGATCCGTCGAGGCCTTGCCTAGTGCGATCCAAGGCTCTGGCACGTCAGCTGCTTTCACGGTCACTTACGAGCCGCCCGGCGAGATGGGTTCCACGGCGGGCACTGCCTCTGTGAAGCACTCGCAGTCGACATTCGTGGGGCTAGTGCCGCGAGCCGCTCCGCACCGTCGACTAGGTCGGCCATTGATCGGTCAAGGGTCACGACCAGCATGGCGAGGATACTGAACCGACAGCGCTGGGGAACCAATCTCGAATTCGCTATCACGATCGCCGATCACATCGAGAACTTCTACAACCGGACTCGACGCCACAGCTCGCTCGGCTACCTCACTGCGAGCGAATTCGAAGATCCACGCTCGACCCACACCCCGGCCACGTTGTCATAAAGCGTGGTCCACGCAATGGGGTCAAGCCCACATGGTGGGCGCTGAGGGACTCGAAACCTGTACGCCTTCTCTCTCCGACAAGGGTGGTCGGGTTTCCACCTTGCCTCTAGGGTGAAATGCCTTCCCCTTGCACGAACCTGGGCGCGCGCGGGGAGGGTGCTGTCCCCGGGCGAACGATTGGGGTTGTCGCGTGTTGAAACGCTACGCGGCCCTCTCGATGAGGCTGACGTCGAAGCCGAGCGCCTCGATCCGCCGTGCGAGTCGCTTCGCCTCGACGGCTGGATCGTGACGGCGCTCGAAGTAGTCCGCTCCTGGGTCGTCGTATAAGGCACCGGTGCTGAGCAGGTGCCAGATGGTGAACAAGATCGAGTTCGCGACCGCGACGGCAGCTTTGTTCGCGCCCCGTCGCCGGGCGATGCGCGCGTACTGGGCCGAGTAGTAGGTGTTCTTTGTGCGTGCGGCGGACCGAGCCGATTCGATCAGGGCACGCCGGAGCCACTGTGATCCATGACGGGTGCCCGCCGGCCGTCGTTTGCCTGCAGATTCATAGCTCGCCGGAGCGACCCCCGCCCAGGCACAGAGCTGACCAGGCGTCGGGAACCGGCTCATGTCGGCGCCGGTCTCCGCGACGATCACCTCGGCGGTCCTCCTCGAGATCCCCGGCAGAGAGGTCACGATGGTGACCGCCGCCTCAAAAGGGACGAGCCGTGTCGTGACCTCCTCTGTCAGCGCGGCAATCGAATGGTCGAGGAAGTCGATGGGGTCGATGATCTGGCGGCAGACGACAGCGTGATGCGCGCCGAAGTGACCCGACAGGGCCTTTTCGAGTCGGTCGATCTTGCCTCGCATCCTGCCCTTGGCCATCTGGGCGAGGACGATGGGGTCAGCGGTCCCTGAGATGAGCGCCTCGATGATCTCGCGCGAGGACATGCTCCACACCGACGAGGCGACCGAGGTGAGCTTGATGCCGGCGTCCTGGAGCACTTTCTCCAGGCGCTGGATCTCTCTTGCGCGGGCGTCGACTTGAGTCTTGCGGTAGCGGGTGAGCTCGCGGAGCTCTCGGATCTCTGGCGCGGGGACGAAAGAGGGCCGCACCATGCCGTGCGCGGCGACATCGGCCAGCCACTCGGCGTCCGACAGGTCGCTCTTTCGGCCCGGGACGTTCTTCACGTGCTGCGCGTTGCACAGCCACAACTCGTCGAACATCCCTTCGAGGGCGTAGTACGGACTCCTCCAATAAACCCCAGTCGCTTCCATCGCCACGGTCGTGACGGCGACATCGGAGAGGAAGACCGTGAGCTCACCGAGACCTTTTCGAGTCGTGGGGAAGCTCTGTTTCGTCACTTCGACCTCACCGTCAGGATCGACGACGCGACAGCAAGCGACGATCGTGTCCCGATGGACCTCGAGCCCGGCGACGCGGTCTCTGATCCGCTTCATCACCATCACCTCCGTCAAGTTGTCAGGAGGTTGTCGGGGAAGGGACCTGGCGAAGCGAAATCTAGGGTTCGTGCTCGTGGCGACAGTCGGAGGTCTTCCACGGTCCCTGCGTCAGACTAACGACGCGCTCTCAGCTGCAAGAATCATTCGGCGACCACGCCCGACAACCACCACCAAGCATTTCATTGGGCGAGGGTGGTCGCCAGGTCATCGGGACTAACGAGATCCCGGCCGCGGATTGACGACCTTTGCCTGGCCGGTTCCGACCAGCATCGGGGCTGGCTGTCTCGCCGTTCTCCCTGCACGCCACACTGGTCGGGTTTCCGCGTACTCTCTTCCCTGTCCCGCTGGGGATCGGACACAACGCCTGATCGGCGTCGCGTCATTAAGCTCACGGTTAGGCGAACCTTGTACGCAGGCGCGTTTGCCCGAGCTGTCTTCCAGTGGCGCCGGGAGCGGGCAAGGCGAAAAGTGACCAGGGGGAGCAGGTGGTTGCATCTATTGACACCCAGCCGATTCGCGACACGGGGTGCGGTGAGGATCCCGGGAGCCGTCTCTGGGGCTGGAGGAGGGAAGCGAGACCGCTACCGGTGGCCCTCCTGGCTCTTCTCGCTTTGCTGACCACCTCAATCGGGACGGCGATTCCTGCCGGGGCAAGTTCACCGACATCGCCCCCGGCGGCTTGGACGCGACTCTCTCCGACCGCCAGCCCCGGCGCTCGGAACAGTGCGTCCATGGCCTACGACACGGCCACCGGGGGCATCGTCCTGTTCGGGGGATCCGCCAACAGTAGCGACCTCAACGACACATGGACCTTCAGCGGCACGACCTGGAAGCAGCTTTCTCCGGCCACCAGCCCACCCGCCCGGGCGTACGCCTCCATGGCCTACGACCCGGCCACGGGGAACATGGTCCTGTTCGGGGGATCCGGTGTGAGCAGCGACCTCAGCGACACCTGGACGTTCAACGGTACGACCTGGAGTCAGCTCTCGCCGGCGACCAGCCCTCCCGCCCGGGACGGTGCCTCCATGGCCTACGACCCGGCCACGGGGAGCATGGTCCTGTTCGGGGGAGAGGCCAACAGCGTCAACCTCAGCGACACGTGGAGCTTCAACGGCACGACCTGGGCTCAGCTGTCGCCGGCGACCAGCCCGCCCGCTCGCTGGTACGCGTCCATGGCCTACGACCCGGCCACGCCGGACCTAGTCCTGTTCGGGGGGTCCGGCGCCAGCAGCGACCTCAGCGACATCTGGACCTTCAACGGCACGACTTGGACGGAGCTTTCTCCGGCTACCAGCCCGCCCGCTCGCGACAGCGCGTTCATGGACTACGACCCAGTTACGGGGAAGGTGGTCCTGTTCGGTGGGTCCGCCGCCAGCAGCGACCTCAGCGACACCTGGACCTTCAACGGCACGACCTGGACCCAGCTCTCCCCGCCAGCCAGTCCACTTGCTCGGGACAGCGGGTCCATGGCCTACGACCTGGCCGCGGGGAAAATGGTCTTGTTCGGAGGAGAGGCCAACAGTGTCGACCTCAGCGACACCTGGACCTTCGTGCAGGTGACCGTTAGCCTCGTGCAGGCCAGCCCGACCTCGGCGATGGTCACCTACGGTGCCGGTTACAGCGGCCACAGCCTTGCCGTGACGAACTCGACCGGCATTGTCAGCTACACGGAGGCAGCCTCGTCGGACTCCGCCGACGTCGTCGTGAGCAGCACCGGTGCGATCAGCGCGGCCACCGCGCTCGTGCTGGGCACCTACACCGTAAGTGGCAGCGAGACCGATACCAACGGTGACACCGGCACATGGGTCTTCAGCCTGACCGTCGGTCAGGCCAGCCAGGCCATCACGTTCACTTCGACGCCGCCCTCCGACGCAGTCGTGGGCGCGACCTACACCGTGACGGCCACCGGCGGTGCCTCTGGCAACGTGATCACTTTCAGCACGACCTCGGTCTGCACCGTGTCGGGCTCGACGGTGAGCTTTGTCGGCGTGGGCAAGTGCGTGGTCGACGCGAACCAGGCCAGCAACGCGGACTACCTCGCGGCCCCCCAGGTCCAGCAGACGATCAGCGTCGGCAAGGCTCCCCAGACCATCATCTTCACCTCTCGGCCTCCCTCCGACGCCGCCGTGGGTGCTACCTACACGGTCACGGCCAGCGGGGGTGCCTCCGGCCAGCCGGTCACTCTCAGAACGAACTCCGTGTGCACCGTTTCGGGTTCGACGGTGCGTTTCAACAAGGTCGGCAAGTGCGTCATCGACGCAAGCCAGGCTGGTGACGCGGACTACCTCGCCGCCATCCAGGTCCAGCAGACGATCGTGGTCGGCAAGGGTTCCCAGACGATCACGTTCACTTCGAAGGCACCGTCCGGCGCCGCCGTGGGTGCTACCTACACGGTCACGGCCAGCGGCGGTGCCTCCGGCCAGCCGGTCACTCTCAGAACGAACTCCGTGTGCACCGTTTCGGGTTCGACGGTGCGTTTCAACAAGGTCGGCAAGTGCGTCATCGACGCAAGCCAGGCTGGTGACGCGGACTACCTCGCCGCCATCCAGGTCCAGCAGACGATCGCGGTCGGCAAGGGTTCCCAGACGATCACGTTCACTTCGAAGGCACCGTCCGACGCCGCCGTGGGTGCTACCTACACGGTCACGGCCAGCGGCGGTGCCTCCGGCCAGCCGGTCACTTTCAGCACGGCGTCGATGTGTACCGTGTCGGGCTCGAAGGTGCATTTCATCGGCGTTGGCAAGTGCGTGATCAAGGCGAACCAGGCGGGCGACACGGACTACCTCGCGGCCGATCAGACCTCCCAAAGCTTCAGGGTAGGAAAGGCCACTTCCAGGATCGCTTTCCGGCTGTCAGCGGCCAAAGTGATCTTCGGGAAGGAAAAGTTCGAGCGTTTTTCGGTTACCGTTGCTCCGCAGTTTGCCGGCTCGACACCAACCGGGAGGGTCACCATCCGCAACGGAGGCACTGTTTTGTGCACGACTTCGCTGTCGTCGGGCAAGGCGACGTGCAGGCTGTCACCGAGCGAACTCAAGGCCGGCACCTACCGCCTTGTCGCTGCTTATCGTGGCAGCGCGGACTTCAACGGCTCCACCTCGGCGAAGGAGACCCTCAAGGTTACGAGTTGATCGAGCTGCTGGCACGCCGAGGGCACTGGTCGACAGCACGGGCGCTGCAGGCTGCCACTGTCCGCGGCTGGCCCGGTTAGTCCACCTGCTCACTGGCGAGCTTGGCTCCCAGCTTGAATGCTTCTTCATTGAGCGGGATCATGGCGCACTTCTGTCTCAGCGTGGCGCGAAGGGCCGTGAGGAATGTCTCTTCTGGAAAGACCTTCGTCGCTCCCTGCAAGGCGCCGAGGGCTACGACGTTCTTCACGAGCACGGCACCGAGGTCATTGGCGACGGCCGTGAAGGGCACTGGCACGAGCTTGACCCCCGGGGCAGCGGCGTCCGGCTGGGCGCTTATGACGGAGCTGTCGTAGATGATCATCCCGTCGGGATGCACGGTCGGTCCGAACTTGGCGAGGCTGGGAGCGTTGAACGCCACGAGCACGTGGGGGCGCGGTGCGGCCGGGGACATCACCTCCTTCAGGGCCACATGAACGTCGGCGTAGGAGGCGCCGCCACGAGACTCGGGGCCATAGCTCGGGATGTGCGTCGAGTCGAACCCCTCGTTGATCGCGCCGCGGGTGAGGATCATCGCGGCGGTCTGGGCACCGTCGCCGCCGGAACCCGCCAGTTTGAAGCTGATGTCCTCGGCGTCGATGTGCGTGGGGAATCCTTCGGCGAAGCGCGCTGCTCGTTCGGTGGTCGTGCCCAGCGCGGTGAGGGTCCGTTCCGGATCGAACCTGGCCGTCGGTATGGCGGGGAAGGAGGGCCCTTCCGTCGTGTCCTTCTTTACACCGAGTGGGAAGATCGGCTCCATGTTCTCCCTCACCCAGTCCTCGGCGGCCTCCGGTTCGAGGCCGAGGTGGACGGGACACTCGGAGAGGACCTCGACGAACGCAAAGCCTTTGCCAGAGACCTGCAACTCGAGCGCCTTCTTTATGGAACGCTTGGCGTGGGTCCGGCGCCTGTTGTCGTACAAAGCGACCCGCTCGACGTACACGGGTCCATCGAGACATGCAATCAACTCCGCCATCTTTATCGGTTGGCCGGCGAAGGGAGTCCGGCCCTTTGGCGTGGTGGTCGTTCGCTGGCCGATGAGGGTCGTGGGGGCCATCTGCCCGCCGGTCATCCCGTAGATGGCGTTGTTGATGAAGATGACCGTGATGGGGATCCCGAGCTGTGCCGTGCTGACGGTCTCGGCGAGGCCGATAGATGCCAGGTCGCCGTCCCCCTGATAGGAGATCACGATCGAGTCCGGGTTTGCCGTCTTGTGACCGATCGCCACCGCCGGGGCGCGCCCGTGCGGGGCCTGTGAGTTCCCGACATCGAAGTAGTAGTAGGAGAACACCGCGCAGCCGACCGGCGAGACCAGGACCGTGCGGTCCTGGACCCCGAGCTCGTCAATGGCTTCGGCCAAGTACTTCTGTGCCAGGCCATGACCGCAGCCAGGGCAGTAAGTCGTCGAATGGGCAGCCACCCCCTCGCCGTTGGCGTGGCGCTCGAATTGGCGGTAGAAGACGGACGCCGTCATCAAAGCACCTCCTCCAGACCCAGCACGTGCTCGACGATCTCACCCTGGGAGGGGAGGACCCCACCCATGCGACGTACGTGACTCATAGGCGGGGGCATGTGGACCTCGGCGTGGCTCAGTGCCAACCGCAGCTCGTCCTCGAGCTGGCCGCTGCTCGCCTCGACGACGACGAGGCGTTTCACCCGGTCGAGCACACCGCGGAGGGCATCGATCGGGAACGGCCACAGGGTGATGGGCCGGAAGAGGCCCACTTTCAGCCCCTTGTCGCGTAGCTCGCCGACCGCACCCTTCGCGAGCTGAGCCAGCGTGTTGCACGCCACGAGGACAATGTCGGCGTCGTCGCACCGGTAGAGGTCAGCCCGCTGCTCCTCGGCGGCCATCCGCTCGTACTTCTCGTTGAGGCGGATGTTGTCCTGTTCGAGCCCTGTCTCGGAGAGGTTGAGCGAGCAGATCAGGTTGCCCCGGTGGGAGTGGTCGCCGAACACAGCCCATTCGGGGATCCCCGGCACCACCATCTCGCCCGGCAGTCGTACCTTGCCGGTCATCTGGCCGAGGAAGCCGTCGCCGACGATCACGACGGGGTTTCGATACTTGAAAGCAAGCTCGAACGAGAGCATGGCGATGTCCAGCATCTCCTGGGGAGTCGCCGGAGCCAGCACTATGGCATGGGTGTTCCCATGGCCGAGGCCCCGGCAGACCAGCTTGATGTCCGCCTGCTCGGGTCCGATGTTGCCCAGCCCTGGCCCGCCGCGCATGACGTTCACGAACACCGCCGGAATCTGCGCGCCGACCATGTACGAGATTCCCTCCAGCATCAGGCTGAAACCGGGGGAGCTCGTGAAAGTCATGCACCGCTTCCCGGCGCCGCCGGCGCCGTACATCATGTTGACAGTCGCCACTTCGCTGACCGCCTGGATAAAGATGCCGCTGAGCTCGGGCAGCACCTTCGCCATCAGCTCGGCGCCCTCGGTGGACGGGGTGATCGGGTAACCGAAGACGTGTCGGCAGCCGGCCAGGACCGCACCGACCGCGGCGGCATAAGTCCCCTTGACGACAAGGGGCTCCCGCGCAGGCAACGGGACGGTCGTATCCGGGCGCGACTCCGGCTTTGGCACCGCGAATGGCCGAGGGCCGAGAACCGTGGCCGGGTCGATCAACTCGAAAACTGGCTCGTCGCCTTGGGGGCGGAGACCGTACGGCTCCGGGCAGGCGTCGAAACAGAGACCACAACCGTTGCACTGCGACAGGTCGAGAATGATCGGAACCAGTCCGGTCACCGGGTTGATCTCGGTACCCATCGTGATGCAGCCCTTTGTGCACGAACTGATGCAGCGCCCACAGCCCTTGCAGTACTCGGGCACGACGAAGGGCTTGGGTCGTTCGACCACCCTGGTCACGGCGTTACCTCCTGCAGGGGCTGGCATCCTGCCACGCGAATGTCTTGGGCACCGATGTTGTCTTGGCTAGAGGGCGCGTCCGCAGCTTCGTGGGCGCGAGGCAACTCGAACCGAACGCACACCGTGCTGCGCCCGTCACCAGTGAGAGCGGACCGCGAACATCGTACGAGGTGCTCCTAGGGTCACCAACGCGGGACAGGGCGTACTCACCGTTTCCATCTTCGACCCGGGGGCTTTGGTGGGCAAGGCCTTTATGTCGTCCTCGACCGGGCCGAAAGACTCTTTCCGCAGGTTGGGTCTCTGCCCGCACCCCCTCGTCCATGCTCCACCAGGACCGGGACGAATACATCGGGCCGCGTTCCTCTTACACGTGCTGCCGCAACTGCGAGACTGGAGGAGTGGAAGGCGGCTCTGGGTCCGGGACCGGCGAGGTGAGCGAGACAAGCGTCGAGGCCCCGGAAGAAGCGACGCGCGTGAGCCGCCGGGTTGGGATGCACACTCTCGAGGCCGCCGACTCCGGCACCGACGGGCATCTCGACGCCGCGCTGCGGGACAGGTCGGAAGTGGCGCGGAGCGCGTTGGACGCGTTCATGCACCCACACGTGATCGCCGTGGTCGGGGCCAGCTCCGATCCGAACACGATCGCGGGCTTGCTCTTCGCCAACCTGGTCGACAGCCACTTCGGCGGGGCCGTCCTGCCCGTGAACAAGAAACACCCGACGGTGCAGGGCATCGCCGCTTATGCAGACCTGGCGGCCTGCCCGGTGGTTCCGGACCTTGTTTTCGTCTGTGTGCCGGCCGCCACCGTTCCCGGAGTAGTTGCCCAAGCTGGTGCCCTCGGTGTGAAGGCGGTCTGCGTCATCTCGGCCGGATTCGCGGAGACAGGACCAGACGGGGCGCTCCTCGAGGCCAACCTTGTTCGGGAGGCCCTAGCGCACGGCGTGAGGCTCGTCGGCCCGAACTGCACCGGGATCCTCAGCGGTACGGGCGACTCACGGTTCAACGCGACGTTCAGCCGGGCCGTTCCCTCGCCGGGCAGCATGTCGCTGCTCAGCCAGTCGGGTGCAATTGGGCTCGCCCTGCTCGAAGGCGCCCAGGTTCGCGGCCTTGGGATCAGGTCGTTCGTGTCGGTAGGCAACAGCACCGACATTGCCGGGAACGACCTGCTCCTGTATTGGGGCCAGTCTCCCGACACCGACCTGATCCTGCTCTACTTGGAGGAGATCCCCGATCCCCGGTGGTTCATCCGGATCGCCCAATGGGTCGGCACGCGCGTCCCAGTCGTGGCCGTCAAGGCAGGGCGGACGAGAGCCGGCACTCGTGCCGCGGCATCGCACACGGCCGCGCTCTCCGGCGGCGACGTGGCAGTTGACGCCGTGCTCCACCAGGCGGGCGTGATTCGCGCGGAATCCATCGAGGAAATGCTCGATCTCGCCACGATGCTGAGCCCACAGAGACGGTTCCGAGGACGTCGCGTGGGCATTCTGACAAACGGAGGAGGTCCGGGCATTCTCGCGGCAGACGCCTGCGAGGCCAACGGGCTCGTTGTGCCCGAACTCGACGAGTTCACCGCGGCGGGTTTGCGATCGTTCCTCCCGCCGGAGGCAAGCGCGGGGAACCCTGTCGACATGATCGCTAGTGCCACGGCGGAGCAATACGGACGAGCGGCCCGCGCCCTCGGGACGGCGCCGGGGATCGATGCGCTGATAGTCATGTTCAACACGCCCTTGATCACCCGCGCCTCAGATGTGGCCGCTGAGCTCATCGCCGCTCGGGCCGAGATCAGCGAGGACGTGCCGTTGATCTCGGTGTTCATGAACCGCGAAGGCCCCCCCTCGGTTGTCCGCGAGGCAGGCATCCCTTCGTTCGCGTTTCCGGAGAACGCGGCGCGTGCGCTCGACCAGAGCATCGCATGGGAAGAAAGGCGGCGCCGCCCGGCCGGCAAGGTGATGCGGCCCCGCGTCGACGCCGGCCTCATCGGCCGGCTCGTGGCCGCGGCCGTACGTCGCGCGAGCGACGGCTGGCTCGCTGTGACTGACGCGCACGCGTTGCTCGACGCCTACGGAATCTCAGTGGCACACTCCGTGCTCGTGCAGACCGCGGACGAGGCCGAGGCGGCGCAGGCGAGGCTCGGTTGCAAGGTGGCCGTGAAGGTCGCCGCCTCGATCCACAAGAGCGATGTCGGCGGCCTCCAACTCGGGGTGACGACCCCTACCGCGGCTGGAGACGCGGTGCAGGCGATTCGCGCCAACCTGGAATCCGCCGGGCTCGGCGGGGTGGCCACCGAGTTCCTCGTCCAGGAGCAGATCGAGTCGGGACAGGAGATGATCGTCGGTGTCAACCACGACCCCTCACTGGGGTCGCTCGTCACGGTTGGCCTTGGGGGCACGCTGGTCGAGATGCTGGACGACGTCGCGACTCGGATCGCACCGCTCACCGAAACCGACATCGAGGACATGCTGCAGTCGCTGAAGGCGTACCGGCTGTTGACGGGCTATCGGGGAGCGCCGACTCTCGACGTCGCAGCGCTGCGTGAGATGCTGCACAGCGTTTCCGCGCTTGCCGACGACCTGCCTGAGATCGCTGAGATGGACCTCAACCCCGTGTTCGTCCTCGAGACGGGTGCCGTCGTCGCAGACGTGCGTATCCGCCTCGCGGACCTACCCTCCTCACCAGCGCGCTCAGCCACTGGCTCGAGGCGATAGTGCTGCACCTTTCCCTCCGCGAGCTCGATCAGCGCGCCGTGAAACACGCCCGAAGCACACGCTCCCGGGATTGATGCAGATGGTCTTGCCAAGCTTGGTCGTGCCACGCGACTCGTGGATGTCGCCGTGCAGACCCAGGGCGGGTTGGTACTTCTCGATAACGGCCCTCACTGCCTTTGAGCCGAAGGGCCCCATCTAGACTTCACTTGCATCCATCCAGTCTTGGAGCGCGCTCTGCGACCTCCTTTGACTCGAAGGACCTCAATCCATGAAGGCTCCGCCGTTCACTGACAGCGCTTCGCCCGTGATGAAAGCTGAATCAGGCCCGAGCAGGAAGGCGATGGCGCGAGCGACGTCCTCCGCGGTCTCTATACGTCCCAGTGGTGTGTCTTTGACATAGAGCTCGAACACCTCTTCGGGCGCTATGCCGCGCAGCTCCCCTTCCCACACCAGCTCGCGTGCCTGCATGCTCGTGGCGACGTAGCCGGGGCAGACGCTGTTGACACGAATGCCGTAGGGCGCGAGTTCGAAGGCCATGGACTGGGTGAGTCCTACAACTGCGAACTTCGAAGCCACGTAGTGGGACAACCATGGGGTACGTCCTTGCTTGCCAGCCATCGAAGCCACGTTGACGATCGCGCCTTGGCGGTTGGCGGCTACCAGCCGCCTCGAAAACTCCTGTCCGCAGTAGAAGACGCCTGTCGTGTTGACGTCCAGCATCAGGTGCCAGTCCGCATCTGGCATGTCGAGGAACGTGACGAACGAGGAAACGCCTGCGTTGGAGACGAGCCAGTCCAAGGGCCCGATCGCTTGTTCGGCCTCGTCCATGGCTCCGCGGATCGACTGCCTGCTCGTCACATCGAGTACGGTGCCGAAACCGCCCACTTCCGCCGCGACCCGTCGCGCGGTTTCCTGGTCGATGTCGGTGACAGCGACCTTGAAGGCGCGTTCCGCGAGCAGCTGAGCGGTCGCCTTGCCGATGCCGCTCGCAGCTCCCGTTATCAGCACGCTCATGACAGGACCTCCTTCAGCGCTGGATAGAGCGCTCGATATGTGGCGTAGTGACGGTCGTAGACAGGGTCTGGATGTGACTCGACGACTTCGGTGACTTCCACGAAGCGTTCGATGTCACGCCAGTCGGAGAAAACGCCGACGCCGACGCCTGCTACGAATGCGGCCGCCACGGCCGAGCCGCTCCGCATTGCGACCTTCTCGAGCGGCAGACCGATGACATCGGCCGTGATCTGTGTCCAGACCTTGGATCTCGATCCACCGTCGGTGACGCGGACGCGACGAGGAGTGTGCCCTCTTTCCGCCAAGACGTCGAGATGGTGGCGGAATCCGTAGGCGATACCTTCGAGGACCGCGCGGAAGAGGTTGCCGCGCTCGTGGGTGAGTTGCAGCCCAACAAACGCGCCGGTGGCGTCCGGATCGTTGATCGGGGTCTTCTCTCCCAGGAAGTAAGGAAGCGCGATGACGCCGCCGGCTCCTGGTCCGACGCGGTCAGCCTCCAGATCCAGTTGTCCCAGATCGGTTCCCGCTGCCAGGACGCGCTGGAACCACCGAATCAGGCTCCCGCTCGTCGCCATGCAGCCGCTCATCATGTAGCGACCTGGCAGAAGGTGAAAATCGAGGTAGAGGCGTTCGTCGACGAGAGGCTCGTCAACGGCGAGCATGATGTCGCCGGCACCTCCGAGCTTGACGAGCACGTCGCCGTCGTCGAGGATCCCCGCGGCGAACGCCGAACCGATGTGGTCCGCCGAGCCGGCGACGACCGGCAGGCCCTCTGGTAGCCCTGTCTCACGGGCCGCCTCCGCGGTCAGGTGACCGACGATCTCCTCTGGCCGACGGATGGAAGGCAGGAGGCTCAAGCGGCCGCCCGAGGCGGCGACGATGTCCTCCGCCCACGATCCGGCGCGGAAGTCGAACAGGCCCGTCTCGAGGGCCCAGTTCGCCTCGACGGCACGTTCGCCGGTCAGTCGCATAGCGATGTAGTCGTAAGAGCCGAGCACGGTCCTCGTTCGTTGCCACAGGTCCGGTTCGTGCTCTGCGAACCACAGGAATCGAGGGCCGGTTGCCTGTTGTGTGATGGCAGATCCGGTTCGTTCAAGGACTTGGGCGCCAGCCAGGCGGCGGTTCAGCTCTGCGACTTCAGTTCCCGATCGTGCATCGTTCTGCTGAACCGACCAGCGGAGAGCCCGGTTGTGTGCATCCAGCAAGATGGTGCACGGCACCATGCCGGTGACTCCGACGGCGGCGATATCGCCGCTGCGTCCCAGTTCCCGTGTCAGCGCACACACGTTGGACCACCATGCGTCCGGATCTTCTTCGGCCCACCCGGGCAGCACGGAATGCAGCTGTGAGGGACGCTCGGCCTCCGCGACTGCGCCCTCATGCGGATCAAGCAGGAGCGCCTTGGTGGCCGTGGTCCCGATGTCAATGCCGAGGAGAAGGCTCAAGGACGGGCCGCCTTCATGAAGCTTTCGACGCGGGCCGGGTCGACTGCATTCCAGGTGTAGCCGTCCGCTTTGAGGTCCGAGCCAACTATGACGCCATCGGCAATCTCGAGGTAAGAAGCGACGTTCGTTGCTTTCACGCCCGTATTTGCGATTACCGGCACCTCGCCATTGACGGCCTTGACAATCTCTTGCAGCGTGCCCATGTCCACCTCTGCGCTGGCCATCGGACCCGACACGAGAATCGCGTCCGCGAGGCTCGAAACCACGACGGACCTCGCGAATTCACCGATACCGCGACTGCCGGGTCGGCTTGCGAATTTCAGGGGTCACGTTCATGAGCATTTCGACATGGTCCGCATTGAGACGGCGGCGTTCCCGAAGAAGGTCAGCGGCGTCGGTGCTCCACAAACCCATGTCCGACTCGTAAGTCCCGGTCATCACCTCACGCACGAACGAGGCGCCAGTGGCCGCGGCGACGGCGAGAGCAGCACGCGGATCCCACAGGAAGTCGACACCGAAAGGCCGGTCAGTGGGAGCGAGCTCCGCCACGACGCGCGTCATCGTTGCCACTCCTTCATAACCGGCCCGGAACGAGTACGGCCGGTCACCTTCGTTGCAGAACAGGAGAGCGTCGAACCCGGCATCGAGGAGGATCTCGAGGTCTGCCCGAACGTGCTTGACGTTTCCCGCCAACCCGGATTCCGCGTCGTAAAGCGGCGTCCCCAAGGTCGGGAGCAGGTGCACCATCGCGATGAGCGGCTTGCTGTCAGCGAACAACTCATTGATGTTCTCCATCACACCACTGCTACCTCCACGTGACTCGATTCCAACGCAGCCACTTGTTCCGGCTGCGCTCTCGCGTCTGTGATCACGACACTGACCGAATCGAGGGGGCAGATTCGGGCGAATGTCACTACACCGAGCTTTGAGCTGTCCGCAACGACGATGCAGCGCCTCACCGTCGCAAGGGCGGCTCTCTTGACGCGGGCGTCGTCGGTGCTGAACTCGGTGCAGCCGACTTCGGCGTCCACTCCGGCTACGCCCATGACGAGTGTGTCGAAACGCAGGCGTGCGAAAGCGTCCTCGGCAAGATCTCCGATAAGCGAAAGGTCGCCCGGCGTGACCGTGCCGCCGGTGATCATCAAGCGGATGCCCCTCTCTTTGGCCAGGACGTTGGCAACGTGCAGGCTCGAGGTGATCACGGTGAGATTTCGCCGACCGCGAAGTGCTCGAGCCACCTCGAGCGTCGTGGTACCCACGTCCAAGATGACTGTTTCCCGTTCCCTGATCATGGAAGCGGCGGTTTCGCCGATTCGTTGTTTGGCGTCCAAGTCGCGCTTTTCCCGCACGGAATAGGGAGGGAGGTCACCCCGCGAGGCGACACTGATCGCGCCGCCGTGAACGCGTCGGAGGACGCCCTCCTGCTCTAGGAGTTGCAGGTCGCGCCTTATGGTCATGGCCGACGCGCCGGTCCGTTCGCTCAGCTCGACCACCGACAGCTCGCCCTTTTCCTGGAGCAGCTCCAGGGTCGCTTCACGGCGTGATCGACTGTCCATTCCTGTGCGAATGTACAATTCTAGCTGTTGAAACGCAAGTAGAACGAGTACGATTCATGTGTGAATACACAAGAAGCGCGTGACAAACAACACGCAGCGCCCGACACTTCTGGCCATGGGTACTTCTCGGGCAGACATGTGGCCGCGGCCGCACCTGGCAGTCGTTGGGTCGGTGTGCAGTCTCAACTCGCCGTGCTTGCGGATCTCGCCCTGGATCTTCGCGCGCGAGGCCGGACAGGTGCACAGGCGGGGGCTGGAGCGCACACTTCGCGTGGAGACCAAGTCCTCCTCCACTGACCTGGTGAGCGAGGTCGACCACGAGTCGGAGCGTCTAATCGTCGAACGCCTTAGGGTCGTTCGACCCGATGACGCCATCCTGGCCGAGGAGGGGACGCTCCTTCCGGGCACCAGCGGGGTGCGCTGGGTTATCGATCCACTTGACGGCACAACGAACTACATCTACGGCTATCAGGCTTGTGCGGTCTCCATTGCGGTCGAGATCGACGGCGAGCTGCAGATAGGTGCGGTGTACGATTCGAGCGCTGGACGTTGCTACACGGCGCTCAGTGGCTTCGGGGCTTTCTGCGATGATCGCCCGATCCGCGTGCGGGACCAGTGCGAGATCGAGCGCTCGCTCGTGGCCACAGGCTTCTCCTACGACGCCGAGCAACGTGAACGGCAGGGTTCCGTTTTGGCCTTGATCCTGGGTCGAGTGAGTGACATCCGGCGCAGTGGAGCAGCCGCTCTCGATCTTTGTCACGTCGCGGCAGGCCATCTCGACGCGTACTGGGAGTTGGACAACGCGCTGTGGGATTACGCCGCAGGCAGCGTCATTGCCCGCGAAGCAGGCGCCGAGGTCCTGTTCCCGCAGGCGGCCCACGGACGGGGTCCCGCCGTCGTGGCGGCGAGCAAGTCGCTCATGCCCTCGTTCCTCCGCCTCCTGCAGGAGGCGGGCGCGTTGGCCTAGCTACTTCGCCAGGAAAAACGAGGACTGATAGTGCCCTCCCACGGTCACGGTCGGCCTCTCCGGGGCCATGGGCTCCCGAATCTTGTCCCTATCCGTGGCTTCCCGCCGACTCCGCCGCCGTTGTCCGGTAGCGGGGTGCGACGAGATGCCGGATGAGGACGAGAGGGCGTCAACTACAGCGGGGCGTCGGTGATCGATCCTTTGGCGGGCCAGTGGTTCTCGGTCGGGACGACGGTCGCTCGCCGCGCAGCGGGTTCGACTTGTTAATCTTCTCCTCGGCAAGAGCGGCGATCTTGGTGACGTTGTGAGCAAGCAGTCCCCAGTTGCACCAGGTGGTTGCTCCTTCGATGCCATCGAGGACCGTGCGCTCAAACCCGAAGGCGTGCTTCAGATGCGAGATGCGACCCTCCGATCCGGTGCGCCACTTGACGAGCGAGCGGAACTTCCGGCTCGACTCGACTGAGCGACGCGTCGGACCGGGCCGTCCCTTTCTCGGGATGGCGACTGTGGTCACCTCGCATGAGACGAGGGCGTCCTCGATGCTCGCCTCGCCATAGCCGCGATCGGCGGTGACGGCTCGTGGCGCTCGTGCGAACAATGTGGCGACCCGTCTGATCGCCGGCACGAGCAGTCCTGCGTCAGGCGGGTTGCCCTTGTACACGGCGAGGTCCAAGACGATGCCGTCGGAGTTGTCGGTGATCTGTGCCTTGTAACCGAACTCGACGGGCTTTCCCAGCCTGCCCTTGGCGATCGGCCGTGCGTCTTTGTCGTGCAGCGACACGATCCTCTTCGAGCCGTCGGGGACCTCTCCTAAGAACCGGGCGCGTGTTTGGGCGACGATCTGTTCCAAGAGCTTGGCTGTCTGCTCGATATCTGCGACGAGGGCGACCGCCTTGCCGGAGGTGGCCTTCCCGCTACGACCGAGCGATCGCCTGGCGTTGCGGGCGACGGCAGAGCGCGTCTGCGATGGTTGCCTCGGCCAAGTCGGCGAGCTCGCCTGTGATGGCGAGCACCTCGGTCTTCGCCTCGTCGTTGCGACGGCGCAGCCATGCTCCAATCGAGTGCGCCCGCCGACGCACCGAGCGCGTGCGGTCACGAAAGCGGGTCCGAGCGGCGAAGCCCATCTGCTTCAAGGAGTAGACCGTACGGGCGAGCTTGGCGACGCCCTTGGCTAAAAGGCCCGAGTCGGTCGGGTAGGCGATGTTGGCCGGCACGACGGTCGTGTCGGCCCGCACCCTGTCCAGCTTCACGAGATGAGCGGTATCGGCCTTCTTGAGCAGCGCCTCGTTCAGCTGGGTCACCACGTCTGAGCCGCACCGCTTGGTGATCTTCATGAGCGTGGAGGGGTCCGGCACCTTGTCGTAGGGACCGATCCGGCAAAAGCGCCGCCATCCGAGCGAGTCGGTCACCTCGGCGCACAGTGTCTCGAAGCCGAGCCGGTATCTGAACCGCAGGTGCATGAGCCGCAGGTAGGTCTCGATCGGGATCGACGGCCGTCCGAACTCCGGGTCGAAGTAGGCGCCGAACGGTTCGAAGAATATCGGGTCGTCCAAGAGACGGTCGATGGCGGAAAGCCCTGGCGGAAGGCGGCGAAACTCGTCTGGGAGCAATGTTTCCCACAGACTCGGTTGCGGGTCTACCTTGGTACGCAGCACGGTGGCTCCAATCGCTTTTCCAAAGGGTGGTAGGAGCCATCGTGTCAACATTGAGACCAGATCGCGAGCACCATGCTCACACAGATGCCCTGGTCAGGGCATATTTTCAGTTTTCCTTTTTCCGGGCGAAGTAGCTAGTGCTTTGCAAGGCCGTGCCCCGTGCACCGTCCTGGCGGGAGCACCGACGAGTGCGACCGTCGACCACCGGGCGAGCTTTGCCACGCCTTCATGACTCACGGGAGGAGCACTCCGCAGCAGCGGTCACCCCACACGTCGGCGACGAGTTGCGGCAGTCCGGTCTTCTCGTACCTCCATATAGCCTGGTTGTCATGGACCATCCCGTCTCGGACCGGCTCGAGATCGTCGCGCGACACCGCGACGATGGACGCCGATCACGACGCGTCGGGCGCCAAGTGTCACCGCCGCCAGGCGTCCGAACGGTCACGGAACTCGCTGTCGGGCTCCGCGACCGTTGAAGGGGCCAGCCTCGTCCCTGATCGACCGACGAGCCCGTTCGCGTCGTCGCTGGGTAATGGCCGGGATCCTGGCCGTGTGGGGTCCCGGGCTTGTCGTGATGCTCGCAGACACAGATGCCGGGAGCCTGATAACCGCCGCTCAGTCCGGGTCCGAGTGGGGCTACCGGATGGTCCTCCCTGAGCTCGTGCTCATTCCGGTTCTCTTCGTCGTTCAGGAAATGACGGTCCGTCTCGGAATCCTCACCAACAAAGGTCAGGGGGCTCTCATCCGCGAGCACTTCGGGCGAGGATGGGCGCTGCTCGCTGCGGTGCCGCTTTTCGCATCGGGTGTCGGGGCTCTGTTCACCGAGTACGCCGGCATCGCTGGCGTGGGCGAGCTCTTCGGCGTTCCCCGCACAGTGACGGTGCCGGTCGCGGCGGCGTTCCTGATCGGCATCGCCATGACAGGCAGCTATCGGCGAGCCGAACGCATCGGGATAGCGCTGGGGCTCGCGGAGCTGTTCTTCATTCCCGCCGTCGTGATGGCGCACCCGGACGTTCACGCCATTGTCCGAGGCTTGGGGCACGTACCTCTCGGCAGCAGCTCATACGTGTTCCTCCTGGCCGCCAACGTCGGCGCGGTGATCATGCCGTGGATGGTCTTCTACCAGCAAGGTGCTGTGCTCGACAAAGGCCTCAAGCCTTTGAACATTCCCAGCGAGCGTCGCGATACCGCTGTCGGGGCCGTGCTGACACAGGGGATCATGATCGTGGTGGTGCTCACGTTCGCGGCGACCGTCGGCCGCTCACATCACGGGACAACGCTTCACACTGTCGCGGACATGTCCGCGGCTCTGCGTCCGTTCCTCGGCCCGATCGGAGCGAAAGTCCTCCTTGGGACGGCGGTGTTGGGTGCCGCCCTTGTGGCCGCCCTCGTTGCGTCCTTGGCTGGCGCCTGGGGACTCGCGGAGGTCTTTGGATGGACCCACACTCTCAATGAGCTACCAGATCGGAAGACAGCCAAGTTCTACGTCACCTATGGCCTTGCCCACGTGTTCGGGGCGGTCATAGTGCTCGTGAGCCTGAATATCGTCAGATTGGTGATCGACGTCGAGGTGATGAACGCGCTCCTCTTGCCGATCGTCCTCGGCTTCTTGTTGGTGCTCGAAGCGCGGGCTTTGCCGAACGAGCACCGAATGCACGGGGTTCGACGGGTCGTGGCGACAAGCCTCTGCCTGATCATCGTCGGCTTCGCGCTTTTCCTGGTGCCGAGGACACTGGGACTGGGGTAGTCGCCCCAGCTAATCGACGCCCGACGCTCGACCCGTTGGCGCCGCCGTTGTGCGATCAGGGCCCCACGACCTGAGCGCGGACAGGCGGATCGAGACTGTCTTTGCGGCTGTTTGGAGGCTTGGCAGCAGATCCCTGATCTGGCTGTCGGTCATTCGCGACGACGGTCCTTGAACGGCCACGGCGGCCACGGCTTTGCCATCGGCTGCTCGCACTGGCACCGCGACGCTCCGTACGGACGTCTCACGCTCCTCGTCGTTGATCGCCCAGCCCCGATCGCGGGCTTCGCTAAGGACTCTGCTGAGCACCGCGCGGGACGTGATGGTCGCCTGCGTCAGCTTGGTCAGTTTCGGTAGGGACTGGACCGCGCCGTCCGGATCAGCGTCGAAGGCGAGGAGGACCTTGCCCATGGCCGAGGCGTGAACAGGCACCCGTGCACCCGCGCCCTGATCGAAGCGCAGGCTCTGAAACGACGGCACCGAGAGCAGTACCAGCACATCGCTGCCGTCGCGCACGCCCAGGTTGACTGATTCGCCGGTCACAGTGGCGAGCAACTCGAGCACGGAACGGATAGCCGGGACGCCAACGGTGTCGGCTGCTCTGGAACCCAAAGGGATGAGTGCGACGCCAAGCGAGTAGCGCGCGGTCAGCGGGTCGTGCGCGAGCAACTCGGCGCGGCACAGAGCGCGCAACAGGCGATGAGCCGTGGCGGGAGTGAGGCCGGAGAGTCGGGCGAGCTCGCTCAACGATCGGGCGGGCGGTCCGACCTCGAAACAGCGCAGCAGCTGAAGCGCCCTTTCGACAGCCTGACTCCCGGTCCGGCGGATTCCCTCTGTGACCATGACTCCTCCGACCTCGTCGAGTTCAGTCCACAATATAGAAGCTATTCCATAATGAGATAACTCTGACTTGTTGAGTCGGATTCTCCACCTAATGTCGACCCGTTCCGACAGGATTCGAGAAAGGCATGGGGGCATGAAGATCGCGGAAGACATCACTCAGCTCATCGGGAACACACCTTTGGTGCGCCTGCGCCGGCTCACCGCAGACAGCGGGGCCGCCGTCGTGGCCAAGCTCGAGTTCTTCAACCCGGCCCACAGCGTGAAGGACCGCATCGGCGTGGCGATGATCGATGCCGCCGAGAAGGCCGGCCTGATCGGCCCCGACACGGTCATCTTGGAGCCCACGAGCGGCAACACGGGCATCGCCTTGGCGATGGTGTGCACGGCCCGCGGCTATCGCTGCACGTTCACCATGCCCGAGACCATGAGCAAAGAGCGCCGGGCCCTGCTCAGGGCCTACGGGGCCGAGCTCATCTTGACCCCCGGTCCCGAGGGCATGCCCGGTGCCATCGCCAAGGCCGAGGAGCTCGCGAAGGCCGACCTGCGGTACTTCATCCCCCAGCAGTTCGAGAACCCGGCCAACCCGGCCATCCACCGGGCCACGACCGCCGAGGAGATCTGGGACGACACCGACGGCAAGGTCGACGTCGTCGTCTCCGGCGTCGGCACCGGAGGGACAATAACCGGCGTCGGCCAGGTGCTGAAAGAGCGCAAGGCGTCGGTGAAGATGGTGGCGGTCGAGCCCGCCGCCTCGCCGGTGCTCTCGGGCGGCCAGAAGGGCCCCCATCCCATCCAGGGCATCGGGGCGGGCTTCGTCCCGGCCATCTTGGACAGGGCCGTCATCGACGAGATCATCACCGTCGCGAACGCCGACGCCTTCGAGTTCGCCCGGCGGGCGGCGCGGGAGGAGGGACTCCTGGTGGGCATCTCCTCGGGGGCGGCCCTCTGGGCGGCGCTCGAGGTGGCCAAGCGCCCGGAGAGCGCCGGCAAGTTGATCGTCGTGGTCATCCCGTCGTTCGGCGAGCGGTACCTGTCCACGGCGCTGTTCGAGGGTCTCAGCGACTGACCATGCTCGAGACCCTGCGGCGCGACCTGGCCTCGGCCCACGAGCGCGACCCGGCGGCACGCTCGTCCTTAGAGATCGCCATCTGCTATTCGGGCGTGCACGCCATCTGGAGCCATCGCCTTTGCCACTGGCTGTGGCAGAACGACCTGAAGTTCCTCGCCCGGGTGTGCTCCAGCCTGGCGCACATCGTCACAGGCGTCGACATCCATCCCGCGGCCGTGCTGGGCCAGGGCGTGTTCATCGACCACGCCACCGGCGTGGTCATCGGCGAGACGGCCGAGGTCGGTGACGACGTGACCATCTATCAAGGCGTCACCCTCGGCGGCACCAGCCTCGAGCGGGTGAAGCGCCACCCGACCGTGAGACGCAGGGCAGTAGCGGTGAGCTGATCGTCAGGCGGCTAATCGAACCTCTGAGGCTTGGTAGCGTCTGCATCATGCCTATAGCGGTGTCCTCCTTCGTGCTCGAGTCGTTCGATGAAGAGCCTCTTTTCCTGGAGGATCCCGGCGTCCAGTACGCCCGTATCCGCATTGCGAAGACGTTCCACGGTGACATTGAAGCGCAGAGCACCGTGGAGATGCTGTCGGTGCACGCTGACAACGGTGGCGCGGGCTACGTCGCCGTGGAACGGATAGCGGGATCCGTGCACGGCCGGTCCGGAAGCTTCGCAGTCCTGCACGTTGGGACGATGGCGGGCGATAGCCAATGGGCCAGGTGGCCGGTTGTCCCGGGCTCGGGGACCGGGGATCTCGCCCGGATATCTGGTGAGGGCCGAATTCAGATCTCTCATGACGGCGCTCACCAGCTGCACCTCGATTACGAGCTCTCTTGACTCCTGACGGCTCGTCCCGCGCCAAGCGGGATGAGCGTCAGATCTTCAATTGACGAGAAAGTGAGAGGAACAGGGATATGACGGACTCGCTGCGGGCGGAGACCGTCCGCTTGAGGGGGCACGGTGATGACGAGATCGAGGCCTACGTAGCCCAGCCGCTCGACGAGGGACGTTTCGGCAGCGTCGTCGTGATTCACCACATGCCCGGCTGGGACGAGGGAATGAAGGAGATCACACGGAAGTTCGCGGCGCACGGCTATCTGGCCGTCTGCCCGAACCTCTACAGCCGGGAGGCACCGGGAGCCTCCCCTGACGACGCGGCGGCGGCCGTTCGAGCGTTGGGAGGAGTTCCCGACGATCGCCTAGTTGGCGACGTTCAAGGTGCGGCCCGGTATCTCACTTCGCTGGCGTCCTCGAACGGTCGCGTAGCCACGATCGGCTATTGCTCAGGCGGCCGCCAGTCGTTCCTCGCCGCGTGCCGCCTTCCGCTCGACGCCGCGGTCGATTGCTACGGCGCCTTCGTCGTCGGGACTCCGCCGGAGGGGAACCCGCTCAAGGTCGGCCCGATCGTGCATCTGACCAAGGATCTCTCCTGTCCCCTGCTTGGCCTGTTCGGATCCGACGACCAGTACCCGTCACCCCAGCATGTCGCCGAGCTGGAAGAGGCCCTGAAACAGGCCGGCAAGACCTATGAGTTCCACTCCTACGACGGGGCGGGCCACGCCTTCTTCGCGACCGACCGTCCGAGCTACCGACCCGAGGCCGCCAAAGACGGCTGGCAGCGGATCTGGGCGTTCTTCGGCCGACACCTCGGCTCCTGAGCGGCCGAAAGCAGCGGAGCGATGTGCACCTATCGGACCGAGAAGCTGGCTTTGAACGGCTCCGGAAAGGGACCTGCGGGTTGGTTCTCGCTCTCCAGCGCCACGGTCTACCTCGATCATCCGACGCACTATTCAGCCGAGCACAGCCTGAACATCGATTTTCTCAATCTCGACGACGGCGCCCTTTCCCGGGTCGCAGTGGAGCTCGACCCGGCCGCGGCGGGCGAGCTGGCGCGAGCAATCCTGGAAACACTTCAGGCTGTGCCCCAGCACTGACGGCGAGGGAGCAGGGTTTCACTGTCCGCTGTAGATGTCGACGACGGTGAACTCCTCGGAACCAAGCTTCTTGTAGACACGCGCGGAAGAGTCTGAATCGGTCTCGAGATGGGCGAGCTCGGCGTCCGCTTCGACCCAATAAGTCACGACGGTTTGCAAGCAGAGCCCGCGACATTGCCAAGGTCTGCATGTCCATGACGCCTCTCAGCGGGGCTTGCGGGCGAGAAGCTCGCCTAGAGCCCTGTCCGGCACGTCGAGGTCACCGGTTCCCGTGCCGACCCGAAGATCGGGCTTGAAGGTGCCGTGGAAGTCCGACCCTCCTGTCGCGACGAGGTCGTGGCGCTTGGCCATCTCCACGAGCCCGGCACGTTCCTCAGGCGAGTAAGGCCCGTAGTAGCACTCCATCCCGCCGAGCCCGGCGGCGGAGAGCTCTCGGAGCACCTGGTCGAGCCCGGACGGCTCAAGTCCGAGCGTAAGTGGATGGGCGAGAACCGCAACTGCCCCTGAGTCCCTTGCCGTGCCGATGAAGGTCGCAACGTCGATGCGAGCCTTTGCGACGTAGCTGGCAGACCCCTTGGAGAGAAAACGATCGAAGGCGTCTTGGACGGTCACCGCCGCACCATTGGCCACGAGGACGGCGGCGAAATGGGGTCTCCCGATGACAGAACTCCCGGCTGCCTCCGCGACCTGCGCCGAGGTGATCGGCAACCCGAGATCCCTCAGCCGCTGCACAAGCAGCTCGTTTCGACGCGATCGGTTCAGCCGGAGCCGCTCGAGCTCGGATTGCAGCGGACCCTCGCCGGGCTCGACGAAATAGGCGAGTGCGTGCATCGTTCCGGGCTCGAAGGAGCACGAGACCTCACAGCCCGGCACGAACCCGATACCAAGGCTCGCGGCGCGGGCTTTGGACGGGACGACGCCGGCAAGACCGTCATGGTCCGTCAGCGCCACGGCCGTACAACCAGCTTCCGACGCGAGTTCCACGACCCTCTCGGGCGTCTCCGAGCCGTCGGAGCAGGTCGAGTGCAGGTGCAGGTCGATCACCGCGCCGAGCGTACCGGAGGTCGCTCTCGAGCCAGCAGCAACGACAGCCGCGGGTCATGTCCAACGTGGACAATCGTCCCCCTTCCTCGACGCCCTAAGTTGGGGGACGACCAGGAGGTCGCGCGAATGGGAACGACGGCCATTCGAACCGAGGGGCTGTCCAAGCGGTATGGCAATGTCGACGCGCTCAAGGAGCTCGACCTCGAGGTGGCCGAAGGCGAGGTCGTGGGCTACCTCGGTCCAAACGGGGCAGGCAAGACGACCACTATTCGCCTCCTGCTCGGGTTGATCCGCCCCACGGCCGGACGCGCCGAGATCTTCGGGTTCGACTGCCAGCGCCAGGTGGTCGAAGCTCATCGGCACCTGGCGTATGTGGCGGGTGAGGCGAGTCTGTGGCCGTCGCTGACAGGTGCCGAGACTCTTCACTTGCTCGGCCGCGTGCAAGGAAGAGTGGACGACGCCTACCGGGACGAGCTGATCGGGCGCTTCGATCTCGACCCCTCCAAGAAGGTCCGCGCCTACTCCAAGGGCAATCGCCAGAAACTGATCCTTGTGGCCGCCCTGATGACCCGACCTGAGCTCCTACTGCTCGACGAGCCGACGAGCGGGCTCGACCCGTTGATGGAGCAGGCTTTTCGTCATTGTGTCCACGAGGCGCGCGAGCGAGGCCAGACGGTCTTCCTGTCCTCGCACATCTTGAGCGAGGTCGAGGCCCTGTGCGATCGAATCGGGATCCTGCGCGAGGGCCTGCTGGTGGAGATGGGCACGCTTGCGCAGATGCGATACCTTTCGACTCTCAGCGTGGAGGCGACATTCGAGGGTGCTGTCCCCGATGTCTCGCGGGTCCCCGGTGTGTCTTCGGTCGCGGTGGTCGGGCACCTTCTTCGCTGCCAGGTACGTGGGACGATCGAGCCCCTCCTGCAGCTGGTTGCGGCCTCGGGCGTGCAGGAGCTCCTGAGCCGGGAGCCGTCGCTCGAGGAGCTGTTCCTCGCTCAGTACGGAGGTGGCGAGAGCGCCGAGACCCCGGCTCATGCAAGCTGAGCTGGCGGCCGGGCTTCCCGCACCGAAGGGCCGTTGGCCCGCGACGGTCATAGCGCGCCAGACAACCCGTAAGGCGGTCCGCTCCGGAGTGCTTTGGGGCTATGTCTTCGGCCTGTACCTGGCGACCCAGGCGCTCGCGTATGCGTCGAGCTACAAGACTGCTGCCCAGCGCGCCAGTTTGGTCAAGGAATTCGGGTCGAATGCCGGGGTGAGCGCACTCGTCGGCCCCGCTCACGACATCCAGACGGTCGCCGGCTTCACGGTCTGGAAGTCCCTCGCCGTCCTAGCCGTCGTCGGCGCCGTGTGGGGTCTGCTCACCGGTACGAGGTTGCTGCGCGGGGAGGAGGACGCCGGGCGGTGGGAACTGCTGCTCGCGGGCCAGACCACGCGCCGGGCCGCCGGCGCCCAGGCATTGGCCGGCCTGGGTTGTGGCCTCGCGGCCCTGTGGGCCGTCACGGCAGTCATCACGGTCTTGGTCGGGCGTTCCTCGAAGGTCGACATCAGTCCTGCGGGAGCCCTGTTCCTGGCTGTCGCCGTCGTCGCCGCGGCCGCAGTGTTCCTCGCCCTCGGGGCTCTTACGAGCCAACTGGCGCCGACTCGCCGCCAAGCGTCCGCCTACGCCAGCGCCGTTCTCGGCGCTAGCTACGCCCTGCGCATGGTTGCCGACTCGGGAACGGGTCTCGGCTGGCTCCGGTGGGCGTCGCCACTCGGATGGATCGAGGAGCTCCAACCGCTGACGTCTCCTCATCCCCTCGCGCTCTTGCCGATTGGCGGTCTCGTCGCCGTGTTGGCACTGTTCACGGTGCATCTCGCCGGCGTGCGAGATCTCGGAGCTAGTACCTTCCCCGATCGCACGCATTCGACTCCGCACACGAGGCTCATGTTCGGCGCGCTGGGCTTGGACGTTCGCTTAGCCCGGTCGGGCCTGGTGGGATGGGGCGTGGGCATCGCCGCGTACGGACTCGTGCTCGGGCTCGTGGCGAAGTCTGCCGGGAGCGCGATAGCCGCCTCGTCGAGCCTCACGCGAGCGTTCTCACGCCTCGGGGCGGTCGGAGCGGAGGCGTATCTCGGTGTGGCGTTCTTGCTGATGGCCGTGATGGTCGCGTTCGTGGCCGCCGGGCAGATCACAGCCACGAGGGGGAAGAGGCCGAGGGAAGGCTCGACAACCTTCTCGTGCGGACGGTCTCGCGCCCGTCCTGGCTGGCGGAGAGACTCCTTGTCGCGGCCCTCGCCGTTCTCGCCGGGGGACTCATTGCCGGCCTCTTCACCTGGCTCGGGGCGGCAAGCCAGCACAGCGGCGTGAGCTTTGCGCACGTGTTCGACGCCGGGATCAACGTCGTGCCTCCCGCTGCGTGCGTCCTCGGGGTTGGCACGCTCGCTCTCGGTGTGCGGCCGCGGGCCACGACGGTCGCCACTTACGGTCTCGTCGTCTGGTCGTTCCTCGTCGAGCTCGTCGGCGGGATCGTGGGGCTGAACCATTGGGTGCTCGACACTTCGGTGTTTCACCAGATGACCGCCGCACCTGCCGTGAGCCCGGACTGGACCAGCGGGGGCGCCCTCTTAGCCCTCGGCGCCGCCTCCGCTCTCGTCGGCGGCGTCGCGTTCAGGATTCGCGACCTTGTGAGCGCCTGAGGCCGGGCCCTATGGGGCGAGCGCCTCCGTGACTACATTTCCCATTGCCTGGTGCTCGACGAGGAAAGCGTCGTGGCCGACGATCGAGTCGATGACCCGAACTTCGTTGGCACTTCCGAGTTGTTCGGCGAGCTCCCATTGGAGCCGCAGCGGGTAGAGGCGGTCCGAGGAGATCCCGGCGACTGTGACCTCGGCCCGGACACGGGAGAGGGCCTCTCTTGCTCCGCCGTAGCCCCGGCCGAGGTCGTAATGGTTCATGGCCTTGCTGAGGACCAGGTAGCTGTTCGCGTCGAAGCGGCGGACAAGCTTCTCACCCTGATGGTCCAGGTACGATTCGACGGCGTAACGCCCCCCGCTCAGCGGCATCTCGTGCTCTTGGGCGGTATTGGCGAAGCGTTGTTCCAGGTCCACTTCGCTGCGGTAGCTCAGATGACCGATCCCGCGGGCGATACGCAGCCCGGCGATCGGTCCATGACCTGCGTCGTAGTAGTCGCCCTGACGGAAATCCGGGTCGAGGCGGATCACCGCATTCTGCAGTGAGCAGAGGGCGATTTGCTCGGCGCTGGCGGCCGCGCCCGTGGCCACCACGACCGCCCGTTCGATGTTGTCGGGGAAGTCCACAGCCCACTGCAGGGCACGCATCCCGCCCATGGACCCACCGGTCACGGCGTACCAGGTGTCGATACCGAGTTCGTAGGTGAGTGCGCGCTCGACGAGGACTTGATCCTTCACGGTCACGACAGGGAACCGGGACCCGTAAGGCTTCCGGTCTTTCGCCCATGAGCTAGGACCGGTCGTGCCCTGACAGCCTCCGAGGACGTTCGGGCAGACGACGAAGTAGCGGTTCGTGTCGATCGGCGCGCCCGGGCCGACCAAAGGACCCCACCAGCCTGGGCTTGGGTGCCCAGGTTCAACCGGCCCGCTCACGTGCGAGTCGCCACTCAGGGCGTGAAGGACGAGGACAGCGTTCGAGGCACGCGCGTTCAACTCGCCCCAGGTCTCGTAGGCAACAGTGACCTCACTCAGGTGGCCACCGGCTTCGAGGTCGAGGCCGCTGTTGTGGTCCTGTCCGCCCCCGAACAGCGACATGAACTTCCGCCGGCCGGGAGGGTCTCCAGGCCGCCAGGCCCCAGTGACGGGGGCGTAAGCCATGACGGTGCCCAGTTCAGGCGCCCTTTGCCGCGCGGAAGCCTGAGTCCAGATCGGCCAGGATGTCGGCGAGGGTCTCGAGCCCGATGCACAGCCGGATCAGGTCGGGAGTGACGCCGGTCGTTGCCTGCTCCTGCTCGGTCAGCTGCGAGTGGGTGGTCGTCGCCGGGTGGATCGCAAGGCTGCGGACGTCGCCGACATTCGCGAGGTGGCTGAAGAGCTCCAGCCCCTCGATGAACCGGCTGCCGGCTTCCCGGCCGCCCTTGATGCCGAATGTGAGGATGGCGCCGCCACCTCTCGGCAGGTAGCGCACCTGCCGGGCGTGCCAGGCGCTTGATTCGAGCCCGGGGTAGCTCACCCACTCGACCTCGTCGCGGGCTTCGAGCCATTTGGCCACCGCAAGGGCGTTGGCTACGTGGCGGTCCATCCGGACGCTAAGCGTCTCGAGGCCCTGGAGGAAGAGGAACGAGTTCAGCGGAGCGATAGCCGCACCGACATCGCGCAGATACTGAAGGCGTGCCTTCAAGATGTACTGAGCCGGGCGGAGCGGCTCGGGCAGCTCCGAAAAGACCAGGCCGTGGTAGCTCGGGTCCGGTTCAGTGAAGTTGGGGAAACGACCGCTCTTCACGTAGTCGAACCTTCCGCCGTCGACGATGACGCCACCGATGGAGGTGCCGTGGCCCCCGATGAACTTGGTCGCCGAGTACACGGTGATATCAGCGCCGTGAAGGAACGGCTGGCACAGATACGGCGTCGCCACGGTATTGTCGACCACGAGGGGGATGCCGTGCTCGTGCGCGACCACCGAGACAGTCTCGAAGTCGAGCACGTCGCCCTTCGGGTTGCCGATGGTCTCGGCATAGAACGCCTTCGTGTTGGGCCGTATGGAGCTGCGCCAGGCGTCCGGGCTGTCAGGATCGTCGACGAAGCTGACCTCCACACCTAGTTTTGGCAGGGTGTAGTGGAGCAGGTTGTACGTGCCACCGTAGAGGGAGGTCGAGGAGACGATGTGCCCCCCGTTCTCGGCCAGGTTCAACAGCGCGATCGTCTCGGCCGCCTGACCGCTCCCTACTGCGAGTGCGCCGACTCCTCCGTCGAGTGCGGCCATACGCTCCTCGAAGACAGCCTGGGTGGGGTTCATGATGCGGGTGTAGATATTGCCCAGCTCCGACAGGCCGAAGAGTGCGGCCGCGTGCGCCGTGTCCCGGAACACGTAGCTGGTCGTCTGGTAGATCGGCACGGCGCGAGCCCCGGTGGTGGGGTCGGCTACGGCTCCGGCGTGTATCTGGCGGGTCTCGAATCCCCAGTCGGCCATGTCCGCGGTCTCCTTCTTGTCGGGGCGCGTTTCAACGGATCCGGTGACCGCGCTTTGGAAAATGGCAGGATAACCCAGAATACTTGACTAGTCAAGTCATGATTATGTCCTTGGTACCCGGGTGGTGTGACGCGCCAGACATCACATGGTTGCCGGGCGACGGGTATGGCATCGTGGCGACATGTTGATCCGGTCGGCCGACCTGAACGATCGTGCGTGGATCGTTCGCACGTTGGAGCAGCGGTGGGGTTCGACGACGATCGTCACCCGGGGCCGCCTGTGTGACGCGGCCTCGTTGGCCGCCCTCGTCGCGGTGGACACGATCTTCGAGCACGAGCCCGAGCGAGTCGGGTTGCTGACATATCGGCTGGATCGAGAGGGGCTCGAGGTGGTCACGATCGATGCCCTGAAGACTGGTGCCGGCGTTGGCACCGCTCTGTTGTCCCGGGGGATACGGGTCGCACGCAACGCGGGAGTAGGTCGCGTCTGGCTGATCACGACGAACGACAACTTGCGCGCCATCTGCTTCTACGAGGAGAGGGGATTCCGGGTTGCTGCTGTTCACGAGGGGGCTGTCGAGCGGGCCCGTGCGCTTAAGCCGTCCATCCCCGTCGTGGCCGAGAACGGCATCGAGCTTCGCGACGAATGGGAGCTCGAGCTCATCTTGGTGCCTGTCGCCGACGGCCCGAGTTTCGGCGCCGCCGAGCCCGGTGGAGCGTCGGCTACGAGACGACACCTGACGTAGGTGACCCACGGGTCGAGGCGACGACGCGTGCCGCGCGCGGAACCGTTTACGATCTCATGAACACGCGCAACGGCGCGCGTGTCGGTGAGGGATGTCGACCGTCCGGAGGGACTCGTGCGCGTTGGTTCCATGATCGATGAACGAATGAGGCGGAAGGAAGGGCCGAGGCGGCTGTCTTTGTTTCGTATCTTGACCCTCGGCGCCATGGCCTTTGCCCTATTGGTGCTGCCAGCTGCCAGTGGCGCGACCACCCTCCATCGCACCTTCGGCGATCGCGCAGCCCAGAGCATTGGTGCCTCTCGCCTGGATGCGGGACAGGAGCTGTTCGACGGGTCCGCGCTCGTCTCGCCCAGCGGCCGCTACCGGATGGTCCTGCAGAGCGACGGGAATCTCGTGCTCTACTGGGAGGGCCAACCCCTTTGGAACTCGGGAACCAGGGGCGACGCCCCGGACCACCTCGAAATGCAGAACGACGGCAACCTGGTCCTCTATCAGGGTCTGGACGTGCTCTGGGACTCGAAGAGCGGAGGCGGGGCCCGCAGCAGCGCCTATTACCTGAATCTCCAGAACGACGGCAGCGCGGTCATTTACTCACCGGCCGACAAGCCGATCTGGACGACCAACACCGACATACAACCCGGGCTGCAGTTCGGCGACGCCGGTTCTTCGGTCCTGAGGCTCCAAGAGATCCTCAACGGCCTCGGGTACTGGGTCGGAGCGGCAAACGGCGTTTTCGGCGACTCGACACAACAGGCCGTCTGGGCGCTCCAGAAGGCCGCCGGCCTCACTCGAGACGGTGTCATCGGGACCCGGACCATCGCCGCGCTGGCGAGCGGTGTCGTTCCCACCCCACGACCCGCATCCGGCAACTTGATAGAGGTGGATCTCGAGGACGACCTCCTCATGGTGCTGCAGAATGGCAAGCTGGCGTACACGCTCAACACCTCGACGGGGGGTGGCTACACCTACACGGACAAGGGCGTGACGTCGCTGGCGATCACACCGAAAGGCGTGTTCCACATCTTCGGAGCTATAAACGGCCTCGACGTCGACTCGCTCGGCAGACTCTGGCGGCCGAGGTTCTTCACAGAATCGGGGATCGCGATCCACGGTGACTCGTTTGTGCCGCCCTATCCCGTCTCGCATGGCTGTGTCCGTGTGAGCGACGAGGCGATCAACTGGATCTGGGCCGACAACATCGTCCCGATCGGGGAGGAAGTCTGGGTCTTCTGAGACAGACGCCGCGGCAGGGATTGACCGGAATGCGGGACCCCTCCTTTGCTCACGGGATCACAGCCGCTGTGCGGTGCCGGCGCGAGAGCGGCGGGAGCCTCGCGTGGATCCCGCCGACCGCCCTGCTTGGCTCAGCCGGCCTGCTGACCGCTCAACTTCTTAGCGAGGCGGCCCTCCGCCGCCTCCCACCGTTGCGCCTCCCCTGCGCGCGGGCGGTAGGCATGCCGCTCGATCCGATCGGCGATGCTCGCGTGGGCGGCCCATCGGCCACTTCCGAGGATGCCGAGCGCCTGGGCCTGCACCAAAGCATTTCCGATTGCTGCGGCCTCGTCCGGACCTGCCACGACCGGAAGGCCGCAGGCATCGGACGTGAGTTGGCAGAGCAGGGCATTGTGCACGCCGCCGCCTACGATGTGGATCGTTTCGACGCGCTTCCCCGACAGCTGGGAAGCCAGGCGCAGGGTTCGCCGGTATGCGAGGGCAAGGCTGTCGAGGATGGCGCGCGTCACTTGTGCCAGTGTCTCGGGGATCGGCTCACTCAGCCGGCGACATATCTTTTCGATGCGCGGCAGGAATATCGCCCGGCGGGAAAAAGATCGGATCGTTTGGGTCGAACACGCTGCGAAGAGGTGATTCCGCTGCGGCCGCGGAGACCACTTCCTCGAGAGAGAAGGTCGCGCTCGAGACGCTCCCAGGTTCGCATCGACTCCTGGAGCAGCCACAGCCCCATCACGTTGCGGTGGTAAAGGAACGAGCCGTCAACGCCCCGCTCGTTTGTGAACTGCGCGGCGCGGCTGTCCTCACTCAGGACCGGTCGATCCAGCTCGACGCCGACTAAAGACCAGGTCCCTGATGAGATGAACGCGAAGTGTTGGTCGACGGCCGGGACAGCCATGACCGCCGCCGCCGTGTCGTGCGAGGCGACTGCTGTGAAGGGGACGTCGTAGTCGAGGCCTGTTTCGGAGAGCACTTCTGAAAGGAGGGGACCGAGCCGTTCTCCGGGCCGGCGGATTCGCGGGAAGAGGCTCGGCGAGACGCCGATCTTTGTCATCAGCTCGAGGTCCCATCCGGATCCGTCGACCTTGAGCAACTGGGTGGTCGACGCGTTGGTCTCCTCGGATCCGAGGGATCCGGTGAGCCAATAGGCGAGAAGATCCGGTACGAGGAGCAAGGTCCGCGCCAAGGTGAACAGGGCGTCGTTGCGACCAGCGGCAAGTTGGAAGATCGTGTTGAAGGGCACGACCGCTATGCCCGACCGGCGATAAAGCGCAAGAGGACCCACGCTGTTCACGACCGGCTCGACGACGGCGCGGGTGCGGTCGTCACGGTAGTGGACGGGATTGCCGAGAAGCGTCCCATCCGCGTCGAGCAGCCCATAGTCGACCCCCCAGGAGTCAATCCCGACCGAATCGACGTGTCCCATGCGACCTGCGGCACGGATGCCTTCGAGTATCCCACGATGAAGGCCGAGCACATCCCAGTGGAGGTGCTCGCCTGCTCTGATCGCTCCGTTCCAGAACCGGTGGACCTGAGCGAGTTCGAAGTGCTCCTTGGCGAACTCAGCCACGAACACACGCCCGCTCGAGGCGCCGAGATCGACCGCGACGACGCGTGCCACCCCAGAAGGCGTTGGTGTATCTGCCCCGACGACTGCGGTTGGCTGTGCCATCGACGGAATTCCTCTCAAGCGACCCCGTCCTGTGACCGGGGAGTCCTTCGACGATGCCGGTTCGTTGCCTTGATGGAGCCGTTGATCACCGTCCGGCGAGCCGCAGCTCCAAGTCTCGCCATTCCAGCCGTCTGCTCACCTGGGCTCGCCTTCGTCCCGACTTGCCATTGGCAGGGACGGGGACGCTGCCGTGTCAAGCGTGACCGCGGTCGGCGACAACGAGGATCTTGACCTCACCACCGGCGGTGATGGCAGCGAAGGCATCCGCGGCTCTGGGGAGAGGGAAGGTGGCCGTGACGAACCGATTGGCATCGAAGTCGTCACCGCCGATGATCTTGACAGCATCATCGAAGTCCTCCCACCGGTAGGTGGCTGCACCTTGGATGCGGACCTGGTACTCCTGGATCACGGGCAAGTCGACGGTGGCCAGCTTGCGGGGCCCTCCCAGCACGACCACCGTGCCCCCCTTGATTGCCATCTTGATGGCTTCTCCCAGGGTCGCCTGGTTTGCTACGCAGTCGAACACGACGTCGGCACTTTCCCCGAGCTCGCCTCGGACTACTCCGGCCAGGTCGTCGACGGCTGCATCGATCACAGCGTCAGCCCCCAATGCCAGGGCCAGATCGCGCTTGGTCGTCAAGGGGTCGGTGCTCACGATCGTGGCTGCCCCGGCACGGCGAGCAGCAATCAGAGTCATCAGCCCAATGGTGCCCGCCCCGAGAATGGCTACCTTCTTGCCGGTCAAGCCGCCGGTCAGCCTTACTGCATGGACCGGCGTAGCCAGCGGCTCGATGAGGGCGGCCTCATAGTCACTGAAGTTCTTGGGCACTCTGTGCAGCCGCGCGGCTGGCACTGAGAAGACGTCGGCCATTCCGCCTTCTCGGTATCCGCAACCGAAGAACTGCAGGTTCTCGCAGAGGTTCTCCATCTTGTTGAGACACGGCTTGCAGTGACCACATACCAGAGTCGGCTCGACGGTGACGCGGTTCCCAACCTCGACGTTGTCCACGCCATCGGTGACGGTGACCACCACGCCGACCACTTCATGTCCCGGGTAGTAGGGGGGTTTCATGAAGGCGTGCTCACCGTGGACACCGGCCTTGTCCGAACCGCACAGCCCCGTCACCGACATCTCGACCAGCACTTCGCCGGGTTGGAGCTTCGGCCCGGCCTCGGTCAGCACCTCGACCTTGTCGGTGCTGCTGACGATCGCACGTCTCCGGGTCAGTTCATTGCTCATCGCATCTCCTATGGCTGTCAAGTGGGATTCGCTTTATCGTTCGTAGGTCGCACCGAACGGGGGTCGGGGTGTTCATCGTGGGTGGTTGGTCGGGGACAACGACCGTCCCGCGGCCTCCGCTGCGCCGCACGCCGAGGCGTAGACACGAACTACGTCGCGAACGGCCTCGAGTACCAGGGTCCTCGGCGTCGCGTCTAGGGTTCCACCCGTTACGCGTGGGTAAAACGACGGGAGGAATTGGCTGATCAGCGGCTCGGGGATGCCGGTTCCCGTGAGGCGGTCCAGGAGCCGCCGGACCGCCTCTTGCGATGCCGCGGACGCCCAGTAGTAGCGGATACGGTCGCTGTAACCGAAATGCCGCAGCACACGTTGTTCATCTGGGTCACCCCGGTAGTGCGACTGCCAATGCCCGGGATTGGCGAGCATCTCCTTTTCCATCTCTGTCATCAGTGAGTGCTCACACCAGCTGGGATCGAGCGCCGCCGCGATCTGGTCCAGTCCATAAAGGGCTTCGCGGAGCGCAAAGGTGAGAGCCGGCCCGACCTTCAAGATCGCAAAACCGTCCGTCACAAGCCTGGCGAGGCTTTCTGGCGGCTGATAGTCGGTGGAATGCGCCTCGAACACCAGACCTGGCATCTCATTCAGAGCGGCACTGAGCTTCGCGGGCGCGCTCAGGCTGGTAAACCACAACGTTCCGGTCGTCAAACTCGACTCCGGGCTGTGCTACCAGCGCGATCACCGCCTCGAAGGCAGCATGAGCTCCAGCAGCGGCGAAGGCGTGTCTGTGGGCTTCGAGGGTGGCGGCAACGGCTTCGGGCCGAGTTACCTCGAGATGCTCGATCTCTGCCAGGGCGCCCCCGGGGACCGGTACCTCTGTCCCGATGACATAGTGGGGTCTCGTGGCGGCGTCAGCTGCCGTGGCCTCGGCGACCACGGCGAGGCGAGCGGCGCGCTCGGCCGTCACGGCGTCGGGCAGGTGCTCAGGCTCACCTTGGCAGCCCATGCTTGTGTCGATGTGGATCTTCTCGTAACCCGCGGCGACATAGGCGGCCACCATCGCCTCGGCTCGTGCCAGCGCATTCTCAGCCGATAAGTGCCTCCACGGATTCGGGCCAAGGTGGTCGCCACCAAGGATTATCTGTTGACGCGGGAACCCCAACTTCTCAGCAATGCCGTGCACCTGCTCGCGGAAGGTGGCGGGGGTCATGCCGGTATAGCCACCTTCCTGGTTGACCTGATTGCAGGTCGCTTCGATGAGCACCGCCGTCCCGCTGGCGGCGGCCTCGCGCAGGGCCGCCTCGACGACCATCGGATGGGCCGAGCACACCGAGGTGATGCCAGACGGCCCCGGGTTGGTGCCCTTGGCGTGCCGCGAGACGAGGGCACGAAGGCCCGTGTCGCGGCCCGCATCGGCGCCCGACCTCAGGGCGTCGAGCTGGGCGAAGCTCGAGGTGCCCTCCATCGGGCCCCGGACGGTTACCGCCCGGGCCCCGCTCGTGTTCGTGTAATCGAGGCTTTCTTCCACGCCGCGGCCCTGGAGGCGACAGGTGATGAAGGTGGCGCCGAAACAGTCGCCGGCGCCCGTCGGGTCCAACTCATCCACCCGGTATCCCGGCGCGCTCTGGCTTCCGTTGGCGTCGAAATAGCTCGCCCCCTGAGCACCGTTCTTCACCACGATGGCGGTGACCCCGATTCCCAGGATCTCGTTGACCGCTGCTTGTGGCGTCGTGGCTGTGGTGAGCAGAGTCAACTCCTCACCACTGGGCAAGAACGTGTCACAGCTTGCCAACACGGCTTGGAGGGCCGCACGCACTTCTGGGTCACGGACCACTTCCTTACGGATGTTCGGGTCGAAGGAAACCGAGCCGCCCCTGCCCTTCACCAACTTGATCGCCGTCGCCACTATCTCGACCATCTGAGGGGAGGAGAGCGAGGCACCGGAGACGTGCAAGTGGTCGCACTCTCCGAGCAGCTCCAATCCGTCATCTGTCAACCGCAGCTGACCGCAAGCACTGTTCTTTATGTTGAACACGAAGTCCCGGTCCCCATCCTCGCGGTAGCGGACGAACGCGCTCCCAGTCACATAGGTCGGATGAACCTCGACTGCTGTGACGTCAACACCGTCCTTTTGGAGTCGTTCCAGGTTCACTCGGCCGAAATCGTCGTCCCCGACGCAGGCGATGATGCCGCAAGGTTGACCCAGCTTTGCGACTTGGTCGATGAAGATCGCGGGAGCGCCGCTCGGAAAGGGGCCGACCAGTCTCAGAGGCTCGCGAAAACCCGCCCCGCGTTCGTCTGCCATGATCTCCACGAGGATCTCACCGAGAGTTACGACCTTGAGCACTTGTTCCTCCGTCTTGGTGGCTCAACTCCCGTTCGCGACCGGCCTGCGTGCCCACCACACCGCTGCCGGGTTCTGCAACTTCGCAACTTCCACCGGCGAGCGATCGCGACCCGTAGTTTTCTTGGAAAACGATTTACTTGCTTTTCTGTAAGAATTCAAGAGTCTAGAACGTCCGGTGTAGGGGCCAACGGCCCTAACAGCTGGGCCGTTTGGTCACTTGCTCGTCACCGGGGACCGGCGTTGGTGCCTGTTGTTGCGGACGTCATAGTAATCGTGCACCATGATTGCAGTCCGAAGTCGAGCCCTCAAGGAGGGGCCACCGAGGCGCCGTGAGTAACATCGAGCAACCATGACCACCATCGTTGACGTGGCCCGCGCCGCCGGGGTTTCCACCGCGACGGTTTCCAGGGTGCTCAACAATCATCCCCAGGTCGATCCTCGTCTGGCCGCCACCGTGCTGCAGACCGTGAAGGACCTGGGCTATCGCCCCAGTCGGGTCGCGCGCGAGTCTGCGTACCCGTCGTAACCGGGTCTGGGCGCTGATCATCTCCGACATCCGCACCGGGCCTTTTTTCGGCGACATCGTGCGGGGCGTGGAGGACGTCGCCTATGAGGCGGGCTATTCGCTGTTCCTCTGCAACACTGACGAAGACCTTGCCAAAGAGGCTTCTTACATAGAGCTCGCCGTCGCCGAGAACGTCGGCGGCGTGATCCTTACGCCGTCAGGTCCGCGTACCGACCTGTCGCCGCTGGTGAACTTCGGCATTCCCGTGGTGCTCGTTGACCGCACGCTTCCCGCTCAGCAGGCCGACAGCGTTCTCGTCGACAACGTGGCGGGCGCGTGCGAGGCCGTGAGCCACCTACTGGACGGGGGTTACAAGCGCATCGCGTGCATCACCGGCCCGCTCACGACCACGACCGGCTACCAGCGCCAGGTCGGGTATCACAAAGCCCTCAAAGAGGGCGGCGTGGCTCCGGACGACTCCTTGGTCCGTGTGGCCGACTTCCGCCAGCTCGGTGGTCAGCTGGCCATGGAAGAGCTGTTGGACCAGGACCCACGCCCCGACGCGGTGTTCGTGACCAACCACCTCATGACCATCGGTGTCCTGCAGGCCATCACCCAGGCCAAGCTCGCCATCCCCACCGACATCGCCGTCGTCAGCTTCGACGACATGCCCTGGGCCTCGCTGTTGCAGCCCCGGCTCACAGCCGTTGCCCAGCCCGCCTACGACCTTGGAGTGGAGAGCGCCCGGCTGCTCCTGAGCCGGCTGGAGGGCTACACGGGCGCCGCGCGGATGGTCACGCTCTCACCTACTTTGCAGGTCAGAGGGAGCTCATCACCCAAGTCTCGCGTTGCCGCCCGGCGCCGCTGAAAAGGCCCTTTTCGAGAACGGCCTTTCTTACATCTAACATCCGGCAATGGTCTAGGAGGCCGCTGAGCAATCCGGCAGGATTCGCGATTTCGGCTCAGGTCTAGAAGAATTGGGGGATGCAAGGATCCTCCAAGCCGGATCGCCAGCTCCTCGACGCCGCCGTCTTCTGCAAGCACCTTCTGAAGCCGGGTTCTGTGCACGCCTTCTTGGCCGAGCACCGCCAAAGAGTGTTCCCGGACGCGCTGTTCGAGGACCTGTTCCCAACCGGCCGCGGCCGGCCGTCAGTGCCAGCAGACGTGATCGCCACGGTGATGGTCTTGCAGGCTTTGGAAGGGCTCTCCGATCGGGAGGCCTGTGAGATGCTGCGGACTTCCATCGCCTGGAAGGTGGCCGCCGGCCTGGCTCTGGACGACGAGGGCTTCCACCCGACGGTGCTGGTTCTCTGGCGCAACAAGCTGCGCGCCTCGGATCGCCCGGAGCGGATATTCGAGGCCGTGCGGGAGGTGGTGAAGGAGTCCGGCGTCATCGCCAAGCGCAACCGCCGGGCGCTCGACTCGACAGTGCTCGACGACGCCGTGCAGCGCCAGGACACCATAAGCCTGCTGCAAAGCCAGATCCGTCGGGTGCGAAAGCTCGTGCCCGAGCTGGCCGACGGCGTCTATGTGCACGAGCACAACCTCGGCTCCGGGCGCCCGTCGTGCGACTTCGAGGACCAAGACGACATCGATCGCCTCGTCTCCGAGCTCGTGGACGACGCCTACGAGCTCGTCTTTGCCGCCGAGGACCTCGGCCTCGAGCTCGACCGGGCCCAGCAAGAGGCCGTGGCGCTGCTGGCTCTTTTGGCCGGCCAGGACGTGGAACAAGGAGAAAGGCCAGGCACCTGGCGCATCGCCGAACAGACGGCCCCGGACCGGGTCATCTCGAGCGTCGATCCCGAGTCCCGCCATGCCCACAAGACACAGCACTCCTACCGGGACGGCTACAAAGCCCACGTGGCCGCCGAGCCCGACACCGGCATCATCACCGCCACGGACCTGACCGCGGGCAACAGCGGCGACGCCGACGTCGCTCCCCGGCTCATCGAAGACGAGCCGGCCGGCACAGAGATCCTCGCCGACTCGGCCTACGGCTCGGGCGACCTCCGTCAGCACATAGGACAAAAAGAGATGAGCGCCGTCATAAAGCCGCTGCCGCTGCGCCCGGCGGTCGAGGGCGGCTACAGCCTGGACGACTTCGACATCGACGAAGCAAGCAAAACGGTCACCTGCCCCGAGGGCGTGACTGTCAGCATCAACGCCCATGGCCGTGCCCGCTTCGCCAAGAGCTGCGCCACCTGCCCGTCCAAGAAGCGCTGCACGAAGTCCAAGGCGGGCCGCACGATCGTCGTCCACGACAACTCCGCCATCCTGGCGGCTGCCCGCCAGCTGGCCTCGACAGCAGAGTTCCAGGAGACCTATCGGCAAAAGCGCCCGATGATCGAGCGTACGATCGCCTGGCTCGTGCGCGGCCAGAACCGCCGCCTTCGCTACATAGGAATAGAGAAGAACAGGATCTGGCTCGCCCACCGGGCGGCCGCCGTCAACCTGATGCGGATGCTGAACCTCGGCCTCAGCCACGACGGCTCGACATGGCTGGTTGCCACGGCCGAGTAGCCAGAGGCGAGGAAACCCCGCTGAGAACAAAGGAGAACGGCCACAAGAGCGCCGAGAGAGCCTCTTCCCGGCCGCCCTCCGACCGAATCTCTCCCCCGACCTTCGCCCGACGGGCAGGCGGCAAGCGGAGCAGCTGACGCCTAAGCGGCGATCGAACAGCGGCCGAGCTTCGAAGACGCCTTGCTCAGCGGTCTCCTAGTCAGGAAACCGAATGGCCTTGGAACCGATTGGAGGGTCCACGTCGTGAGAACGACCGTCTTTAGCATGAACGATGGGGAAGTGGAGTTTCAGGTTTCTGCTGTTCCTCCCTGGGCGAACCCAGATGAATTCGGGCAAGTTACAGCTGTACTGCATCGTTCGCCGAATGGCACCAGCACGCTATACCGCATCCCCGCGGGATGTTCCGTACCGATCCATAGCGGCCCAGGTTACGCGCTGTGTCAAATTGTTACCGGCCGCGGGAAGTTGGTCCTTCCGGGTGGTCGGGAAGTCGACTACCACGGTCCCGAAATATTCATGTTCGAGCCCGGAGCATTGCACGGTTGGCACGACGTCATTGAAGACACGCTGTTGACGGTCTGCGAGGTAAAGCCCTAGACAGAGGTATCACCGGCCGGGTGCGTATTCACCGCGATCCGTGCGGGCACGTGGCCGGCTGCCCCGCTGCCGTCTCTCCTAGCTCTCCGGGGGGAGGGCTCCCTTCTTGATGAGCACGTTCCCGTATAAGCGGCGTTCGCCGGTGAGGACCACCGCGTAGCAGCCGCGGGCAGCCTCGTAGAAGGCAAAACGCTCCAAGGCAGCCATCGGCCAATGCCGACCGCTGACGGCGTCGATGACTGTCTGAACGGCTTGCTGTACCTCGGGAAGTTCGTCGGGCGTGTCGCCGGTAGCCATCCTGCGCACCGGCGCGTCCACGAACTCGTCGAGAGGTAGGACGGAGAGGATGGCGCCCACGGCCTCCGGCATCGAAACACCGGCCAGGAACACTGCTCGACCATGGCAAGTACCGCGGGCCACGCTGTCGGCAGGGAAGTTGGCATCGGTGACCGCTACCTCGTCGCCGTGGCCCATCGCCGCCAGCACAGAGAGAAGCTCGGGAGTCAACAGCGGGTCAATGTGCTTCAGCATTCGCAGCTCCTTTCTCGGGCCTGTCTAGAACAGCCCTGGTTCCT
>CAWILM010000012.1:0-44228 GCA_963836935.1 uncultured Acidimicrobiaceae bacterium
CTTTCTTTACCATTGTCTCCACCTCCTTTATGGTTCGGAGCCACTGTGGCCCTAGGTATCAGGATCGTCGGACACGTCCTAAGAGGAACCTAAGTCGGCCCTATGTCTTTCTGAACATGGCGCGTTGCGATTTGATCTGGGCTTGACCCCGCTTTGACGGACATCCACGATCGGTCGGACAGGCCGGGAAAGGATGTCCATCATGGAAGACATGCAAGAGAAGGCACGACGAACGCGCCGCTCGTTCTCAGACGAGTACAAGGCCGAGGTCGTGGACCTGGTCCGTCGCAGCGAGAAGTCACCGGCGGCGGTGGCAAGAGATCTCGGGCTCGTGCCGTCTGCTGTGCGGCGCTGGGTCGCCCCTTTGCTAGCCGGAAGGCCAATGATTTGCTGGCTTGCTGGCTTGCTGACTTTTCGACGCGATGTTGGCGATCATCCAGTCTCGCTGGATTTCGGCGCGACTTTCGCGTCATCCCAGGTAAATGCGGGCGCGCCGAGGACTTTTTCTCCCTACGCGTGACCTGAACGTCCTGCTCAGGCGATTTCGGCCTTGGACCAGGTTGAGGTGTCGAGCGAGAGCGCCCACAGCACCTTGGCCTCAAGGGCGTTGCGCCGGTTCACGAGCTTGATCTGGCGTGTGCCGGCGGCGAGATGCTGGATGCGCACCTCTTTCAACAGGGCGAGTGCTCGGCGGGGGGTCATCGACTGGAACGGGAGGTCGGGGTCCATCACCTTTGCCTTCACGAGGTCTTTGGCCATGACGGCCTCGATCGTGGCCGTCAGCACGCACAGCCTCCGGCCATGAGCGCGGCAAAGTCCTACCGGTTGCTGCGGGCGATCCGCTTGACAGCGGTGACCGACGGTCTCATTCAGGCCAACCCTTGCCGGGTGCGAGGAGCCGGGATGGAGCGATCCGTCGAGCGTCCGATCGTCGGCCCCGAGCTCGTGCTCGAGTTGGCGGACGTGATGACCGCGCGATTACGCGCGACCGTGATCGCGCCGGCTTCGGGGGCCTGCGCCTCGGAGAGCTCCTGGCGCTGCGGCACCGCCACGTCGACCTCGCCGCCGGCATGGTCAACGTCGAAGAGCAGCTGGTGAGCCTCGACGGCGGGCGCCGCCTCCTTACCGAGCCCAAGACCGAGGCCGGCCGGCGCGCGGTCGCTCTCCCCCAACTTGTCCTCGACTCTCGCCGGGCACCTCGGCGGCGTTGGTGCGGACCCGGACTCGCTCCTCTTCCCCGGCGAAGGGGGAGGCCTCCTCCCAGCCACGACCTTCTACAGGCACTGGAACGCTAGCCAGTCACCTCGTCACCGTGGTGGACGGAGGAACATCAGTCCGTTCTCATACTCTCTGCCGATTATGCGTGCTTCTACCACGCTAAGTTCTCTGTGATTCTGCGCCCGCAACCGGCGCTCGGGGGCACCCTGGAGGTACGACCAGGGTTAGCCCGTGTACAGATCTGGATCGGCGGGAGCCAGGTGGTCGGAACCTGGCTCGTCTATTCCTCGACGAGGATTACCAACGTCTCGGGCAGAACCCCATCGTGCTCCAGGCCTCGGCGGCAGCCCCTGACTGCATGGCGGACGCGAATGCATCCATGTCGGGAACGTCCATGAAGCCGCGTCGAGTGGTCCCCCGACTAGGGCGTCCACTCCTCGATGACGGTCAGGTCGACGAATTCGGGTGCACCATCGAAGATCTCTCCCATGAGCGCCCGAACTTTGGCCAACCCCTCTTGGCGTCGCTCGTCCTTCTCGCGGGCTCTTGCCTTCTCCTCGCTCTCGAGAACGACGACCGTGTAGACGCGGCTCGGGTCTTTCTGGTCCCGCATGATCATCGATCGCACGAGGCCCGAGTTCGGTTGTTCGGTGGCCTGCAACTGCTTTGCCAGCTTCGGCAGGTCGCCTTCCCGGCCCGGCTTGAGACGTGTGGTGATGAGTTGCGCCCACATGGTGTGTTCCTCCTCCTATCGCTGATGAACGTGGCACCGAACCGGGTCGACCGTTCGACCGAGGTCCCGATGGCTGACTTGTCCAGGCCGATGATCAAGTCGCCCTCCCGATTCCCAGGGACGGCGCGGTCGTCGGCCTCTGGGGGACGTTCGCTGATGCGCCCAACCGCCTTCGTTGGCCATCGTTGCGGCGGCGGCCTCCTGGCGGTTCGCCACCGGGGATCGTAAGCGCAGCGAGCCGCTGAAAGGGTCGCGCGCGGCGGAGGCGACATCCGCCGCGGATTCCACTGTCAGGAGTGCTCGAAGACGGTCGCGAACGCCTCCCGATTACTGGCGGAGTAGGTGGTCTTGATCTGGAGCGGGCCCGCCGAGGCTCGCGTAGAGGTCGTCGGCCTGGAGTCCAGTGCCCGCGGAGCCGAACGGGTATCCATTGATCAGCGCGCTGGAGAAGGCGAGGGTGCCAAAGTTGGGCACCCGAGATGCCGTCGCGCCAGAAACCACCGGAAAGTCGCCAACAGTGATGCCCTCGCCCGTGCCGCTGCCGGCGCCGTTGCTGGTGGCGATGAACTTGTGCGTCATGTCAATTGCAGAGTCCGTCACTTGCGAGTCGCTCTGGGACACCGCGAACTCGATCCTGTCTCCAGCCCGGGCCACATCGCTCGGAATGTTCTTGGTGCTGCCATTGACCACGAGCGATGGGTAGTAGCGGGCCACGCCTTGCGGCGTGCAAGCTAGGTACAGACGGGCGTACGAGTTCACGGATTGGATGCCGACGCCGACGTAAATCGAGCGCCCCGCGGATGGAGTGGCCTTGCAGTTGAGCTTGGGCACGACAATGATTGCGCTCACTGCTCCCGGCACCCCGATATAGTTGGCGAAGTTGTAGCCAGCCAAAACGGTGCTCTTAGTGCTGGTTACTGGCGCCGTCGCAGCGAGCGCGGGCTGCGCGAGCCCGAGCGTTGCCGTCAGCCCCGCAGCGAACCCTAATGCTCTCCGCATCATCACGGCAGGTTCACGTGCACCGGCACATCGCTCCCTTCGTAGCTCCCGTCACCGAGCTGGCCGAAGTTGTTGCCACCCCAGGCGAGCACCGCGCCGGTCGAGGTCACCGCCAGGCTATGTAATTCGCCGGCGGCGACGGCGGTCACCTTCCTGCCCGCGGGCAGCTTCACCTTCACCGGCACATCGCTGTTTGTCCTGTTGCCGTCGCCGAGCTCGCCGTCTGTGTTGTAGCCCCAGGCGAGCACTGCGCCAGTCGAGGTCAGCGCCAGGCTATGGCCGGGGCCGGCGGTGTCCACGCCCACTCCTTCGAGGAAGCCGCCGCCGGCGACGGCGGTCACCTTCATGCCCGCGGGCAGCTTCACCTTCACCGGCACGTCGCTGTTTGTCGTGCTGCCGTCACCGAGCTCGCCGTCTGTGTTGTAGCCCCAGGCGAGCACCGCGCCGGTCGAGGTCAGCGCCAGGCTATGCGAGGCGCCGGCGGCGACCGCCGTCACCTTCGTGCCCGCGGGCAGATTCACGTTCACCGGCACATCGCTGGCTCCCGTGCTGCCGCCGAGCTGACCGTCTGCGTTATAGCCCCACGCGAGCACCGCGCCGGTCGAGGTCACCGCCAGGTTGTGCTCGGCGCCGGCGGCGACCGCGGTCACCTTCGTGGCCACGGGCAGGTTCACCTTCACCGGCACGTCGCTGTCTGTCGTGCTCCCGTTGCCGAGGTTGCCGTTGTAGTTCTTGCCCCAGGCGAGCACCGCTCCGGTGGAGGTCAGCGCCACGCTGTGGGCGAAGCCGGCGGCGATCCCGGTTACCTTCGTGCCGCTCAGCAGCCTCACCTTCACCGGCACATCGCTGCCATTCGTGCTCCCGTTGCCAAGCTGGCCGACTATGTTCCAGCCCCAGGCGAACACCGCGCCGGTCGAAGTCAACGCCAGGCTATGGTACAAGCCGGCGGCGACCGGGACAGCCTTCACCGTCACCGACGTCTCGCGCTTCAAGCCGGCGCTCCCCGCCCCGGATGCAGGTGACGCCGCGAGACCCAGCAACAGCAAGACGAGCACAAGCGCCCACGCCGGCGCCCGCAAGAAGCCGCCGCACCCGATCCTTACACGAAAGCTCAAGCGATACCCCCAGACGGCATGAGCGCGGCAAATTATCATCACCGGCCTCGGCACGCAACGTCGCGTCCCCCGCGCTCCAGCCGGAACTCGAATTCGTCCTCCGGGCAGCACAGTCTGAGCTGAGGACTGCTGGCAGCTTCTGTATCGCAAGCCTGCCACACTTGCATCAGGCGGAGTCGCCGCGTCGTCCCTTCGGCCGGCACAGGCGCCATCCCTCGGCGTCTCGTGCGTCGGCAAGGACGCCCCCGCGGGGCTCACGAGCTGGTCAATGCTGCAACGGCCCGTGCCACCCAACGAGAAGTTGTTTCCGCCGACACGTCCGCTTACCAGAACTTGCCCGGGGTCACTGTCCGTTCCCACCGGGGCTGACAGCGGCCGACCCTCTCCAATCTCAACGCCAACGCGTGGTGACCAGCCCGGCGCACCGCTGGACAAGACCTGACTGGAATAGGTTGACATTAGGTACGACTTCCTGTGCGAAATCGACCGCGCCGGGCGAAGCGCGGCTGTGATCGAGCGACGGGGATGCGGCGCGAGGGTCCTTGTGTTCTCGGCGTTCGGGGGTGGGAGGAGATTTGGTGGAGGGAACAAGGCATTCAGTGACAGGTGCCGATGACGTCAGCATCGGCCTGCTGACAGCGGGCGCTGGGCCGGCGCTGTTGCTCGTGCACGGCGGGATGGGCCGGATCGAGCAGTGGGAGCCCGTATGGTCAGCCCTGGCCGAGCATCGGCAGGTGACTGCGGTCGATCGTCGGGGCAGGGGCTCGAGTGGTGACGCTGAGCCCTACTCACTCTGGAAGGAATTCGACGACATAGCGGCGATCGCCGATCATCTGGCAGAACAACAAGACGCCCCCGTCGATGTCTTCGCCCACAGCTACGGAGCGACCTGCACACTCGGAGCGGCAGCTCTACGGGCGCCTTTCCGCCGTATTGCGCTATACGAGCCGCCTGGGCCTCAGACAGTCCCAAGCGAATGGGTCGAGCGAGCCACTGGCTTGGTGTCCGAGGGGAAACCGGGCCGAGCGATGTTCAGCTTCATCACCGAGATCGTCGGTCTCACCCCTGAGCGGTTCGAGGAGTACAGGAGCGCCCCGGGAGCCTATGACGTCCTTCCAATCGTCACAGCAACGCTTCCGCGAGAGGCTGCGGCGCTCACGAGCGTCGACCTTGCTGGTCTCGCCGGGCAGGTCGCGGCTCCGGTGCTGTTGTTGCTCGGCACGAAGAGCCCCCCGTGGGCTGGCGAGATCACTCGGGCGCTCGCAGCGACACTGACGATCGCCGAACTCGTGAGGCTTCCCGACCAAGGACACGACGCCATCGATTCGGCGCCGGACCTCATCGTCAGCGAACTTCGGCGCTTCTTCGACAACGATTGATCAACCGCGCCGCGGTCGGACGCGTGCGTCACAACTGCAAACGAATATCCGTCTCGATCTGGCGCGAAAGCACTTTCGATACGCGCTGTTGTTGGGTGCGACATACTGTTTCGATTGCCGCCTATCGGCATCGCTTCAAGGGCGCTACGTCACTCGGCTCGAAGTACCAGCGCTGTTGGGGTGCGCGTCGCGCTGCGCCCGGGCAACGCCGCGACGAGGTTGGCGAAACGAATGCACCGAGGCCAACGAGGAGCACGGAAAGAACCGGCACAGTCGGGTCGGGCACCACGTTGATGTTGCGGGCGAACAGTGTCCAGAGTTGGCGACCGACAACGATACCGAGGGGTATGCCAATGACGACGCCCACCACCGCAATAACCGTCGCCTGCCACGCCACGGCGGCAGCCAACTGTCGTCGTGTGAAGCCGAGAGCTTTCAAGAGCGCTAAGTCCCGTCTGCGTCGCCGCACCGACGCTGCGAGGGTGAGCGCCAACCCGGCGATCACTCCGCCGGCCAACCCGATCGCGAGGACGACTTCGTCGAAGTCAGCTTGACAAAGAGCGCTCCTTCAGGAACGTCGATCGGCGTGCCCACCCCGTGGACCTTGGCCGGTATTCGGTACGTCAATCTGTTCCGCCTGCCCCATGGGCATCACTCGGGCATGGCCCGATTTTCGACGCAGGCGTGACTCAGTTAGGTGTAGCGTCGCGCCGCACCGGGCTCGGCACCGCCGTCGGGTCCAAGCACTTGAGGGGGAGCTATGCCGACCGTAATGGGTCATCACAATGTGAAGGACAAGGATCATTGGCTCGCATCGACTAAGCGCGAAGAGTTCTTCGGGCCTCTTGGTGTCACCAATATTCGGACGTTCGTCGACCCGCAGAATCCGACCCATGTTGCGCTGCTCATGGACGTCCCCGACATGGACGCTTTCACGGCCGCGATGCAAACCGAAGCCTCGGCCGAGGCGATGGCGCACGACGGCGTGCTGCCTGAAACCCTCGTAATCCTCTTCGAGGCTTAGTTCCCGACCTCAGTTCCCGGAAGCACGGAACGCGGCGGTTTGGGACACGCGCAGCTACGCCGGACTGGGCGCTGATCAGCCATCGCGCCTGTATTCGTCGATCGGGCGCGCTAGCTCAAGGGCTCCGGTCGGGTATTAAATTCAGACCTCTGGACATAGAGTTAATAGCCCTGCACTGTACCCTCCATTATTGATGGTGCAATCATCCACTAGAACATAGGCTGTAGCGGCTAATATGAGCCTATGGATGACGCTGTCGAGTCGCCTTCTGTTCTCAGGCTATTCGAAGTCCATGAGGACAGAGAGGGTCATCAGATCACTAGGCGTTTGACGTTAGTCGACACTGACGGGAAGCGCTCTGTGTGCCTCGACGGCTTGCCTATCTACGTCTATGAGACCGATGACAAGTTTGCGGAAGCTATCTGTATCGCGATGCTCTCCAGAACGGAGTTGGCTACCGATGTGGCGATAGCTAGTGCCTTCGGTTGTCACCGGAACACTGTGGGTCGCCTGGCTAGGCGACTGGGTGCTGAGGGCGTGACAGCTGTGCTCCCAGCGAGACGTGGTCCGAAGGGTCCCCACAAGGTGACATCGGAGGTGATCGAGGTCATTCGTGCCGGCAGCGCGCAGATGAGCGTGCCGGCCCTCGCTTGCCTCGTGAAGGAGCGGACCGGAGTAGTCCTGTCGCAGTCGCACGTCCGGCGATTGGTCCGCGCCTGCAGGCCCGCCGTAACCGAGCTGCAGCTCATCGAGGAATCAGCCGATGACCGCTCCGCTGACGACGAACTGCAGGCAGTCAGGGCTGAGCGCGACGAGGAAGACGAGGAACCCGGCGGGAAGCCTTCCCCGCCAGTATCGGGTGGCCTCCACGAACGCGACGCCTGTGACAGCGCGACGCTCGAGATCGAGGGCTTCGACCCGCCCTCCGTCCCTCCCGAGTACGCGAGGGGTCGGTACATGGGACTCGCCCTGTACTTCCCCGCTATCAGGGCGCTCGGCCTAGTCGAAGCGGCGCGCCGGTCCTTCTCGCTGCCCCGTTCGGTCACCTTCGGCGTGCGGGCAGTGACTCTCAGCTTGTTGTTCATGACATTGCTTCGAAAGCCGACGGTCGAGTCGGCGAAGCACCTGCGCCGGGGGGAGTTCGGGGCTCTCGTCGGGACGGACCGGGCTCCTTGTGTGAAGACACTGCGCCGCAAGCTGGAGGCGATGGTGGCTCAGATGCGTGCCACCGAGTTCGGAGTGCATCTGGCACGTCGCTGGGTGGAGGTGGGGATCATCGTCACCCAGTACCTCTACGTGGACGGGCACATGAAGTCGTACTCGGGAAAGCGCCCGGTGCAGGAGTTCTACAGCACCAAGCGACGCCTGGCGATTCCAGGCGTGCACACCTACTTCGTCGGCGACCAGGACGGCCGGCCGCTTCTGTGCGTGAACGAGCAGCTGTCGAGCAATCTGGCCAAGGCCATGCCCGACATCGTCGCAGCCATCCGTCAGGTCCTCGGCAAGCGAAAGTTTACGGTCGTCTTCGATCGCGGCGGCTTCGACCACAAGCTGTTCATGTGGCTCGACAGCGAGCGCATCGGGTTCATCACCTACCAGCGGGGAGAACCGGGCCTCGCTAACAGCGCCTTCTCCTGTCGGGAGACACGCTTCGAGGGTCGGCGGGTGCGCTTCGACATGGCTGAGGACACCGTTTGGGTGAGCGGACGGGGCCCGTGGCGAAGAGTCGTTCTCCGCGCCACGGACGGCCACCAGACGCCGATCATCACGAATCTCGGGCTACGTGCTCCCCGTCTCGCTTGCTTGATGGCCGCCCGGTGGCGCCAGGAGAACCTTTTCAAGTACATGGGAGCCCACTACGGACTTGACCAACTGATCAGCTACGGTGCCGACCCGGTCGACCCCGAGACGCTCATACCCAACCCCGAGATCACGCGTCTCGAGCGTCAGATCGCCGAGGTGCGCCAACACGCAGCGAAACTCAAGGCGTCTCTCGGCGATGCCGTCCTCGAGAAGGATCGCGGGCGCAGCATCCGGGGGTTGAAGACTGCACAGCGCGGCGCTGTCGGCCGACTGCGAGCGCTCGAAACTGAAATCGGCCGACTGAAGGCCACGAAGAAGGCTCTCCCGCGGAAGGTCACCGTCGCCGAGTCGGGAACGGGTCGCATGGTCCTACTTGGGGAGCACAAGGCAATCGTCGACCGGATCAAGATCACCGCCTACAACGCCGAGGAGTGGCTACTCGAGCATCTCGAGCAGCACTATCCGAACCCGAACGACATTCGCGACTTGTTACGGACGTTCGCGGAGCTGGCGGGTGACATTCGGACCACCGACAAAGGCGTCACGGTGACACTCGACCCCCCTGACACCCCGATTCATCGCAGAGCGCTGCACGGCCTTGTCGCCGATCTCAACGCTATTGATGCGACCTATCCGGGCACCGACATACCGGTGATCTACAGGGTACGCCGCCCGCGCCAGCGCTCGGGCGTGCACCGGTCCCAGGCGGTCGCATAAGCGCCTATGTCCAGAGGTCTGAAATTAGGTGCGCATGTTCTGTCTCGTGATAGCGGATCACTGCGGGGGTTCTTGAGTGTCGCGCTCACACCACGCGTATCAGCGCGTCGCAGACGAAGGTTGCCCTATCCAAGAGACGATGATCGTCGGCTTCGACATCCAAACCGCCAACGCCTATGGCAAGTGGGCCCCGCCCAGCGGGGTCGGTGTCCACGTCGGTGCTGACGTCAGCCGCGTGGACAATCTTCGCCAGACGCGCCAGGGCTGGGATTCTTCCTAGACCATATGCCTCGATTAGGGTCTCGAAGGTGCATCGCTCGCCACCGTGACTCGGCTTCGTGTGGGTGTATTCGGCGTCAGGTGCGTCAAACGAGTGACCACCGGTCCGTTCCGCGACGGCGAGCACCTGCTCCTTCGAAACGTAGATGAACTCAGCCTCGGGGTCGATGAACCTGCGGATGAGCCACGGACAGGCGATCCGGTCGGTCTTAGAGAGTGTTCGAAAAATTGTTGCTGGGTAGTGGCCAATTTAGCCAGTGGAGGGTGCGATTTTCGCATAGGCTGAGTCCGTGGATACCGATTCGGCCGCATTGGCACAGACCTGGCGCACGACCCATGGCGATATGACCGACAACGAGTGGGAGCTCATCGCCGATCTTGTCGCTCCGTATTGGACTCCGGGTGGGATGGGCCGGCCGATCAAGGTCGACCGGCGTCGAGTGGTCGACGCCATCTTCTACGTCGCGGCGACCGGCTGTCAGTGGCGAGCCCTTCCCGAGTCCTACCCGAACTGGAACACCGTGCACCGCTATCACCTCGAGTGGTCGAGGAACGGCACCTGGGAGCACATTGCCGCCCGTCTCGCCGCGGCTGTCCGCGAGGCCGAAGGTCGCGAGGGCGAGCCGTCCGCGGGGATCGTCGAGGCCCGCTCGGTGCGGGCGTCCTCGACGGTGAGCAAGAAAACAAGAAGATTCGATGCGGGAAAGAAGATCAACGGTCGCAAGACCTTCGGGATCGTCGATACCCTCGGTCTCCTCGTCGCCGTCGTGGTCGTTGCGGCGAGCATCTCGGACAACCTCGGTGGGATCGCTGTCACCGATCGCGCTCGCGAACGCTCCGGGCGCTTCGCGAAGCTCTGGTGCGACGCGGGGTTCAAGGCCACCTTCATCGAGCACTGCCGCGGTCATCGCGTCGGCGTAGAGGTGGTGACGAGGATCCACGCGAGCCGGTTCGAAGTCCTCCCCAAGCGCTGGATCGTCGAGCGAACCTGGGCGTGGCTCATGAATAGCCGACGGCTCCAGGTCGACTATGAGCGCGATCCGGTCATCACCGAGGGATTCATATGGGCCGCCCACAGCCGCTACCTCCTCCGCCGACTCACCCAGTCACCGATCACCTGATCGCGCTGGGGAAACAAACGCGACAGTCACTTAGGTCGCTCTCGGGTGATCCATTTCATAGCTGCTCCCCTTCGTCTAGTTCTGCGGAACGGGATGTGCTTGCCGAGCCGTCAGCGCCCAGCATGGGCAGGTGACGAGCCCATCGCCACAGTGCCAGGTCATAACCGCCCTTGATGACCCCGGCAACGAGCAACGGTGTTCCCAGGCTGACCTGTTGCAAGACACCGCCTAGCAGTGGCGCAAATGGCCGGACTGAGGAGCGAGCGGCGTTGGTCGCCGCCGCCGCCGTGCGCTCGGGTGGTGTGGTCACCGTCATGACCAAGGCCTGGCGAGTAGGCACGTCCATCTGCGAAAGCGTGGTGCGGGCCAACAACAAGATGGCCGCCACGAGGAATGTAGGTGCGAAGGCGATCGACGCCAACAACACATTGCTCGGTAGGTGAGTCCCAACCATGGTGGGCACCAGCCCGATCCTCCGGGCGATCAGCGGCGCTATTAGCAACCGATACCGCCTGCATAGCCGACACGGCGAAGAACAGCCACCCCAAGGCGGCCAACGACACGCCGTGTCGCTCCGCCAGGTAGTACGACAAGAACGCCGTCGTCACCAGGCCACCGCCGGCCGCGTCCACCGAGAAGAGTGCCGCCAGCCGAGACACCACCCCGCCTGACGGTCCCAGCTTGGTTCGCTCGCGCCGGGTGTCAGCGTTAGTGGTCGATCCTTCACGGGAAGCCTCAACTGCCTCCGAGAGTCCCACAGCACACGTCGCGCCGGCCAGGCCGACGGGCACCAATGCCACGAACAGCCACGCGTGCGCGCCCGTACCCGATCGGGTCATTCCGACCAGCGCTGCACCCAGGGCTCCCAAGGCGCCGAAAGCCGCACCTCCCGCGTTGTACCAGCCGTACACGCGGCCCGTGCCGGCGTCCTCGGCTGCCAGCTTGACCTGTTCCAATGTCGTCGCCGCCCCGTTGTCCACCACGTCGGTGAACAGGGTTCCGATCACCGCGACGACGAACAGCAGCCACAGCGGAGGGTTGGTCGCTACGACGGCACCTGCGGGTCCCACCCCCACGAAGAACAGTCCATAGGAGCGCCGTCGGCCGAACGGGTCACCGTCGGCCCCGACCGCGAGTGAACTGAGCGCGCTCCCCCCGATCAACGTCGCCAGCAGCACGCCGGCCCGTACCGGGCTAACTCCCTTGGCCGCCAGCAAGGACCCCAGTACCACCGCAGTGAAGCCGTAACCGAGCCCGCGCACAGCTTGTGCCGCGATGAGTAGCTCGGTATCGCGGCTCAGACCTCGACTCACCCTCCAAGTCTCCCCCCAGCGGGTTTTGGGCTTCGGCGCACGCGGCTGGTAGGAACTCACGTCCCGGGACGCCTTAGGGCTCACCGCACGTTTGAGTGAGCAGTCTTCGGGGTGAGCGTGTAGTTCCAGTCCCCGTGGAACTCGTGCCGGGTGAGGGGCAGGGCAGCGAGCTCCTTGTCGGAGATCTTGACCCCCGTCTCGTAGTAGCCCTCGTCCCGTTCGGCGCGGATGCGCAGTCCCTTCTTCGTCGTGGTGGCGGCGATCAGCTCGACGATGGTCCGGTAGGACTCGAGCGGCCGTCCACGCCAGTTCATCGAGATGAAGCTGAACATGCGGTGCTCGATCTTGTTCCACTTCGAGGTGCCGGGCGGGTAGTGGCAGACCGTGATCTCAAGGCCGGTCTCCTCGGCCAGGCGGGCGAGCTTTCTTCCAGGCACGAACCCGGTAGCCGTTCGAGCCGCCGGCATCCGCGGTGATGAGCAAGCGTGTGGCGTCGGGGAAGCGGGGCCTTCCCATCGAATACCACCAGCGTCGGATCGTCTCGACGGCGAATTCGGCCGTGTCGGCCCGGTTGCCGACCGAGACCCAGCCCTCGTCGTTGGCGAGGTCATAGACCCCGTAGGGAACGGCCCGTCCGAGCTTTCTGTCGACGAAGTCGTGCGTGCGCACCCTCGTCGGCTCGCCCGTCGGGTGCCACTCGGTCCCGGTGTTCTTGAACTCCCCGACAAGCTCCTTCTTCTTCGTGTCGACGCTGATGACCGGCTGGTCGTCGTTCACGAAGGCGGTCGCCTGCTCGTTCAGGTAGGAGAACTGGGCGTCCCGGTCGGGATGAGCGGTGCCCTCCTTCTCCTTGGCGGGCGCCTGCAGGCTGTAGCCGAGCGACTTCAAGATCCGTCCGACGGTGTCGTCGGAGACCTTGAAGCCCTTTGCGACAAGGGCATCGGCGAGATGGCGCGTCGACTTGGAGGTCCAGCGCAAAAGCGACATCGGATTGCCGCGGGTGTCGGGATGCACGATCTCGTCCAACGCCTCGACCAGTCCGGGCTGCTTGTCGATGAGAGGACGGTCACCACCGCCCAGAGCACGCAGGCGTTCGGAGGGCTCGATGCCGGAGGCGACCTCGCGTTCGGCCTTGATGACGGTGTTGCGGCTCATGCCCGATGCCACCGCGACAGCGCTCTTGCCTCCCCGGCCGAGCATCTCTGAGGCGGCACCGGCCACGACCCGGCGCTGGCGCTCGTTCAGGTGAGGGAGGACGACCTCGAAGAATCGCGCGAGTTCCTCAGGTCCGACCTCCACGTCCTCACAATACTACGCGCGTACTAACTTGCGGTGGACCCTTAGCGACCGGACCGATGGTGTCGAGCGAGGTAACCTTCGCCCCGAACGGTCCGTTACCGTCCGGGGCGACGCTGACTGCGTGGGACCCCTAATCAGGTTCGAGGGAAGCTGGCCATGAGCCGAACACGTCTGTGTGTGATCGCGGTCGCCGTGCTCCTGGCTGCCGGTCTTGGCGCTGGCCTGGGCGTCGGCTTGAGTGGCTCATCGGGTCAGAGCCCTACCCAAGCCGCGACTGCCCAGCTCGCATCTGTTCGAACGGGTTGTCAGGAATGGCTCGGCGCGACGACGGCAGCGCCCGGAACCTCGCCATGGTGTACCGACATGACCGAGTGGATGTCGCACCACATGACTCGCTACGGGATGGACCCAGAGATGATGTGGGGTGATCCCAACAACCTGGGCTCCGTGTGCAAACAGTGGATGACCGAGAAGCCGCCAACGGGGGTCACGAGTCCCAAGAACTGGTGCAGCTCAATGGTGGCGTGGATGACTGACCACGTGAGCCGTTGGAGTAGTCGCGCCAGTTGGAGCGATTGGACGATGCGTGGCTCGATGATGGGTGGATGAGCGACTTTAATGTCGCGGTAGAACCATGAGCGCTCTGGAGGTCACTCGCGCACCCAAAGCGCACCGCACGTTCACGTCACCTACAGCTTCGCTGTTGAAAGGCGACGGACATCAACACCGTGCGCCATCCAGGCGAGACGTGCCTACCCCTTTGGATCACCACATCTAGTTCACTGAGTCTTAGGGGACGCCAGAACGACGAGTTCGCAAGAACATCCGAGCGCATAGAGGGAACCCGGATTCGGCGTCACGCGCTGATCAGCCAACCGTTCCGGAACCGCCTCGATATGGTCGCCACGCTAACGGGTGCCCGACGTTCGAGCTGGCCACTTAGATGGACTATTCCGCGCTTGGCGGACAACGAACTTGCCCAGGCGAGAGGCGTACAGCCCCAGACTGCTCAATGTTGACGACGATCCCCGTAGCAGTGGCGCAGTTATCGCGATCCTCGGCCCGGAAGCGAGCACTCACGGAGTGGGACAGGCCCAATCCCGGGACGGTCTACGACCCGGAGCTGTTCCGTCGGGCAATCCTGCCGAGGCTCGGGACTGTGCCGCTTGCCGAGATCTTGGTGGCGGCCGAGTGTTGCAAGGCGTCCGCGCCCGACTACTGGCGCGGGAAGCGGACACCGCACGTGTCGACTTGTGGAGCTCACATCCGGTGGCTCATAGCGAGGCGAGAAGCCGTCTGATCTGCTTTGCCGCCCATGCAGAAGACATGACGTTCGGTGCTGGCGGCAGGTATCTCGAATTCGGCTGAGTTCCCAATGATGTCCACGTTGACAGCCCTGTCGTACGGCCCGGCTGCTGCCACGAGAGGGCGAGATCCGCTGTTCGAGGAGCCCACTCTTGCTTGTCACGTCCTCAGGATTCGCTTCCAGATGGACGATACAGAAGAGAGTGGACGAGGAGATGGATCTTGGGTCGTTGCTCGAGCGTACCCATCTGGCATCGACCCCGGCGGCTTGTGAGGCATGCCTGCCCGAGATTACGCGAGCGCTCGAGTCGGTAACGGCTCCCGCCGACCGAGCCCGGCTTCTCATCTGCCGCGCGCGGGTGCGATCATTCCAAGCACGAAACCTTGAAGCGTGTGAGGACGCGGCCGCGGCGATGACTCTGTTCGAGGCGGCCGGCGAAACCGAGTTGGCCACTGACGCGGCGAGCCTCGGTGCTGCTCATGCCTCTTTGCTCGGCAACGTCTCGCGCGCCTCGGAGCTCGCGGTAAAGAGCATCCTGGGCCTGGATTCGGTGAGCAACGACCGTCTGCGGATGGAGATCACGAACCGACTCGGCATCTTCTGCTACTACTATCTGGACTACGACCGAGCCGTTGAACAGTTCGAGTGCTCGCTCGCGGCCGCAGAACGCATAGGTGACGGCGAAAAGATCAGTCGCGAGCTGTACAACATCGTCGACTCACTGCTGCTTGCCTCGCAGAACGCGGGGACCGACACTGCCCGGCTCGAACGCGCCGAGGCGATGGCACAAAGATTGCTCCGCCAGGAGGCAGCGGGGATAAGCCCTAGGTTGGGCAACTACCGGCTGCTCGCAGAAGTTCTGTGCGATTCAGGTCGGGTGGAAGATGCGTTGCAAGTGCTGGCCGAGTTCCCTGCTGAGGTGAACGTTACGGCGCCTGTGAATCAGTACGCCGATCTCGCGTGGGTCGAGGCCCGGTGTCTCCGCCTGGCCGGCCGAGTAGACGAAGCTCTAACCGCCGCCCGCCGAGATGTCCGGATCGTAGAGGTGAGCGGGGACGAACACGACTTGATGCTGACCCTCGAGGAACTGTCCGTCTGCGAGGAGGCTGCCGGCGAGCTGCAAGACGCGTTGGTGCACGCGCGCGAGGCCACGAGACACATATGGGCGATACACCACGGACAAACAAGACAGCTCGTTGAACAGGTCTGGGCATACGTGGATCTCGAGCGCGACCGCAGGAACCTCCAGACCGAGGCGGCCGAAGCCGCTCGATCAGCTGAGGAGGACGCCCTCACCGGTATCGGCAACCGGCGGCTGCTCGCACGCTTTCTTCGCGAACAGGCCGTGTGGCAAACCGAGGTTGCCTGCATAGTCGCCGACATCGACTCTTTCAAGGAAGTCAACGACACGTTCGGTCACGACATTGGCGATGCAGTCCTGCGGCGAGTCGGCCAGCTCTTCTCGAACAAGACACGAAACGGCCAGCTAGCCATTCGCTACGGCGGCGACGAGTTCGTGGTGGCGCTGGTGGGCGTCGACTTGGAAGGCGCTTACGGTTTCGCAGAGAGACTACGGCTGGCGATCTCCGGTCTTGACTGGACAACTGTCGCGCCCGGACTCCACGTCACCGTGAGCCTCGGGGTTGCCTGCGGCCCGGCCACGGACTGGCAGGTAGCACTCACAGCCGCAGATGAGCGACTTCTCACCGCCAAACGGCGAGGCAGGAACTCAGTTGTCTCGACCTCGATCCGTGCTCTCACTGCACAAGGGCGGTAGCGAACATGTTCCGTAGTCGGAGCGGCAAGCAATCAGACCGAGTGAGACGGACCACTGTCGAAGCCGCGTCTAGCTCGACTCAAGACGGCGGTATCGGCGCGTGGCGGCATGACTGTAACTCGTCGCACACTCAAGCAGCCGCAACTGCTGAGTCATACCGCCTGGTTCAGGGGGACACTGGACGCCACCACGATATGTCGGTTTCCTCTGTGGTCAACAAGGCGACTTCGGTGACGAACGATTCCAAGACGCTAACGGCTGACATCATGGCGAGTCACCTGCCGGTCTTCACACTTGACCGCGAGTTGCGTTACACGGCCTTCAACCGCGCTCACGCTGCTGACATGAAGGAGCTGTACGGCGCCGAGATCACCCTCGGAAGCCGGCTTGCCAACTATCAGAGCGTGACGGCCGACCGCGAGACAGCGCGCGGCAATCTCATGCGGGCGCTCGGTGGCGAGCGCGTCGTCGCAAGCGCCTACTCCGGTGCGCGAGGACATGAGCGGTATATCGACGTCGTGCACGAGCCGCTCACAGACGCGGCAGGAGAAGTCGTCGGCGTCGAAGTGAGGGTCTTCGATGCGACCGAACGACAAGCCGTCGAGAAAGCTTTGCAGGACAGCGAAGAGCGGTATCGAAACCTGTTTGAAGGCGCCATGGAGGGCATCTTCCAATCCTCCCCGGAAGGCAAAGTCCTCGCGGCCAACGAAGTCTGCGCGAGGATGCTCGGCTACGGCTCAGGGGCAGACGTCGTAGCTGAAGTTGTCGATTCTGCCCGTCAGGTCTGGGCGCAACCTGATGAACGGTCATGCTTCACAGCGCTGCTTTGCGAAAAGGGGGTCGTACGCGGCTACGAGTGCCAGTTCGTTTGCAAGGACGGACGAAGGATATGGGTATCGCTCAGCGGCCAGCTCGTCCTTGGGCATGACGGAGAGGTGGTGTGCTACGAGGGCTTCGTCGAAGACATCACTGACCGGCACGAGGCAGCTTCACGGCTAGAGACCGCCGCCGCCCAATGGCGCGAGACATTCGACGCGATGGGCGACTCGATCGCCCTGTTCGACGGCGACGGCCGGATCGTGCGTTGCAACGCCGCCACCGTTAGGCTTACGGGCCGTTCCTTTGCCGACATCATCGGCCACGACTGCGAAGAGGTGTTTTCTGACCGCGACGGCGGACATTGCCCGCGAAAGCGTGCATTCGAGACGGGTCAGGTTGAGACGGACATCATCGAGCGCGGCAACGCCTGGCTGCGCGTCACCTTCACGCCGAAGATCGACGCAACCGGTCAGGTTGTGGGCGGGGTGCATGTCGCCACCGACATAACGCAGCTGCGCCAAGCCGAGCAGAGCGCCGCCGAGCGGTCCCACTTCCTCGAGGAGCTCCTCGAGGCGATCCCCGTGCCCATCTTCTGCCTCGATGCCACGCGGCGCTACACAGTCGAGAACGAGGCCTATGCGGTTTCCTCGGGCCACTCCAAAGGTGAGATCATCGGCAAGACAGCTTTCGACGTTTGGCCGGCAGACCTCGCGGCGAGTTTTGACGCCTCCGACTGCGAGCTGCTGAATCATCCCGAGCGCCCCGCGGAGCAGGAACTCGAGCTAGCGGACAAGGACGGCAGCCGCCACTGGCTCCTTACCCACAAGGCTGTCTTTTCCGACGTCTCAGGAAGACCAGCGGGAATCGTCGGTGTCAACCTCGACGTGACCGAGATCCGGCGGGCCCAACAAGAGCTCGCCGCTAGCGCTGCACAGCTGGAGCTGACCCTCGAGGGGTCCGTCGCCGCCCTCGGAGCCACAACCGAGCTGCGCGACCCTTACACCGCTGGCCACCAGCGTCGCGTGGCAGAGCTCGCCTGCGCGATCGCCCTCGAACTTGGTTGGGACGAGGTTCGTCTCAAGTCCTTGCGCATCGCCGCCCGCCTGCACGACATCGGCAAGATCATCCTGCCAGCCGAGATTCTCGCCAAACCCGGAAGGCTGAGCGAGATCGAGATGCAACTCATCCGCCAGCACGCCGCCGCCGGCGCCGAGGTCGTGCAGCTCCATCGGCTTCGAGCAAAACGTGGCGGAGATGATCCACCAGCACCACGAGCGCCTCGACGGCTCGGGGTACCCGGCCGGCCTACACGACGGGGAGATCCTGCCGGAGTCACGAATCCTCGCCGTCGCCGACGTGGTCGAAGCGATGATCAGCCACAGGCCCTACCGTCCGGCGTTGCCGATAGAGGTGGCCCTGAGCGAGATCGAGGCTGGCGCCGGAACTCGTTATGACGCTGCCGCCTGTGAGAAAGCGGTCCTGCTCATCCGCGAACAGGGCTTCACGTTCACCACCTAGGTTCCTGCGGTCGCAATTTCAGGGTGGCGGAGACCGAGATCGCTTGCGCGGCCAAGACAGGGGACCTGTATGTCACACCCTGACGAGCAGCCCGAGACGGATCCTGCTCGTCGCAGTCGCCAGCGCGGCGAGTGAAGTCGTTGGTTCTTCGCCCAGCCGCAGCCTGTGCAGTAAGAGACGTCCTAATTCCTCTCTCCTGGCGATCGAGGAAGCCTCGCCGCCCTCGCCTTTCCGCCCGTACGCTCGCCGGCCCACCCCTTGCGGGGCGTCCGTTGCCACCCCGTCGTGGTCCCGCGCCAGACCGCGTCCTCCCTTGTCCTGGGCTCGCGCCCTCGCTCCCGTTACGGTTTCGGTGCGCTTTCCGGGTCCTGCGTCTCTCTCCCAACCCACGCTTGTGGCGCTAGGTGGACAGATGGGGACCCATGGCCGGAAACCCGGTCGGAGCCCCCCGACGAGCCAGCCAGCCAGCGACCGCCTCTGGCGTGTCGCCGTACGGGTGTTGGCACACAGGCGCCCACGTTCGCCCACGTGGCTGGGTAGGGGACGGGGTGGCGGGACAGATGGCTGGGGGGGGCTTCCGTTTCGGGCAGCGGGCTGTTTCGCGTCAGGAGCGCAATTTGCGTGTACGGAGATCGTCTCAGTACCGTGACTGCCGCACGACCTCGGGTTGCTTCCCCTCGCAAGGCAACGATGGAGTCGTTGCCGGCAACACCCTCCAGCGACGAGCGGCCCCGTTGCCTTCGGGTGACGGCGCCGTTTTCGCGAAGGTGGCCCAGGGTTTGCCTCGTGCCCCTGGGCCACTTACTTCTATGCCGGGATCGACTACCGTTCGTCGCCCGTCCCTCTTTGTCCCCCCGCTAGACAGGTCTCGCTGGAGACAGGTCTCGCTGGCCTTGTCTCGGCCCTCGCTGGGCCTCCATGACCGATGCACGGCCCCCTACCTCCTGCCGGAGCAACACGGTCGCGCACCCACCTATTCCATCGGGCTCTTTTGCCCGGATAACTGACTGGCTACGCCCAGCCCGCTGGAGATACCGTGTCGGCGCTTTGATGCTGGTGCTAATGGGTGTGGGCCTGGTCCGGATGCGATTGGATGCCGGGCAGATTTCTGAGTCCTGGCTCACCGTGGTCGGCTACGACAGGCGCCCACGTTCGCCCACGTGGCGGCGTTGGGGGATGGGTGGGAGGAACGGGCAGGAGCTACACGGGCGGTTCGTCGGCGCTCGCATCCTCGCGCCTAGTCCGAGGCGAGGCGACTGAGTCGTCTGCGGTTTCATAGCTGACCACGAGCCGAAGCCCCGGACCCTCGTTGGTCTCGACTGATGTGACGGCGATCCGCTGGTCATCGAGGTCGACTCCAAGTCCCGTCACGAGACTCGCCATTGCCTCGTACGCGTCAGCGAACGCTGCTGGGGTTCTGCCGCCCCGCACGACCTGGACTGTCCAGCCGTCGCCAATCGGTACCGGGACCGACTCGGTTCGCCGAAGCCGCGCGACCGGGCCTGGCCGCCGAGGCCCGGTGGATCCCACGCGGTCCTCATGGCCCGAGAGGAGCTGGATGACCTGCTGGCGTACCCGGGGCAAGTCTCCACCCAAGCCGACGAGGATCTCCGCGCCAACTCCCTCACCCTCGCGAACGAGGCCGAGCAAGATGTGCTCCGTGCCGATGTAGTTATGACCGAGCTGAAGAGCCTCGCGAAGCGACAGCTCAAGGACCTTCTTTGCACGGGGAGTAAATGGCGGAGAGCCGTCGGTCGGGGCAGAGCGTGCAGGCCCGATCGTCTCCTCGACCTTCTCGCGCGTGACTTCGAGCGAGATGCCAAGCGATTCGAGCGCGTTGGCCGCGAGTCCTTCGCCCTCGTGAATGAGGCCCAGCAGGATGTGCTCGGTACCTATGAAGCTGTGGCGCAGAAGAAGCGCTTCCTCCTGAGCCAGGACGAGCACCAACCGCGCCCGATCAGTGAATCGTTCGAACACAGGTTCATCATTCCACCGTGGACTGCCTGCGTCTTGGCGACCTGCCTGCCAAATCGCCCAATCCAGTTGCCGCGGTGAAAGCCCCAGCCTGCGAGCAGCCTCGGTGATCGCCTCGATGATCTCCGAGTCGCTCACGCGCCGACGTACAGCGCCCTCTACAAAGCGGCGAAGTCTCACATCCGGCTTGACAGTTTCCACGCCGAGGCGCATCACGAGCCAGTTGTAAACCGCCGCTCCAAGTCCGTAGGTCCGGCCCTCGGCTCGGTACTGAACTCGCCCCTCGAAGTCTCTTCGAAAGTCGCTTCGGACTGCCCACGCTTGGAGGCCGTCGAAGTCATCGATACCCTCGGCACGCAGATACCTGACGAGGGAGCGAAGCAAGCCGGCGCGAGTCCAAAGGCGGTATCCAAATAGCCACTCAGCCAAGGTCTCGTTCCCGGCCTTCGAGTCTGGCAATCGATCGAAGCAGTCCTCAAGATCGCCGAGCGTTCGTACCTCAGAAAACCGGTGCTCTTGATAGTGCCGAAGCGCTCGCTCTACCGCCGTCGTTTGCGTCTGGAAGTCGACGACCGTGGCAAGAAGGCAGGTGATCAGATCGTCGTCGACGTACTCCTCGGTGGCCGGCGGTACCATCCGAGCGGCGGCCTCGACTAGATCGAGTTCCGAGTCCGACAGCACCCTTCGAACAGTACCGGCCCTCGACTCAAATCACTCGAATCCGGGGTTTCCGAGCGCCAGTCCTATACCTGCGTCAACAGCTCAAGGGCGCGTCCGGGCTCGGCCGCAAGATCCCGTTTGCCCTTACACCCTGAGGAGACGCAGCGGAACCACCACCCGTACCGGGATCGGTCGAGGCGCATTGGTTCTCCACAGAGCGGGCACGGTTCACTCCTCCGAACTCGTTGGCGACGGTCCTCCAACTCCCGGCCGGTGACCAACGTCAGCCCCATCTTTCTGCCTTCTTCTTGAGCTGGCGCGGTGAATCTGGAGAGAGTGACAAAGATACCGGCGTCTCTCGGCATGTTTTCTCGCACCAGCGTGCCCGCAAACTGACGTATCTCGTCCACGCCTACCGACTTCGCCCCCCATCGCTTGCATTGAACGATGAACTGCCTGCCATGCTTCGAAAGCCGCAGGTCGCTGTTCCCGTCAGGGCCTTCTTGGCTACCCGTTTCCTCGACCTTGTAGCCCTCGCGTTTGAATATCTCGCCGACGAACCACTCGAATTCCTGAGCGGTCAAGAGGCGTAGCTGAGTCGTCCAGTCAACGAGGTTGCGACGTTGAAGGCGAGTTATAACCAAAACCTGTGGATCGCCCATCTGAACGGGGCGCGGCGTACCTTCCTCGTTGAACGAATTTCGACGAGTGCCGGCGGTCGAACGCCGGCGGAAGGAAGGAACGCCAATGTTGAAGGTAGTCGCTGAGAAGGCCGCGAGCGAGGAGCCCGCTTTCGGGATCGACGAGATCTGCCGCGAAGGAGCGCTGCCGCATGCTCGCCGTTGCCCTCGAGACCGAGGTCGATGCGTACGTCGCCGAACATCTGGAGGATCGTGACGAGCGCGGCCACCGGCTCGTCGTGCGCAACGGCCGTGCCGAGACCCGCACCGTGAAGACGGTTGCCGGCGCCGTCGAGGTCACCGCACCGAGGGTCGACGACAAGCGGGTCGACGGGGAGAGCGGCGAACGCCAGAGGTTCCACAGTTCGATCCTGCTGCCGTGGTGCCGCCGCAGCCCGCAGGTCTCGGCGGTATTGCCACTGCTCTATCTGCACGGACTCTCCACGGGTGACTTCGTTCCGGCCCTGTCGGAGTTCTTCGGCGACTCAGCCGGGCTTTCCGGCCCCGTAGTCGCCAGGCTGACGAGAACTTGGCAGAACGAGCAGGCAGCGTTCGCCTCGCGCTCGCTGGCCGACGTCGACTACGTCTACATCTGGGTCGACGGCATCCACTTCAACGTGCGCCTCGGCGAGGACCGCCTGTGCTGCTTGGTCGTGGTCGGCGTGCGGGCCGACGGGCGAAAAGAGCTCGTGGCCATCACCGGCGGTTACCGCGAGTCGACCGAGTCCTGGGCGAGCCTGCTGAGGGACTGCAAGCGCCGGGGGATGCGGGCCCCGGTGCTCGCCGTCGGCGACGGCGCCCTCGGCTTCTGGGCGGCGGTGCGCGACGTCTTCCCTGAGACGGCCGAGCAGCGCTGCTGGTTCCATTATGAAGAGTGCCGGATTATGTGGACTATCTCGAGAAAGGCCTTTCCCGTTCGAGTTCGCGCACTGCGCTTGTCTGCATAATCAGAGGCTCTCCAAGAACGCGAGCAGCTGGTCGTGCGGCCGGTAGCGGCCGGGAGCGCCTCCGATCGGCACGGTCCGCGCCAGTGCCCGCTCTTTCAGCGACAGGTCGGCGTGAACGTACATGCTCGTGGTTTCGCTGCTTTCGTGACCGAGCCAGAGCGCTATCACTGACGTGTCAACGCCCGCATGCAAGAGTCGCATCGCGGCGGTGTGCCTGAGCACATGGGGCGTGACGTTCTTCGTCGCGATCGACGGGCAGTGACTTGACGCGACCTTTGCGTGGCGTGACACGAGCAGAGTGACGCCGTAGCGGCTGAGCGGTGCGCCTTGCCGAGTCGGGAAGAGCGGGTCAGCCGGTTCGCCCCCGCGCTCGTCCAGCCAAGCCCGGAGCACGGCGGCGGTCGTGCCGGTGAACGGGGTTGCCCGCTCTTTGCGACCCTTGCCGAGACATCGCACGTGGGCACCGCGGCCGAGCACGACGTCCGCTCCAGTCAGCCCGGTGAGCTCCGATACCCGAAGTCCTGTCTGGATCGCGAGCAATAAGAGGGCATGGTCCCGGCGCCCGAGCCAACTGGTTTGGTCAGGTGCCGCGAGGAGCGCCGTGACCTCCTCGTCGGTGAGGAAGGTGACGACAGCCCGGTCGAAGCGCTTCGGCGGGATCGCCAGCACCCGCGTGATGAGACCGGCGTGTTCGGGATGACGTAGCGCTGCGAACCGGAAGAACGAGTGGATCGCCGAGAGGCGTGCGTTGCGGGTCCGCGCGCAGTTGTGACGGTCGCGTTCAAGGTGCTCCAAGAAGGCACCGACGAGCTGAGCGTCGAGGTCCTCCAGGCGAAGAGCCACGGGTGCGACGCCGGTCCTCTCCTTCACGAAGCCGAGGAGGAGACAGAACGTGTCGCGGTATGCGGCGATGGTGTGTTGGCTTGCCCGACGCTGACCGAGGAGCCGCTCGACGAAGAACGCCTCGAGCGTTGGAGCGAGCGCGCTCACGGTGTCCCCTCGGTCGAGCCCTCGAGCCGAGCCGCCGCCAGAGCGAGCAACTCGGGAGCCGCCGAGAGATACCAGTAGGTGTTCCCTGGGTGGACGTGGCCGAGGTAGGTGGAAAGCCGTGCAAGCAGTGGCTCGACTTCGACTCCCTCCCGATACCAATCGATAAGGGTCGACACCGCGAAACTGTGGCGAAGGTCATGTGGCCGGGGACGGCACCTCGGCGAGCGTGGTCGCAGCCCCGCTTCGCGCACAAGGCCGAGGAACGCCAGATGGAAGTTGCAGTAGAGGACCCGCGTGCCCGTCGCGGAGAGAAAGAACGCGTCGGTGCTCGCCTGCGGGCAGAGCTCGTCCCGGCGCTCCGCATAAGAGCGCAGCGCTTCGACGGCACTCTTATGCAGAGGAACCTCGCGGGACTTGCCGAACTTCGAGTCACGGACGACAAGGAGGCCATCGTTGAGGTCGACGTCACCGCGATCGAGCCGGAGGGCCTCGCCAACGCGCATCCCGGTCGCGTAGAGGAGGCCGACTATGGTCGCGGTCGTCTCCTGCCGCATCGGTGCGGGGAGCTTTCGCGCTGCCGCCATGAGACCAAGCACCTCGTGCTCGGAGTAGAGATAGGGCGTCGCCCGGTGGCTCCTGTCGGGGAGCATCCCGACAGGCGGGATCTCGGTGCGCTCGTCCACCAATGCCAAGTACTTCGCAAAGCCGCGCACGACCGTGAGTCGCTGCGCCGCCCAGGCCGGGTCGGTGCCGCCAGGCAGGATCGCCCAGGCGACGGCGAGCTCGATCGAGACAGCCTCAGCGCCGGCGGCATCGCAGTAGGCGACGAACTGGGCGAGAAGGCGACCGGCACGGTCGAGCTTGAAGCCGAGCGAACGCCGGAGGGCGAGGTAATCCTCGAGCGCCGAAGCGAGCGCGCTCATCGGCTCGTCCCACTGTCGACGCCCGGCCAGGGTCGCGCCAAAGCTCGGAGCGCGGTGCGGTCAACCTTCGCGTAGATGGCTGTCGTGAGCAGGCTCTCGTGTCGCAAGACTTGGCCGATCTCCTCGAGTCCCGCCCCAGCGCGGAGCATCTCGGTCGCGGCGGTGTGACGCAGGCGATGGGCGTACACCCTCTCCAACCCGGCGCGCTTGCAAGCACTCGCCACGATCGCCGAGATGCCAACAGAGCTGAGCCCGCAGTGCGGCGCACGAACCCGAGTGAAGACCTCGCGAGCGGCACATCTCGGCCGCCCGCGTTCAAGCCATGCCGCGATCGCCTCGCCGACGTCACAAGGAAGTGGGAGACGCTCTCGCTTGGGGCCCTTGCCCGAGACGACGAGCTCGCCCACGCGCCAGTCGATGTCGTCAAGCCGGAGACTCGCCACCTCGCCGGCACGCAACCCCAAACGGACGAACAGAGTCAAGACCGCGAAGTCACGGCGACCGAAGGTGCTCCGCCGGTCGCAGCTCGCCAAGAGCCTGGCGACCTCACGCGGATCGAGTGCCCGTGGCAGGTTGGCGAGACGCCAGCTGGCCACGCCGGGAACCGAGTCCGCCAAAGGACGCGGCGTGAGACCGGCCAGATGACAAAAGCGGAGGAAGCTCCTCAGCCCGGCGACGACGTACCTTGCCGATCCGACGCTGCGGTGCCGACACTCTTCGAGGACGAACGCGAGGATGTCGTTTCCGCTGAGCGCGTTGAGACCGAGGTCAGGCAACTCGGCACGAGTTGCGAGGAACAGCCGGGCCACGTGCCCGTTGCTCGCAACGGTCGACTCGCAGAGCCCCCGTTCCTCCTCGAGATACCTCCGGTAGTGATCGAGTACCCGCTCGACTGGTGTGGATGGAACCACGACCTCGGGCACGGGAACGACCCCGAGGAGACGGAGATAGGCCAGCAGCGGCGCGACACCTTTCTCCGAACGCCACAGCACGTAACCGGCTTCGCGCCTCGCCACGAGGAACTCCCCGACACGATCAGTGGTGAGGTCTCCGACATCGAGATCGCGGGACGACAGCCACCTGCTGAGGTGCGCCAGGAGGCGGAGCTGGTCACACGTGGGGTTCGACCGATAGCCCTGCCCTTCGAGTTCCGCCCGGAAGCCGGCCACGTAGGGGACGAGCGGACCGATGACTCTTACACGCGACGGGTTTCCCATCGACGCCTCCTCTCTGAACTGCACTGTGAGGGGAAGCTTGGTGTCGCTGAGAGGCTCTGATTATGTGGATTCGATCAGCTCACGCGACGAGCGGAGCAGCGAGACCGTCGAGGAAATCGCCAGCAGTCCACATAATCCGGCACTCTTCATAATGCACCTTATGAAGATGTCCTCATAAGGTGCACGTCTCGGCAAACGTATTGAATGCCCTCCCGAAGTCGGTGCAGCCGGCCGCCCGCCGGGCGCTCGCCGAGATACGCGACGCCGAGGACAGGGCCCACGCCGAGGCTGCCATCAAGGCCTTTGCGGACGAGTTCGAGGCCAAGTGGCCGAAGGCCGTCGCCAAGATCACCGACAAGCCCGAAGCACTTCTCGCCTTTTACGACCTGCCCGCCGAGCACTGGATCCACCTGAAGACGACCAATCCGATCGAGTCGACCTTCGCCACGGTTCGCCTCCGCACCAAGGTCACCAAGGGCGCCGGGTCACGCTCTGCTGGATTGGCCATGGCCTACAAGCTCATCACCACGGCCGAGAGCCGCTGGCGGGCCGTCAACGCCCCTCACCTCGTCGCTCTCGTCCGTGCTGGCGCACTCTTCCACAACGGTGTGCTCGTCGAGGGTTCCGAGGAGGTGGCGGCGTGAACAGCGTGCGTAACGATACCGAGACGATGGCGTGTGCCGTCTGCGGGACAGCCTCCAGGCGTTCGGGGCGCCGGCTCCATTGCTCGCAGGCCTGCCGTCAGGCCGCCTGGCGCCGCCGTAGCCAAGCCCGACACCGTCTACCAGTGCCCGATGTGTGACGTCAGGCTCATCGGCGAGCAGTACTGCGAGGAGTGCCACAGCTTCGCCCGCAGGCTCGGCCCCGGCGGCAACTGTCCTTGCTGTGACGAGCCGATCTCGATCACCGAGCTCCTCCGGCCGGAACAGTTCGCGGCACGTAAGGGTCAAAAGACGACACGAGGGAGGTGATCAGAGAGCAGGATCGAAGGAAGGTCGCCGCGATCCCATCCACAGGTATTGACTATTTCTCCCCATCCCTGGCGACGCGCCGTACTCGCTGCGGAATTGACCCCGCTGCGTCCCCACGACCTCAAGCACACCGGCGTCGCTCTGCTCGACCTAGGAGGCCGCTGAGCAATCCGGCAGGATTCGCGATTTCGGCTCAGGTCTAGAAGAATTGGGGGATGCAAGGATCCTCCAAGCCGGATCGCCAGCTCCTCGACGCCGCCGTCTTCTGCAAGCACCTTCTGAAGCCGGGTTCTGTGCACGCCTTCTTGGCCGAGCACCGCCAAAGAGTGTTCCCGGACGCGCTGTTCGAGGACCTGTTCCCAACCGGCCGCGGCCGGCCGTCAGTGCCAGCAGACGTGATCGCCACGGTGATGGTCTTGCAGGCTTTGGAAGGGCTCTCCGATCGGGAGGCCTGTGAGATGCTGCGGACTTCCATCGCCTGGAAGGTGGCCGCCGGCCTGGCTCTGGACGACGAGGGCTTCCACCCGACGGTGCTGGTTCTCTGGCGCAACAAGCTGCCGCGCCTCGGATCGCCCGGAGCGGATATTCGAGGCCGTGCGGGAGGTGGTGAAGGAGTCCGGCGTCATCGCCAAGCGCAACCGCCGGGCGCTCGACTCGACAGTGCTCGACGACGCCGTGCAGCGCCAGGACACCATAAGCCTGCTGCAAAGCCAGATCCGTCGGGTGCGAAAGCTCGTGCCCGAGCTGGCCGACGGCGTCTATGTGCACGAGCACAACCTCGGCTCCGGGCGCCCGTCGTGCGACTTCGAGGACCAAGACGACATCGATCGCCTCGTCTCTGAGCTCGTGGACGACGCCTACGAGCTCGTCTTTGCCGCCGAGGACCTCGGCCTCGAGCTCGACCGGGCCCAGCAAGAGGCCGTGGCGCTGCTGGCTCTTTTGGCCGGCCAGGACGTGGAACAAGGAGAAAGGCCAGGCACCTGGCGCATCGCCGAACAGACGGCCCCGGACCGGGTCATCTCGAGCGTCGATCCCGAGTCCCGCCATGCCCACAAGACACAGCACTCCTACCGGGACGGCTACAAAGCCCACGTGGCCGCCGAGCCCGACACCGGCATCATCACCGCCACGGACCTGACCGCGGGCAACAGCGGCGACGCCGACGTCGCTCCCCGGCTCATCGAAGACGAGCCGGCCGGCACAGAGATCCTCGCCGACTCGGCCTACGGCTCGGGCGACCTCCGTCAGCACATAGGACAAAAAGAGATGAGCGCCGTCATAAAGCCGCTGCCGCTGCGCCCGGCGGTCGAGGGCGGCTACAGCCTGGACGACTTCGACATCGACGAAGCAAGCAAAACGGTCACCTGCCCCGAGGGCGTGACTGTCAGCATCAACGCCCATGGCCGTGCCCGCTTCGCCAAGAGCTGCGCCACCTGCCCGTCCAAGAAGCGCTGCACGAAGTCCAAGGCGGGCCGCACGATCGTCGTCCACGACAACTCCGCCATCCTGGCGGCTGCCCGCCAGCTGGCCTCGACAGCAGAGTTCCAGGAGACCTATCGGCAAAAGCGCCCGATGATCGAGCGTACGATCGCCTGGCTCGTGCGCGGCCAGAACCGCCGCCTTCGCTACATAGGAATAGAGAAGAACAGGATCTGGCTCGCCCACCGGGCGGCCGCCGTCAACCTGATGCGGATGCTGAACCTCGGCCTCAGCCACGACGGCTCGACATGGCTGGTTGCCACGGCCGAGTAGCCAGAGGCGAGGAAACCCCGCTGAGAACAAAGGAGAACGGCCACAAGAGCGCCGAGAGAGCCTCTTCCCGGCCGCCCTCCGACCGAATCTCTCCCCCGACCTTCGCCCGACGGGCAGGCGGCGACCGGGAGCGAGTACCCCTAAGCCTCGATCCACCGTCCGACCCCGGTGAGGTGACTGCTGGGCCCTGAGTTGCTGGATTTTGGCGGCATCGCGACTACCTATCGGCCCGTGTCCGAGTCGGGGGCGTGTTCGTTTCGCCTGTCACCGATGGTGCTCGTGCTGGAGATCGCCGGGCACGCCACAAGCGATCTCGGTGGGGGCTGGTTCAGGTCCGGAGCAGCGCAGAGGCTCTCGAAGCAGGCAGTCCACTGCTTGGCCCAGGGCCAGTTCGTCGGCAAGTGGAGCCGGCGCCGTCGTGCACCGCGCGTCATGCGACCCGGAAGGTTGAGGAACCGCCGTCGGATCGTCTTGGAGACGAGCGGTCCGTGGATCTGAAGCCCGAGTGAGCCGAGCCAGCGGATGAGGTTGTGGGCGATCGTCGCGCACACCGTCCAGGCGCCATTGGCGCCAAAGCGCCCCGAAGGGCAGTGCGAAAGTCCCGATCCCTCCTTCAAGTCCCTGATCGCGAGCTCGACGACGGCGTGGCGCCGGTGGTCGGCGTCGAGGAGGACGGCGTCGCCCACACGGTCGGTGATGAAAGCGTGGTAGCGGAAGGTGGGGAACAGCGCCGGCTGGGGATCGGCGAGCTTTGTCCGGCGCACGACGAGGCGATGCCCGTCGCCATAGGTGGTCTCGGCCACCCACGCCTCGCCGGCATCGGTGTAGTCGATCGGGACCCAGGCCGCTTCGTCGATTGCCTCGATGGCCCTTTTCACCGCTTCGGTCTGCCGTGCGGTGATCGAATAGGTGACACCGTGGTCCCGGCAGGCCTTTATGACATGGCGGGAGTAGAAGCCCGCATCGGCCCGAAGGCTGATCGGGCCGGTTGACCCCGCACGTCGCACACGCCCGACGAGCTCTCTGACGAACCGTTCCGCCCCTCGGCCCGATCCGGCCGATCCGGTTCGGAACCGGACGTGGAGGACCTCGCCCGTATCTGCACGCGTGCCGACCAGTGGGTGGTAACCGAGGACGTGGGTGTAACCGAAGGCGGCACCTTGCTTGTGGTCCCCGTGCACGGGACAGATCGTCGAGTCGAGGTCGATGGTCATCGGCTCGGCACCGGGCCCCGCGCCAAGCGACCACGCCCGGGTGAGCATCGCCTCGGAGAGCTTGTCGAGCTGGCGGACGTGGCCGAAGCTGAAAGCCCGGAGGAACGTCCCGAGCGTCGAAGGCGCCATCACCTTGTGGGCGAGAACTTCCACGGTCGACCCAGACCGCAACACGTCGGCGTCATCGATGCATTCCGCGCCGGCGACCATGGCGTGCACGAGCGTCGCGACCCGACGTCCTGGGAAGGGATGGACCTCGACCAGCTCTTCGGCAAGAACTTCGAGACCGAGCATCTCGCTCAGCACACCGACGAGAGCAAGACCCGCATCGGCGACGGCGCGGTCGTCATCGAACATCACCGACAGGCGCGACGGGCTGTGAGAAAATGGCATCGAAAAGGTGCCTTTCTGATCTGGCGAATTGCTTCTTTGGCGAGTCCAATTCTCCCTGATCGCGGCACCTTTTTCGCGGATGGTCAGGCTATCAAAGGCCTATCTGGGCGGTGGTTCCAGGCTAAGCGGCGATCGAACAGCGGCCGAGCTTCGAAGACGCCTTGCTCAGCGGTCTCCTAGCCGGTGTCGATCCCTCGGAAATCGCCCGACGCGCCGGCCACAGTTCCATCGCATTCACCTATGACCGGTACGGGCATCTGTTCCCAGAGATCGACAAACAGGCGGCGCAGAAGCTGGAACGAGTGCGATCTTCAAGTCGCGACTGCCCATGAACAGGCGCTTCGGGGCGAGCGCCGCCTGTGGCTCGTACCGACCCGGAAGGGATACCGTCGTGCGGTGGAATCCCCAGAGCTAGTCGTCGCCAGTATTAGGGAATGGCGAGCCTGGTTGCGCGCCCACCACTCCGACTCAGACGGCGTGTGGCTCGTGCTGGCCAAGAGGGGTACGACCCACCCGACAACGCTTTCGTACGACGAGGCGCTCGAGGAGGCAATCTGTTTCGGGTGGATTGACGGCCAACTTGGTCGGCGTGACGCGGCGACCTTCCGTCGACGCTTCACGCCTCGAAAAGCTCGAAGCCCGTGGTCTCAACGGAACGTCGCCATCGTCGAAAAGCTGACCGCAGCTGGTCGAATGCAGCCGCCAGGGGACGACGAGGTGCGGAAGGCAAAGGGTGATGGGCGATGGGAAGCCGCTTATGCCGGGCAGGCCGCGATCGAAGTTCCCGAAGACCTCGCCAAGGCCTTGAATGACAATCCTCATGCACGGGCGGTTTTTGGGCAGCTCACAAGCTCCAACCGATACTCCGTCCTGTACCGGATCGCCAGCGCAAAGCGAGCGGACACCCGCGCCCGGCGTATCGAGCAATTCGTTGACATGCTGGCCAAAGGCGAGACCATTCACCCTCAGAATCGACTCTTAGCCTGGAACCACCGCCCAGATAGGCCTTTGATAGCCTGACCATCCGCGAAAAAGGTGCCGCGATCAGGGAGAATTGGACTCGCCAAAGAAGCAATTCGCCAGATCAGAAAGGCACCTTTTCGATGCCATTTTCTCACAGCCCGTCGCGCCTGTCGGTGATGTTCGATGACGACCGCGCCGTCGCCGATGCGGGTCTTGCTCTCGTCGGTGTGCTGAGCGAGATGCTCGGTCTCGAAGTTCTTGCCGAAGAGCTGGTCGAGGTCCATCCCTTCCCAGGACGTCGGGTCGCGACGCTCGTGCACGCCATGGTCGCCGGCGCGCAATGCATCGATGACGCCGACGTGTTGCGGTCTGGGTCGACCGTGGAAGTTCTCGCCCACAAGGTGATGGCGCCTTCGACGCTCGGGACGTTCCTCCGGGCTTTCAGCTTCGGCCACGTCCGCCAGCTCGACAAGCTCTCCGAGGCGATGCTCACCCGGGCGTGGTCGCTTGGCGCGGGGCCCGGTGCCGAGCCGATGACCATCGACCTCGACTCGACGATCTGTCCCGTGCACGGGGACCACAAGCAAGGTGCCGCCTTCGGTTACACCCACGTCCTCGGTTACCACCCACTGGTCGGCACGCGTGCAGATACGGGCGAGGTCCTCCACGTCCGGTTCCGAACCGGATCGGCCGGATCGGGCCGAGGGGCGGAACGGTTCGTCAGAGAGCTCGTCGGGCGTGTGCGACGTGCGGGGTCAACCGGCCCGATCAGCCTTCGGGCCGATGCGGGCTTCTACTCCCGCCATGTCATAAAGGCCTGCCGGGACCACGGTGTCACCTATTCGATCACCGCACGGCAGACCGAAGCGGTGAAAAGGGCCATCGAGGCAATCGACGAAGCGGCCTGGGTCCCGATCGACTACACCGATGCCGGCGAGGCGTGGGTGGCCGAGACCACCTATGGCGACGGGCATCGCCTCGTCGTGCGCCGGACAAAGCTCGCCGATCCCCAGCCGGCGCTGTTCCCCACCTTCCGCTACCACGCTTTCATCACCGACCGTGTGGGCGACGCCGTCCTCCTCGACGCCGACCACCGGCGCCACGCCGTCGTCGAGCTCGCGATCAGGGACTTGAAGGAGGGATCGGGACTTTCGCACTGCCCTTCGGGGCGCTTTGGCGCCAATGGCGCCTGGACGGTGTGCGCGACGATCGCCCACAACCTCATCCGCTGGCTCGGCTCACTCGGGCTTCAGATCCACGGACCGCTCGTCTCCAAGACGATCCGACGGCGGTTCCTCAACCTTCCGGGTCGCATGACGCGCGGTGCACGACGGCGCCGGCTCCACTTGCCGACGAACTGGCCCTGGGCCAAGCAGTGGACTGCCTGCTTCGAGAGCCTCTGCGCGCTCCGGACCTGAACCAGCCCCCACCGAGATCGCTTGTGGCGTGCCCGGCGATCTCCAGCACGAGCACCATCGGTGACAGGCGAAACGAACACGCCCCCGACTCGGACACGGGCCGATAGGTAGTCGCGATGCCGCCAAAATCCAGCAACTCAGGGCCCAGCAGTCACCTCACCGGGGTCGGACGGTGGATCGAGGCTTAGCTGAATGACGCGACGCGAGCTGCGCTCCAGATCGCTGCCGATTAGAGACGCGGGCTACGCGCCCTTGCCGCCAGCGACCTCGAGGCGTACCTGCGAACCCACGCTGGCGATCAGCGGACGCGCAACGTCAACGATCGCTCGGACATCTTTGCGGAGTAGCGATTCATCATGGGCTGCTTCATCGCGCCAGATTTCGAAGATGCAGACGTCGACGTCCCCGGATGTCGATACGAGGTACTGGAGACACGCTGGATCGTCGCTGAGGGCCGTGGCCGCATCCAGGAGATGGCGAGCCAGTTCATCTCGCATGCCTCCAACGGCGATGAAGGTCGTGAAGAGTCCGTAGGTCACCCGCGGAAGGGTAGGCGGTTTCCCGAGTTCCAAAGTCGAGCGCGTTTACGACCGCCATCCTCTTTCCGGTGCAGTCCGTCGAAACGCGTTGGACACCCCCCATCTCCATGCGTCAGTCTTTGAGGCGCATGTGAGCGCGAGGCGGTCTGCGGCGCATCTTTGCCATGTACCTGGCCGGGGCGGGCTACAAGCAGATCGCTGCTGCACTAACCGACGAAGGGATCCCGAGCCCGTCCGCACACGACCCCAAGCGCAATTCGCATCGGCCCGGTCATTCGTGGGCGATGTCTGCCGTGAGAGCGATCCTCACAAGTCCGCGCTACCTCGGCTACCACGTGTCGGGCCGTACCAAGAAGAAGGACGTGCTGCTCGACCCGGACGTGCCGGCGCTGGGCCACGTGACCCGTCAGCAATGGCAACAACGCGATGAGTGGGTGACCTCGACAGTCCAGGCGTACGACGCGATCGTCGAAGAACAAACCTGGCATCGAGTCCAACCGCTCGTGGCAAGCAACACGCGCACCAAAGCGGTAACTCCATCGCGACGTACGCACGCGGGAGTCCGTCGATCCGATTCCTCGCGGTACCCCCTCGCCGGACTGGTCATCTGTGACGCTTGCGGCAAGAAGCTTCAGGGCAACACGGTGCGCGGGTACTCGCTCTACCGCTGTTACGTGAGTTCTGACTACGCGTCGCCCTTCAAGGATCATCCGCCAAGCCTGTCTGTCCGCGAAGACCGCCTACTCGTCCACATCGACCAGTGGCTCTCGAAGCTCTTCAACCCTGAGAACATCGAGGCGACTGCGACAGCAATCGTCACGGCCGATTCTGAGGCTCGTCGCGAGGACCCCGAGGTTGCTCGGGCGCGGATCACCCTGGTCGAGAGCGAGCGCAAGCTCGCGAAACACCTTGACGGGCTCGAGGCGGGCATTTCGGCCGACGTAATCGCACCACGCATTGCTGCGGCCCAGCGCGAGAAGGCTGCCGTAGAGGCGGTCCTCGCGTCCGCTCCCCCAACTCCCCAACCACTCGCGCTCGACGAAGTCATTGAGACGCGCTCGATGTTGCGTGACTTGCCGGAGTTGCTCGGCGCCATCGAACAAGCAGATCGTGCCGCGCTATATCAAGCCCGGGGCCTCCACGTCACCTACCGGCGTGTGGGAGCCGTTGAGCAGGTGCGACTCCGGACCTCACTCCGTGCCGTGGAGCTGGAGCGAGTCGGTGTACGAGGCACAGACACAAACTCCCTGGTACCAGCTCTGCGAAGCGTGGAGCTGGAGCGTGTCGGAGGGGGGACTTTCCCACATACGACACGCGAGACGATCTGGGATCTGGCCGCTTGACCGCGACTTTTTCCTCAGTTCTTCCCGCTTACGGCGAGGGTTACGCAGCCCAAATGATGTCTGGTGTCGTCCGCTCCCCTATCGGCGGACCCAGACCTTGACGATCCCGCGGTCGCTAGCCTAGGTAGTGAACAACCTGGGGTGCTCTCAATCGCCCGCGTCAGTTCTCGTACTGATCACCTTGGCAAGGTTCTGGGGAAGCGTCCGGTCAGAAGGCTCGACATCCGCCACGTGGTCTTCCGTCCACAAAGTCGTCCATTGCGTCCACGCGGCACGTCCCTGTGGTAGGGCCGTCTACCAACGAACAGGTCGAACCCGGCAACCCGGCAACCTCGTGGATGTTCTCCCTATCATCCAGAGATGACTATAATAATGGTCATGACCGACACGTTGTCGCTCGCCGAGATCAAGGCCCATCTGTCTGAGATCGTGGACCGCGTGGAACGAGAGCACGACCGCGTGGTGCTGACCCGCAACGGGCGCCCAGCGGCGGTGATCATGAGCCCAGCGGACCTTGAGGCTCTCGAGGACACCCTCGAGTTGCTGTCCGATTCCGACGCCATGAGAGAGATCAATGTCGCAAGGGCTGAGGCGGCTGAAGGTCGGGTGCTCGGTGCCGAAGAGTTGCGCGCCAAGTACCTGCATAAGTGACAGCCCTGGCTATCGGCTGGTCGTCGCGGCCACCGCAGAGCGGTCACTTGCTCGCCTGCCCGAGAGCGCCGCCGCCGCGATCGTTGCATTCATGATCGGCGCGCTGGTCGACGCGCCGCGCCGAGTTGGGCACCCGCTCCAGCGCGAGCTCGCCGGACTGTGGGCGGCTCGTCGCGGACCGTATCGGGTTGTTTACGAGATCGACGATGAGGCAGCCGCCGTGACAGTCCTGCGGATCGATCATCGAGCGGACATCTACCGCCGCCGCTGAGAGTTCTCTCTGCGCCTGGCCTTGGTGGCCAGCACCGCGCGCTCGCGCTGGCCCACGAGAGCGCGGCCCACCTACTCCTCGTTCGTATATGGACCGTAGATGTCGGCAGAGTCGATGAGCGTCAGGCCTAGGGGCGGCAGCATCGATCGCCGCGGCAGGCACGGAGAGCCGAGGTGGCGCGGTTATCGACGGTGCGAGAGGCCGGCAACGAGTCGTCGTCTTCGCCGAGCAGTAGTGGGCGACAAGACGGCCGAGCTCGAGAACCACCTCGAACGATTCGCCGGCGCGACCTACGTCTTTCCGAGCCGTAACGGCGGACCGTTGTGTTGGGCGCACCAATACCAGGAGTGCTTGCCTCAACGGCCATTGCAGGCGCCACGATACCTAGGACTATGATCGCGCCTGTCGCCATCGCAGTGCGCAGGCGGCGGCGGCCACCTGCACCACGGCCAACGGGACAACCACAGCGACCACCGCTATGGCCAGCCCGGCAAATAGTCCATTTCTTCATTGGGTTTCCCTTCACTTCCGGATCGGGTCGGTCTCATCGCCGACACCGCCAGCTTGAAGGAGCCTCTTCGCAAGACGTTCCCACGACGGCGGCTGTCCCAGGGCCGACACGGATGATTGCCGAGCCGTCGCGCGTATAGTGATCGCTTGACTAGTTGATCCCAGGCAGGTCCAAGCCCAGCCAGACGCGTCCTCACAAGTGATGCTCCAGCCGGTTCGGCACGATGGCAGCCTTACGCGAAGCCGGGCGCACTAAGGAGGTGGAATGACCCAGGGGCACTCTTCAGCACCAGGGACGCGTCGGGAGATACCGCACTTGTTACGCGTCGGGCTCGTTGGGTGTGGTTACCAGGGAACCGCACTCGCCACGGCACTGGGCCGCACGACCACGCTCCAACTCGTAGCCTGCGCCGATCCCGACCAGGATGCGGCGGCCAGGGTCGCGGCTCTTGCGCAGAACGTGCAGCCTTTCTCGTCGGTCGAGGGACTCCTCGATGAGGCTTCAGTCGACGCCGTCCTTGTTGCAACCCCGCACCACGTGTTGTGCCCGATCTCGCTAACGGCTATCCGCGCCGGCAAGCACGTGATGGCAGAAAAGCCTATTGGGCTGAACGAGCAGGAGGCAGCGTCGTTAGAAGAAGAAGCCGCGCGGGCCGGCGTGCGTTTCATGGCCGGCTATTCCTGCCGGTTCTCGCTGGCGCGACATGTCCACGATTTGCTTGTTGCTGGGACGGTCGGCGACATCCAAGCCATCACGGGCGTGTTCTCCTGCAGGCCTCTGAACAATGGCTGGATTGCTTCCACTGAGACTGGAGGCGGGCCCTTGCTCTATCTGGGTTCACACCTGGTCGATATGCTCCTCTGGTTCATCGACGACAGACCGGTCGAGATCTCCGGCATCGTCCGGCGACGGCCCGACACCAATGTCGACGACACCTCGCCGTTCCAGATCAGCTTTTCCCGCGGAGCGGTGGCGCAGGGCCTGGTGAGCCAGGCGGCATCAACGTTCTTCTTCATGGTCGATATCCATGGACGAGCCGGGCGTGTCACTCTGCGCGGCTGGAGCTTCTTGCAATTCGAGATCGAAGTCTCGAGCTCGGTGAACGCCCTTTTTACTCAGCCCACCGTGATCCGTCCGCAGATCGAAGGCGACAACATCACGATGATGCTGGTGCCGGAACTGGAGGAGTTCGCTCATGCCGTCTCGGAGGAGCGGGAGCCGTCCATCACCGCGACCGACGGACGGCACGTTTTGCGGGTGCTTGACGGGGTCGTTGCGTCGGATCGCCACGGCGCTCCCGTGATCATCGATTGCAACGTGTGAAAGTGGATCTGAGAATGCGGGCCATGACTGTGATCTCGCGGGGCCGGCAGGTCCTGAGCGGCGCAGCAGATGACATAATGCGCGCGTGGTCGCTGAAGCCGGTGACGCCCATGATCGTGTCGTGGCCGTCCTGCGGGCCAACCTGCTTGGCCCTTTCTCGATAACTCTCGGGGATGTAAGCGCGAGCCCATGGGCTCGGCCGAGCGCCAAGCGCCTCTGCGAGCTGCTGCTCGTGAGCGCCGGACGGCGCCTCGCCAGAGAGGCCGCATGCGAGGCGCTCTTCCCCAATCTCGGTCCTGAGCAAGCCGCCAACGCCTTGTCCAAGGCGCTGTGGATGGCGAGAACGGCCCTTGCCGCGCTCGGGGAGCCTGCGCATAACCTCATACGCGCCGATCGCGGACATATCTGGATCGACCCGGAATGCGGCCTCGAGGTCGACCTGGACCTCGTCGATGAGCTGTTGCGTAGAGGACTCGACTCCGAACCCGGTGCCCTGCGTGACGACACGCTGACCCGGGCGCTTGCCACCTCCGGCATGCTCTTGGAAGACGATGCCTACGAGGACTGGGCGCTACGCCCTCGCGATCGCCTGGAATGGGCACGCCAGGAGGCGCGCCTTGCTCTGGCACGCGACCGGGCGAAAGGCTTCGGCCGCTCGAAGCCGGAAGCCGTGGTCGCGGCCTGGGAATCGTGCCTGTCCGGCGATCCGACCTGCGAGGAGGCCGCGTCGGCGCTGATGCAGATCTATGCCGCCCAACAGCGCTGGTCCCTGGTGGCCGAGACCTACGAGCGCTGCCGACGCGCTCTCGAGGAGCTGGGCCTCGCGATGTCGCCGGCACTGGAGGAGATCCACGCAGGCGCTGTCCGGGATACTTCGCCTTCATCCATCCGGGGTGCCACGACCGACACGCCCCGCTCGCCTCCGGTGCTCGCCCGTGAGGAGCGCAAGCTCGTGAGCGTGCTCTTCGCCGACTTGGCGAGCCCGCCGGGGGTCGCAAGACTCGACCCCGAGGACCTTCGGGAGGTGATCGGCGACGCTTTGGCCGAGGCGATCTCCCAGGTCGAGTCCCTCGGCGGGACGGTGACCTCGGTGTCGGGCTGCGGCCTGGCTGCGCTCTTCGGCGCTCCCGACGCGCACGAGGATGACCCGGAACGAGCCGTGCGGGCCGGTTACCGGATCGTCTCTGCAGTCAGAGACTGCCGCGGAGAGACTGACCGTTCGCATCGGCGTCGAGTCCGGGCCCACGGTTGTCGGGCCGATCGGTGGCGGAGGGCGGGTGGAATACGGGGCGGTCGGCGAGGTGGTGGCCCTCGCCGCGGCACTGCAGTCGGTGGCCCGGGCCGGCTCCGTGCTGGTAGGCCCTGCGACCCACGTTGCCACAGAGGACAGTTTTGAGTGGGGACCGAGCGACGAGCTGGCGAGACCGGGCGGCGCCAAGCCGTTGGTCGCCTGCTACCTGGAACGTCCGAAAGTCCGCGTTCGCGGTCACCTCGCGGGGCGGCGCCTCGCGGGCCAGGCAGCGCTCGTGGGTCGCGATCGCGAGCTCTTGGTGCTCTCCGACTCGCTACGTGAGGCAGTCTCGGGCAAGGGGGGGATCGTCGTTGTAGTGAGCGAGCCGGGCCTTGGCAAGACACGCCTTGTTTCGGAGTGCCGCAAGCGTTTCATGGCCTGGGTCGGGGCGGGATCGGGTCGTCTGCCGCTGTGGCTCGAGGGCCGAGGCGCCTCGTACGCCTCATCGATCCCCTACGGGCTCTATCAGCAGTTGCTGTCGGAGTGGATCGGGGTGGGACCCGAGGAGGGAGAAGAGGTGCGCCGTCCCGCACTCGAGCGGGCGATGCGAGCGGTCTTCACCCGTGAGGATGCCCCGGTTGGTCTGCTCGCCCGGATGATGGGTCTCGGCGCCGGTGACAAGACAGGCCGCCTTGCGCGCCTGAGCCCCGAGGAACTGCAGCGGGCGACCTTCGGGGCCATGCGGGCGCTCGTCTCGCGCCTTTCCGCCTACGGACCGACCGTGCTCGTGCTCGAGGACCTCCACTGGGCCGATCCCACCTCGGTCCGGCTCACCGAGGAGATAGCCGGGCTGGTGCGCGAAGGGCCGCTCCTCGTTCTGCTCACCCACCGTCCCGAGCCCGACCCCGGTGTGGCGGCGCTCGAGGATGCGCTTGCGCACGATGAGGCTCTCCACCCTCCGCCGAGTCGAGCTTGCTCCTCTTTCCGAGAGCGACGAGCGGCGGAGCCCGCCCGTTCGTTTCTCGGCGACGGTGTCCCCGAGGAAGTCGTCGAGGCAGTCCGCAAGGGCGTGGAGGGGAACCCCCTGTTTCTCGAGGAGCGGCTGACTTCTCTCGTCGAGACCGGCGCAGTCTTCCGGGACGAGCGCTTGTGGAGGCTCGACCCGAACGTACGCGGCGAGGTCCCCGAGGCGCTTGAACGGCTGATCCGCTCACGGGTGGACCGGTTGGGGCCATTGGCGCACAACGCTGTTGTCGCCGCGTCGGTGCTCGGAGTCGAGTTCGGCCTCTCGGCCTTAAGGTCAGTGACTGGTCTCGACGACCAGCTCGAGGAGGTGGTTGCAGAGCTGTGCGCAGCCGGCCTGCTCGCCGAGGTGCCCAGACAAGCCGAGCAGCGCGCGTATCGGTTCCGACATGCTTTGATGCAGGAGGCGACCTACAAGGGGCTGTTGCGGGCGCAGCGGCGGCAGCTGCATGCCCGAGTGGCTTGGAGTGTCGAGGAGTCCTCCTCCGATCGCCTGGAGGAAGTGGCAGCCCTGCTCGGCCACCACTACGCCGCCGCCGGGGAGAGCCGCCGCGCCGTGCACCATCTCGGAGTGGCCGGCGACCATGCCGCCTCGGTATTCGCCAACGAGGAGGCGATCTCCTCCTATCGGGAGGCCTTGTCGATCCTGGCGGAGGATCCATCGGGCACCGACTCCGCTTCGGTGGAGCTCCGCGCCAAGCTCGCCGAGGTGCTCTGGCGCACCGGTCGTCACGACGAGTCTCGGGAGATGTTCGACGAAGCGCTAAGTCTCGTGGATCCTGCGGAGTCGCTGCTCGCCGCTCGTCTCCAGGTCCGCCTCGGACGGATGGAGATAAACGCGCACCGCTACGACCCCGCAGTTGCCGCCTTCGATGCCGCCGAAGCGCTTCTTGGTGAGGACCCCGGAGGCCAGGACCAGGCGCGGGTGGATCTGGCTGGAGCTTCAGCTGAACGGCCGCGCGCAACTGCATTACTGGCGCAACGAGCCGGCGCTGGGCATGGCTGTCCTCGAGGCTTCCCGTCCGGTGGTCGAGACCCGGGGAAGCGTGGACCAGAAGAAGACTTTCTACGACTCGCTCGTGATGCAGCAGCTTCCGCGAGACCCGCTACAGGGTCGACGACGAGATCCTTGCCAACGAGCGCGCGGCTTTGGCCGCGGCGGAGGAGCTTTGCGGCGAGCACGACCTCGCCTGGGCGTTCTTCATGATGGGCTTCTGCCTGCTCTGGCGCGGCGAACTGGTCGAGGCCAGGGAAAGGCTGGAGATAGCGCTCGCGGGGGCGGAAAGGACAGGTGACGTCCTCCTGCGGACACGGACGCTCTGCTACCTGAACGTGGCCGCCCTGCGGAGCCATGACACGGACACGGTGCGGCGCCTCGCTCCCCAAGCAATGGCGGCCGGGGCGGCGGCCGCCTACCCGGAGTACGTGGCCGCGGCCAAAGCCACCCTTGCCTGGCTGGCGTGGCAGGAGGACCGCTTCGAGGACGTGGTGACACTCGGCGAAGAGGCCCTGCAGCTGTGGGGGACCACGATCGTCTCCTACTCCTGGTACTGGCCGTGCCTGTGGCCGATGATCGCCGTACGCCTTCGGTCCGGGCAGATCGCTGAGGCCATTGACGCCGGCCGCCAGCTCCTGGCTCCGCCGCAGGCCACGGCTGCCCGATGACCTCGAGTCGCTACTGCAAGAGGCCGGGGCTGCCTGGGACCAGAACGAAAATCGAGTCGCAAGCGACAAACTGGCCGAGGCGCTGCAACTGGCGGTGACCCTCGGCTACGCGTGAGCGCCGGAAGAACACAACAAGCTCGAACGCAAGTGCAGAGTGACTCCCGACGCTCTCGGAACCGAAGGGAGGGCCCGCCGCAACGGCGAGCCCTCCCTCGGTCCCTGTTCAGAAGGTGCCCAGGCCTCACCGAGCCAAGTCTGCGCCGACTGCTTACGATGGGCTGCTCCACCGCACCTGGCCTGTCTCGGTGTGGCGGATGTAGGGGAACGTGGTGGCGTCGGCGGCCCAGGTACCGTCACCCTGCAGGCCGGCGTAGGCGCCGGTGCCCCCGTGATCAGCCAAGTGCCAGTTCCCTGGTAGGCCGCGACGCCAGCTGAGGTGGCTGTTGTGAGGTTGTAGACGCCCGAAAAGCTGATGAAGATCTGGCCTTTCATACCGGTGATGGTGTGCACGGCGTAGACGGTGGAGAGCGTGTTGGTCGAGCTCGGTGGCGGCACCATTATGTAGCCGCCGACAGGCGCTGCGTTACCACATTTGCTACTCGCCGGGGACGATGCCGAAGTCACCGCGTAGGTGGCATCGTTCCAGGTGGGGTTGCCGCCCTGGTCCATGATCGCCCCTGTGACCTTGAAGCAGGCCACGACGGTGGCGGAGAGACCGTTGGTGCTCGGGTTGGCGTGCAGCCAGGACTGGATCGTGATGGCGCCGGATTGGTGCTGGTGCGTCACGTTGGAGGCGCCGGCAGCGGCCACCTGCACCACGGCCAACGGGACAAGGACAGCGACCACCGCTGTAGCCAGCCCGGCAATAGTCCATTTCTTCATTGAGATTCCTTTCAGTTCCGGATCGGGTCGGTCTGATCGCCGACACCGCCAGCTTGAAGGAGCCCTCTTCCCGAAATCTGCCCACGGACGAAGACAGCAAGGGGCCCGTCGGTGCTGCTCACCACTCCCTGGAACTTCAACCCGAGTTCCGCTGCAGGTCCGTCCCAACTGTGTGCTTCTTTCGCCTCCCCCGCCGCCTGCCCTTCATCTGGCTGCGGTGTCGTCTCGTTGCGGCTCTCTTCAGGCTGCCCGGAGCCTTGGTCGGTCCGCCCATCCGAGCTGGCCGCCGAGTTCGTGAATCACCCGTGTCGGCGCTGCGCTGGGGCGATGGCGTACAGAACGCCGTCCCGAACGACCACACACGTCGCCAGGTGGGGCCGCGCCAGACGGCTCGGTCCGCTGGTCTTGATCGACCCGCCGGTACCCCTTCGGCTCCTCCGGCGTCGTTGTTAGCCTGTGCGTGAGGCCACGTCTGAAGCACGAGGAAGAGGGTGAGCGGCAGAACTGACCTCGGGGCACGTCTAGGGCCCTGTTGAACAAGGCCTTTCCCGCCACCCAATACCGGCGTAGCGTTGGTCTTGGGTCCTCGGGGGCAAGCCCGCACCGAAGAGCCGGGGTAGAGGGTGTGAACCGGCCGCGCTGGTAGGTCTTTCGACCGCAGGTGTCGTTCCCTCCTTGGGACGCTCCCGAGGACCTGTTAGGGGCCGGCGAGCACCCAGGTGCCCTCGCTTCTCGTGAGGCTGACGAGCCTGCGTAAGTTGAGGGCCGCGACGCGTCGGTTGAGCCAGGCCTCGTTGCGCTCGACGCCACGATAGCGAAGCCGTCGGTTCCCCTTCGCGACGAGCCAGGCGATGGAGCGCTCGGCCATCGGGCGGTGCTGGCGATAGGCGGCACGCAGCTCGGAGTCGCGCCAGGCCACGCTGGCCGCGACGAGCTAAGTCGTGCTCAGAAACGGTGAAGCTTGCGCGCCTTGGCCTTGGTGCAACCAGACCGCACCGCACAGGTCGCACAGTGCGGGGCGAAGCTGGCGATGCCGCCGGAAGAGAGCCGGGCGACATGCCCGCCGGGCAGGTGACACAGCGATCAGCGTGTTCCACCGAGAAGTCGTAGCGGGCGAACCCGCCGGCGATGTGGGGACGTGAGGGAAGAGGCTTGATGACAAGGCGGTGGTTCCTCTCCCTAAGAGCGCTGCGCACGCCACCCCGATGACAGACTCCGGGCCGCTTGGTGGCTCCTGCTTGGCCGTGGGGTTCGCCGGGGTGAGCTGTGTGGGCTCCGATGGGCCGACGTCGATCTTGAGCACGGGATGCTCTCGATCGTGATGACTCGAGTCATGGTCGGTGCCGAGGCGATTGACTCAACTCCCAAAACCAACGCGGGCGTCCGACGAATCTCGCTCGACCGCCGTCTCGTGGACGACCGCTCACACAAGGCGCCCAGTCAGCCGACCGACTCCTGGCTGGCGAAGCGTGGGAGGAAAGTGGCTCCGTGTCGTCGACGAAGCGGGGTTCCGATCCTGCCGCAGACGATCTCTCGCCGCTTCGACGGTCTCGTTCGTCGCGGCGGCGGGTCTTCGGCGGATCCGCCTGCACGATACACGTCACGCCGCGGCCTCGATGATGCTGGCGGGAGGGACGCCCGTTCACGTCGCGAGCAAAATGCTCGGTCACTCCTCCCCCACGATCACGCTTTCCATCTTCGCGCATGTGCTCCCCGGGCAAGGGAGGCAGGAGAGCGGCAGACGGAAGCACTTGCAAGCGTTGCCGGATCTTCCGTTGACAAAGCGTTGACATGGGAGTCACAGAAGTCACAAGACAAAGGAGTTTCGACCGCATTTCCGCAGGTCAGGACTGGTGTCGGAGGGGGGACTTGAACCCCCACGAGATTGCTCTCACTAGCCCCTCAAGCTTCCTCCTGGGACTTTGGCGAACTGGCGCGAACCTACGTGGCATATAAATAAAGGGCTTCGTCTTCGGCGAACGGTCACGGTCGGCAGCGGACGCGCGATAATAGCGCGATAATCCCGCACGGGACTCGGTCGTGCTGCTCCAGAATCTGAACATCGAACGACTCTGTTTCTGACACTGTTCGAGTCCCTCGGAGTTTGCCAGCGCGAGCCGCCGGAGCTTCCTAACACGGCAGGGCCTCCTTGAGCTTCCGTTCTGCATGTTCGAGTAGTCGCTTGGCCGCCTCTACAGCCCTTCGAGCCTGGGCGCCACTCACCGGAGCCGGGTCGTATTCGGCTGGTGTCTTGAGTGGTAGGAGCT
>CAWILM010000013.1:0-126889 GCA_963836935.1 uncultured Acidimicrobiaceae bacterium
CGAAGAGCCTGCTCGATACGGTGAAAAAGTCCGGTCGGCTACCGGTCCGCCGGCCGGCCGACGCGGCTTGGAGCAAATGGCCTGCGCAGTAAAGCTCGTGGCCCCAACGCAAGTCCCTCCAGGCCAGATCGGGGTGTTGGCCCTGGACCCATGAGTTGAGGTAGCCATCGTCGCGCTGAGCGCGCGCGATCAGGGCGCTGACCTCCTCGACGAACTCCTGCACCCCACCGCAGAGCCCTCGATGCTATCCCAGGCGGCGGCCTCCGCGACCTTGTAGACGTCGGAGTCCGAGAAGGGCATGCCTTCGTGCAGCGGCGTTGTGTCGCGGCCCTCAGCCGCACGCGCTCGAAGTTCCGGACGGCGCCCGAGGTCCGGACCTGCTCCACGCAGTGAGGGAGAGTCCTGGCGCTGTTGCGCCGCTGCCAATCGCCAAGTTCGCAGCCCTCTCCCAGTACCACTTCGCGCAGGCCGAGAGGCCGGAAACGCGGCAATCGCACCGCCCGTCGGACTGACCGGGCCGTCGCCAGCGACGTTAAACGTAGGGCGCCTGGCCCATTCCGGGCGGCGCCAGATTGCCTTCCTTCCATACGTCCCCTTGCTCGAGTGTGGCCTTTGCCTTGTCACCCTCGCTGGCAGGTCGTCCCCTGGTGCCCGTTGTCAGCTTGAGGAAACGCTACCTCAGTCTGGGCTCGGTTCAAAGAGCCACGTGAACGAGTTGCCAGTTCTCTTCTGAAGATACTGGCGGCGCTCAGGTGCAGAAGCGCTTCCTCGATATGCAGGCACGGCGCCACTGCCGGATGGGCAAGCTACGCCCGCGCCGCGACACCGGAGGCCTGGGGAGGCTGGTCAGCAGTGACAGCCGGTGTGCGGCGGGGCGGCTACGGGTGAGCTTATCGCCGCGCCCGCACGGCGGCCTGCGGGCGACCGGGGAGAGCTTCGGACCACCCGCAGGACGGAGCGGTGTCGTTCCTCCTTCGTCGTGCATATGCCTTGGCTCGTGCAGGCGGACCGACAATCCACGCTCACAGAGGTGGCCGGACTGGCCGGGTGTCGCTCACCACCACGCGTCCAAGGCGGTCAACGGCAGGGACCGGATCTCCGAGGTCACCCGGAAACGAGTGCTTCGACCAGCCAGGAAGCTCTCCTACGCCCCCAACCTCGTGGCCAGGAGCTTGGCGAGCGGCCGTAGCAGTACCATAGGAGTCCTGCTCAGGGACCCCGGCGTCCACCGCACCGCATTGCGATGCCTATTGTCATCGGCGCAGAATCTATGCTTGAACAGCGGCAGCTCTCGGCGATCATCGTTGACGCCCGAGGGGTGGTTGACCGCCTCGCTGATCTGGCGACCATGCTCCGCCAGCGGAACGTCGATGGCCTGCTCATCGTCGGGGACAACCAGGGGCAAACTCCTTCGATAACTGCCTCGGCCAAGATCCCGAGCGTTTACGTTCATAGCCGGACAACGAACCCGAGGGATGTCGTCCATCTTGTAGACGACTTCGCAGGCGCGGTTGCCATCGTCAACCACCTGGTCGAGGTCGGCCGTGCCCGCATAGCCCACATCACCGGTCCGGAGTACTCACCGGCGGTCCAGCAGCGAGTCCTGGGAGTCGGCCACGCCCTCGACGAACACGGCCTACAGCTTGTGGGCGACATCAGGTACGGCCAGTGGTCACAACGCTGGGCACGCCAGGCGGCGCGAGACGTCCTTGCCGACGCTCCTGACCTGGACGCCATTGCCTGCGGTTCTGATCAGATCGCAGCCGCGGTAGTCGAGACAGTTATCGCTTCCGGCCGCAAAGTCCCAGACGACGTCGCCGTCACGGGATACGACAACTGGACGGTCTTCGCCGAGGAGACCGACCCCGCTTTGACCACGCTCGACATGAACCTCGAAAAACTGGGCGCCGCTGCTGTGATTGACCTGTTCGCAATGATCAATGGCGTCCGAGTAGGAGGCGGTACTCGTCATCACGAAGGGACCCTAGTAGTCAGGGGCTCGACCGGTCCCCACGTGCCCTAGCCAGTCAGGGTCGACGCCCGGTCCTAAGGGAACGATCCTCGCCAACGTACCGAGGCTTTGGTTGGTGCGAGCGCCCACGCTGTGCTCGAGGGCAGGGCCGGCATCGTGGCCGGTTCCACGAGGCAGGCGACCGCCCTCGGGCTCACGAGGAGCCCGCTTGAACTGGTGGGTGTGGAGGGAGAGATCCGCTTTCATGCTGGGCTGGACGTGGTCCGAGCGTGTGAAGTCGGTCGTGAAAGCGGACAGCGGCGAAGTTGCGCACATCGGGCATGTGCTGTCCGGCTCCCAGATCGTCCGCATAGACGCCGGCACCGAGCTGGCAATCGGTTCAGGTGACGTGTTCTCGATTCCGCCCGGACAGGACGCCTGGACGGCCGCCGACGAGCCATGCGTCAGAGTGGACTTCGCCGGGTTGGCCGACTGCGGGAAGCGTTGACCACTGCTCACCGACTATCTCCTCAATACCAGGCCGTCTTGCAGGAGAGTGTTCGCGTCGCGGCGTCCAGAAGGTATCTTTCGGCACTAGAGGACTGTTGTTTTAAGCAACCACGTTGAGGGTGCTCGCGATTTCTTCCTCCACCGACAAGAATTGGTTTGTGCAGGGAAAATCCAACCCAGACCGCCAGATGCTCGACGCCGCCACCTTCTGCCGGGGCCTCGTTGAAGAGGGCACGGTCTACTCGTTCCTGGCCGATCACCGAAACGAGCTGTTCTTGGAGGGTCTGTCCGACCGTGACGCCATCCGACAGCTGCGAACCCGCATCGACGGGAAGGTCGCCTGTGGGCTGGCGCTCGACGACCCGGGCTTCGACTTCACCGTGCTCACCTACTGGCGCACGCGCCTTCGCCAATCTGAGCGTCCCCAACGAATCTTCGACGCCGTCCGGGCGGTCGTGGAGGCGACCGGGGTGCTCAAGACAAAGCACCGCCGAGCCCTCGACTCGTCCATCCTCGACGACGCCGTCGCCACCCAGGACACCGTCACCCAGCTCATCGCGGCGATGAGAAGGGTCCGCCGCTCGGTGCCCCAAGCCGCCCGCGTCCCTCTCACGACGGCGAGCGACGAAGGCGCCAAGCCGGTCATCGAGTGGTCCGACCAGAGCGCCCGGAACGCCCTTTTGACCGGGCTTGTGAACGACGCCTTCGCGGTCCTCGCCGCGGCCGAGAGCACTCGGATCGGTCAAGAGGCGAACGACGACGTCGGCCTGCTGGCTCTCATTGCGGGCCAGGACGTCGAGCCCGGTGCGAAAGAAGGCACCTGGCGTATCGCCAACAAGGTCGCCAAGGACCGGGTCATCTCGACAGTCGATGTGGAGGCCCGTCACGGTCACAAGTCGACGGCCGTGCGCACAGACGGCTTCAAGGCGCATCTCGCCACCGAGCCCGACACCGGGATCGTCACCGCCGCAAAGCTCACCCCAGCCAACCACGCCGACGGGCCGGTCGGCGTCGCTCTCATGCAGACGAGCCCGACGGTCTCGAGGTCCTGGCCGATTCGGCCTATGGCTCAGGTGCCGTGCGCAGCGCTCTTAGGGAGAGGAACCACCGCCTTGTCATCAAGCCGCTTCCCTCACGTCCCCACATCGCCGGCGGGTTCGCCCGCGACGACTTCTCGGTGGAACGCGCTGCCCGCTGTGTCACCTGCCCGGCGGGCATGTCGCCCGGCTCTCTGCAAGTGGCATCGCCAGCTTCGCCCCGCGTTGTGCGACCTGTGCGGTGCGGTCTCGTTGCACCAAGGCCAAGGCGCGCAGCATCACCGTTTCTGAGCACGACTTAGAGCTGCGTCGCCGCCAGAGCGGCTTGGCGCGACTCCGAGCTGCGTGCCGCCTATCGCCAGCACCGCCCGATGGCCGAGCGCTCGATCGCCTGGCTCGTCGCGAAGGGGAACCGACGGCTCCGCTGTCGCGGCGTCGAGCGCAACGAGGCCTGGCTCAACCGACGCATCGCGGCGCTCAACTTACGCAGGCTCGTCGTGCTCGGCCTCACGAGGCGCGAGGGCACCTGGGTGCTCGTCGGCACCTGACGGGTCCTCGGGAGCGTCCCAAGGAGGGAACGACACCTGCGGTCGAAAGACCTACCAGCAGCGGCCGGTTCACACCCTCTACCCCGGCTCTTCGGTGCGGGCTTACCCCCGAGGACCCAAGACCAACGCTACGCCGGTACTGGGTGGCGGGAAAGGCCTTGTTCAACGGGCCCCTAGGCGATCCCGTGGATCAGGGCACATCCTGGTCGTGCGGTCGCAGGCGAACGCAACAGCAGTTTGTCGTCCCCCGTTAGTGCCAGCACCCCCCGCCCCCCCGCCAGGGGTGCTGGCGCGTCGGGCGGGCCTAGGCGTCCTTGGTACGGCGGTTCCCTCAGTGCGTGCACACGCTGACCGAGGCGGGCGAGCGCCGTTTCACAAGTTAGGCCGCTTGGCGACCACGGCGGCAACGTGGCGATTGCCGGGTCCGAGCAGAGGTGGATAAAGACGAACCGAGAACCGGATGGGCGAGTACCTTCACCCTGTCTGACGATTTCGAGGGTTTTGGACAACGCGGGACCAGGATCTCCGTGTTAAACGGGGTGAACAACCCCGCGAGCGCGTACGCTGGGGCGTCATGGTCAAGGTGAATACTCAGGCGAAGCCTCTAACGGAAATAGAGCCGGACTGTCTGGTCGTCATGCTATTGCTCACCGAAAAGCCGGACACGATGTGGCGCGCAATTTTCGAAGCCAGGGCGAGCGCCGCGGATCCAACCTTCACTTTGCGCGAGGCGGCCGCGGACGGCAGTGACGTGGTAGGGCTCACCTTGCGATGGTCGATGACCGACGAGGATGCCAGGGCAAGGGTTCAACGCCTGGCCAGTTTCGTCAATGAGGTGGAGGCTGAGCACTCCGCCCGTTGGGCCAAGCTCCGACACCTTGAGTCCGTCGTCGGGGCCATGGCGGGATAGCCGTTGTTCGACGGTGTCCGTGTCCCGTTTCGATGATTTCCGGAAGCTCCGGTCGGCGCGGCGTTGCTTCGCTCTTGGCGCCTGGGAAGGATCGCAGAGGGCGATGCTCTGGCTCCCGGGAAGCTGGTGCTTTCTTGTGGGCTCAACTACCGATGAGGGCCTGTAGGGTCATTGGGAGGCCAGGCTCTAGTCTCACTGGCCGAGGTGCTCGGCCGTGATTGATGACCGGAAGGGTGTTCGTTCGGACTTGGCGACAGACGAGAGCCTGTGGATTACCACGCCGGCGGAGCGGAGGAATCGTTCGATCCACTGCCGACGAAGTTGAGCCACGTAGCATAGGTTTGGGAGTCGCGCTCGGACAAGCGCGAGATGCTGGCGCAGGCGCCGTCCTGCTGCACAGGACATGACATACCCGAGGGGACCGAAATGGTCAGGGACCGATGAGCGAAGAGATGGAGGACAGGACGTTCGAAGCCCTAGGGCCTGAGCTTTCGCCGTCCGAGTTCGACAGTGTGGGTGCTGTCGAGGTGGGCTCTGCGGGAGCGTCCGAGACATCGGCAGCAGGAGCGCCTGGGCTCGACGAAGCACGGGACGACCTTCTCGCGGCTATCGAGGAACTTGGTCTCGGGTCGCGTGACCCGGAGAACGCGGGCTCGCCCGCGCCAGGGTGTTACCTGTCGATCGTGCCTATGGACCGTCATGGGCACAGTGGCGTCGTGGTGGGTTGGATCTTGCGGGAGTCGGCCATCCCTGACGAGACCGCACCTCCGGCTGAGATCGAGTCGGTCGACATTCTCAACGAGGCACTCGGACCGCTGTTGCTGGCCCTAGGTTTCCCGATCGAGCCTTACGCGGTCGACGGTCGTTGGATCGTGACGGGCGCTCGACGGGCGCTTTCGAATAGCGAGATCGTCGGGAGCCCCGCCGGACGTGACTGAACGACGACATCGCCGTGCGTCAGTGCGGTTCCCACACGCCAGGGCTGGACACTAGGCGGAGAATCTGGTTCGGCAACTTGCCGGACACGACCTGTTCCAGGGTGACCTCGTCGAGCACCCCCCGCAGACATGCCCGAACTGCGACCCAGACCTTTTGCAGATGTATCGCGTCAGCTTCGTAGCTGGCCGACTCGGGGCGCATGCCGCGCACTTCTGCAAGAGGACCTTCGAGTCGGCGGAAGACGTCGCCGACGGTTATCTCAGACGCAGGCCGTGCGAGCTTGTAGCCGCCCTCGTTGCCGCGCTGGCTCGTGACGATTCCCACCCGGCGGAGATCATTGAGTATGGCGCGGAGAAAGCGGACGGGAAGCCCCTGAGCTTCGGCCAGCTCTTCGGCCGTGAGCGGCTCACCTGCTCGGGCCGCCAAGGTGCACAGCGCTCGCAGCGCGTACTCGATTCTGGCTGAGATATGCATGCCTGCGTCCAGTCGCCCAAGGGCTGCCGGCAAATCGGAAGCCCGATCCACCCGTGAATCGATCATTTGGACCGATCAGGTAGCAAAAATCTATCAGTGACGAGGATCGCCCGTGGTTTGCGAGAACTCAGTCCTCGGTAAGCAGGCTGGAGTCAACCGCTTGGAGGTAGCTGCTCCAAGCCGCCCGGACCGCTTCACGATGGGCGTCGAGTTCGCTGTCCACGGCTGCTCGGTAGGACGCCCTTGCATCATCTACTGACCGGAGGTAGCCGTCGCGAGCGATGGCCATGCTCTCGTTGTAGGCCTTGCGGATCTGTGCGGCCAACTCGTTGTAGGTGGCGCGTGCCTGGGCGACGATGTCACGGCGCATTGTCGCGGGGGCACTGGCTACTGCCTGCTTGTAGTCGGCCCAGGCCGCGTCGATCGCGTTGCCGTGCGCATCCTCCGCGGCGGCTTGCGCTTCGTCGTAGACGCCGCGCACTGGCTTCAGGGCTTCCTCGTAGTCTGCCCACGCGGCCTCAACAGCTTCGCGGTAAACCTCCCAGGCGTCGTCGATGATGCTCAGGTAGTGGTTGCGTGCCTCCAGGTCCGACGCGCCGCTGTCGCCGTCTCTAGGCATCAGCCACCCTCCTCCTGTGCCAACTGCCAAGCAATCGCCCGACGTCTTGTCTTCTCACGGAATCGCCCATCACGTGCGGTTCTTTACAGCTGAGTTCGCGGCTCCCGTAACGACGGGACCCTTGAGCACAAAGCATGCTACTTCGCTCGCCATGCTACTCGTATGATCCAGCTCAGGGCACGATCCGCTTGTTACAGGCGCGAGGCCCTTGCCACTCCTCGTCACAGTTCCCGATTGGCTCGTTGCCGGGCTGCCAGCAGGCCCCGGAGCTGCCGCTGCGAGGAGCGCGACCGCTCCGGAGTCACCTCGTTCAGGCGGGCAAGGTCGCGATGGGTGGCTTCGATGGCCGCAAGGTATGGGGAGGGCTTGCGCACGGAACGTCGGCCGGCAAAGGACCGTTCGCGCGCCCACGAGCAACGAAGATCATCCATGGCGCGCGTGCACACGACGTAGAGGAGTCTCCGCTCCTCGGCGACGGCATCTGGTGTGCGCGCATGGGCGATCGGGACAAGACCGTCCTCGAGTCCGGTCACGAAGACGACGCGCCACTCGAGACCCTTCGCCCGATGGAACGTCATGACGTCGACGGCGTCACCAACCTGACGAGGAGGATCGGAGCGCAGGCTCGCCTCAAGCCAGGAGACGAACCCAGCCGCACTCGCGCCAGAGTCGTACCGGAGGTACTCGGCTGCGAGCGCGCCGAGTTCGAGGAGGTCGTCGTCGCCGCGGGCGGGCTCGGCGGTGCCGTTGCCTGCGGAGGGGTCGCCGAAGACACCGAGTTCGTCGTCCGCTCCGCCGAGAGCGGAAGCTCCTGCCAACACGACAAGCTCCTCGAGCCATGCGCGCATGCCGGGCGGATTGGACGGGCTGGTCAAGCGGTCCAGGGCTTGGCGAACCTGCGGGCGCGCGAGAAACGCGCGACCGCCCCCGCTCCGGAAGGGAATGCCGGCGGCGCCCAGCTCCCTCTCGAAGAGGACGAGTTGGGCGTTCGTACGAGCCAGGACGGCGAGGCTTGACCACGGGGCTCCAGGGCTTCGCGCCTTCCTGAGTGCGGTGATCACCCCGAGCGCCTCGTCGGCGTCGCTCTCGTAAGCGGTGATGGGATGGGCCGCACCGCCCGAGCGCGGATAAGCGGTCGGCACGATGTCTCCCGGTTGCTCGCTTGCCTCACTCGAGCGATCGTCCGCCGGCGGCTCCGGCGCGAGCGTCGACTCACCTTTGAGAACCGACGTCGCGACCGCCAGCACTGCCTCCGTTGATCTGTAGTTCACGGCCAGGCGTATGACACGGGCAGTGGGATGGTACTGAGGAAACTCGATAAGGGCCCGCGGATCGCTCCCGTTCCATGCGTAGATCGCCTGGTCGGGATCCCCAACGACACAGAGGTCGTCGTTGTCGCCGAGCCACCTGTCGAGGAGGCGCACCTGGGCTGGGTTCACGTCCTGGTACTCGTCCACGAACAGGTGACGAAACCGCCAGCGGGCGGAGGCGGCGAAGTCCGGATCGCTCTCGAGGCTCGCTCGCGCAGCGCAATAGGAGGTCGTCGAAGTCGAGGACGCCCCTACGGTGCTTTTCCCGCTCATAGCGCTTCCAGATCTCCGTGACAAGCGCGGGGTCACACGGGCTCGAGCGGCCAGAGGGGCCTGCAGCCTGTCGGTAGTCACGCGCCGTGATGCACTGAGCCTGCGCCCATTCGATTTCGGAGGCGAGATCCGCGAGCGTGGCGCGGTCGTGCGCGATGTCGTCGCCTGCGGCCGCCGCCAACAGAGCCGCCTTGGATGCGATTACGACCGGCGCCGGTCGGCCACGTTCCGCGGCCAGACGTCTGAGTTCCCCGAGCGCCACGGCATGAAATGTCCCAGCGGTCGTCGGCTCGGCGAGGCCGAGGCCCGCAAGACGGCCCCGCAGCTCGGACAGCGGCTTTGCGAGTGAAAGTGAGAGCGAGCACGTACTGCGCTGCGGCAGAGCCCTCGTTCACCCGCCACGCAATGCGACGCGTGAGAACGCGAGTCTTGCCGGAGCCGGCGGCAGCCAGCACGCACAGTGGTCGCGCCTCAGTCGTGATGGCTTCGCGCTGTTGGGGGTCGCATCCGGCCAGCAGCCGCCCGGCAAGTTCGTTGGAGCGTGTCCCGCTCGAGTCCATGACCAGACCGTAGCGGTCGGGTGTGGCAGCGTTCCGGGTGCTGTGAGGTTGCTGTGCGGGGGTCAAGTCCACTCGGAGGAGGACGCGTTAGTTTCTTGGGGAATGCTCACGTCTTTCGCCGGCTCACGCCTGTTCGGGGAGTCGTACGGTGCGGGGACGCCGTGGGTTCTGGCTCTGCACGGTTGGCGCCGGGACCACCGGGACTTCGACGCTGTTCTCGCAGTTCCAGGAATCGAGGCGGTCGCACTTGACCTGCCGGGATTCGGGAGTGCTCCCGCGCCTGCCACGGCTTGGGGGAGTGCCGACTACGCAGAAACGGTAGCCGCAGTTCTCGGCGAGATGGCGCCGCGGGTGGTCGTGGTCGGGCATTCCTTCGGTGGTCGTGTTGCTGTGCACCTGGCGGCAAGCCATCCGGATCGGATTGCCGGCCTGGTCTTGAGTGGCGCACCCCTTTTTCGATTCCCTGGAGCCGGTGCCAGGCCGCGGCTGGGTTTCAGGATGGCGCGGGGCCTCGCGGCGCGCGGATTAATTGGTCACGAGAGGATGGAACGACTGCGGCAGCGTTACGGGTCCGACGACTACCGTGCGGCCTCTGGTGTCATGCGGGACATTCTCGTGCGCACGCTCGCCGAAAACTATGACGAGTCGCTCGCGCGCGTGAAGTGCCCCGTCGAGCTGGTGTGGGGTGACGACGACACGGAGGTTCCCTTGGCGGTGGCCCAACGACTGCAGGGAGAGCTGGCGCGGGCGCATCTCGTGGTTTGCCCCGGGGCGGGTCATCTCACGCCTCTGACGGTTCCAGGCGAACTGAGAGCGGCGATCGGAAGGCTGAGACCGTGATCGTCAAAGTGTCGACCGAGGGCACGTCCAGCCCGTGACCGTGCTCCGCGCCCTCACCCTCGGCGCAGCCGTCGTCGCGATCGTCTGCGCTGACCTTCGGTGGCTCCGCGTCGCCCAGCACGAGCACTACCTGTCCGGCACAGCGACGCGTTTTGGGTGGCGTTGGTGGCTGAGCACGCCTCTCAACATGGTTCTCGCGCTGTTGGCGGTGGGCTGCGCGGGCCTGACGACCGTGGTTGTGCCCGCAGCCTTGGTGACTGGCGCCATCGTCGCGGTCGGACCGATCGGCCTTCGCTTAAGGGGTCGCACTGCGCGTCTCGCGTGGACGCGGCGTCTTTCCCAGGTCGCGGTTTTCACGGTGGGGATGGAGGGTCTTGCCGTCGCGCCGGCCGGCGCTTACGCCGGTATCTCGGGAGCTGTCTTCGCGGCCGCTTGGACGGCGATCGCAGTTCCTGTGTTCGTTGACGCCGCGCTTGGCATGCTGCGCCCTGTGGAGGACCGGCTGGCGCAGCGCTACGTCGCGCGCGGTCGGCTGTGCTCGGCCGCGTCCGCCCCACAGTGGTCGGGATCACGGGGTCTTATGGGAAGACGACGACCAAGACCTACGTCGCGCATCTTGTTGCCGGCGACCGCAGTGTGGTGGCAAGTCCGCGCAGCTTCAATAATCGGGCCGGGCTGGCGCGCACGGTCAATGAGCATCTCGTGCCCGGGACCGACGTGCTCGTGGCTGAGATGGGCGCTTACGGGCCCGGCGAGATCGCGGCGCTCTGCCGTTGGCTGCGGCCCGAGGTTGCCGTCATCACTTCGATTGGTTCTGCGCACCTGGAGCGATTCGGCACCCTCGACAAGACGCTCGCGGCGAAGGCGGAGATAACCTTTACAGCCCGTGTCGTCGTCCTCAACGTCGACGACGAGCGGCTCGATGGCCTCGCGCGGCACCTTGGCGGCAGCCACAAGATCGTCCGCGCCTCGGGGCTGGACGCGAACGCGGACGTGGCGGTACTGAACCACGCCGGTGGCTTCGAGCTGCGGGTTCGTGGGAACTCGTCCGGTGTCGCCGTCCTTGCATCGGGGGCCCCTCCCCCCATCCGATCGAATGCCGCGTGTGCGGCGGCAGTGGCGGTCGAGCTCGGGATCGATCCTGAGGTGCTGGTGAGGCGCCTCGGCTCCTTGCCAGTCGTACCGAATCGATTACAGCGTTACAAGGCCAACACGGGTTACATCGTTTTCGATGACACCTTCAACGCAAATCCGGTCGGGGCAGCTCGGGCACTCGATGCTCTCGAGTCAGAGGCCTGCGAGGGCCGCCGAGTTCTCGTGACACCCGGCATGGTCGAGCTCGGCAAGGCACAGGCTGCGGAGAACGCGGCTCTGGCCGCAAGGGCGGCGCGTTTCGTGACCGACCTCGTAGTCGTCGGAAGGACGAACAGGGCAGCGCTCGTCGAGGGCGGCCGCAGGGCGGGACGGGACCTGTCGGTGAGACTCGTCGGAACACGGGAAGAGGCGGTGGCATGGGCCCGCGAGGAACTCGGTCCCGGCGACGCCGTACTGTTCGAGAACGACCTCCCTGATCACTTTCCTTAAGCGCAAAGGCAGATGAAACGCAGGTCGGCGCACCGCGGTCGGTGTTCGCGCCTCGAGTGTGACATAAAGTGACCTCACGATGAGGCAAGGTGCGAAGCGCCGCTCGGTCTTGGACGATCAGGGAGCGTTTGTTCTGCCGAAAGCGGTCCAGGCGCGGTCCGGTGACGCGCGTGAGGCGAACGCCGGCGCCCGACCCGCGCGCGTCGGGGTGATCTACGGCGGTCCGTCACCTGAGCACGACGTCTCGATTCTCACTGGCCTGCAAGTTGTTCATGCTCTCGCCCACGCCCCCGGCATCGGCAGCGTACGTTCGCTGTACTGGTCCAAGGCGGGCGATTGGTACGAGGTCCAAGCTGCGACCGAGGCGGCAGGATTTGTGGAGGGCGTCCCGGCCAACGCGGTGCGTCTGCGGTTGATCAGCGTCCCGGGCGGCGGGTTCGTGAGGCCCGCCAGCGGGCTGCGGGCAAAAGAAGACCGCCTCGATCTCGACGCTGTGCTGGTCTGCTGTCACGGCGGTCCGGGAGAGGACGGCACCCTGCAGGGTGCCCTGGACCTGACGGGAATGCCGTATTCCGGCCCGACCGCCATGGGCGCGGCGCTCGGCATGGACAAGCTCGCGTTCGAGGCGCTTGTGATCTACGCGGGCTTGCCCACGTTGCCGCGGGTGCCGCTGAGTGAGAGTAGCGAGGAACCGGGATTCCCTCCTCCCTATATCCTGAAGCCGCGCTTTGGAGGGTCGTCCATCGGCATAGAGGTCGTCGCGGACTTCGACACGGCTCGCGCGCCTGCAGGCGAACACGCACTTGCGGCACGCGGCGCGGTTCTCGAGCCGTATGAAGCCGAGATGTTCGACTTGCAGCTTGCGGTGAGGAGTTGGCCCGAGCTGCAGCTCTCAGCGATCGAGCGGCCACTGCGGACACGCAGCGGAGGAGAGATCCTTGGCTACGAGGACAAGTACGTCGGTTCGGAAGGGATGACTTCGGCCCCACGGGAGCTACCCGCACAGATCCAAGCCGAGCTCGAGGAGCGCATACGCGGCATGGTGCCCGAGGTCGCGTCGCTCGTGGGTCTACGTGGGGTGGCGCGGCTCGATTTCCTCTCCGACGGCGAGGACGTGTTCATAAACGAGATCAACACGATCCCCGGTTCGCTGTCGCACTATTTGTGGGTCGACCCACGTTTGCCGTTCACGTCATTGCTGCTCGACCTGATCACAGAAGCGACAACACGACCCGCCGCGGCTTTTTCATCGGCGGGTTCGGATGGGTCCGCCCTGCGGCGGGCAGGCTCCATCGCGAGCAAGCTCGGATGAGCGGCTCGTTGACGCCGGAGCAGGCACAGTGAGCTTCCCGACGAAGCTGTTAGGTCCTGGCGAGGAGATCCACCTCGACTCGAGACCGAACTGGTCCTACTTGTTCTGGCCGTCGGTGGGCTCGGCTCTTGTTCTCGCCGGCTGCGTGGTCACTGTGGTGCTATGGACGCGGGCGCCAAGTTATGTGGGGCTGATCTGCCTCGGAGTCGGTCTCGTCGCTGCCGCGTACCTAGGCGCTCGCTACCTGGGCTGGCGCACGACCACCTTCGTCGTCACCTCGCAGCGGATCGTCTACCGGACGGGCGTACTGAGGCGAACAGGCAGGGAGATCCCGATCGGGCACGTGCAGGACGTGACGTATCACCAAACCATCGTGGAGCGCATCGTCAGGGCGGGCAGTCTCACCGTCGAGTCCGCCGGTCGCCACGGCCAGGACCCCTTCCCCGATATCAGCAAGCCGGACCAGGTCCAGTCGCTCATCAACCGCATCGTGACCCAAAGCGCCGGTGGTTACCCTTTGGCACAAGGCGCGGCAATGATCTCCCCGTCCGGGACTGCGCAAGGCGGCCCGCAACCGAGTGGGCACTTGTCGCCGCCGATCACAGATCCCACGCCACTTGTGCCGCCACCACGGGGGGACTCGATGCCGCGCACTGTGGCGCCGCCGACCGTTGCTCAACAGCTTGCCGAGCTGGCGGACCTGCACCGTCAAGGCGTCATCACCGATGCCGAGTACGAGCAGAAACGACGTGCAGCCTCCTTGACCGACTCTAAGAATGCCAAGAGGCCCGCGCGCTGGCATTGGTACGCTTCGTAGGTGGACGAGCGCTTCTGGATCACGACGCTCGGCTGCCCGAAGAATGAGGTCGACTCGCAAAAGCTGATCGGTCGTTTGATTGCGGGCGGTTATGAGCCGGCGCAAGACCCTGGCGTGGCCGATCTTGTCGTCGTGAACACGTGCGCTTTTATCGAGGCAGCACGCGAGGAGTCGGTCGAGACGATCCTCGAGCTCGACGGGTTGCGAAGGCCGGGATCTCGGCTGGTCGTGACAGGCTGTCTTGCCGAGCGCTCGGGTGAGGAGCTCGCGGCTGCGATGGGCGAGATCGATCTCGTTGCCGGCTTCGGCGTGCCCGTCGAGATGAAGACAAGCAGGAGAGTCGTGCGGTCCGTGCCTGCTGACGGCTCGTCCGGAGATGGTCCAGCACACAGCTTCGACTTGTTGGAACTCCCGCGTCCGCAGGGAAACGCGCCGTGGGCCTACGTGAAGGTTGCCGAAGGCTGTGACCGGCGCTGCGGGTTCTGCGCGATCCCGTCATTTCGCGGTAAGCAGCGCTCGAGGCCGGTGGCTTCGATCCTTGCCGAGATCGAGGCTCTCGACGTCCGCGAGATAGTGCTTGTGGCTCAGGACCTGGCTGCGTACGGTCGCGACCGCAGTGCATTCGTGGGACAACGGGCAGCGGATGGCACCGACATCGTCGAGCTTGTCCACGCGGTGGCCGAGCGCGTCGATCGGGTCCGTCTGCTCTATATATACCCGTCCTCGCTCAACGATCGGCTGGTCGAGGCGGTCTTGGCGACGGGCGTCGCCTACTTCGATCTCTCGTTGCAGCATGCTTCGCGGTCCCTGTTGCGAAAGATGCGGCGCTGGGGGGATGGCGCCAGGTTCCTCAAACGCATGGAAGGGATCCGCCAGCTCGAGCCGGGTGCAGTCTTCCGCTCGTCGTTCATACTCGGTTATCCCGGCGAGACCGAAGAGGATCACGACCAGCTCCTGGGGTTCATCGAGGAAGCAAACCTCGACTGGGCCGGGTTCTTCACGTTCTCCAGCGAGGCAGGAACGCTGGCGGCCGGTCTCGGCGACCAGGTCCCGGGTGCCCTCGCGCTTGAACGCTTGCAGGAATGCTCGGAGCTGCAGGACGCGATCACCGCCCGCCGGCGCCGGCGGTTGGTCGGAACGACGAGCGAAGTGCTGGTCGACCTGCCCGGCCGGGCCCGGTCCTACCGGGAAGCGCCGGAGATAAACGGAGTGATCCGGGTGCCCTGCTCGCTCCCGAACGGCTGGCTCGGGCCAGTCCGCATCATGGACGCTGTCGGGCCCGACCTCGAGGGCGTTCCCGCGTTGGAGCTCGTGGGTGGGTCGGCGCCATGAGCGGCAGCGAGAAGACATTCGGGCCGTCGGCTTTGCTGACGCCGGCGAATGCGCTGACCCTCGCCAGGCTTCTCGCCTCGCCGGTGATGGTCGCGCTCGTGGTTGCCACCGGGCCTTCAAGCTGGCTGCTTGTGGGTCTCTGGTTCATCTGCTCCTCCTCGGACGGCCTCGATGGATTCGTGGCCAGGCGCTACGGTGCGACCCGCTCCGGAGCCTTCCTCGACCCGCTTGCCGACAAGTGCATCGTCCTTGGCGTGCTGGCCGCGCTGGCGGCGATCGGAGAGGTGAGCTGGCTGCCGGTGATCCTGATTGCCGCCCGGGAAGTTTCCATGAGCGTCTTTCGAAGCTACGCGGCGCCGCCGCGGAGTCTCGGTCCCTGCCAGGACGACCGCAAAGGTGAAGACACTGCTGCAGGACATGGTGATCGGGCTGGCCTTCCTGCCGCCGGTCGGTCTGCATCACGCGAAGTTCGTCGGCTGGGCACTCTGGTTCGTGGTCGCGGTCACGTTGTGGACCGGCTTCGAGTACCTGCGTGACTCACGTAAGCTGCTCGCCGGCGCTGACTCGCCGACGAGCGACAACGTCGGCCGTCACGTCGCGTGACAGCGGGCCATCCCGGACAACAGCCCATGCGAGTCGAGGTCGTTGCCGTCGGGACCGAACTTCTCCTCGGTCAGGTTGTCGACACCAACTCCGCCTGGATCGGCGAGCAGCTCGCCGTGTGGGGCATCGACTGCAACTTCCAGACAAGGGTGGGTGACAACATCGATCGCATCGCTTTGGCGCTGCAGACGGCGCTTGGGCGGAACGAGGCGGTGATCATCTGTGGCGGCCTCGGGCCGACTCAAGACGATGTCACCCGCGAGGCGATCGCGTTGGTGATGAGCGTCCCGCTGCGCCGGGATGCCGCCGTCATTGAGACCATCAGGGAGCGCTTCGTGCCGCGTGGGCCGATCCGGACAATGCCGGCCAACAACGAACGACAAGCTGACGTTCCGGAAGGAGCGACAGTGATCCCACAGACGATGGGCACAGCTCCCGGTCTCGTCTGCCGTGTCGAGGACAAGGTGATGTACGCGCTGCCAGGGGTGCCCTACGAGATGCACGACATGATGCAACGAGCCGTGCTGCCCGACCTGCGGAGGCGGTCGGGACAGGCAGCCGTGATCCGCAGCAGAACGCTCAAGACCTGGGGCTACAGCGAATCAGGGCTCGCCGAACTCCTCGCAGCCCGCGTCGAGGCTCTGGAGGGCGGGGGACCGGGTGTGCCGACCATCGCCTTCCTGGCGAGCGGCGCGGAGGGGATCAAGGTGCGCCTCACCGTGAAGGCTCCTGACGACGTCACCGCGAGGGAGGCGCTCGACGCCGAGGAAGCGGCGCTGCGCGCGCTCTTGGGTGACTGCATCTTCGGCGTCGACGACGAAACGATGGAGAGCGTCGTGGGCGCGCTCCTCCTCGGGCGTGGCTGGAGCCTCGGGGTTGCAGAATCGGTGACCGGCGGCCTGGTCGCGGCAAGGCTCGTAAGCGTGCCGGGAGCCAGTGACTGGTTCAAAGGGGGGGTCGTCGCTTACGACGCCGCTGTGAAACGATCCGTCCTCGGTGTGGGGGATGGCCCGGTGGTCACCCGGGAGGCGGCTGTGGCTATGGCTGAAGGGGCGCGGCGGATCCTTCGGGCCGACGTTGGCCTCGCGACCACCGGTGTCGCGGGGCCGAGCGAGCAGGAGGGCCGGCGGGTCGGCACCGTTGTGGTCGGGCTCGCGCTGCCCGGTTCTGTCCCTGATGCAGTAGAGCTGCGGCTGCCCGGCGATCGGGAGCGCGTTAGGCATTTGACGACGATCTCAGCCTTGGACATGTTAAGGCGCCGGCTGGCTGGCGGTGAAGCCTAGGAGCTGTTGCCCAAGTCTTGTGGGCCTTGTTCTTTGCAAGCGTCTGGCAGCACGCGAGCCACGCAAGGTCCACCAACGAACATATGTTTGGAACTACAGTGATGTGATGACCTCGCAACAGGGACCGGTGTCGGGAGTGACACACCCATTTCGTAGGTTGCGACCCGCCGGTCTGACGCCGGAGAGCCGGGATGAGGCAACACCACAGCAGAGAGGTCCAGTTCCAGAAGTGAACCGTCGACAGGCAGCGCGAGAGGAGAGAGACCCGACGATGGAGCGTGACAAGGCACTCGAGGCGGCACTCAGCCAGATCGAGAAGCAGTTCGGAAAGGGCTCAGTCATGCGCATGGGTGAGCACACCGGCATGGGGATCGAGGTGATCTCGACTGGCGCGATGGCCCTTGACCTCGCACTCGGAATCGGTGGGCTCCCGAGGGGGCGGATAATCGAGCTGTTCGGGCCGGAGTCCTCAGGCAAGTCGACCCTGGCACTGCACGTGGTAGCTGAAGCCCAGCGCAACGGGGGAATCTGCGCATACATTGACGCAGAGCATGCGCTCGACCCCGTCTATGCCAAAGCCATCGGCGTCGACATCGACGAGTTGTTGATCTCCCAGCCCGACACTGGCGAGCAAGCACTCGAGATCGCGGACATGCTCATCCGTTCCGGAGCGATGGACGTCATCGTCGTCGACTCAGTGGCGGCGCTCACGCCACGTGCCGAGCTCGAGGGCGACATGGGCGACACCCATGTCGGCCTGCAGGCCCGCCTGATGTCCCAGGCCCTGCGCAAGCTCACGGGTACCCTCAGCAAGTCATCGACGATCGCGTTGTTCATCAACCAGCTGAGGGAGAAGATCGGCGTGGTCTACGGCTCGCCGGAAATCACGCCCGGAGGACGCGCTCTCAAGTTTTACGCCTCGGTCCGGCTCGATATTCGCCGGTTGGAGTCGATCAAGGACGGGACCGAGGTCATAGGTAACCGCACGAGGGTCAAGGTCGTGAAGAACAAGTGCGCGCCGCCGTTCCGCATGGCTGAGTTCGACATCGTCTACGGCAGGGGTATCAGCCGCGAAGGCTCCGTGCTCGACGTGGCTGTCGATCTGGGGATCGCGAAGAAGTCGGGCGCCTGGTACACCTACGAGGGCGAACAGCTCGGCCAGGGCCGCGAGAATGCCAAGCAATTCCTACGGGAGAGTCCCGAGCTCATGGTCGAGCTCCATCAGCGGATCCGTAGCTTGGTGGCGGAGAAGGCGGCCCTTGCAGTCGAGACGCCGATCGGAGCCGGAGGCCTGATCGACGACGACGAACCCATTTCACTCGACTGAATGCCATGAAGCGGGGCCGGGAACGCTGGGTTCTCTACGGAACCAACCCACAAGAAGGAGACCCCAGACACAATGTTGCACGTTGGAATGGATCTCAGCAGGACGAGGCTCGACATTTGCTTGATGGACGAGAGCGGCACGATCCTCGAGGAGGCGCCCTGGCCCCCGGACGCGGACGGCCTTCGCCAACTCTGTTGCCACGTCGCCGAGCGCTTCGACGAGAGTGAGGTGCTCGGCGTCGTCGAGTCGATGAACGGCGCCGGCTTCGTTCATGACACGCTCGAGCTGCGGGGCTGGTCGGTCGAGCTCGCCGATGCCCAGAAGGTGAAGGGCCTCGCGCCCCTTGCTTGTAAGACGGACAAGATCGACGCCCGAGTTCTCGCGGAGCTTTCGCGGCGCGACCTCGTGCCGTCGATTTGGCTCCCTTCTCCGGAGGCCCGCGGTGCACGCGAGCGGGCGCGCTGGCGGCTGCATCTGGTGCGGCACCGCACGGCGCTGAAGAACCGGGTCCACGCAACCCTCCTCGCGTTCGGAAAGCCCTGCCCGGTGTCGGACCTTTTCGGCATCGCCGGCCGTGAGCTCCTCGCACGTCTCGAGGTCCCCGAGCCCTGGGCATCGGACGTCCTCGCCGCGGTCGGCCTCATCGACGCCATCGACGAACAAATCGATGGGATCGAGCGCGACCTGCGGCGCCTCGGAGCCGACCACCCCTACGTGCCCCTTCTCATGACCGCCCCGGGGATCGGCTGGGTCCTCGGCTACACGATCGCCGCAGAGATCGGCGACATCGCTCGCTTCGCGGTCCCGAAGAAGCTCGTCGCCTATACCGGGCTCTGCCCACGCGTCTACCAGTCCGGCGGCAAGGACCACCGGGGGTCGCTCTCGAAGAACGGTCCCAAGTACCTCCGTTGGGCGCTCATCGAGGCCGCCACCCACGCCGCGCGCCACGCCGCCTATCGCGACCATTACGAGCGGACCGCGAAGCGCCTCGGTCGCCAGCGCGGCAAGAAGGTCGCCCGCGTCGAGGTCGCGAGAAAGCTCACCGAGGCGATCTTCTACATGCTGAAGAAGGGCGAGCCCTTCGGTCCCTATGTCGACAACTCCCGCGTCGCAGCATGACGCGTCCAGATCGCTCGGTCCGGCAGGCCCCACACGTACCCTCTGGTCCCACGAGGACCCTTGACTGAGATGGGCCACCGGAACGAGTCTCCCACCCGACCTGATCCTCCCCCGAGGAGGCGATAGAGAGATGAGCACCGCTCGAGCCATGACGGGAGACGAGGGCCACCAGGCCCCACAGCTCCGCTGCGGGGCCGATGAGATCGTGGTCCGTGCACCACTTCGATCGCGCCAGCGTCAAGGGCCCTCCGCTTCGCTGCGGGTCCCACCACGTGGGACGGCCTTATGGGGCCGCCCTTGACCCCGGCTCAGCGCGCCAGGCACTGGCGTCAACAATCAAACCCCTTGACCATCGGCTCCGCTTCATAGAGAGGGTTACGGCTCGGCCCAGCGCCGAGGTATGCCCTGCTCGCGTGCCGGCGCCCCGCACACCGGTGTGAGGTCAGCTGTTAGAGATCGTCAGACGGCTTGGTGCCGCTTTTCGAGTCGGCGAGGCCGAGGCGCTCCGCGGCGTCCCAGAGCTCGTCGCGTGCCTGCGGCGCGGCCGCCTCTTCGATGAGAAGGCGAGCCTGATCATGCTGGCTGCGCCCGAAGACGTGAGCGCAGCCCTGATCCGTGACGACGACCGAGTGTTGGAACGAGGTCGCGGGCATATCCAGGAGCGGGACGACGGTGGACGTCTTGGACTTCTCGTGCCAGGACGGCAAACCGATCACGGCTTGGCCGCCGGCGGAATGGAGCGCCCCGACTATGAAGTCAGTCTGGCCGCCGAAGCCGGAGAAGATGCGGCCGCCCACGTAGCTCGCGTTGGCCTGAGCGAACAGGTCGATCTGCACGGCCGCGTTGATGGAGATCATCATCGGGTTGATGGCGATCATCGCGGGGTCGTTGGTCGTCTCGGTCCGGAACATCCGCAGCCTGGGATTGGCGTCGGCCCACTTGTAGAGCTCCTCTGATCCGCCGATGAATGACGTGACGATCTGGTGGTCGGGATCAAGTGCTCCCGACCGCTCGAGGGCGAGGACGCCGTCGCTGATCATCTCCGACCAGATCCGCAGGCCGCGGCGGTGCAGGAGCCGCCCGAGAGTCGCGTCGGGTATGGCACCGATTCCGAGCTGCAGCGTCGCACCGTCCGGTACGAGCTGGGCTATGTACTCACCGATCTGCTGTTTCGGGCCATCGGAGGAGTGATCCTCGGTTGTGTCAAGCGCCTCGTCCGCTTCGATGGCGACGTCGATAATGTCCGTGGGAATCTCGCCCTCGCCGAAGGTGTAGGGCATCCGAGGGTTCATCTGGGCGACGACGAGCGCCCCCCGTGCGCGGGCAACTTCCAGGGCCGCCGGCAGAATATTGACCTCGATGCCCAGTGAGACCTTGCCGTCTCTGGGCGGCGAGGTCTGGATCATGACGACGTCAGGCTGCCGGGAGATCGCGAACAGCCGTGGCACGAGAGACAGCCGCATCGGTATGTAGTCGAGTGCGGAGGAATGGCGCATTCCGACCCCGACAAAGGGCGTCTCGTAACGTACTCCCGGGCGGTCCGAGATGGGATGGTGGCAACCCAACATGAACACCCGGTAGCTCTCGAGGTTCGCGTCGAGGATCTCGAGCGCCCTTTTGGGCGAGGCCCAGTTGCCGGTCACGACAACTCGCGGCGCCCTTTCGGCCAGGGAACCAAGCCGGTTCCCAAGCTCTCGCTCTGAAATTATCCGCATACGGCCGACCCTAGCAGTGGAGGGCGGTAAACGTTTAGTTGGGGATTGAGGTGTGCTTGAACTCGTTCAGTTCGACGTGATTCTCGAGAAGATCGAGGACCCGCACGATCGTCGCTGTCGCCAATGCTGCGTCTTTGCCTGGCCTTGTCATGATGCGGACGAAGGCCGCCTGGTCGTTCATTACGAAGGTCGGCACTCCGAAAACCGCGTTGTCGACGACGGAGGCCTCGTGAGACTTGCGGTACACATCGAGCGGCCACCCGCTCTTGATCTCGTCGAAGATGCGTCCGACGTCGAGCCCCTCCTGTTTCAGCACCGACGCCAGAGCCTCGACGTCGCGCAGGTCGCCACCATGGTCATGACGGAGGGCGAACAGTGCCAGATGCGTACGGAGGAACCTTTCGGGGAAATGGTCTCGCACGACGATTCCGACCTGACCGGCGAGCAGGTCCGCTTCCTTGTGCGCATCCTCCCAGACGGGAGTGCCCCCGTCCGCGACGTGAGCCTGGTCGAGTGAGAACGGCACGAAGGTGACCTGGAACCGGGCGCCCGCCTCGAGGGCGACTACCAGGTGCTCGTGCGCGTTGCGGGCAAAGGGGCAGCGATAGTCCCAGTTGACTGAGAAGGGGGTTGTTGTCACGTGTGCGAGAACCCCACGTGGCACCCGCGGATTCCCTGTCGACTGAGTCTCCCGAGGATTCGAGGGCGGCACCGCTACCATGCCTGTGGTGCCACAGGTTCACCTGGTACGGGTTGGCGATGTGCCGGCCGTTGCCGCATCGCTGATGCGGGCCTTTCAGGATGACCCGATGCTGACGTACATGTTCCCGGACCCCCGGACGCGGGAGCGAGCAATGCTCCGTTTCTTCAAGCTGCAGCTCCGCCAGACGTACTTGAAGAGAGGCCTGGCCTACACGACGCAGGACTGCCGGTCGACAGCATTGTGGATGCCCCCCCGTTCCGGGCCTCCTCCGATGCGTGACGTCATTGCGCAGCTGCCGATGCTTTGGGTCCTCGGGAGGCGGGCAGGAGCGGCGCTCCGGCTCGTCCAGGTCGTCGAGTCGCGTCATCCGAAGGCCCCCCACTACTACCTGGGCGGGCTCGGCACCGATCCCCAGTGGCAAGGAAGAGGCCTCGGCTCTGCCGTGATGGCTCCCGTGTTGGAAACCTGTGACCGTGAAGGTCTGGCGGCGTATCTCGAGTCCTCGAAGCAAGCCAACGTCGGCTTCTACCGACACCACGGTTTCGAGGTCACTGGCGAGGTCGACGTACCGGACAGCTCCCTCCGGCTGTGGCTCATGTGGCGGGAGCCCCGCAGGCCGACCTCATAGCAGGAGAACGCCCGGTCGGCGGGTCTCGGCGTTGCCGGGGCGGAGAGAGTCGGGGGACACCGGGGTGAGGCCCTCAGGGAGTCTCGCGGGGTCGAAGATGATCTCGGTCAGTAGGTCGAGCACGCCCCGCGTCGGGGCTGACGGCAGACCGGTTGCCCGCTGCACGACACCGATGAGCCGCCTCGGGATCTCGGAGATCCGGACGAGCGCAAAGTTGTCAAGAAGGTAGCTGGGCACCGCGGTCGCGGGCAGGATGGATGGCCCCCAGCCCTCGAACGTGAGCGAGGCGATCAAGCGGGTCCCGTCGATCTCGGCACGGGCCAAGAGGGTGGTTCCGGTCGATTTGAGGGCGGCGTCGAGATCGGCGCGAAACGCCGTGCCCGCGACCGGCAGCAACAAGGGGATCCCCTTCAGGGCGCCGAGGCTGACCTCGCGGGAAGTGGCGAGCGGGTGCTCAGCAGGTACGACGAGGACGACGTCTTCTTCGAACAGCGGCGTGAACGCGAGGTCGGGCCCTTTGGCCGGCAGGTTCAAGACGGCGAGGTCGACCTCTCCTGTTGCGAGCTGGGAGTCGAGCTTCGTCGTGGTCAACTCGGCGAAGACCAGGTGAAGGTGGGGGTATCTCTGGGGAGCCGTGCGCAGCAACTGGGGCACCAGCCACCGGGCGGTCGTACCGATGATCCCGATACGGACACTTCCGGCGACCTCGCGGGTGAGAGCGATCACATCCGAGAGCAGGGCCTCGAGCTCCACTTGCACTCGCCTCGAGCGAGCGACCACGAGAGCGCCCGCCTCGGTCAGTTGACCGGTGGAACGATCGACCAGCTCACAACCGAGCTCGCGCTCGAGCTTTTTCACGTGCGCGGAGATGTTGGACTGGACCGTCTGGAGAGCATCGGCAGCGGCGGAGAACGAGCCATGGTCCGCAATCCCGACGAGCGCACTCAGCTGGCGCAGTTCCATCACAATCGACGATATCAGCTATCGGTAAGAACTGTTTGACCGATGCTGTGAAATCGTGCACTATGTACGCAGACCTCAGTAGCGGAATCCCCCCTCCAGCAACTGAAGAGTCTTGAGAAGGGGCCGGTATCCCCCCCACCGGCCCTTTCTCCGCGTCCGGAGGGTGGTTAGCCCTCCAGGTAGCCGGCGCCTTGCCCACACCCGGGCAGATGGCGCGGTCTTGGCATCGTTGGCAGTCGCGTTCTTTGTTCGGCAGGGCCTCAGGATCGGATCCTCGTCGCGTTCGCGGGAACGAGAACCCTGAACGTGAAGAGAAGTTGTCCGATTGTACGAACAACTTCGTTAGGATGGCTCTGTGAGCATCGTCGAGCTGTCAGGGGTGCTTTTCGGGATCTCGATCCTGGCGGGCGCGCTCGGGTCGCTGCTCGGCCTGGGCGGGGGCTTCGTGATCGTGCCGGTGCTCACGCTGGTCTTCCATCTCGACATCCGCCTGGCGATCGGGACTTCGATCGTGGCGGTGGCGGCCACGTCCTGCGCCGGGGCGGCGAGGAACGTGACGGAGAGCATCACGAACCTGCGGGTCGCCACCTTCCTGGCACTCGCGACGACAATGGGCGCGCTGACGGGCGCACTCCTGGCGGGCGTGTTCGATGCTCGTTTCCTGTTCGCGTTTTTCGGGATCGTTCTCGCAGCTTCCGGGGCGCAGATGGTCCGGAAGCGTCCGGTCCGCGCGGTGCCGGTGACCACTCCGGCCATGGAGACGGTCGGGGTTGCCGCCGGCCTCGAAGGGGGAGCCGGCGGGGGCCGTCTGGCAGACCGGTTGGCGCTTCACTCGGCCTACTTCGACGAGGCGGAAGGGTTGCACGTGCCTTATGTCGTGGCGAACACGGGACTCGGGCTCGGGCTCATGTACCTGGCCGGGACCTTGAGTGGCTTGCTCGGGATCGGCTCCGGAGTGCTGAAGGTACCGGCGATGGACTTGGCTATGCACATACCGATGAAGGTTTCGAGCGCGACCAGCAACCTGTTGATCGGCCTGACTGCGGCCGCGAGCGCGGTCGTCTACTTCGCCCGGGGCGACATCGACCCGCTCATCGCTGGGCCGGTCGCGCTCGGCATCCTCCTCGGGGCGACCCAAGGGTCCAGGTGGCTCGCAAGCATTAGCTCCGACCGTCTCCGGGTGCTGTTCGTGAGCGTGCTGGCCGTCGTCGCCGTCCAGATGATCTGGAAGGGAATCGGCTGATGGCTCCACCTGCTCGTGGGCCTGGTGCCCTTACACCGCCCTCACCGCGGGGAGTGCGCGCAGCCGTCGGCAAGGTATTGCGGGTGGGCGTGTCGCTGACCGCGGGGCTCCTGTTGATGGGATACGTGGTCGGCCTGGTCACCGAGCCGGGCGCGTTCGACTCGCACGCGGTGGAACAGGCTCACCTCGCGGGAGGGGCGAGATTCCCGCATTCGCTGGCGGCAGTGTGGGACGGTATCTGGCATGGCAATGGTGAGGCGATCATCGTGGCCGGGATACTGGTGCTGATCCTGACGCCCGTCGCTGGGTTGGTCACGAGCGCAGTGGCGTTCGCACGGCGCCACGACTGGCTGTTCACGGCGATCTCGGCGACAGTGCTCTCGGTCATCCTGGGTTCGTTCGTGCTGGGCTGGTTGTCGGCGTGACGAGAACCATGTTGCCGGGTCGCGGCCGATGCGGTGCCGGGGTCTTGTGATGCCACTCGACGTAAGTGACGCGATGCCGTTGTGGGCACAGCTCGCCACCGAGCTCCGTCGTCGTCTTGGTGCAGGCGAGTTCGACGCAAGATTCCCGACAGAGGCAGAGCTGGTCGGCACTTTCGGCGTGAGTCGAGCAACGGTCCGCGAGGCCATCCGCCGTCTGCGGGGAGAGGGCTTGCTTGATGCGCGCCGGGGAAGCGGGACCTTCGTGGTGCGTCGCCAGCTGGACGCCCCGATCCTCGGCACGTCGGGGCTCGCACAAGCGATCAGAGCTGCGGGGCTCGCCGAGGCGAGCAGGGTGCTTCGTATGGAGGAAGGCCCGGCCGGCGAAAGGGCAGCCGAGGCACTGGGGATCGACCGCGACCAAGTCGTTCAGTGGGTCGAGCGCCTCCGGTACGCGGAGGGTGAGCCGCTCGCGCTCGATCGGTCGGCGCTGGCGATCGATGCCGGACAAAGGAGGGCTTTCGTAGGAGGCGAGCTAACGCAAGGGTCCCTCTACGGAGTGCTCGAGACACTTTGTGGCATTCGGATCACCGGTGGGAGCGAGCGGCTGCGCGCCGTGACTTGTGGCCAGGAGGAGCGTCGGCTGCTGCGGCCCCGCCGCGGCGAAGGCGTTTTCGAGGTCGAGCGCATCGCTTGCGCCGGCGATCGCGTCGTCGAGTGGCGCCGCAGCCTGGTTCGGGGCGGGGGTTACGTGCTCAGCGCGACCTGGGGCACGATGCCGGTACCGGCGCGGGGGGCTGAGCGGCCGCGCCGGCTGTTCAAGTCGTTCTCAGGAGTTCGGCCAGCTCGTAGCAGGGTCGCCCGTCGCCCATCCCGAAGGGACCTGAGCCTCCGTCGGGAACGTGCTGGCGGTGCAGTGCACAGCGGACGTGGGCCCGAACCAGAAGTCGTAAGTGCCGGGAGCGGTCTCTCCGAGCACCGCGAAGGGAGCACCAGCGGCGAGCACGAAGGTGCCGAGGCAGTGCCGGTCGTCCGGGTTGAACACCGTGTAGACCGAAACGCCGGTGGCGCTCGCAACGCTGACCACCCCGGGTGTGCTCGGCGGTCCGGTAGTGGTCAAGCCGCCGCTGGAGCCAGGGATGCCCGCCTGGGCAATGCCGCCTTCCACGGCCGACTGCAGGTTGGTCTCGAGCACGACGTCTGTTGCCGACAGCGCAGACAGGGGGGCGAGGAACGCGTTGCCGAGGGAAGTGCTCGCCCCGCAGGCGCAAAGGGCGGTCGCGAGCGCGGTGATCAGAAGAGCCGCCAATCCTCCGCGGACGACCACTTGTGCTCGGGGCCGCGCGAGAACCCGCGCGGGCGGGACCGCATCAGTCATCGCGCGTCCAGGGTTGGCGTTTCCGGTGTTCGCGGGGAGAGGGCTGGTCCTTGCGGGCCGAGTCCGGCAATGCCCATTCGCGCCGCCAGGCGGACGCTTGCGGACCTCGGAACGGCGGAGTCGACCCCGCCGCAGCACGACGGCGGGCGGACCACCAGTCCGACTCGGCCTCGTCGGCGAGGGCGGCTACAGCCTGCTCTATGCGAGCGGCGAACTTCCGCGCGCGTCCTCGTGCTCGAGGGCGATGAGAGCATCGCCGAGCCGGATCTCGGTGGCGCCCGGACGAAGCCGTGAGCTGCTCTTTGCGAGCACAGCGCGCGTTCCCCGGATGTGGACCGGAATCACCGGGACACCGCAGCGTTTCGCCAGATAGGACGCGCCCCCCTTGAACTCGCGACCCCACCCGTCGTCAGTACGGCCGCCTTCGGGGAAGATGATGAGGCTCCATCCCTCGTTGATGAGGCTCGCCGCGAGGTCAGCGGAACGGCGATTGACTTTGGAACGCTCCATCGGGATGGCGCCGAGGCCGAAGGACCAAAAAGCCGCCTTCCATTGACGGTCGAAGAAATAGTCGGCCGCGGCGGCGACGAGCGTCTGGTGGCGCAGCCGGACCGGCAGGCTCGAGAGCAACAGGCCGGTGTCGAGGTGGCTCGCGTGGTTTGCGGCGAGGATCATCGGACCCGCGACGGGATCGAGATGTTCGAGCCCGATCACTCTGGGCGAGAGCACCACGCGGGCGATCGGCCGCGCGATGTCGTCCAGGACGACGGCGCGCGCGAGGCGCACAGGGTAACGCCGGGCCCAGGCGGTGTCGTAGTCGATGCCGAGCTTGCGCTTCGGCAAAGGGGCGGCGAGGCCAACGGGCCTCGTCGGCTTCTCGGTTACGAAACGCAGTCCGGTCCGACCCAGTCCTGCCGCCCCGCGAACGCGCTGTGTCATTTCACGTCCGCGAACAGCAAGCTCGGCACGTGGAGGTGAGTAATCGTCGGATCCCTGCCGACGACGTCCTCGGCGAGTTCCAGGGCATCCGCGAAGGTGGACGCGGGGGAGAAGCCCAAGCGGCGGACGGCGGCCCGATCGCCCCCGACCACGATCACGCGACCGAGATGGGAAAGGGCGTGGGCGCACCAGTACCACATGTAGAGCGGGTGGACACCGTGGTAGGCGTAGCTGGTCCGGTAGAGGTGCACGTACCAGGGGTCGGTGGCGTAGGACTCCTCGTACTTGGCTTCGATCTCGAACATGTCGGTGGTCTCGGCGAGTACCTGTTCGAAGAAGTCGATGTAGCTCGGGTGATGGACCGGGTTGAACTCCCACTGCGTCGGGTGCGAAATGATCACCACGCCGCCCTCGCGCACGAGGGGCTTTCCGCGATAGAGGTTGAAGAAGTAGCCGAGCCCCAAGCACGCGACGAGGATCGGGTTCATCGTCGAGTTGACGTTGTAAGGGCCGATGTAGGGCAAGCCCATGGTGAGTACGTCGGTCTGCCCCGAGACCTCGACCAGCTGCTGTCGGTAGATGTTGGCGAGCGTGACCTCGTGGACGGCCTCGACGGCGCCCGCCTGGACCGAGGTCATCTCGTGTGGCGCACGCACGGCGTGGAAGATCTTGCGGCTGATGCCGGCCGGCGTGCGCTCGAGTGCGCTGGAGGTCGCGAGGAAGCTCGCCCGGTCACGCAGCGACCACTCCCATTCACGCTTTTGCAGGAAAGCGAGCTGTTCGGGAAATGTGTTGGTGTTGAGCGTCGTCTCGATCTGGAAGATCTTCACGCCGGATTCGGCTATCAGCCTGCCCATGCGCCAGTTCGAGTGGTGCAACTCGGAGTGGTGGATGTCCATGAACGAGCGGCTGTTGAGCATCGAGCGCACGTTGTGGTGGTACTTGAGGCTCCGGTAGGAGGCGAGTCCCGTTGCGACGGACTTGTGACCGCCGTCCATCGGGACGAGGTTGATGTTCACATAGACGAGAAGGTCGCTCTCAGCTGCCCGGCGGTTGATCTCGACGTCCTCTCCCTGGTCGGTGAGCCCGAGGTGGACGAGGTTCGACGAGTCCTCGGCATCGTGCTGCAACAGCAGCCCGTGCGGGGCAAACGCCTCGAACACGCGGTCGCCGAGGGCGTGGCGGAGCTCGGGATCAGTCATCCGGCGGTGGAGGGCAAGGGCCGCGATGAGCACGACGTCGTCCACACCCGCGTCCGCGGCCAGGTCGAGTACCGCTTCGATCACGCGCTGGCGCGAGTCGGGGGGCCGCATCGGTGGCAGCGGGAGCGAGATGTCGTCGAACGCGATCGTGAGCCGCATACCGGGAAAGAGCAGCTCGCGCAGCGGCTGGGAATCACCGAGGGGGTTATCGAGGGCGTGCCGGATCGCTTGGTCTGGATCGGCGAGGGGATCGAGGGACTCCGGCCCGTAGATGACCCTGGTTCCGACGGGGAGCCGTTCGAGCCGGAACCCTTCACCGTGCCAAATCAGCGTCGCCGGAGTCGATCGGTCGACCTCGAGGACGAAGCCGGGCCTAGGACTCACATTGCCTCCTTGGTCGGGGCCGAGTTCGGCCTGCCGCGCCCCGAGCTGGACACGTCCGGGCCGGAGACGGTCTTGCGCATGTCGAACACGATCTTCACCGCGCCACGACGGCCCGCCGCGGCGGCGTGCGCGATGGCGTCTTCGTAACGTTCCAGTGCGTAGCGCGCCGAGACAAGACGATCGAGGCGCGCCTCCCGCACGAGCTCCAAGGCGAGCTGGAAGGTCGACCGTGGCCCTTCGGGTCGGTCCTCACTCCCATAAGCGTAGGCGCCGCGCAGCTCGATCTCGCGCTGCCAGAGGGGGGCTAGGTCCACTCTCACCACGCCTGGCATACCGACGAGCACGATCCGGCCGCCGGGGCGCACGACCTCGAGGCACTGTTCCAAGGATGCCGAGCTCCCCACACAGTCGACGATGAGGTCGACGCCTCCAGCGAGACGCTCGATGTCCCCATCGTCCGACTCGAGCGCGAGCGAGCCCGATAAGCGACGGGCGGCCCTCTTGTGCTCGCTCGGCTTGACGACCTGGTCGGCGCCGACATCGCGGGCGAGCGTTCGCTGCTGGGGATGCTTGGCGACCGCGACGAGGGTACCCGGGAGGCACAAAGCCCTCATCGCCGCGATCACGCACAGGCCCAGAGTCCCGGCGCCGAGCACCATGACCCGCTCTCCACCGGTTATCTCAGAGGCAAAGGCCGCGTGGACAGCACAAGCTGCGGGTTCGACCATGACGGCTGCCTCGTCGGAGAAGTCGTCCGGGATCGCGTGCAGTTGGCTCTCATGGGCAACAAGCCCCGTTGACCAGCCACCGCCTGTGTCGCGGCAGTAGCCGGTCTGGAGCCCGGGACGCAGATGACCGAAGGCGATCCGCTCGCACGAGCCTTTCCGACCGGCCGCGCAGGCAGGGCAGGGAGGTTCGATCCCGCGGGCTTCACAACCGAGGACCGGCTCGATCACCGCTCGCTGCCCGTCCAGCGCACCTCCTTCCACGTCGCCGACGACCTCGTGACCGGGGATGAAGGGGAAGCTGACGATGTGGTCGAAGTAGCGGGAGCTCCGGCCGTCCAACGTGGCGAGATCAGAGCCGCAGATTCCCGCGAGACGGGGCCGGACGCGTACCCAGCCGGGGCCCGGCATCTCGAGTTGCTCAATCTCGACGAGCTCGAGAGGGCCGACGCGGACGCCCTTTCCCGAGCCGACGAGGGCCGAGGCGATTCGCGAGGCCGCAAAGCGCGGCACGTTCCGCTCGAACTGAAGTGCTTTCATCGGCTGTCGCCTTTGGAGGGCGTTGTGACCCAGCTGGCAGGTGTCGTCTGCACGCCGGGGTGGCGGGTGGCGATCGCGAGCAGGCGACGCGGACCGCCGCCGGCTCGCTCCCAGTTCTCGATGAACCAGCCCCGGCGACGCGCGATGGCGGCAAGCTTCGCCTCGGGGTTGACCACCACCGGGAAGCCGGCAGCCTCGAGCATGGGGAGGTCGCTCGTCGAGTCCGCGTAGGCCACGGTGTCACCGAGGCTCAGACCTTGGGCCTTTGCGAACTCGTCCAACAGGATCGCTCGTGCCTCGCCCGTCGGGGGTGCTTGGGTGAGCTCGCCGGTGAACTTGCCGTCGCGCTCGGCCATGGACGCGCAGACGATCTCGTCGAACAACGGCCGCAAGGGTTCGACGACGAAGTCGAGGGCCCCGGTGATCAGCAACGTCCGGTGGCCGAGGGCGCGATGGCGGCGCACCCGGGCGACCGCATCGGGGAAGGCCCGCAGCCCGAGCAGGTCGCTGTACAGCTCGTAGCTGTCGATCCGGAGCTGCTCGACAGGGGCGTCCTCGTAGCGGCGGTAGAAGGCCCGAAGGAAGTCGCTCCGGTCGCGGCGGTCGAGCCTGAGCAGCCTCGGTCCTTCCGCGAGCAGGCCTGCGACCAGGCGCGCACGCTCGAAGCGGTCCAGGTGGCGGGTCGCCAACCAGGCGTAGCTCTCGACGACGTTCGAGGCGATGAGCGTGTTCTCGAGGTCGAAGGCTGCGCAGCGAGGCTTCTCGGAGAGGATCGCCCTCCTGGTCCGCTCTTCGCGGCTGCCCAGCGTCCGCTTGGCATTGGGTGAGGTGCGCACCCTGGCGTGCTCGACCACGGAGGGCAGGTGGACGTCCTCGATGTAGCGCGGCCAGGAGATCACCCCGGGGTCGAAGCAGAACTCTGCCTGGTCAGCGGTATCGAGGCCCTCGAACAGCTGCAGCGTCCTGTCGATGCGAAAGCGCGCCTCGGTCTCACTGTACGAGCCGTACAGCTCGACATAGCCCAGGGCGCGTTCAGCCTCGGACCGTCGCTCCTCGATACGGGCGGCGCCTTCTGCTCGCTCACCTCGAATGGGAAGTGCGTTGACGATGCGCTCAGCGGCGCCCAAGGCTTGCGTCGCTCGCCGCAGCTGTCCCTGGACGCGGCCGCGGCCCGGGAAGGACCACTTTGGGACGAGAATCGGCTGGCCACGGTTGTCGTACAGCGGCCGCTCGGTGAACCAGTTCTCGACGAGGTCGACCAGCTGTCCGTAGTGCAGGGGATTACGTGCCCCTGAGGCGACCTGGTAGACCGTGGGACCGGCCGGGTCGGGGCCCTTGGCTGCCACCGCGATGAGCGCCGCGACGACGAGATCGACGGGGATGACATCCACGATGCCTTCCGGAACCCCCGGAAACTGCCTGAGGAGGCCCTTCGCGTAGGAGATGATGACAGGCTCTGCCATCCGGAACCCCCGGATCCATCCAGGACGGGGTTGGGAGAGCGCTGACTCTACGATTGACGGTCGCACGAAAGTCACCGGGAGTTCGCCCCGCATGTCGAGCAACGCGGTCTCGCCAAGCGACTTCGTGAACGCATAGGCATCCGGCCAGCCCAGGGCTCGGGAACGGCCGCGGCCGAGGGCCACCATGCGGTCGCGGACCCAGTCGGCTCGCAGCTGCTCGGTCTTCGCGGCCAGCAAAGCCGTGCCGGCTGCCCCGAGCTCCGACCGGGCCACGCGGTGGAATGTCGCCAGCTGTTCCGGGCTCCGGCTGGTTGCGTCCTCGTCGGAACGCGCGCGCCGGGCAGCTTGCACCTCGGCCCGCCAGTCGATCTTGGAGACAAACTTCGACGATGTGATGAGCTCCTCGGATGCGTCGCCCTTGTGGCCGCTGTTCACGTATGCCGTCGACACCGCTATGAGGTGGGGGAGGGTTTGCGCACCACCTTCCTTGACGGCACGTTCACCAGCGATCTGCTTCAAGGTTTCGGCCACGCGAGTCGGACCGAGCAGGTTCACCTCGACGGCCCCGTCCAGGGGAGCGTCAAACGTCACGGCAGCGGCGGCATGAATGACGATGTCTGCAGACCCGAGCAGGGCTCGCCCGGCTTCGTCGAGGGCGAGGCCATCTCGTCCCACGTCCCCGGCGATGGTGTGGAGACGCCCGGCTATCACATCGTCGAAGCTCGTGCCGAGATCGCCGCGTAGCCGGTCGAAGCAGTCGTTGCGCAGTATCTCGCGCCGCGTGCGTTCGGCCGGTCCCTGGTGTTGGCCGGGCCGGACGACGACGACCACCTCGCATTCGGGCACGCTGCGGAGCAACCGCTCGACAAGCGCTGTTCCGAGGAAGCCCGTCGCCCCGGTCACGGCGATTCGCCGCCCGGCGAGCTCGTCGCGGATCACAGGTGTGTTTCTAGCACCTAGCTGTCCAAGAGCGGGCGCTTTAGCTGCGGAAACAGGGCTTGGGCGAGGGCGCCAGGCGTAGCGGACAGTTCGGAGCCCAGGTGGCGATCAGCGCTTCGGAGTCTCGGCCTTGGCCGGCGCAGGCTTCTTCGCCATGGACCGACGCGGCGGCTTTGGTGGTGTGTAGCGCTTGTTGGGCTTCGGCGCGGCCCGGCCCACGATCGCCTTCTCACTCTTGGGGGCCCCTCTCGCCCTTGGTTGCGTAGCAGGTTTGCGTGCGGCGCCAAGACCTTGCGCCCGGGGGGACTTGAGCCCCTTGAAGACGAGCCACATGCCAAGGCCGACGTACGCGATGCCAAGGACCGAGAGGGCCTTGATCTGCAGCAGCCAGAATCCGACGAGCAGTGACGCGAAGCCAAAGAGGGCCCGGCGCCTCACGATTGTCCCTATCAGCAAGAAGATGAAAAGGACAAGGCCCTCGAACAGGAACACGTGCACGGCGCCCATGGTCTTGAGGTCGCTTGTCTTGTTGTTGTGCGTCAGGTAGGGAACGACGACGATCATCGTCAAGGCGAGCTCGAAGATCGTCGCCGTGACCGCGATACGGCGTTCGCGCTGATCGAGGTAGTTCACGGCCGTTCGGGCCTGGTCCGAACTCGTGGCGGTGGACAGTCCCGGCCGGAAGAAGCGCTGGGCGCTGAAGCCTCGTCGGACGTTTTCGCTCCAGCCGCGTGTGCTGCCAGCAGCCGTTCGGTTCTTGTCGGTCGCTGGCTCGTCGAGCTCTGGTCCGTCCTCGTCCGCCATTGTGTCCAGGGTAGCTGTCACGTTGTGCTCCCGGCTTGAGCACACTCCTTCGCGACAGTCACGGGCGGGCGAAGAGGTGGCCCGTCCTCTGTTCGTGTCGGACAGGTACCATGTTTGAGTCGAGTGCGGCTAGTGGCCGTTGACGGTCAACCGCTCGCACAGGGCTCGGTAGCAAGTAGGGCGCTTGGCTCAGGTGGTTAGAGCGCAGCCTTCACACGGCTGAGGTCGCAGGTTCAAGTCCTGCAGCGCCCACCAGGTCAGAGGCAATATCGCCAGAGCGTAGCCGGGAACCGTCCTAGAGATGTCCTAGAAGCGCTACAGTGTCCTACATGGCGACTAGGACAACAAACCGGCCGGGAACCATGCGTGAGCGCCCCGAAGGCTCGGGCAACTGGCAGTTACGCGCGTACCTTGGGAACGACCCAGCTACGGGAAGGCCGCACCAGGTGGCGCGGACCTTCCACGGGACCGAGCGCGCGGCGTCAAAGGCGCTCGCCGTGCTCGTGGCCGAGGTGGAGGCCGGCAAGTTCGACCGGACCACGGTGACCGTCGGCCAGTTGCTCGACAAGTGGCTCGAGGCAACCGAACCGACCCAGGCGCCGAGGACCGTCTACGAGAACCGGCGCAAGATCGAGGGCCGACTACGACCTGTACTCGGTCACGTGCGGCTAGACCGGCTTGAGGCCGACGTGATCGACGCCGCTTATCGCCGATGGCTCGCCGAAGGACTCTCGCCCACGACGGTGCACAAGTACCACTCCATCCTGTCGGCCGCGTGCCGTCAGGCTGTCAAATGGGGATGGATCGACCGCGCGCCCACCGACCGCGCGTCCCGCCGGCGCCGGCAGACCACGAGATGGTCGTGCCGACGCCAGCTCAGCTCACGACCCTCGTCGCGATGGCTGAGGAGCGTGACCCGGTCCTAGCGGCCGCGGTGGCCCTGGCAGCTCTCACGGGAGCGCGGCGCGGCGAGCTCTGCGCGCTGCGATGGTCCGACATCGACCTCGAGGTCGGAGCTGGCACCGTCAGGATCGCCAAGTCACTGACCGTCACGGCCGGGGTGGGGCACGTCGGGCCCACGAAGACGCATCAAATCAGGGTGCTCGCGCTCGACGAGATCGGCTCAGCGGTGCTCGCCCGCCATCGTGCCTACATGGTGGACCTGTCCGAGCGCGCCGGGTCTCGGCTCATCGAGGACCCCTACGTCCTGTCCTACAACGCCAACGGGGCGACCCCGGTCAACCCGGACACCTTGACCCATCGGTTCGGAGCCATCGCCGCGAAGCTCGGCGTCCATTACCGCTTCCATGACCTGCGGCACTGGTCGGTCACGACCCTCATCGCCGCGGGAGTCGACGTCCGGACGGTCGCCGAGCGCCACGGGCACGCGCAGGCCACCATGACGTTGAACAGGTACGCCCACGCGCTGCCCGAGCGTGACCGCGTGGCGGCCGGGATCCTCGGGCGCGCTGTCGGGGGCTAGGGGGCGATCGTCGTCTCGCCCGCGCCCGCCCGGCGTAGGAGTTGGCGCCGGCTGACGAGACGGTTATGACCGCGGGAACAGGTCACGACCTCCTGCTCGCTGTCACTGAGGAGGACCCGAAACGGTGGACGTCGCGTCTCTTCGACGGTGATCCCGTCCGAGGCCCAGCGGAGTTCGGACCGGCTTTCCGAGAGCAACGCGCCTAGGACAAGGTGCTCGGTGACCTTTGCCGGGTTCCGCCTCTGCTGCTGTACCCACGGGAGCGGGGGGCGCATCGTTCTCACGGCGACGTGGACGCCGCCGAGGTCCTGACCGTTCACCACGGCCGGGCCGACTACCGCCATGACGATTGACGGCAAGCCCTGGGCTACACAAGCGGGGCATCGCATCCGCGTAACTACATTCTTGTCACCCACCATCGTCCAGTGTACAATCACCGCAACAACCACATGGGCTTTCCCAAGTAAGGCCGCCGAGCGCGTGAGAGTCGTCGCACGGTCTGGCTCTGAGGGGATGAGTCCGTGCCCGTTGCAACCAAGGCCAGAAACGTCGAACTGGCGCGCTTGGCGCTCGAAGAGAGCGCTCCTGACCTCCTGAAGGTCGAAGACGTTGCGCCCATCATCGGAGTCCACCGCGACACGCTCTATCGACTGTGCCGCGAGGGGAAGTTCCCGCCAGCCGTTCAAATCGGGAGGGGCTGGAGGATAAGCCGGCCGCGGCTGGTCCGGTTCCTCCACGGTGACGCGGCGTGACCCCCGTAGATGGCAACGCCCCGGGCCCGACACCCGGAGCGCCAGCCAAAACCAATCCGTCCGGAGACGATCTTACCAGCGAGGCCCGGGCGCTCCTCGACTCTGAGCCAGACGTCCTCTGCCGGCTCTGGGAGAAGGTCGACGACCTCTGGAGGCATCGCAGGGTCGACGCCGGCTTGCGCGCTGACATCCTCCGTGTCGCCGCGAAGGTCAGCCCCGAGCTCGTCGAGCGGCTCGAGCAGGAACTTGACGTGGCCACGCCCGCGGCAGTCCTCGAGGCTTACGAGCATGAGCTGATCGAAGACCGGCCCACGATCGGGGCCTTCCCGCGCCCCGAGATGGTGCTCGAGGTCCCGGGCCCAGGCGAATGGACCGCCAGCGATCCGCGCCGATTGCGGGCAATCGTGTTCGAGGTTGCCTTGTTCTGCAAGGACGACCAGCGGGTCGCTGAGTCCGTCCTCGGCCTGGCACAAATGCTTGGGATCAACCTCGAGCTGGCAGCCGGCATCGTCGGCCACGCGTTGCTCGATGTCCACCACTCGCAGGCGGCGGTGAGGTGAGCGCCGACCCGGCAGTTGCAGCAGCGACCCAGCAGGCTCTTGCAGTCGTGACCAAGGCCGGCCCGCGACGAGCAGTCGTCAAGACCGACTCAATGCGGGCTCGGATCACGCACCAGCAGGCCGCCAGGATCACGCCCACCAAGCCGGAATGGCTCTGGACCAGCTGGCCTGCTGCGGCGGGCCCTCAATCTGCTCACGGGTCGCCAGGGCAGCGGTAAGACAACGTTCGCCGCTTACATCGTCGGGAGTTTGACGACTGAGATCCCGCTACCAGGTGACGCGGGCCGCCAGCCGATCACATGCGGGATCCTGTCACTCGAGGAGCCGCCTGATCGTGTCGTCGCACGGTTGCACGCCGCCGGCGCCGATCTGGAGCGCGTGCACGTCCTGGGCGACGTCGAGGACCACGACGACGACGGGAATCTCTACCGGCGCCGCTGGTCGCTGCCGCGCGACATCTCGATTCTCGGAACGCTCATCGAGGAGCTCGGGATGGAGCTCGTCGTCATCGACGGCCTTGGCTACTCGATCGCGGGCGACTCCCACAACTACGCCGTGGTCGGCTCGGCCCTTGCAGCGCTTGCCGGCGAGGCGGAACGCAGCGGCGCCGCGATCCTTGGACTAGTTCACCCGCCGAAGGGCGCGAGCGATCCTGTCACGGCCGCGATTGGCTCGACGGCCTGGACGGCGATACCGAGGATCTCGATCGTGCTCGGCGTCGACCCGAACGACGAGAGGGGTCAAAGGCGCGTCGTGCGCGTCGGGAAGACGAACTACCGCGAGCCGGAAAGCGGGCTCGAGTTCGTCATCGGCGACGATCCGGAGTTCGAGTGCGGCTATGTCGCGTCGCTCTGCCGGAACGACATTGCAGCCGAAGACATCGTCGCCGCACCGGTCAGCCGCGAGGAGAAAGGCGAACGCGCCGAGGCGCGCGAGATCCTGCGATCGCTGCTCGCCGATGGACCGATGGACGGCGCGGATGCTCTGAGAGCGAGCGGCGTCAGTGAGCGCACGCTCAAGCGAGCCCGGAAGGACATCGGAGTCGTCGCCGAAGCGCGCCGAAACATGCTCGGTCGCGTCGTCGGTTGGACCTGGTCACTGCCAGAAGGCCAGAAGGCCAACACCACAGTGCCCTTGGACGGTTGGCCCTCTGGGCACTCTGGACACACGCAGGATAAACAAACTGTCTCTGCGCCAGAAGGCCAAGCCAGCGAGAGTGGGACCTCTGGACCTAATGACATCGACCGATGGTTTGCAGGCGAGGAATCATGACCGGCGGCGCGGCTCCTCGCCGCAAGGGCAGCGCGTTCGAACGGTCGGTGGTTGCCTTCATGCGCGACAACGGATTCCCGCAAGCCGCGAGAACACTTGCCGGCGCCAGTGAGGACCGCGGCGACATAAGCGGAGTCGACTACTGCGTGCTCGAGTGCAAGTGTGCCGCTCGTATCGACCTGGCCGGCTGGCTCGCTGAAGCGCGCGCCGAGGCTGAGTTTGCCGGCCTGCCTCGCTTCGCCGTCGTCGCCAAGCGGCGCGGTGTCGCCGACGTCGCCGAGAGTTACGCCGTCGTGCCGCTCTGGCTGCTCGCCGAGCTGCTCCGGGAGGATTCGTGACCCGGCCCGCGCTGCGACTCACCGCCGTCGAGTGCGAGTCCTGCCATGCCACGACGACACGGAACTGGACCCGCGTTTGTAACCGGTGCACAGCGGCCGCGCAGGCTGCGAGTGGTGAGAAGAAAAGCCCAGGTCAGGGGAGTGCATATGACACTAGACAGGGGGGATATGGGGGCTAGAACTCTAGAAAAAGTTTTCTATCGACCCGCCGGTTTTGAAAATCCCTCCCCGCTGCCAAAAGGGCCGCAAGGGGGCCACGCGGCGAGGGAGGGACCATGACAGTGCGGCGTAACCCTTACTGCCAGTGCGGTCAGCCGAAGGTCTACCACTCGAGGTTCTGCGCCCGCTGCCAAGCGCTGGCCCGGGCCCGTCGCGGTCGTCGCGACACCCGGCAGCGACCGGACGCGACCGAGCGCGGCTACGGGTCCGAGCACCAGCGCCTACGCAGACAGTGGGCGCCCCAGGTCGAGCGAGGCGAGGTCCGATGCGCGAGGTGCGGGGGATGGATCCAACCCGGCGAGCCGTGGGATCTCGACCACAGCGACCGGGACCGGAGCGTCTATCTCGGGCCTTCCCACGCGGCGTGCAACAGGGCGACGTCGGCCCACCGGGCAGCCCGCCAGGGCGCCATGCCGAACTACAACCCGCCGGGACGTGTCGTCCCACGCTGGCGCTCAAGGGATTGGTGACGAAGATGTCGACTTCACCCTGTTCGCTCTGTGGCCGTCTGATGTGGCGCGGCAAAGGATCGCGGCCAGTCGGTCAGCAGATCTGTCGTGAGTGTCGGGCCGTTCGGCACGCGGCATTGCCACCGCGCACACCTAGGAGCATGGGTCAGAACCCCCTGAACTAGCCGCGCGTGCTTCCCATCTCTGTGATGCGGCGAAAATTCGCGATTTCCCCGAGTACCGACAAGACTTTGTGCCATGGAGAACGTCACAGTTGACGACCAGCTGTTCGAGGTAGCGGTCGGCCCACGAAAGACGGCGGCGACGCCCTCTGCGGTGACGGCCAAGACTTTCCGCCACTACGACCCGTCCCAGTGCTTCCTCCTGCCCCCGAGCCTGGACGACTGGCTGCCCGAAGACCATGAGGCACGGTTCATCTCCGAGGCCGTCGAGGATCTGTTGGAGCTGTCGGTGATCTACGCCTCCTATGCGACGGCCGACGGGGCACCTCCCTATGACCCGCGCATGATGCTGAAGCTCCTGCTCTACAGCTACTCGATCGGCGTGACCTCCTCGCGCGAGATGGAGCGGCGCTGTGTGACCGACGTGGCCTTCCGCTTCCTAAGCGCCAACGCCACACCGGACTACCGCTCGATCGCGCGTTTTCGCCGCCGCCACCTCACCGCTCTCGACGACCTGTTCACCCAGGTGCTGGTGTTGTGCGCAACAGCCGGGCTCGTCTCCCTCGGCCGGGTCGCCCTCGACGGCACCAAGCTGCGAGCCTCGGCAAGCAGGCACAAGGCCATGAGCTATGACCACATGAACAAGAAGATCGAACAGCTCCGGGCCGAGGTGGGCGAGATCCTCGCTGAGGCCGAGGCAATCGACCGGGAAGAGGACGACGCCTTCGGTGTGGACCACAGGGGCGACGAGGTACCTGCCGAGCTCGCCCGGCGCGAGACGCGCATAGCAAAGATGCGTGAGGCCATGGAGGCCATCGAGGCCGAGGCCAAAGAACGCGCCGGCGCCAAAGCAGCGAGCAAGGCCGAGCGTGCCGGTGCCGACCAGGACGAGATCACCCAAGTAATCGAACAGGCAAGAGACAAGGCGACACCGCCCGCAAAGGCCCAGCGCAACTTCACCGATCCCGAGTCGCGCATCATGAAGACCGCCGATGCCTCGTTCCACTACTGCTACAGCGGACAGGCCGTCGTCGACGAGAAGTCCCAAGTCGTCCTCGCCGGTGCTCTCACCCAGCAAGCCACTGACATCGACCAGTTGACCCCGATGATCGAGGCGATGGAAGCCCGGCTCGTACTCGCCGGGATCGAAGACCACCCCAAGGTGCTGTTAGCCGATGCCGGCTATTGCTCGAACGACAACCTCGAAGCACTCGCCGGCGGCAACCTCGATGTCCTGGTTGCCACGGGCAGGCTGAGCCACGACGAGCGTGTCATGGCCGCGCCAAAAGGGCGCATCCCCAAGGACGCGACAGCGAGGCAACGTATGGCAAGACGCCTTCGGACAAAGGCCGGCAACGCCGACTACGCCCGGCGCAAGGCGATCGTCGAGCCGGTGTTCGGCCAGATGAAGCTCCGACAGAACGCTGGCCATCTCCGACTGCGCGGCCTCGAGCGGGCGCGGGGTGAATGGATGCTCCACCTCGTCTGTCACAACCTGCGCAAGCTTGCCAACGCCGGTGGCCCAGTGGCGATCGCCGCCGTGTGAGAGGCCAGAAGTACCTTCGCGTCCCCTGATTCCGGGCACTTCGTAGCCAACGGGAAGTCGCGACTTCACCAGCACACCGCTCTCTCGCTTCATCGAGCGTTGGGGCAGGTCCGCTTTCCAGTTCGGACCCATGCACCTAGGCGTGTCGGCAGTATCCCCTACGCGTGCGAGGTCTGTGGCGGCGAGTTTCAGCGCAAGATGCTCGCGCAGCGGACGTGTTCCCGTGTGTGCGGCGTGGAGCTTCGCCGCAGGCTGTACGGCACCGCCGGCGGCCGTGGTGGCCCTCGATCGCGGCCCACGGGAGGTGGTGGCGATGACTGACCTCCCACCGATCAAGCCCGGTGAGAAGATCGGCCAGGCACGTCTCGAGCGCTGGCAATATTCGACCTGGCTCGGCGTGGTGGCGACCTCGCTGATACCGAAGTGCGCGCCCGACAAGATCGAGGAGCTGCGCTCCAAGCTCCGACGCGACCCGGAGCTCGAAGCGCGACGCCGAGGCGCTGGCGCTCGTGGAGAGGTCGCTCGACCTCCGTGCCGAGGGCTGGGATGCCCACCGCGAGCTCGCCCAGCTCCTTGAGCACGGCCTGGCCATCGAACGGCACATCTTCGGCCTCGAGAAGGAGGATCGGCGCCTTTGGCGCCCCTTTCGGCGCGTAGCGGCGCGGATGCTGAGGAACCGGCGGAACTGATGACCGAGGACGTCGCCGGCGGGGTCATGTACGGGATCCCGGTCAGCGAGCTGCGGGAGCTGCTCGGCGTCGTGCACCGCGGCGCGGCCTTCTCCGCGACGAATCAGGTCCCCCTGTCTGGCGCCATGGTCGCCCGCATCCGTGACCTCGAGCGCACGGTCGAGGCAATGAGGCCGGTGTCCCGGGAGCCTCGGCCCGACGTTGTCACGGACGTTGTCACGGACGTTGTCACCCCATTGCACGGGCGCAAAGTAGTGGGATCGGTGGAACGTCACCTTTCGGGAGCAGCGGAGTACGGCTTGGCGCAATGCGCCGCCCTCACAGGCGTGTCACGCCAGGCCGTGCTCGGCCGCATCAACCGGGGGACCCTGCCGGCCCGGAAGGACGCTCGAGGCCGCTGGCGTGTTTCGCCTGTCGACCTCGAGGGCGCGAGAGGAAGGGGGAAGTGATGGGATTTACCGAGCGGGAGCGCGACGAGGCGGTTTTGGGCGGGATCCTCGAGCTCGCACGGGCGCTCGGCGTCCACGTGACTGACGCCACGCCGTGTCTCGCGCAGTGCGGTCGTTTCGCTGCCGAGTTCGAAGCCGGCCACCGCATGGAACGCGAGGCGGACGCCGCGGCCGTGGCGACGCGAGAGCGAGATGCCCGCGTGCAGAACGAATCAGCCAAGGCGCAGTACGAACGCGACGTCGAGAGGCTCATCACTCAGCATGCGACGCGCCCGACACCGGAGAGCGATTGGGCCTTGCGCCAGGCGGGCGTCAGTCCCTCCCACATCCCGGGCCATGCTCAATGCCTGGTGCCCCGATGACTTACGAGACGCGCCCGGGCGGGATGGCGGGTGCACCCCGCACCAGTACGTCGAAGGCCACGACCCGCAGGCAGCGCGTGCTCGAGGAAGCCCGCGCCCGCGGCGACGAGGTCATCGAGCATCCGGACGGGCGCCTCGAGGTCCGCAAGGCGAAGCCGAAGGGGCGGACGAGATGAACCTCAGCGAGCGTCGATCTCTCCACACCGGCGTCGAGCACCGTTCGTGTGCTTTCCAGCTAGCGGGCGGCGAAAGGCGTGGCGCCGGCTCGCCCGTCCTCGCTGGCTGGCAACTCAACGCCTATTTCTCGGTCACCGACACGCCGTACCCAGTGGAGGATGGGTTGGGGCCGCCGTTCCAAGAGACCGTGCACAGGGGCGCCTTTGCCGAGACCTTGGCCCGCGGGCCGGACGTGGCCTTCACCGTGAACCACGGCGCCGGAGGCGGCCTGCCACTCGGGAGGACCCGTAGCGGCACTCTCCAGCTCGGCGAAGACACGCGGGGCGGTTACTACACCGTCAATCTCGACCCGGAGAATCCGGACGCCGTCGCCCTCCGCAGCGCGGTGAACCGGCGGGATTGCACCGAGTCAAGCTTCGCGTTTCGGGTGATTCAGCAGGAGTGGGATCCCTCATTCATGAAGCGCTCCATTTACGCCGTGGACCTGGATCGCGGCGACGTGTCCGCGGTCACCTTCGGCGCCTCACCGGCTACGGGCGACGAGGGCAACGCCACGACGCTCCGGGCCGCCTACGACCACCAGGTCCGCGCCAAGTACAACGCCGACGACCTGAAGAAGCTGAAGGCCAAGGGGCACACGTTCCCCGGCACGACGTCCTACCCCATTGACGACGCAGAGGACTTGCAGAACGCAATACACGCTGTAGGTCGTGGTGGCGCCGACCACGACTCCATTCGCAAGTACATAATCGCCCGCGCCAAGGCGATGGGCCTCAGTTCCAAGATCCCCGACAACTGGAACGCCGACGGCTCGCTCAAGAGCGCCAACGCCGCGGGCCGATACGGCGAGAGTCGATCGCCACTCCACGCCCCCGCGACTGGCAGCCACACGCACAGCCACCCGGCCTTCGGGAGCCAAGGTGGCGACAAGACGCACACGCACACGCACGACGGGGACGCCAGTCACGACCACTCCCACGACGCCGCCGCCATGATCGCCAACGGCGACGTGAGCGGCCAGAGCATGGACCAGCCCTCGGCCGAGTCCCTCGGCCTGCCGAACTACGACCTCGAGGCCCGGCTCGCGATCTTGCGGCACCGCTGGCCGCCAGAATCGCCGCCCACGGAGGCTGAGCGCTACAACCGGGCGCTCGCTGACGCGGCCGAGGCCGATCGAATTTTGGCCCGCAGAATCGCACGAACGAAAACGAGGGGGACCAGATGAAGACCGCAACCGCAACCACGGCCGCAGCACCCGCACCCGCACCAGCGGGACCCGAAGCCGGGAGCCCGGTCTACGACCCGATCACGGGCAAGCCATGTCTCGACAAGGCGACGGGGCGCCCGTACATCGTCGGTCCCGACGGCAAACCGGTCGTCGCGCCTGTCGTCATCCCACCGCCCGCCGAACGGGTCGCCCGCCTCGAGGACGCGGTGACCAACCTCGCGATGTTCGTCGTCGAGAACCAGCGGCACCGCTTCGCCCGTTCGCTTTTGGCCGGAGCGGCGGGCGAAGCGGTCCTCAAGTTCCTCGACACGATCGCGGCCGAACGAGAGGGGTTGTAACTCATGGCAGCAACAGTGACATTGGTCACGGCGACAGGCACAGCGGGACCGCTCGTCACCGTCACTCCGGGCAGCAGGGTCACCCTACAAAATCAGGGCAGCAATAACGCCTGGATCGGCATCGGCAGCGGCGTCACAGCCGGCAATGGGCTCCTACTCGTGCCGAATGCGACATTCTCCGAGATCGAATGCCTGGGCGGTCCCGGCGATGCCTGGTACGTCATCAGCACCAGCGGAAGCACAATCGCCGTGGTTACGGGGGTCTAAACGTGGCAAAGCTCGTCAACCCATCCGCCGCCGTAAGCGCCGAGACGAGCCGCGCCGAGGCCGCCGAGGCTCTGCTCGCACCGCTCGCCAGCCCGGTATTCACTGGCATCGCCGTCAACCCGGGGTCGAGCTCGGCGGGTGGCGCGACGTACAGCAACCCATCCCTCTCGAACACGACGACGGGCGCGGAGATAAACGCCACCAAGGACGTGATGCTCTACCTGACGTGCTCGACGGCGGGCACCGGGCTCACGATCAAGATCGGCCCAACCTCGGGCGTGCCGACGAACACGATCGTCAGCAACGTGGCCGTGTCGATCGGCGACATGTTCACCATCCGCGTGCCGGCAGGTTGGTATGTCGCCTGGAACGCCACAACCGCCGCTTTTGCCAACCAGGCGGCCGTAACTTGTTGATCTCGACGGGCCCATTCAGGGTGGCCTCCCGTCGTGAAAGGCGCTCGGCCGGTTGTAGGCAGCTCCTGCCTCTGAGGGCCGGCCGGGCGCCCCTTCTAGGGAAGGACCGACATGCCTGACCGCACCCTTCGCGTCATCCTGACAGGCGACTCTGCCGGCCTGGTCGCCTCGATGGGCGAGGCCGAGGCCGCCACCGCCGCCACAGCGGACTCGATGGGCAAGAACGTCGACAAGGCGGGCGCGAAGACCGAGGGGATGTTCTCCAAGTTCGGCAGCTCGATGTCGAGCATGGGCATTCCGTTCTCGAACACCGTCAGCAAGATGGGCGCCGAGCTGGACAAGACGACGACCAAGGGCCAGCACTTCGCCCAGGCCATGTCGGGCATCGGCAAGGCTACCCTTGCCGTCGGCGGGATCGCGGCGATCGGTATCGGCGTCGAGTCAGTCAAGATGGCGATGACCTACCAGACGGCTCTCACTCAACTCGTCACGGGCGCAGGGGAAGCACAGAAGAACATCGGAATGGTCGGCAGCGCCATGCTCAAAATGGCGGGTGAGACGGGCACGACCGCCTCTCAGCTTGCGGCTGGCATGTACATGATTGAGTCAGCGGGCTATCACGGTGCCGCTGGCTTGTCCGTCCTGAAAGCCGCGGCCGAAGGCGCCAAAGTGGGCAACGCAGAGATGGCGACCGTCGCCGGGGCCGTGACCACGGCTCTGACCGACTACCACCTCAAGGCGTCGGATGCCGCCTCCGTCACTTCAGCCTTGGTCGAGACGGTCGCCTCCGGCAAGATGCACATGCAGGATCTTGGGCTGGCGCTCGGCAAGGTCATGCCCGTGGCTTCTGCTCTCGGGATCAACTTTCAAACGGTAACCGGTGCGATGGCCGAGATGACGAACCAGGGCCTTTCGGCTCGGTTCGCAGCGACCCACTTGCAGACCACCCTGCTCGCCTTGTCGGCGCCGTCAAAGGTCGCCACCGCTTCGATGGCGTCGGTTGGCCTGACCTCTCAGCAGGTCAAGAACTTCCTCTCTGAACAGGGCCTCGGTGCCACGCTGACCATGATCGAGGACCACCTTGGCAAGAAGTTCCCCGCGGGTTCAGTCGCTTATGTCACGGCGATGAAGAACATGCTGGGCGGCGTGACCGGCTACTCGACAGCCCTGATGCTGTCAGGCAAGAACTCGACGGCCTTCGCTGACAACGTTCGGAACATTGGTGCTCGGCTCAACACAAGTTCGACGCAGGTGCTCGGGTTCAACAAGGTCCAAGGGGACCTGCAGTTCCAAATGGACTCGGCCAAGGCGTCATTGAATGCTCTTGGAATCCAATTCGGCATGTTCCTCATCCCGAAGCTCGCGGCCGCAGGCAAAGAACTGTCGAAGATCATCGGGTGGTTTGAGAAGAACACGACGGCGGCCAAGGTCCTCGGGGGCGTAATCACGGGCGTGCTGGGCCTTGCCATCACAATGTTCACGTACAACAAGGTGACCAAGTTCGTCTCGGGCGTGAACAACATGGCGACCAGCTTCTCCAAGATGGTGACCAAGATCGTCAGTGGTTCGGCTACTGCAGCAGAGGCCGACACCACTGCGGCCACCACGATGGAAACCGAAAACGCAGCCGCTGGCGCGTCCTTCACGAAGATGCTCGGCCCGATCGGCCTCGTGACGATCGCCGCGATCGGCCTCGACAAGATCATGCGAAAGATCGACCCTGCTGGTTGGGGTGGCAACACCGTCGCCAGCCAGCAAACGAAGTACAACCAGATGATCGCCGCCGCTCACGGCAACCTGGCCCAGATATCCAAGATCAACTACGAGGCCGAACAGTTCAACAAGGCCCTCTCGATGGGCGGCGGGACTGGGCTCACCGGGCAGATCAAGATCACCCCCACCGCGTCGGCCATGTCGGGGACCGCCGCTGCAGCGAGCATGGGCGGCGGCCCGGCCATCCTGGAGGCACACTTCAATATCGACGGCCGCGAGTTCGCCACGGCGATGGCTCCCTACAACCGGGCGGCTCTCCTGCAGACAGGCCGCCACGTCATCAACGTCGGGCTGGGGTGAGAGAATCGGATCACATGCCCAGCGAATCACTGAAGGCCGCCGCTTACGACTGGGTGAAGGCGCTCATGGGTCCGCTCTCGGGCCCGAGGCAGCGGTTCATCGAGACGGCCGGTCGTGATGACATCAGCGTCCAGGCGCCGGTGGACGGATTGGCCGCCGCCACACGTGATCGGACGACGTGGGCCAAGGCCCACCCATGTCCCGATCCGACCCTGGGGCGCCTCGCTGACGAAATGCTCGAGACCTACCGGGAGTTGGCCGAGCTTATGGGGCGCGCCGTGGCTAACCAGATCCCGCCAGGCGAACAGGGAGCGGTCATGGCACGGATGACCGAGCTAGCGAGCGGCGGGGCTCGATTGGAGGAACAGGTCCAGCGCTGGATTGACGCCGCCGGCGACTGACGCGAAACGGCCCCGCCACCCGAAGGCAGCGGGGCCGTTTGATCTGAGGGGTTACAGAGCGTGCGTGTGGGCGAGCCCGAGAGCCCGCACAGCTTCGCCAGCCGCGCGCCGGTCATAGGCGGTGTAGACGGCAGTCGTGCTTATGTCAGCGTGGCCGAGCATCTCCTGGGTGAGCCGGATGTCGTGCGTCTGCGCGTACAGCGTCGTGCCGAACCAGTGGCGGAGCTGGTGAGAGGACGCATCGACTCCCGCGCCGCGCAGGAACCGGTTGAACTCTTCGCTCATGGCGACAGGGCCGTACGGTCCGCCACGCGGGCGGGAGAACACCCAGCCGACCCGCGGCATCGGCAGGGCCTTGAGCGCCTCGAGCACGTCCGGGTGAAGCGGCATCATCCGTTCGTTCGCTCCCTTGGCCTTGCTGACCCTCAGCAGCCCCTCGGTGTCGAGGACGTCCTCCCTACGCAGTCCGGCGATCTCCTGGCACCGCATCCCCTGATAAGCCGCCAGCAGCAGCCAGCAGCGGTGCTTAGGTGACGCGTCACCAAGAGCCGACAGCAGTTCAGAGGTTGACGCCGGCCGTGGCAACGTCTTCCGCATCTTGGGCCGGATGATGCGCGCCGTCGGATCGAAAGTCGACAGGTCCTCGCGGATCGCCCAGTCATAAAAGCCGTGAAGGTGGGACAGCCACCCGTAGCGGGTGCGTGCCGTGACGGGACCGCCGCCGCGCGCCTTGCGTTCGTCCAGGAACCGCTCGACGTCGTCGCGGGTCGCCTCGAGCAATGGTCCGTCGTCAAGCCACTTGGCGAACGTCCGCATGTTGTCGTCGCGCCGGGCGATGCTCCGGGGCAGCAGGCCTCGCCGGACCTGATCGCGATGGTGCCCCCGGATCAGATCGTCATTTGTCATGGCGTCCATCAGTTCAACGCCGCCAACTGCTCCAGCATCTGGCGTCGCTCGGCGCAGGCCTCAAGCTCTTTCTGGGCGAACACGACCATACGCGCGGAGGCGACCCGACAATCCGGATCGTGGTGGTGAAGGCCGACAAGGTTGCCCATGAGACAGCGCTCGGCGAACCACTGCCTCTCATCGAGATCCTCCATCAAACGTGTGGCGGTTTGTGACATCGATAAGTAACGCTACGCCTTATCGTCGGCTTTGTCTATATCCTTCATGCCATTACGCTGGCCTTTTATCGTCCGAAATCTCGTCACATTGCCAGGAAATCGTCACATTGCCAGGAAATCGTCAAGGTGTCAATGAAAGGCGTACAGTCGACATATGGCGAGGCCAATCGCCGAGCGACCTTTCGACCTTCGGGCAATCGACGTCTTTCTCGGGCAGCCGAGCGCCGGCGGCGCGGGCGTGCCCTCGGTGCTCGAACATCGGCTCGGCATTAACCGCCGGTGGACGCATCGGCGCTACTACCTCGGCATTGACGCCCAGGAGGCCGACAGCATCGCTTGTGGACTTGGAGTTCACCCGTCGGTGATCTGGCCGGACTGGTTCGAGGAGATCATCGACGACCACGGCCTGCGCGACTCGGCGGAGCAGTACAGGCAAAGAGCGACCGAAGCACACCGCCGGTGGCTTGACCACATTGCGGCCGAGACCCGACGTCTGTCCGGGGTCGTGTAGTTCACCACAGCCCGTACTCTTACCCCTCGCCCGCGATTTCAGGGGCTTAGAAACGATCTGCGACCAGGACTTTCAGGGTCCACGGAATCACGGCAACCGAGCGGTACTCTGCGACCTGATGGCCGACGCGGGAAGGCTTGCAGCAAAAGCGAGAGAGGCCGTGCGCCTGCTCGCCCCCTTCTGCGATGTTGACCGCGCCGAGCAAGTCGCCGGCTGCCCGGAGCTCGAGGCCGAGCTCATCGAGGCGCACGGTCACGCCCTCGCCCTCGGTCGCCTCGCCCGCGAGCACAGCTCATGACCCTCGAGCTCGCACCCGTTGACGACGAGCGGCGCGCCGAGGCGCTCCACTCATGGTATTGGGAGCTCCTCACCGACCAGAATCCACCCACGACCCTCGAGGAACTCATCGGCGAGAGGCCATCGTGGGAGGCCCGGGCGGCGTGCAAGGGGATGGGGGGACAGGTGAACTTCTTCCCGGAGCGGGGCGAGGCCATCGAGCCGGCCCGGGCGATCTGCGAGTGGTGCGGCGTCCGCCAGGAGTGCCTCGAGTACATCATGGCGGCCGAGCCCGGGGCGCCGGGGATCTGGGGCGGGACGACCGAGCGCGGCCGGCGCAAGCTCAGGAGGGCGAGGGGCTAGGCGGACCGCTCCGCCTTGATCGCGGAGATCGCCTCGAGGAACCTCTTTGACGCGCTCTCCGCGACCGTCGTGCGGAGCTCGCGCTCGTGGGACTCTTTCACCACGACCGACAAGTCGACGAGCGCGTTCTCCAACCTGGTGAGTCTCTCTTCAGTTGTGGCCATACCCTGTCCACCCTTCCGCTTTGTCCTAGTAAATGTCCTACAACTCCCGCCTAAAGCCGTCGGCCAACATCGTCTACCGTCTATACCATGGCAGGTCACGCCGTATGTCGTCGTGTTGTGTCTAGCCCTACGGCCCTTTAGAACGGATTCACACGGCTGAGGTCGCAGGTTCAAGTCCTGCAGCGCCCACCACGAATGTGCCTGAAACAGCAGCTCACGGGCCATTTGAGGTTTAACGGCATTACTCACCAGTGACCCTCAACTCGCCGTTCGTGCCACTCGGTGGGGCACGCGTGTGGCACGAGCGGCCGGGCCTTGACGATGGCGAAAGACCCGCGCCGTTTCCGAAGGGCCTGATCGACATCGACGAGTTCGGCGAAGGGACCTCGCAGGCTCTCGCCGCCCGCGCGCGCGGTGAGCTGAACGCCGTGACTTCAGACCTCCCCGCCGGCTTTGATGCAAGACGGGGAGCCGATGACATCGTCGAGCTCGAAGGCAGCATGAGCTCGCTGGAGCGCAGCGGCGACTGGCAGGTGCCACGCAAGTTGGTGCTCCCGGGGAGGAACGGCTCTGTCAAGCTCGATTTCACGGAGGCCAGGATTGCCCACCGGGTGGTCGAGATCGAGCTCGTCATCAACACGGGTCTGTGGAAATGGGCCTGCCGCAAAGGGCGAGTGCTTCGCTGGACGGAGTGGTGGCGCGGCTCGGGAGAGTCGGGAACCACAGGCGGGACGCACCTGCCGCGGGGAGGCCCCATTTCGTCTTGACAGGCCAGATCGCGAGGGGCTCGGTCGAGGTTCGCGGGCCGCGCCGATCGTGGTCACGGCGCCAGCGACAAAGCTCGTCTTAGGGTCACGCCAAGCCTGATTGGGTTCTCGCGAAGGCGTAGCTCCAGTCGCCGTGCCAGTCGTGAGGCTGAGGCAGGACCAGCGGCGAGCCTCTGTGGCGAGGCACAACCAGAGCCGGGCGCTATGTGGCGGTGACGCTGCTTAGGTACCCGCTTAAGCCGGGGAGCCTGGGCGTCTCCAGCAGTTCCGGGCGGTCGTCGCGAGGTGATGCACCTCCAGGCGCTACTGCATAGGGCCGGCAATGGGGCGGCGGCGTACGAGTGGTCGGCGTGCTCCCCGACGACGATGGCGGTCAGCGCGGTTGCACCAGCCGGAAGATGGCACGAACAGCCACCCGCTGGGCCGACTGCGTTAGCCGCGGAGCTCGACGCGGCGGTCACCCTTTCCGCGCATCCTGCGTTGGCGCCGCCGGCAGCTCGCTGTCGGGGCTGGTGCGGGTGAGCCACGGAGGGCACGCCTGCTCTCGTTGACATGCTCTTCTGGCGCGGTCTCGACGATCGCGCTCGGTGCTCCTTCTGCCCCTGTCTGGGGCTTGTACCCGGTTGATGTGTCTGCCCGTCTTTCGGACATCCACCGGGGCGAGGACCGCGCGTCGATCGGCAAAGACAGCGTCGAGGTGCCCTCCAGTGGGGCCGCGGCATGCACGGACGCGGAAGCACGGGAGTCGCGGATGCGGTTGCAGGCCCCGGTCAAGGGCCACTCCTGCGGGTTGTGGGGAACGCTGCTCTTAGCCAGGTGCGTACGTCCCGGTCGGACCACGGCAATGTGCTCTCCGCGACGGACCACTTACTTTAACCAGCACGGCTGCCGATAGAGTCATGTAGTGGTTGCTCACGCGCGTACCGAGAGCATCGATGACCTGTCCGAACGTGCCCTGGCAGCCGCGTCACCTGAGGACCGCGCCCGCTGCCTGGGGGATATTGAAGCGGCGTTCGAAAAGGCCTCTGGCCCAGTGGAACGGGGTCAGTTGCTCATCTGCCGGGCCAAGGTGCGCCATAACCAGTACGAGTACCGTCTGGTGCTCGAGGACGCCCGGGCAGCGATGGCCCTGTTCGAGGAGGCCGGCGAAGCGGGCCTCGCCGTCGACGCCGCCAGCCGCGCTGCCGTGCTCGCTTCGCGGTTAGGTGAGCAGTCGCTGGCCGCCGATCTGGTCACCAAGACCGTTCTTGGGTTGGCTGCGGTCCATGACAACAGGCTGACCGCCGCGGTCGCCAACCGCCTGGGCGCCTTCTGTTGCTCGTTGCTCGATTATGACCACGGCGTGGCGTACTTCGAAATGGGGTTAGCCGCCGCGGAGCACGCCGAGGACGGTTACCTTGCCTGCCTCGAGCTCTATAACATTGCCAATGCCTTGCTCATGGCCGTGCGGGCCAATCGCGCCTCAAACCCGTCGGCGTCGCCGCTGCTCCCCGAGGACAGCAGCCGGCTCGAGCGGGCCGGGCACGTGCTGGAGCGACTGCTGGCAGAGGTCACCCCAGAGCGGCAACTGTCACTTAGCGCGCAGCTGCTGCGGGCGGAGCTGCTCGTGGACACGGGCCACCCGCGCGAAGCATTGGAGGCGTTGGACGCCATCACCAACGCGGCCGGTAGGGCGGGTCTCGCAAACGACGCCCAGAGAGCTGCCTTCGCTGTTGTCGAGTCACACTGCCGGCGCGATCTTGGCCAGAACGGCGACGCCATCGCCGCCGCCGAAAGGGCAGTCCAGCTAGCCCAGGCCAGCGGCGACGACTACGAGCTCATGCTCACCCTGGAGGAGCGGCTGGCTGCCAAACGGGCGGCCGGCGACCTCGCAGGTTTTGCCGCTGACGCCCTGGAGGTGAAGCGGCTGATATGGGCCGTCCACCAACGTCAGACAGTTCAGATCGCAGAGCAGGTCTGGGAGCGCACCGCCTTGGAACGGGAGCGCCGCCAGTTCGAGGAACAAGCGGCTGCCGCGGTCCGCTCCGCCGAAGAGGACGCCCTCACCTGCATAGGCAACCGCCGCCGCCTGAAGCGTTTCTTGGACGACGCGGCCGAGACCCCGGCCACGCTCGCGCTCGTCATGGCTGACATCGACCTCTTCAAGCAGGTCAACGACACCTTTGGCCACGAGCTGGGCGACATGGTGCTACGCGCCTTGGGCGAGCTGTTGGCCGCCGAAGCTCGCTCGGGCCAGGTCGTCGTACGGTACGGGGGAGACGAGTTCGTTTTCGCCATGCCTGGTGCCGATCTGGCCGCGGCGGCGAGCTTCGCCGAGCGCGCGCGGCTAAAGGTGGCCTCTTACCGGTGGGCGGAGCTCGACCCACGGCTCGCGGTTACCATCAGTCTGGGTGTCTGTTCGGGCAGGTCGGACGAGTGGCCTTCGGTCCTTGCGCTGGCGGACAGCGCTCTTTACCTGGCCAAGCGCCGTGGCCGCAACCGTGTCGAGGTGGCCACCCGCGCGCTGGAACAGACAGCGGGTTGACATGGCCGGTCACGGCGCGGCGTCCCCACCGACAAGCAGCGTCGGAAGGACGGCCAATGTCTTCGAGGCATGTCCCTCGAGGTGCTGGTTACTATCCGGTCGGCGAGATGTTTTGGTTTAGGTGGAACAAGTTGTCGGGGTCGTAGGTCCGCTTGATGGCGACGAGCCGGTCGTAATTCCCCTTGTAGTTGTCCCTGATACGGGAACGGTCGTCGTCGTCCATGAAGTTGATATAGCCGCCGGGCTCGGAGTGGGGTGCAGTGGCCGCGTAGTAGTCCCGAACCCATCGGATGCGGTCTTCGTCGACGTCCGGGTCGTTCCAGGACGCCAGGATGACCGTGGCGAAATTGGCGTCCCGGTACGCGAAAGCGGTCTCGTCTGAGCCGACGCGATGACAGGCGCCGTTGATCGGATACAGGTGCATGGTGGCGCTGACCTCCGGCACCCTGGGGCCGTGGTTGAGATGGGCCTCGATGGCGGCGTCGGTCAGTTCGGTGACGAAGTTTCCCTTCCAGTAGGCCCGGATACCTTTCGGGTACAGGCCGTCGAAGGCCGAGTTCAACGCCGGATAGGGCATCGGGCCCACCATCTCGGCGACGACCGGAGCCACGCCACGGAACGGCTTCATGGCCTGCTCACCCTGATCGAGTGGCCCTGACCAATGCACCACAGCGATGCAGAAGGTATCGCCGTGACGGTTGGCCGGTATGAACTCCAACGGTGGGGCAATCTGGAACGCCGGGAAGCAGCCATACGCCTCGGGCGCGTCCTTGATGAAATCGCGGTAGAAGCGCAGCAGGGTCCCGGCGTGCTCGAGCTCATAGAAGAACAACCCGACGTAAACGTCGTTGACCGGGTGCAACTGAAACTCGAAAGAGGTCACTACGCCGAAGTTGCCACCGCCGCCGCGCAGCGCCCAGAACAGATCCTCGTTGCTCCGGGCGCTGGCCGTGCGCACCCGGCCGTCGGCGGTGACGACCTCTGCCGAGAGCAGGTTGTCGAGACTAAGACCGTATCCCCGGGCCAGGTAGCCGATCCCACCGCCAAGAGTCAGCCCGGCGACGCCAGTAGTGGAGATGATCCCACCGGTCGTGGCCAACCCGTAGGCGTGAGTCGCGTAATTGAAGTCCCCCCAGGTGGCACCGCCTCCGGTGCGGGCCGTCTGGGGGGCTGGGTCGACGTGGACGTACCGCATGAGGGAGAGGTCGATTACGACTCCGCCATCGTTGGTCCCGAAACCTGGTGCACTGTGTCCGCCCCCCTTCACCGACAGGTCGAGGCCGGCGTCGCGGGCGAAGTTCACGGCGCCGACGACGTCTGCCACCTGCTCGGCTCTCACGATCACTGCCGGGCGTTTGTCGAACATGCCGTTGTGAACGGCCCTGGCCTCGTCGTAGCCCGGATCCGACGCGGTAAGGATCGGTGCCCGTACCCCTGCCCGCAGTTCCTGGATGGTCGGCTTTGTCATCTCAGACCCCCCTATTTCCCCCCTATACGTGGACGCCATCCGATGACCACCCTGCGTCGGTGGTCCCATGGCGGCCCGGGTGGCGCGGACTGGCGGCACCTAGGCTGGTACGAAGCTATACACGAAAGCTTGCACTGCTTCAAGGGAGTGAGGAAGCTGTCCGTTGGGCCACCTCCGGACGCCCCTCAGGAGATGCCATTGGCCACGTGCGGCCGCGCCTTCCAGGCTGAGACCGAACACGCGATACGCCCGGGAAACGCGGACCCTTCGTTCGTGAGGAGATAAAGCCCGTCTTCAACCTGGAAGATGGGACCGTATCCGGGAGGAGGTCCGTCGCGTTGGGTCAACTAGCTTGGGGCGGATGGATGCCGAAACCTTGAGGACAATTCAGCGGCCGTTGAAGGATCGATATCGAAGCGAGCCTGACAGCGCCGCGCTGACCTTACGAGCACAATGCTTTCTGTCGGATTCTGAGGTCGCATGTTCGGTACAGACCGGCCGTGCGCTGGTGGAGGCGGGGCTGCACCCGGCCACCGGAGGCGACGGCAGCTCCGCCTGCTCGGGTGACATGCTGCTTCAAGCGTTGGTGGCGTGCGCAGGGGTGACACTGCGCTCAGTAGCAACCAATCGAGGCTTGGCCGTCACTGGCGCAGTTCGAGCCGAGGGGGACGTGGACTTTCGAGGAACACTCGGCGTCGATCCTGACGCCCCAGTCGGATTCCGCTCGATCCGACTGATCTTCGACCTTCATTCTGACGCCTCGCAAGACGAGCTCAGCGAGCTGATCAAGACCACCGAGCGGTACTGCGTCGTCTACCAGACTCTGGCCCGCTCACCTCAGCTCACGATCGACCGCAACAACGCTTGAGCCGGTCTTGCCGGTGGTTGTAACCAGCACATAACGGTCACGAGGCCTTCCTTCATCGACCAAGGGCGGGTGAGCGCCTACTCGGCAGGGATCTGTGCCACGCCCGAGCCGTCGCTCCGCGTCGACACTTCAGTCGAGTCTGTCGCCACGAGTACCCAGATGAAGCGTTCGGATCTGGTTCACGGGCAGCAAAGAGGTAGGAGGCGACGGCTTATGGCGCTTCTGGGAGACTATGGCGGTGGATCTCACCAGCAAGCTCCAGCTGCGACCCGGCCAGAACGTGACGGTGGTCGGCCTGCCCGAGGGTATTCGGCTGGATCTGCCCGACGGGTCCCGGCCCGTCGGCCAAGAGGCGGCCGTCCCCGACGCCGTGCTGGTGTTCGCCAGGTCGCTCGCCGACCTCGCCGAGCGTGCCCAGCCCGCAATCGAGGCGGCCAGGGCGGACCACCTGGCGTGGGTTGCCTACCCGAAGGGCGGGCAGCTCGGCACGGACCTCGACCGGGACGTGCTGGCCCGGCACCTGGCAGGAGCCGGCATCCGCCCCGTCCGCCAGGTCGCCATCGATGCGCAGTGGTCCGCCCTGCGTTTCCGTCCCGGGTCGATCGGCTGATTGGCTGTCCGACCTGCGCCAGCAGTCGCTCTTCGGTTCGCCGAGCGAGCACCCGGAGCGTCTCAACCCTGGAGCACCCCTCGGCCAGCCCGCGCAAAGGGCCGGCGCGTCACAGAACGATCTGTATCGAGCAAGGTCGTTGCCGACCTGGCGCGCTCGCGATTCGACGTTCGGCGCTGATCAACCAACCGCGCCCGTAGCCGTCTCGTTCGGGCGCGCCGACGGCACCCTCGACCACGATGTTCTGCGTGCCCCTTACTGCCCTTGAGCGGCAGATCGTGGACGCCCTGACACGTGCCTGAACGGCACTTCGGTGTCACGGGTGGTGACACCTCTCCCCGCGCCGTCGACAGCCTGCCCGTAGAGGATTGCCCCCTCGGCCTGTTGCCACGGACGCGCAAACGTGCGAGGCTGCAGATCTTCGTCGAGCAGGGGGGATTTCTGTGCCAAACAACAAAGAGATCATGGCAGCGCTCTACGCCAGTTTCGCGAAGGGTGACGTGCCGTCGGTCCTGGCCGGGATGGATCCCAAGATCGAGTGGACAGAGGCTGAGGGATGGCCGCTTTACAGCGGCACGTTGGTGGGTCCCCAAGCCGTCGTCGACGGAGTGTTCATGCGGCTCGGGGAGATTGGCGACAACTTCTCGGTCAATGTCACGCAGTTGGTCGCCGAGGGCGACACGGTAGTGGGGCTCGGCACCTACTCGTGGAACCGCAAGGGCTCTGGCGAGCCCGCCGAAGTGAAGATGGCCCACGTGTGGACCCTCGCCGACGGGAAGGTCACTCGGTTCCAACAACACGTCGACACCGCCAAGGAGCGCTATCTCATCGCCTGAAATTCTCGGTCGGCAATCGCCCACTTTGAGTCTCGCTGCCCGGGGCAGTCCGGGTATCGCTCCCCTCGGGGCTGAGTGACGCGACAGAACGACACCTTCCGCCCGTGTGACGATCGTCCCCGCCAAGCGCTTAATCGGCTCGGCGCTGACAGGCCAACCGCGCCCGTAGCCGTCTGTTAGGTCGCGCAGCCGACCTGGGACTCCATCCTCCCGCGAGCGGACAGATCTGGGATTCTGGTGGCCATGAGAACAGCATCGCTACCTAGCGACGTCCGGACCGTCTTGGCAGAGGAGCTCGATGACCTCCGCTGCATTGTTGCCGTGCTAAGCGACGCGGAGGTGATCAGGGCGACCGGTTGCCAGGGCTGGAGGGTCGCAGACTTGTTGGTCCACCTCCGTCTCGGTGCGGAGGAAGTGCTGCACGGCCTAGCGTCGCCCTGCGAGGGCCCCGCCGACCGTGACTACGTCTCTTACTGGAAGGACTGGCCCGCGACAGCTCAGGTGACGTTCTCTGACGTCCGCTGGACTTGGGCAATGGCCGCTGCGTACCCCAGCGCGGAAGTGTTACGGCGTCACTTCGCCGACGTGGCCGCCATAGCCACTGCGGCGGGTGGGGCGGCCCACGATGGCTATGTGCGCTTCCAGGGCCACGTCCTGGCCACGCAGGACTTCGTGGCGATGTGGGCCGTCGAGTTCTGCATCCACCACCTTGACCTCCTGGTCGGCGTACCCGACCGACCAGGCCCAAGAACCCGTACTGTCGAGCTTGCGCTCAAGACAGTGGACGGGCTTGTTGGATGTCAACGCCCAGCCCGGTGGGATGATCTCATGTACCTGCGCAAGGCAAGTAGCCGAGAGACGCTGGACGATGTCGACCGAGACGAACTAGGGGCGGACGTGGCAAGGTACCCCGTGTTCGGTTAGCCTCCGCTGCGCGGGACCACCCACCGTCGAGGACGCGTCATTCTGGAGTGACGAGGCTGTTCCCGGAACGTCGATCGGGCGCGACGAGTGGTCCGTGGCCGCGATGCTCAGTGTGTCTGTTCGGGCGTCCCTAACGGCACGACGGGGCGACCTCTGGAGCCCCGGCCGTTCGAATTTTGGGGGCAACCATGGCCCGAATGACGGTCCGAAAGGGGATCGCTAGCCGGGCGTCGCGTCGCGCTCGCTTCTTCGGGCGAGGCGCTGGAGTTGCCGTGCGTGCACGCCAGGCAGCCAATCCTTGCCGTACGTGGCCGATGGGCCGACCCGCGGGTCGCTGAGAACATGGGCGTCACGCAAGGCGTGCACATACGCCCGATCCTGGTCGATCCGTGCGTGTACCTGATCAGCTCCGCCGATGGACCCGTGGCCGGGCACGAGGACATCGACGTCGCCCGCCACGCCCTCGAGCAGCCGCAACGCGGCGAGGTAGTCCTCGATCGGGTCAGCGGAGTCGTTCAAGTCGAGCATCGGAATCAAGACATCAGAAAGCATGTCGCCGGCGACGAGAACCCCGCGTTCCTCAATCAACAGCGCCGCATGGCCTGGGGCATGCCCTTGATGCTCGATAATCCGGACTTGAGGACCATCCCAAGGAATCTCCGCCATCTCGGCAGGCAGGCCGGTAATGAGGCCGAGCAGGTCCAGCGGTACCTGCTCGGGGATGCCGAGACGGCGGGAATCGAGCCCGTCCAACAGCCGATCTCGGGCAGTGGCCGCGCAGCGCGCGGTGCCGTAACGGGGCGCCGCGCCGAGCCTGGCGTGCCAGAGCAGGTGATCCCAATGAGGGTGCGTCGAGAAGCCTGCCACAACGGTCTGGCCCGAATCGGACAGGTCGTTCGCGAGGCAGGCCATTTCGTAGCCGTGCACCCCGGGGTCGATGAGCAACACGCCAGCCCGGCCATGCACGACAACGGCGTTGCTCTGTACGAACTCGCTTTCGTGGATCAACACGCCCTCCGCGACCTGCCTCAGCACGGGGCTCCTTCCGCTTGTGGTTTGCAACCGCTTTTCGAAACTGTAGTACCGGCGGTTGTAGAATGCAAGCAGTATGGGCAGAGCGTATGAGCCGCGGTCGGGGTGCCCGATCAACGCCACCATCGAGGTGTTCGGCGATCGCTGGAGCCTGCTCGTCCTCCGCGACATCGTCTTCGGAGACCGCCGCTATTTCCGAGAGCTGCAGGCAGGCTCAGAAGAGGGGATCGCCTCAAATATTCTCGCCGACCGACTCAAGCGACTCGTCGAGTTGGGATTGCTCACCCGTGAGGACACGCGAGCCGGCCAGCGGGCGCGCTACAGCCTGACCGAACCCGCCATCCAGCTCGTACCCGTGTTCGCGCAGCTCGGCAGCTGGGGACTTCGCCACCGGCCCACGAGCCGCCCGCTGCGCGTTCGCGCCGAGCTGCTCGAACAAGGCGGCCCCGCGCTCTGGCAAGAGTTCATGGACGAGCTTCGCCGCTCGCACCTTGGCGCGGAATCCCCAGCGCGATCACCGAGCGTTCGCGAGCGCCTCAACGCGGCCTACCTCGCTGCTACCAACTCCTCGTAGGTGCCAGGCAGTCGACCATGTCCAAGGGCACCGACGGACGCCGCCCGAGCTGTCTCACAAGTGAACTCCATGCGGCAACGGCCCATGTCAGCCAGGGTCGCCGCCCGGAGGCAGTCCGTATGCGCCCCGATGAAGAATGTCGCAAGGGAACGTCAACTGGGACAGCATGTGTCCCCGATCCGCGAGCAGAACGTCGCCCGGGGGTCGCCCCGATCGCCGGTTCGCGGGCGTACAGAACAACGCCGGTGAAGGGACCGGCAACGCACGCTAAATCGGCGATATCGTGCTGATCAGCCAACCGTCCCGGAACGTCGTTCCGCGCGCCTGCCGGTGGCGCGCGCCGCGTTGTTCGGTGTGCCGATCTCTACTCGCACGGCGCAGGTGGCCGCGTCGCCGGCAGGTGAAGCCTCGAGCCTGGCCCGCTTCAAGCGTGCGCGTCCAGGTGTCTGCTCGGCGCGTCCGTCACGAGTCGCGTGACACTCGCTGGCCTCGGTGTGGGCGAGCTCGTACTCGCGCACGGCCACGCTCTCTCCGAGCTGCTCGATCCAGCGCCTTTTGCCCGGGTGCTCGCGCAGGAAGGACTGGCGACGCTCCTGTGCGGTGCGTGCCTCGCTGAGCTGGCGAGCGGCGCGCTCAGCTCCGTCGAGCGCGATCGGGACAGCGGTATCCTCCGTCGGCTTCGCTCTGCTCTCTCGATCGCGCCCCTGGGTCCGCCCGCGCTCCTCGCTCTCGGCTCGGACCCTCGGGGTCTCTTCGGACAGTCAGGTCATCGAGCGGAGGTCCGCGCAGCCGCTTAGCGGCTAGGCCACCTCCGCTCTCAAAGGGGAGGTGGATCATGGAGCAGTTGCAGTTTCCGGAGCTGGTCGACATCGAGACGGTGGCGAGGCTCCTCGGAGTTGGTGAGCGATGTGTGCGAAGGATGGTCGCCGAGCGTCGAATCGAATTCGTGAAGATCGGTCACTACGTGCGGTTCGACCTCGGAGTCGTGCCTGAATCGGTGGAGGATCGAAGGCGACCACCCAGTGAGCGCACTCCGGCCTGAGCGCGGCCCCTAGGTCGAAGGAAGGACTAGCGCCAGTAGGCACCTTGTGGCGCCAGAATGGCGCTACAGTGAGGGACATGCCAAGTGTCCAGATCAAGTACGTTCCTGAAGATGTCCACGCAGAGCTGCGCCGACGCGCAGCGAACGAGGGGAAGTCGCTCCAAGAATACTTACTCGGCCGTCTAGTCGAGGAGGCACATCGGCCGAGTCTCGACGACCTCCTGAGCCGTGCCGGCCAGCGAAGCGGTGGGCACGTTTCGTTCCGCTTCGCAAGCGAGGCGGTTCGCGAGGATAGGGACGCCGGGTGATCGTGGTTGACGCGTCGGTCATCGCGCCGGCCCTCGCGGACGATGACGCAGACGGCGACCGCGCCCGCGAACGTCTACAAGGTGAACGTCTCGTGGCGCCGGAATTGCTCGACCTTGAGGTGGTCGCAGTTATCCGGAAGGCGCTTTTCGCTGGAGTGCTTGAGGAACGCCGAGCCGTCATTGCCCTCGCAGACCTCGCAGACCTCGATCTGGAACGAGTAAGCCACAGACCACTATTGGTGCGGATATGGGAGCTGCATCCAAACATCACGCCGTACGACGCGGCATATGTGGCCCTGGCTGAGACGATTTCGGCGACCCTGGTGACCGCAGACCGTCGCTTGGCGCAAGGAGCAGGCCCGCGGTGTCAGATCGAATATCTCGGTTGAGGCAAGGTCCATTACCAAGTCGGCGGTGAGGAGGAGCACTTGCAATGAGTGGCAAGCGACAGTGTGGGACCGTCCGAAAGTTGCCTTCTGGAAGGTGGCAGGCGCGGTACCGCGATGGGTCCGGCCAGACGTTCTCCGCGCCTTCAGATTCTCCGACCAAGACCGATACGACCCGTTTCCTCGCGGTGGTGGAAGCGGACATGGTGCGAGGGCTGTGGATCGATCCCCCGCGGGACGAGTGACCTTCGCCGCGTGGTCGGACCACTGGTTGGCGCTACCCGGTAAGCGAGAGGCATCGACGGCAAGAGATCGCCAGGCGCTCGCGTCGTTACCGCTCTGGTGAGCTTCGCGGCAGGTCTCGGAGCCGAAATCGTCACGGAAGGCATCGAGACAAGGGCCGAGCTGGACAGGATATGTGAAGCGGGCATTCGTTACGGGCAGGGGTTCTACCTGTCTCCGCCAACCTCGCTTGGCAACTTCCCTGCTCGTCTGCCCCACGACTTGATCTTTACCCGCAGCCACTCCGGCAATGCTGGTACTCGGTCAGGACAGCTTCTCGCTTTTCATGCGCCGCTGAAGTTGCCCCGCACGAGCTGACCGAGGATCGCGAGCGCGCGCTCACGACTGAGGCCGCCGCTCAAGACACGCCCAACGCGACAGCGCCGCCACCCATGGAGGCAGCGGCGCCCTGATTCCGGGTGAGTTTCATCTCGTTCTAGCGATGATGCCTTCCATCTCCGGAGCCGAAAATGCCCGCAAGGTGTTGGAGTGGATGTTTCCAGCGGACCCCACCTGAAGGAGCGCCGCCGCGGCAGACTCCTCATCTGGGTACTCGCTGACTGTGACCAGGTCGTACTCGCCAACAGTCCAGACCAGTTCGCGGACCTTGCCACCGCTCGCCTCTACGAGCTTCGTGAAGTCTCGGGCGCGCTCGGTGGTCTGACGGAAGTTCTTGATCCCTTGATCGGTCCAGTTGAGAAGGTGCACATAAATAGGCATTTGGCTTCCCCCCTTTTCGGTCTGCCCCGCTTAGGACAGGACCATACCGATCCTACGCAGATATTGTTCCCTCGCCTAGGGGATCACACCTGTTCTATCGCCACCGTGACTCCCTCAACGCCCCCACTAGCTGACCGAGGGTCGCGAGCGCCCGTTCACGGCGGAGGCCACTCGGAGGCTGCGGCGAGAGCATCGCGATCGACCGACTGAGCACTTCAGTTCTCTCGCGGTACAGAATGCCAGCGCCTCCCGACGGCGTCGTGTACCGTTGCCGTGCCCGGGGCGATATCCGACCCTCGGTTTCTCGAGGGGGATATGGTGAGTTTCAAAAGGCGCCTCATTGTTGGCGCGTTCGCGATCGGAACCCTAGGTCACGGTCCGTGCAGCTAGTTGATCTTGCCCAGGAACACCGCGCCGATGCAGTGGCGGCTGCGAAACGGGGACGTCTTGTCCGCGAAGTGCGCCGAGCGCGTCAGCACCGCGCCGAGAGAATGTGGACCATCCTTGCAGGCCGTGACCTTGGTCGGCGGCTGTGGGCCTGGTGGCTCGCGCACAGCCCGAAACGAGAGTTCGAGGTAGCTGAGGCCGCCGTTCTGAACCTGCTCTCGGACGCCGCCAAGATCACCGGCCTGACCGCTCAAGCCGCGGTTCGTCTCCAAGACGCAGGGTTCGCCCTGGAGGCTCGGGGCGGCCAGCAGACGGCCTGTCGTCGCAGCGGAGTATCGGATCGGCGCGCGCGAAATGCGGACGTTCCCGAACTCCAACGGCCGCAAGCGCTCCTCCATAACTCGGCGAATCATCGCCGATGACCGGGCCAGCGCGGCGCCCGACGGTGGAATGACTACACGTCGGGTGCGAGGAGCCGCTAACTAACCCACGCTCACGATTTCGAGGGCTCAGAAACGAGCTGCGACCATGACTCTCGCGATATCGAGATGCCGGTCGGGTCAGAAGATCACTTGGCGGTGGACCTCGAACGTCGTCTCCTGCGGTGGCGTCGCGAAGCCGTCAGCTGACGGCCCAGCCGCGGGAAACAACTGACCATCTGGCAAGCTGCCACCGTTGGCAGGAACAGCGACAGGCGCCGTGTACTGCTCCGTGGTGTCGTCTTGGAAGTAACGCACAATCCCGTAGCCCATTTCGTGCTCCTCTCCGGATTGTTGGCCCTTTGCGACCGACACATCAGTTGGTGGGGCACGGCCACCCAATCTTCCATCCGGGCGGCCGCGTCTCGCGCGTCCGCCGAAGCGCAAGGACGATGGTAAGCAAGAGATATGAACCCCAGGTGGCCACGAGCCGACACATGGGCGAACTCTTGCATAAGGACTATCGCTGAACGGAAGCTGTCGGACTCAGGGCGGTCAGGCTGCGTACGGCGCCATTGCATCCCTCGTGTCGCCCTCAGTTCCCTCAGCACTCGCACAGACTGACCGGGATCGCGAGCGCCCGCTGACAGCTGAGGCCGCTTGGCACCTGTTCCCCCGGGCCTCGGCAAGCGCTCGGTTCAGGCCGCTTTCGTGCCGTGGTCGTGCTCTTAGTCCAACGTTGATCGATCGTTGAGCAGCGCGCGTAACGGTTCCCGTCTGCGGGCCGGTTTAGGATCGTCCCTCGGGCGAGGCGCCGCCAAGGAGCAGGGCTGTCGGGTGCGGCGGGCGAAAGAGAGGCTCTTCATGGAGGTAAGGGGACGACGGCTGCATCTCGGCGTGCAGCTTCAAGCTCAGCGCACCAATTGGCAGGACTACGCCGAGGCGCTGCGGTCGGTCGAGGAGCTGGGCTTCGACTCGGTTTGGACGTGCGACCACTTGCTGCCCTTCTCGGGGCCGGACGACGGCGACTGTTTCGATGCTCTGACGACCCTCGCGGCGATGGCGACCCTTACCGCTCGTATTCGAATCGGGATTCTCGTGAGCGGTGTCCTCTACCGCGACCCGGCGACACTGGCGAAGAGCGCAGCCCTGGTCGACCACATCAGTGGCGGAAGGCTGGAGTTCTCTCTGGGAGCCGCGTGGGCGGAAAGGGAATTCCGCGCTTATGGATTGCCGTTTCCTTCCCTCGCCGAGCGTTACGGCCGTCTCGATGAGGCGCTCCAGATCGTCACGTCCCTCTGGCGTGAGCACCGCACGACGTTCACGGGCAACTACTACAAGGTGGAGAACGCACCTTGTGAGCCGAAACCTTTACAGAAGCCGCATCCTCCGATCACGATCGGCGGGTCGGGCCTCGGCACCCTTCGACTGGCAGCCCGGTACGCGACAATCTGGAACATGCAGGGCTCGCCGGCAAAGTGCGCCGATCGGGCTGCCGTGCTCGAGGGATGCTGCGAGGCAGTGGGGAGGGACTTCGGCGAGATAGAGCTGTCGGTGCACCCGTTGATCGCCTTGGCACGAACGCATGAGGAAGCCGAGGACCTGGCATCGCGGACCGCCGCGAGCCATGGCCAGGACATCGAAGGCCAACGAGGTCACTGGCTTCTTGGCACACCGCGCGAGGTCACCGACCAGCTCCGGCGTTATGCAGACGTCGGCATCTCCCATTGCGTGATCGGTTTCGGCCCCCCGTTCGACACGACGCAGCTGCGGCTGCTTAGGGAGGAGGTCGTACCGGCGCTCGGCTGAGTTCACGCCGTGTCTTCGAGACGGGTTCCAGCTGGGGTTCCCGGACCGTGAACTGCGCCCCGGGTGACGGCCTCGGTGGCGACGCCCGCATCCTCGGGACCTTCCGATAAGGTTGCGTCCACCGTGCACGAGGTGCTGAGCAGCCGCATGTAGCGGCATCATCCTCGACTTTCTGAGCCCTTGCGAGGGCGGCGATCTCGTCTAGATCGGTTCTTCGTGGCGGAGTCCGCTCCTGGCCCTGGGCGTGCGCCCGCTGCTCGGCGCCGACTGGAGTTGTCGCGGGAGACGCCGGGCGAGGTTGCAAGGGGCCTACGGGCTGACAATGATGTCGTCGAACTTTCTAAGCGTCAAAGATCATCGAAGGGGTCACATGCACACGTCCCGGTTAGCCACTCTCGTCGCGGCAGGAGCGATCGTCCTGCCCCTTCTGGCGTGCAACGCCTCGGTGGTCGCGGCGAGCCCGCGGACTTCGACGCCAATCGGAAAGCAGCTGGCGGAGCTGAAGGGCTCCGATACCGTCGCGGGCGACAGTCTCGGCAATTCGATGGCGATCTCGGGCTCCACGATCATCGTGGGCGCCTACGACCATGCCAAGAGCGCCGGCAGGGCCTACGTGTTCGCGACGACGGGGTCCGGGTGGAGGCAGATGGTGGAGCTGCAGGGCTCCGACACCGTCGCTGGCGACCAGTTCGGCTCCTCCGTGTCGGTCTCGGGCACCACTGCTGTCGTCGGGGCGGGGGGCCACGCCGGTCACGGGGGCCGGGCATACGTGTTCGCAAAGACGCCGGGCGGCTGGAAGCAGACCGCCGAGCTGAAGGGTTCGGACACCGTCGCGGGCGACTACTTCGGTTGGTCGGTGGCCATCTCGGGCGAGAACATCGTGGCAGGGGCTTACGGTCATGCCAAGGACGCAGGACGGGCCTACGTGTTCACCGAGACGCCAAAGGGCTGGACCCAAACCGCTGAACTGAAGTCCGCAGGCATCCTCCCGGGGGACCAGTTTGGCTCCTCGGTGGCCATCTCGGGTCCGACGATCGTGGTGGGTGCGACCAATCGCGCCGCTGCTGGCGGTCGGGCCTATGTCTTCGCCAAGACTGGCTCCGCATGGAAGCAGGCTGCCAAGCTGCAGGCACTGGATACCATCGCTGGTGATCACTTCGGTTGGTCGGCGGGGATTTCGGGTACCACCGCCGTCGTGGGCGCATTCCTTCACGCCAAGAGCGCCGGCAGGGCTTATGTATTCACCCGGGCCAGCGGCTGGAAGCAGACCGCCGAGCTGAAGGGCTCGGACACGGCCCCCGTCGACGGCTTCGGTATCTCGGTGGCGATCGCGAGCATCGGGATCGTCGTAGGTGCCACCGGCCATGCATCCGGTGCCGGCCGGGTGTACATGTTCACGAAGACACCAGGAGGCTGGAAGCAGGTGGCCGAGCTGAAGGGCTTGGACACCGCCCCTAGCGACGAGTTCGGTTTCTCGTTGGGCCTGTGGGAGACGTCGCTCGTTGTCGGGGCACCAGAGCACGCCGGTCATGCCGGTCGGGGTTACGTGTTGCAGGTGTGAGCCCAGCCGCGCGGGCAAGGTTCGCCGGCGCCCCGTCTTGGGGGTCTCGTCCGGACAGCTCGAGGTCGTCGGCTAGCCTCGCGGTATCGAAGGACGGACCTCGGCTGTCAGTGATAATCACCGAAGGCTCCGAGCAGGCGTTGCGCGCACTGAACCATGGCCAAGGATTGACGGTGACCGACTGGCGCGCTGAGAGTGACTTGCCAGTCATCATTCAGGGCGGAATGGGTGTCGGTGTCTCGGGTTGGCCGTTGGCACGGGCAGTCGCGGCGACCGGCCAACTTGGAGTGGTTTCCGGCGTGGCGCTGGACACGCTCTTGGCCCGCCGCCTTCAGCTCGGAGACCCTGGCGGCCATATCCGCCGTGCGCTTGCGAGTTTCCCACGCGCGGAAGTGTCCGAAGAGATCCTAGACCGCTACTTCGTCGAAGGTGGCCTCGAACCCGGGGCGCCGTTCCGCCTGGTGCCGCGCCTGTCGTTGGATCCGAGCCAACACGCTGTCGAGCTCGTCGTCGCGGCCAATTTTGTGGAGATATTCCTGGCCAAGGAGGGCCACGACGGCCTCGTAGGCGTGAATTACTCTCGAGAAGATCCAGATGGCGACTCCAGCCGCGGCTTACGGGGCGATGCTTGCGGGAGTCGACTACGTGCTGGTTGGAGCGGGCATTCCGGCTGAGCTGCCTGGTCTGCTCGACGCCCTGGCCTCCGGGCAGGCTGGCGAGGTTTCCGTCGACGTCGTCGGTGCGGGCAGCAACCGTTACACGGCGGGCGTCCGTCCCGAGCTTGTCGCTGGCGCGAACCTTGAGCTGCACCGGCCGAAGTTCCTTGCCATCGTGGCCTCGCATGTGCTGGCGTCGTATCTCGCGCGAGAAGCCCGTACACGTCCGGACGGCTTCGTTGTCGAAGGTCCCTTGGCGGGGGGCCACAACGCGCCACCACGGGGTCCGATCAGCTTCGACGAGCAGGGCCAGCCCGTCTACGGAGCCCGTGACGTGGTCGACCTGGAGAAACTGGTGTCAATTGGCCTGCCCTTCTGGCTTGCAGGCGCCTACGCGAGCCGTGAGTTGCTCGGGGCGGCACTTGCAGCCGGCGCCACAGGCATTCAGGTCGGCTCGGCGTTCGCGCTGTGCGAAGAATCGGGCTTCGACCCTTCGCTGAGGCGGGCTTTCATCGAGAGCGCCCTGTCGGGCAAGCTGCACGTGCGTACTGATGCGTTGGCCTCGCCCACGGGCTTTCCCTTCAAGGTGGCCGACTTGCCGGGGACCGTCGCCGAAGCGGACGTGTACGCGCAACGCCGACGGGTCTGCGAGGCGGGCTATCTGCGGGTGCCGTACCGCAGGCTAAACGGTGACATCGGGTACCGCTGCCCCGCCGAGCCGTCTTCGGCTTACGTGCGCAAGGGAGGCAAGCTGGAGGACACGGCTGAGCGGCGCTGTGTGTGCAACGGGCTGATCGCTGCGATCGGGCTGGGGCAGCGCCACCGGGGCGGCGCCGGGGAGCCCGCGCTCGCGACAATCGGGCAGGACCTCTCCTTCCTACCTAGATTGCTCCGCGATGGTCGCGACAGCTACAAGGCGGCCGACGTCGTGGCCTATCTCCTCGAAGGTATCTGCGAATAACGCCTACGCGCGGCCGAGAAACTCCGGTGAGAAGCCGCGCGGGCCCTGGTCAGGCGCGTCCCGGTCAAACCGAAGACCACGCTTGCCAGGGCAACGAGGCCTTCGGGATGAAGAGGCCCCCCAGTTGACCAAAGCGTCGCGAATTGGCGCGTGGCCGGGGGAGCGCTAATATAGTTATGTGCCACAAGTAACTAAAGCGGGATTCGAGGAGCCCCGACCGAAGCCGGCCAAGCAGTGCGTGGACGATATCCGGGAGGCGTTCTGGATGGTGGGGCGTTCGATGGGCCAGGTCCGTCTACACGAACGCCTGCTGCGGGCGGCGGGTGTCCGGATCGACCGGGCCGGGGGCGCCCTGCTGTACATGCTCCAAGCCCACGGCGAGTCGGTACGGGTGACAGGACTGGCGGACCTACTCGGTGTTGACGCACCCACGGTCACGAGGAAGATCCAGCAATTGGAGCGAGAGGGCCTCGTGACCCGTCACGCCGATCCCGAGGACCATCGCGCCACCCGGATCGCGCTGACGGAGAAGGGTCGGCGAACGCTCGAGCGTGTGCTGAAAGCCCGGCGGGCGTGGTTCGACAGGCTCCTCGCGGGCTGGGACGACCGGGACCTGTCCGCCTTCGCGGAGATGCTGAGACGGTTCGCGACGTCATTGGAGCGTGACTTGGAAGACGCCCGTGGCGGCTGAGGAGTTCAAGGTAACCTCGCGGGCGAGAAGGCGGTCGCGGCCCGCCTTGAGGCAGGTGGCGCAAACTTCAGACACACGTCCGGTCTGCGCCAGCCAGTGCTGATCAGCCTCTTACGCCGCTACGGCGGGCGTTACACCGGACAGGTGTGCCTGGTCGTCACGTTGCTCATAGTGCAAGCCGTCTCCAACCTCTACCTGCCGAACCTGACGGCCGACATCATCAACAACGGCATCGAGAAGGGCGACATCGGCTACATCTGGACCACGGGCGGCTGGATGCTCGGGATAACGCTCGTCGTGGGTGCGATGGCGATCGTCGCCGTCTATTTCGCTTCGAAGATTTCGATGGGCTTGGGCCGGGACATCCGTGGTGCCGTCTTCAAGTCTGTGCAGCGATTCTCGGCACAGGAGATCAACCACTTCGGCACGCCGTCGCTCATCACGCGAAACACCAACGACGTACAGCAGATCCAGATTTTCTTGCAGATGGCCCTCACGATGATGGTGCTGGCGCCGATCATGTGCGTGGGCGGCGTGATCATGGCGCTCAAGGAGGACGTGAGGCTCTCGACGCTCGTCGTCGTCGTCGTTCCCCTGATGCTCGTGGTCATCGCGATCCTGATGTCGAAGGCCGTCCCACTGTTCAGGTCGATGCAGTCCAGGATCGACCGCGTCAATCTCGTGTTGCGCGAGCAGATCACGGGCGTGAGGGTGATACGGGCGTTCATCCGTAACGATCAGGAGCGGCAGCGCTTCGCGGAGGCCAACGGGGCACTCACGAACACGGGACTGCGCGTGAACCGCATGTTCGCACTGGCGGTGCCGACGGTGATGGGGATCATGAATCTGTCGACGGTCGCGGTGATCTGGTTCGGCGGCCATCTCATCGCCAGTGGGAGCATGCCGATCGGGAACCTGACGGCTTTCATCAGCTACCTCCTGCAGATCCTGATGTCGGTGATGATCGCCGTGATGATGGTGATCCTGCTACCGCGGGCGGTCGCCAGCGCCGATCGGATCGAGGAGGTCCTGCGCATCGAGCCCTCGGTCGTCGACCCGGAGCAAGCTGTGGTCCCGGCTTCTTCGGCGGGTCTGGTGGAACTGCGAGAAGTCGACTTCCGGTACCCGGGCAGTCAGGAACCGGTCCTGCACGACCTTGACTTCTCGCTTCTGCCCGGTGAGACGACGGCCATCATCGGTGGTACGGGCTCGGGCAAGACGACGTTGCTCAACCTCATCCCGCGCCTGTTCGACGTGACGAGTGGCGCCGTGCTGGTGGACGGGGTGAACGTGAAAGACCAGGCGCGCGGCGCCCTCTGGGACAAGATCGGCATGGTGCCGCAACAGGCGTACTTGTTCAGCGGCACGGTGGCGGACAACCTGCGTTTTGGGCGGCCGGATGCCACGGACGAGGAGCTGTGGCAGGCACTCGGGGTCGCCCAGGCGAGCGACTTCGTCTTCGCCATGCCCGGAGGGCTCGAAGCAGAGATCACCCAAGGCGGCACGAACGTGTCGGGCGGGCAGCGCCAGCGGTTGTCGATCGCGAGGGCACTTGTGAAACGCCCAGCCATCTACCTGTTCGACGACTGCTTCTCGGCGCTGGACGCGGCCACCGACGCCAAGCTCCGGGCTGCCCTGCGGTCCGAGACCGCGGACGCGACGGTGCTGATCGTGGCCCAGCGCGTGAGCACGATCCTGCAGGCCGACCGGATCATCGTGCTCGACGACGGGCGGGTCGTCGGGATTGGCCGCCATGAAGAGCTGATGTCGAGCTGCCCCGAATACCGCGAGATCGTCACCTCCCAGCTCGGCGAGGAGGCCGCATGAGTACGCCGGCCGCTCGGCAGCGGCCCGGGACGGGACGAGGCTTCGGCGGGCCGGGGCGGCCCGGGATGTCAGTGCCGGTCGAGCGGCCCAAGGACTTCCGCAACACGGTCCGGCGCCTCGGTCGACGGCTGCGACCGGAGAGGATTCGGATCGCCTTCGTCATCGCGATGACATCGGCGAGCGTGATGTTCAGCGTGTTCGGCCCGAAGATCCTCGGCAACGCAACCGACGTCCTGTTCAACGGGGTCATCGGAAAGCGGCTCCCGGCGGGGTTGTCCAAGCAGCAGGTGGTCGCCCTCTTGCAATCGAGGGGTGAGCACCAGCTCGCCGACATGATCAGGGGAATGTCGATCACGCCGGGCGCAGGAGTCGATTTCGGTCATCTCGGCACGCTGCTCGGCCTGGCCGGGCTCGTCTACGTCCTGGGGGCCATGCTCAACTGGGCCCAGGGTTACGTGATGGCGGGCGTAGCGCAGCGGACCGTGTACCGGATGCGCGAGGACGTGGAGTCCAAGCTCTCCCGGCTCCCGCTGCGGTACTTCGACCGCCACTCCCATGGGGACATCCTGAGCCGTGTCACCAACGACATCGACAATGTCACCACGACTCTCCAGCAGGGCTTGAGCCAGCTGCTCAGCTCGGGTCTCACGATTCTCGGTGTGATCGCGATGATGTTCTGGATCAGCCCGTTGCTGGCCGGCGTCTCGCTGATAACAATTCCACTCTCGCTCGTCGTGACCTTGTTCGTCGCGCGGCGTTCCCAGGTGCAGTTCGCTGCGCAGTGGGAGCGCACCGGGACGCTGAACGGCCACGTCGAGGAGATGTACACCGGTCACGCCCTGGTGCAGGTGTTCGGGCGGAGCGACACCTCCATCGCGGAGTTCGACCGTCAGAACGACCCCCTCTACGAGGCGAGCTTCCGGGCGCAGTTCCTCTCGGGTGTGATCCAGCCCGCCATGCAATTCCTCGCCAACTTGAACTACGTGGCGATAGCGGTTGTCGGGGGATATCGGGTCGCCTCGGGCGCGCTCTCGCTCGGCGACATCCAAGCCTTCATCCAGTATTCACGCCAGTTCACCATGCCGATCACGCAGGTGGCGAGCCAGATGAACCTCCTGCAATCCGGTGTCGCCTCGGCGGAACGGGTCTTCGCCCTGTTGGACGCCGAGGAGGAGGAGCCGGACTGCGCCCAGCCCGCGGTATTGGTCGAGCCGGACGGGCGGGTCGACCTCGATCATGTGAGCTTCCAGTACGAGCCCACCCGGCCCCTGATCGCCGACTTCAACCTGGCGGTCGAGCCGGGCCAGACCGTCGCCATCGTCGGGCCGACAGGCGCCGGCAAGACGACGATCGTGAACCTGCTCATGCGCTTTTACGAGATCGACTCCGGGCGCGTCCTGCTCGACGGTGTGGACGCGCGCGACCTCACCCGTGACGACGTGAGGCGGACTTTCGGCATGGTCCTCCAGGACACGTGGCTGTTCACAGGCACGATCCGGGACAACATCGCCTACGGGCGCGAAGGCGCCACGGCCGCGGAGGTCTTGGCGGCGGCCGAGGCCGCCCACGTCGACCACTTCGTGCGGACCCAGCCCCAGGGGTACGACACCGTGATCGACGAGGACGCCTCGAACATTTCCGCCGGGCAGAAACAGCTGATCACCATCGCCCGCGCTTTCGTCGCGAACCCGACGATCCTCATCCTGGACGAGGCGACGAGCAGCGTCGACACCAGGACGGAGGTCCTCATACAACAAGCGATGGGCCGCTTGCGCGAGGGGCGGACGAGCTTTGTCATCGCCCACCGGCTCTCGACGATCCGCAACGCGGACACCATCGTCGTCATGGACGCCGGCCGGATCGTCGAGCAGGGCAGCCACGCCGAGCTGCTCGCGAAGAAGGGCTTCTATGCCGACTTGTACGAGAGCCAGTTCCGTGCGGCGTTCGTGGAGACGGTCTGACCGGACAGACACCTCAGCCGCGCCTCTCACCGCGTCGGAGACGTCGTCAGGACTGTCGTGGCGTCGAGGCCGCGCCTTGGCGGGGGGTGAGACGGCTCTAGCCGGCCGGGCAAGTCGTCGCGCGGGGAGGGAAATCGAGGAACGCGAAGCGCTTTACCCCACTGACGTGCAGGCGGTACTGGGCGCTCGTGCGCAGCACGCCCAAGCCATAGCGGACGCTCGCGCCAAAGCTGATCGAGGAAGAGTCCGCCGCGTAGCGCGTGGGACAGGAGAGCTCCCCGATGCTCGCGCCGAACTTGACCGCCTGCGCGATGATCTGGTTGTCGAAGACGAAGTCGTCCGAGTTGCGGTCGAACGGTAGGGCAGCCAAGAGCTCCCGGCTGTAGGCCCTCAGGCCGGTGTGATACTCGGAGAGCTTCTGGCGCAGCACGATGTTCTCGTAGAGCGTGAGGACCCTGTTGGCGGCGTACTTGTAAGCAGGCATGCCCCGCGCCATCGAGTTCTGCGCCAGGATGCGCGACCCGAGAACGAAGTCGTACTGTCCGTAGGCGATCATCGCCGCCAGGGCGGGCACCAGCAGGGGCGAGTACTGGTAGTCGGGATGGAGCATGACGATGATGTCGGCACCAAGCTCGAGAGCCGCCTTGTAACAGCTCTTCTGGTTTGCCCCGTAGCCCCGGTTCCGGTCGTGCACGATCGAGATGAGACCGAGCTTCTTCGCCTGTTCCAGCGTGTCGTCGCTGCTCGCGTCGTCCACCAAGAGGACCTCGTCCACTACCGCGCGATCAAGCTCGTCGACGGTGCGCTTCAGGGTCTCCGCGGCGTTGTAGGCGGGAAGCACGGCGGTGATCTGTTTCCCGTTGAGCACGCTGCGAGTGTAGTCACGGGCAGTCGAAGCTCGACTTCGCCTGGCTGGCGCCTCTTGGTAGGGTCGTTCAGTGCTCGCGACCGATACCTCGCCGGCCGAGGTGAACTCGGCGGCACCCGCGCCGACGTCGCCGCTTCGCGACAGCCGTTTGGCGCTGATCGGCGAAGCTGCGGCGCTCGCGCTCTCGCCCCCCGTCGCGTACTTCGTGCTCAGGATCCGGGGCATGGCACCCAGCACGCTCCCCGATCCCGCCATGCACACGATCTATATCGTCGATCCCCGCGAGATGTTCCTCCGGTACACGGCCGCGCTGGAGCCAACGGCGCGCCTGCGCGAAGGCGCCCAAGTGGGATTCCTCCTCGTCGCACGATTCTTCTATGTGGTCTTCGGTGCCGTGCCCGGCTTCTTCGCGACTCGCTATCTGTTCGCGCTGATCGCCATCGTGCCTGCCTACGTGCTCGTCAGGCGGCTGTACGGCATCCCGGCCGGTGCGATCGCCGTCGTCGCGCTGCTCAGCTCACCTGTCGTCATCACGGCCTGGGGCACTGACTACCCGAACTCGGCCGTCGTCTCCTACATAGTCGGGGCGGTTGCCTGCTTGGCCATGCCATCTCGGCGCAGGTGGCGCTCGGTTTGTCTCGTGCTCGCCGCGCTGTTTTTGACCTTGGCGGTCTGGTCCCATGGCATGGGCCTCGTTCTCGCGGCGACGACGGTCGTCGTGTACGCGGCCGTGCGACTGGTTCGGGCCAGGGAACGCCTCGTTCTAGATGGCGCGGTCGCGGCGGGGGTCGCCGCCCTGGCGACGCTCGCCCTCATGGTCGCCTCGGCGCTCGTGTTCGGTCAGCTCGACTTCATCCGGCCGAGCTTCACCGCGGCTGCCTACCTGAACCAGCCGGGCGAAATCCTGCTTTTCCACTCGGCCAACTGGCGCTGGACTGTCTACCTGGTGTACCTGTTGGTTCCGCCTTCGGTCATCGGCGCGTTCTGGGTCACCTTCGCACGAAGGCTGCGTGCCGTTTCGACACCCCAGCTGTTCGTCGGCCTCGCTTGCGCCGCCCAGTTCGCCGTCTTCGTCTACCTGCAGTTCGGCTACCACGTGGAATCCCTCGAGATGTACTACTTCTCCTCCACGCTTTGGGGCGTGATCTGCCTGACCCTCGCCGTCGCGCTCGCGGAGCTCTGCCGGCCGCTTTGGGCACGCCCTCTCGCCCGCTGGCTGCCCGCGGGCCTGCTTGTCGCCATCGCTCTCGCGTACGAGGTCGACCCGCACCCACCGGCCTTCGAGTGGTTGCCGGTCGGCGCGGCGTTGGCTGCGGTCCCGGTCGTGTTCGCGGGGATCGCGAGGTTCTCGAATCGGGCCCGCGCGCCGCGCCCGGCGTCCGGCTTCTGGTCCGGGCTCGGCGTGGCCACGACGGTCGTCGCCGTGACAGCGTCCCTGCTCGTCCTCACGGTCACGCCCAGTCCTGTGCACGCGCCGCTGCAGGACGTGGCGCGCGCGGCCGACCCGGCAGCCCCATATTCCACTGCTCTCGGCGGGAGTGCGAGCCGTCTCATCGACTGGTACCAGGTCAGCGCGGATCTCCCGTCCTTCGTGGGCAACGCCACCTATCGAGGCGAGCAACTGCTGATGTGGTTCCCCTACGACCCGAGCGGCGTGCTCACCGAGCCGGTGGGCATCTACCACGGGCGCTTTAATGCGCTTCCGAGCAATCCCGGCGTGCTCACAGTCCCCGACGTGGCAATGCTCGCGGCGAGGCGGCCGGCCGAGATCCTTCTTCTCAGTACCACCGGCGCCATGTTCGAGAGTGCCTTTGCGTACCTCGGTCCATACCGGCCCGTCCTTGCCCGCACCGGTGTGTTGCGGCACGGGCAAGCCGCGCTTCACGTCTGGCTGATCGTCCTGAAGGCTTTCGCGAGACAGCCCACCTGATCGGGGCGCAAGAGGTTCGTGCGCTGGCGACTCACCTGACCAGGGCGATCGGTGGCGAGCAGCGCCGAAGGACGCTTCGGTCGACGAACTCCGTCGCGCGTCGGAGTTCGGCCGAATAAGGGGAGTTGTGCTACAACAAATGCTACGTCAACGCGAGTCGCATGCTCGCACTGAAGGAGCAGCTTGTGCAGTCGACCGCAGCCGCAGTCGTGCAGTTCAACCCGTCGCCGGACCCGATCGTCTCGGTGATCATCGTCGCGACGGGTGCTGCGCCGGACCTGCTGGGATGCCTGCGGGCGCTGGCCCAGAACACCAAGGACGTGCCCTTCGAGGTGATCGTGGTCGAGAACGGGGTCACCCCGGACGTCTCGGACGACCTCGCGTTCGGGGTGAGCGGCATCGTCACTGTCCGGTCAGGGGTGAACCGGGGCTTCGCGGGGGGCTGCAACCTGGGGGCACGACGAGCTCGTGGTGTCTACCTCGTTCTGCTGAACGACGACGCCGAGCCTGAGCCCGGCTGGCTGGCACCCCTCGTCGAGGCGGCGCAGACGCCGGGAGTGGGCGCGGTGGGTGGTCGCGTCCTGTTGTCAGACGGCACGTTGCAGGAGGCAGGCTCGATCATCTGGAAGGACGGCTCCAGTTACGGCGTTGGCCGCGATCTGCCCGGAGATGCCGTCTCGCTGCGATTCCGCCGCCGGGTCGAATACTGCAGCGCGCTCAACTTCCTCGTCCGCAGAGACATCTGGAACGAATTGGGGGGTCTGGACGAGGAGTACTTCCCGGCCTACTACGAGGATGTCGACTTCTGCTTCAAGATCGCCAAGCGCGGCGACATCGTGCTGTACGAGCCGCGTTCGGTCGTGCGCCATCTCGAGTCGCGGAGCTCAACGCAGCTGTACAAGGAATACCTCTGCTTGACACACCGCAAGAGGCTGATCGAGAAATGGCCGGAGGTCTTCGAGCGCGACACGCACGCCGAGCCGATCGACCCTGACTCGGTCGAAGAGGCGATCCACCTGGCGATGGGGTCCCCACCGCGGGTGCTCGTGATCGACGACCGGCTGCCCGATCCCCGCCTCGGCTCTGGTTACCAGCGCATGTTCGACGTTGTGCGGGAGATCTCGGCCGCCGGCTATCGGGTCTCGGTGTTTCCGACCATCGGGATCATCGACGACCCCGACGTGCTCGGAACGCTGGGTGTCGGGGTCGTGACGGACCCGCTCGCGGAGCACCTGCGTCGGCGCTCGGCGCGCTACGAGGCGGTGATCATCTCCCGCCCGCACAACTTCGAGCGGTATGGCTCGCTCGTACGCGAGCTGCAACCCGAGGCGCACCTGTGTTATGACGCCGAGGCGCTGTTTCATCGTCGCCTGGAGGCGCAGGCGGAGTTCGCCACCACAGAGGAAGCCCAGGAAGCCCTGCTCAATGCGGCCGACGAAGCGCGCACGGTCGAGGCCGAGATGGCATTTTCCGTGGACACGATCGTCTGCGTGTCCGCAGACGAGGCGGCAGCGCTGCGCGCGCTCGGTGCCCGCGATCCGTTGGTGGTAGAGCCATGGCTCAGCGACCTGGCGCTCACACCGGCTGGCTTCGCCGAGCGTTCCGACGCGTTCCTGGTGGCTGGCTGGCTGGCCGGGCCGGAGTCGCCGAACGTCGACGGCCTCGTGTGGTTCGTGCGCGAGGTGCTGCCGATCGTCCGCGCCCGGATGCCGTGGGTGCGCGTGCACGTATCCGGCCCGGAGCCGCCGAAGGTGGCCCGCGACGTCGAGGGTCGCGGCATCTGTTTCGAAGGCCAGGTGAGCAACATGGCCGAGTTCTACGGGCGCACGCGGGCCTGCATCGTGCCGCTGCGCTACGGGGCCGGCGTGAAGATCAAGACAGTGGAGGCACTGCAGTACGGCGTGCCGACGGTGGCGACAAGTGTCGGAGCCGAAGGCATCGATCTTCGGGGCACGCAGGCGCTGTGGGTTGCCGACGACCCGAGGGAGTTCGCAGACAGGCTCGTCTCGCTGCTGACCGACCGGGAGGCCTGGGAACACAAACGGGCCGAGATCGAGGCGCTGGACGTCTTGCGCAGATCCGAAACATCCCGGGTCACTTGGGGCTCTATTCTGGCGGAAGTCGTAGGTGACCCGATGGCCACCAGTCTGCGACCTGAACAAAGGGCAGGAATATGAGGAAGCTCCCGGATCCGAGACGGCCGAGCACCGGCCCCGATCTTGCCTTTGACGAAGGCTCCGAGGACGGGGCCTGGCTCAGCTTCCAGCGTGCTGGCGAGACCGACGAGTCCGCTCGCGAGCGGTCACGTGCCGCGCAGGAGGCCGATACCGACGAGGCCCGAGTCAAGGAGCTGGAACTACGCCTGCGGGAATGGGTCGAGCGGGCCGAAACGCTCGAGACGGAGCTGGCCTACTTGAAGCGAGACCTGGAGGTCCGCACGGCCTACTGCCGTGAGATGGAGCGCCAAGTCGAGGAGCACACGAAGGCTGTTCGCTGGGCTGAGCAGGAGATGATCGCGATGCGGGCGCGCGCCTCTTACCGAGTGGCGGACGCGCTCGTGAGCCAAGTGAGCAGGCGACCGGCACTGGAGCGTTTCGGGCGCGCCTGGGCACGAAAGCTGATCGGCTCGCGTGGCCGCTGACCGCTCCGAGGACGCGCGAAGCCGATTCCGCACGGGAGGTTCCGGTCCCGAGCGGATGATCTCGCACGCCGCCAACGCGGAGGACGTCGTGTTGCACCGCGCCCTGTGCACTGGTGGTGCCGTTGGCCGGTACGTCGACGTCGGGGCATCCTCTCCGTATCTGGGCTCGGTGACGAGACACTTCTACGAGGCGGGCTGGAGCGGTATCGATGTGGAGCCCCTTGCCGAGGAGGCCGCGGAGCTGCGTCGCACCCGCCCCCGTGACGCCGTCGTGGAAGCGGCCCTAGGAGCCGCCCCCGGCCAGGTCACGCTCTACGTCGTCGGTGACGAACGCGGCCTGTCGAGCACCGACGCCGAGGTGGGAGCAGGCTATGTCCGCGCCGGCCGCCCCGTGCGCGAGCGTGTGGTCAGGCAGCGCACGCTGGCAGATGTCCTGGACGAGCACTGCACCGGGGAGATCTCTTTCTTGAAGATCGACGTCGAGGGCGCGGAGCCCGACGTACTGTCGGGCAACGACTGGTCGCGTTGGCGTCCGAGGGTGCTCGTCGTGGAGGCGACCGACCCGTGGTCTTACCAGCAGAACCACTCGCGCTGGGAGCCGCAGCTGCTCGCCGCCGGATACCTGTTCGCCTCCTTCGACGGGATCAACAGGTTCTACGCGCGGGCCGAGGAGCCCGGGCTCGTGCCCCTGCTCGCCCCGGCCAGCGTGCTTGACAACTTCGTATCCGAGAACGTCAACCGGGTCGAGGGCTACGTTCGCCACCTCGAGGCGGAGCTGAAGGCGCGGGCTGCACACGTGGCACAGCTCGAGACCTTCGTCGCGGCGCAGGAGGAGATCATCCACGCCAGGGATAGTCGTATCGCCGATCTCGAGGCCCGTCTGCGGCCGCGGACGCTCCCGGGCGGGGGCAGAAGAGCTCGCTAGCGCCCCGGGCGGAGGGCAGGAGCTAAGCCCTCAGGACCGGACGAGCGGGCAGGTGCGAACGGACTGACCGACCGTGCCGATCCGCGTCGGGATGGCGACGCAGGCGCTGGTGTTCACCGTAAAGCCGTAGCTCGCCCACGGAGGCCTTGGCTGTGAGAGCAGCGCGGCGTCGGTGGGGAACGAGTTGGGGTCGACCCAGAAGAGATACACGTGGCTGTAGACGCGCAGGTCCTTCTTTATGCGGGCCACGACCGTCGGTGTCGGCCGGATGTTGGCCTGGATGCGTGCGAAGAAGTCGTCACTCGGGAAGTAGGGGACGACGTAGGCCTCGGGCTGGGTACCGATCATCAAGAACGCCGCTGGGTGGACGACGGACGCCGGCACCAGCACGGTGATGTACCGCGACGCCCAGGCGGTGCGGCCGATGTTGTCGGTTTCTTCGGTGACCAGTGACGCCACGGTTATCGCCACCAGCGCCACGGCCGCGATCGGCCAGGGCTTGAGCGGGGAGAACAGGCGCCGGATGCAGATCCCGAGCAGCACGAAGGCGAGCATCTCGAGAGGGATCAGATACCGGTAGATGGCAAAGATGTCCACCCAGATCAGGTACGTGACGATTGTGAGCACGACCAGGAAGCGCTCGGCGTCGGAGCCGAAGACCGGCCGCCACGCCCGCCGGCGTGCCGTCATCGCGATGGCCTTTATGGCCAGAAGCAGGAGGACCGCTTCCAGGGCAGGCATCGAGAGCTCTCGGAAAGGCTGGGGACTGGTGCGCAGCGGCTGCCGGGTCCACAGGAACGGGTAGAAGAGCGCCTGCAGTATGCCGTGCGGCAATCTTCTGGCGTCGGTGTTCGATGCGAGGGGTGCGTAGGGCGAGGCGAAGACCTGGTTCAGGTAGGGGAGCAATGGGCTTCCCCATCGGGTGGCGAGCTCGTAACCCCACCATCCGTAGGAGACGAGGAGGCCCACGAGCGCGCCGCAGCCGCAGGCGAAGGCCAAGCCCAACCGGCGTAGGAAGGGCAGACCGATCACGAAGAAGGCGACGATGGTGGCAACAGTGAAGGGGAACGCGGAGAGCTTGAGGCCGGAGCCGAACCCGGATACGAGGCCGGCCGCGACCGCCAAGGCCAGCACGCGACGGCGTGCGCCGTGCGCGGGCGGCCTGCAGGCGTACAGGCCGAGAAGGATCCCACCGAGGAGGAAGGGCGCCGTGAGCGTGTCGCCCATCACACTGCCGATCTCCGAAAACGCCCCGGCGGCGAAGATTCCCAAACCTGCCGCCAGAAGCGCAAGCAGACGGCGGCGCGTGAACACCCGCGCGATGAAGTACAAGATCGGGAAGGACAGGCCCTCCACAAAGGCGATGCCATAGGCGACGGTCCGGGCGGAGAGGTGCCGGGCCGCGAGGTAGAAGGGGAAGTCGAGCAGGGGGTTGTAGTAGGTCTGCAACTGCGCCGGCATGATGTCGTGCTGGTGGTTGACGAGGACCCAGAAGGGATCGAAGAAGTGGTAGTTCATCAGGTCCCAGTCGGCGTCCTCGCCACGGTGGAGCGCGACCAGGCCGTAAAGGAAGGGGAAGACGATCAACGCCGCGGTCGTCAGCCACAGCGCCCACCGGTTCATGGTCGCCTGCCGCTCAGGCGAGAGCGGACGGATCACGGTGTCTCGCCGCGGAGCGTGCCAGCCGCCCGTCGCGGCCGACGGACAGCGGCTTCACCCCGCCCCCGCGAGTCTGGGGAGAATCGCGAAGCTTGCGGCTCGCGTGAGGAGCGAGCTTTGCTAGAGGCAGCGCGTGTTGTGGTCTCCGGCATGCATCCGGCAGCGTCTGAACCGGCCTCCATCAGGATCGCGAGTCTGGCACACGTGGCCGGCGGTTTGCGAGCTAGCACGCCAGGGTCCGCCTTGCGCACGGCTTCCAAGTCGTGACCGGGGGCGATAAGGTCAGTTCGCAGGAAAGCGGAAGCAATTCTGCAAGGGGCTATCCGCCAACCCAAGGCGAAATGAGAATCTCAAGCAAGACCGTCGGTCAGGACTGTGTGGGAAGGCACGGCTTCGGAAGCAAGCGATTGGTTCCGCGGTCGTGCGCTCACCCGCGGCGCCTGTCTCGTGAGGTCTTCGCGAGCCCGAACATCCGCTGAACCCCAGGAGCTCCCCGCATGGCAAACATCTCCGACCATCAGCAGACCCGCCTGCGGGCGCTTCAGCGGCTCGTCATCGACGTCGGTCGCAAGAGATTCGATGAGCAGTTCGGCGACGTGAAGCTGACACCGGTGGTTGGTCTGATCTGCGCCTACGAGGAGGAGGCCAACATCGGCGACGTGCTGCGGCGCGTGCCGAAGACGGCCTGCGGGCTTGAGGTGACACCACTTGTGATCGTTGACGGCGGTGAGGACGAGACCGCCCGCGTCGCCATGGAGGAGGGGGCGGTCACCTTCGTGTTCCCGGTGAACCTGGGTCACGGCGTGGCGCTGCGTGTCGGTTACGACCTTTGCGTGAGCTTGGGGGCCCAGTACGTGGTCACCCTCGACGCCGACGGGCAGAACGACCCGACCGAGATGCCGCAGTTGCTTCAGCCCCTTGTGGATGACGAGGCCGACTTCGTCGTGGCCTCCCGGCGCCTAGGGGTGGACAAGACGGGGGACCGGTACCGCCAGTTGGGGGTGGTCTTCTTCGCGACGCTCATGAACCTTCTCACCGGGGCGCACCTCACGGACACCTCCAACGGCTTCCGGGCGCTCCGGGTGACGATGCTCGCGGACGTGAAGGGCCGCCTCGAGCAGGACCAGTACCAGACCGCGGAGCTGCTGATAACGGCGCTCAAGCGAGGCTGGAGAGTGAGCGAGCGCCCCGCTGTGTGGCACGAACGGGCCTCAGGCCGGTCGAAGAAGGGCACGAACGTCCTCTACGGATTCCGCTACGCGGCGGTGCTGCTCGGGACCTGGCGCCGCGAGCGTTAAGCCTCAGCCGGAAACCGAGCGCAGGCGTCCGCGGTACGCCCGGGTGCAGTTGCTGGTGAGCTCTGGCGTGGCGACGACTCGCGCGGCGGCGGCGCCGAGAGGGCATCTCGGAGGACGCGCCGTGCCTCGTCTCGGGGATCACTGCCGGGAATTCCTTGCCATAAAGGGCAATTACGCGCGTCAGGAAGGGCTGTCCGGGGGCGGGCAGCCAAGATCGGTCATTCCCGCCAGAGTTATACTCGGGCCGGAAAGCAACCAAAGAGCGGAGGACTCGTGCAGATTGGGATCCTGACTGGTGGAGGAGACGCGCCCGGGCTGAACGCGGCGATCCGGGGCGTGGCACGCAGCGCTTTCAGTGACGGGGTCGATGTCCTCGGCGTGCAGAACGGTTGGGCCGGCCTGGTCGGCGAAGGCGATGCCATCCCGTTGCGCCCTGGGGACGTGTCGGGGATCTTGACCCGGGGAGGCACGATCCTGGGCTCATCGCGGGTCAACCCACTGGCGAACCCGGCAGCCATGGAGGCTGTCATCGCGAACATCGGCCGGCTCGGCATGGACGCGCTGGTGACCATCGGGGGGGACGACACGCTGTCGGTGGGAGCGGCCCTGGCGGAGCGGGGAGTGCCCGTCGTCGGGGTGCCGAAGACGGTGGACAACGACTTGTTGGTCACCGAGTACTGCATCGGCTTCGACACGGCGGTGGCGATTGTCACCGAGGCGGTGGACCGGCTGCACACCACTGCCGCCTCGCACCACAGGGTGATGGTGGTAGAGGCGATGGGACGCGAAGCGGGGTGGGTCACCTTGATGGGCGGCTTGGCCGGGGGGGCGGACATGATGGTCATCCCGGAGTTCGAAGTCCAGCTGGAAGAGGTCGTCGCCCATCTCCAGGACCGCCGCGAGCAGGGAAAGACGTTCAGCATCATCGCCGTGTCGGAAGGGGCGGAGGTCGGTGGCCTGCCCGGCCCGTCGGACTCGGGTGCGCCTATTGACGCCTTCGGCCATGAGCAGCTCAGCCGGCGCGGGATCGGGGAGCGCCTGGGTCGCCAGCTCGAGGACGTGACGGGCTTCGAGACCAGGGTCACGGTGCTGGGCCACACCCAACGGGGCGGCACGCCAACCGCCTACGACAGGATCTGGGCGACGCGTGTCGGCGTGGGCGCCTACAAGTTGATATGCGAGGGGCGCTTCGGTCAGATCCCGATCAAGCGCGGTGACGACGTCGTGGCCGTCCGGTTGTCAGAAGTGGTTGCCGAGCCACGGCTCGTACCGGAAGACCTTTACCGAATGGCGCAGGCGTTGGGCTGAGGGCTGCCAGCAAGCAACTGCCCCCTTGCGGACCGATAGCTAGGCCAACGGCGAAGAGCGCCGGCTTGGAAGCTGTCGGCGTGTCGACCCGGTAGACTGACGTTTCACGGCAGTGGCCGTGCTTTTCTCCGGGGTATTTCTCACATGCTTTCGCGCGCCAACTTCCGCAACCTCGCGATCGTCGCCCATGTCGACCACGGGAAGACAACACTCGTTGACGCGATGTTGTGGCAGTCGGGAGTGTTCCGCGCCAATCAAGAAGTCAACGAGCGCGTGATGGACTCCATGGATATCGAGCGCGAGAAGGGGATCACGATCCTCGCGAAGAACACCTCTGTGCGCCACGCAGGCGTGAAGTTCAACATCGTGGACACTCCTGGTCACGCCGACTTCGGCGGCGAGGTCGAAAGGGCACTCGCGATGGTCGACGGCGTCCTGCTGTTGGTGGACGCGAGCGAGGGCCCCTTGCCCCAGACCCGCTTCGTGCTGCGCAAAGCGCTCGAGCGGCGGCTGCCGGTCGTGCTCGTGGTCAACAAGATCGACCGCCCCGATGCGCGCCCGAAGGAAGTCGTCGACGAGGTGTACGAGCTCTTCTTGGACCTCGACGCCGACGAGGGGCAGATCGAGTTCCCCATCGTGTACTGCAATGCCAGGGCGGGACGGGCTTCGCTCGACCCGAAAGTGGTGGGGACGGACCTCGAGCCGTTGTTCAAGGTCATCTGCGACTACATTCCTGCTCCGACTTTCGAGCCCGAGCATCCGTTGCAGGCACTGGTCACGAACCTCGACGCGTCCGCCTATGTCGGACGTCTCGCGATCTGCCGCGTGCTGCATGGCACGATTCGACGCGGCCAGCAGGCCGCGTGGTGCCGTGCTGACGGCAGCATGGAGCGGTTCAAGGTTTCCGAGCTGTACGTGTCCGAAGGACTGGACCGAGTCGATGCCGCGGAGGCCGGACCGGGTGAGATCATTGCCGTGGCCGGGTTGTCCGATGTGACCATCGGTGAGACGCTCTCGGATCCGGAGGACCCGCGGCCCCTTCCGGTCCTCATCGTCGACGAGCCGAGCCTCGGGATGACCATCGGCATCAACACCTCACCGTTGTCAGGCACCGAAGGGACGAAGGTCACCGCCAGGCTGCTCAAGAACCGCCTCGACGCCGAGCTCGTGGGCAACGTCTCGATCCGCTTGCTGACCACTGAGTGGCCCGACACCTGGGAGGTGCAAGGCCGCGGTGAGCTGCAGCTCGCCGTTCTCGTCGAGATGCTGCGCCGGGAGGGTTTCGAGCTCACCGTGGGCAAGCCGCAAGTCGTGACCAGGCTGGTCGACGGCAAGGTGCACGAACCCGTCGAGGCCGTGTCGATCGACGTCCCCGAGGAGTTCCTCGGGGTCGTCACCCAGTTGCTCTCGCTCCGCAAAGGGCGTCTGGTCCAGATGGTCAACCACGGCACGGGCTGGGCGAGGCTTGACTACTCGGTGCCGTCTCGCGGCTTGATCGGCTTCCGCACGGAGTTCTTGACCGAGACCCGGGGCACCGGCGTCCTGCACCACATCTTCGACCGCTTCGAGCCGTGGCACGGCGAACTGAGGACGCGGGCGTCGGGCTCCCTGGTCGCGGACAGAAGTGGTTTGACGACCACCTACGCCCTGATGAACCTCCAGGACCGCGGCATGCTCTTCCTCGGTCCCGGCGTGGAGGTTTACGAGGGGATGATCATCGGGGAGAACGCCCGCTCCGAGGACATGGACGTCAACGCCACCAAGGAGCGCAAGGTCACCAATGTGCGCTCCTCCACAGCCGAGGAGTTGGTCCGCCTGATACCGGCCAGGCTCCTCTCGCTGGAGCAGGCGCTCGAGTTCATCAGTGAGGACGAGTGCGTCGAGGCCACCCCGGCCAGTGTCCGGTTGCGCAAGGTTGTGCTGGACCAGACCGTCAGGGGCAGGCGCACGGCCCAGTCCAAGCGGGAGCGACTCCGCAGCGAGGCACGCGAGACCGAGGGCGGTCGCCGGGCCGGTTGATCGGCAGGCGGGCGCCCGCGCTGCCGCGCGTGGGAAGAGAGCTGAATCCGACCGGCGCCCCGCCGGGGACCGGGAAGTCAGGACAGCTCTGCCGTCAGAACTCGGGGTCTGCCCGGTCGACGACAAGGCGGCCCCGACCGGCGCGTTTGGCAAGGTAAAGCGCGTCATCCGCGCGGCGCAAGAGCTGCGCGGCGTTCTCCTCAGGGCGGAACAGCGCCATGCCCGCGCTGACCGAAGACGCCACACCCGTGACCGTCAGGATTGCTCCGTCCGCGAGGGTCAACAGGTCACGGGCAACCGACTCCACGCTTTCGGGGTCGCCGTCGCCGAGCAGGACAACGAACTCGTCGCCGCCGATGCGAACAAGGACGTCGCTGCGGCGCAGGCGCTCCCGCCATTGCGCGACGAGGTGGCGGAGCACGTCGTCGCCGACGTCGTGACCCAAAGTGTCGTTGAGATCCTTGAAGTGGTCTATGTCGAACAACACGAGCGCGCCGCTCGGCGCTTCGGCCGATTCGGCACCGAGCCGCCGGGCGAGCGCGACGTCGAGAGCCCTGCGGTTGTGAGCCCCGGTCAGTGGATCCCGCAGCACGAGCTCCTCGAGATAGGCCTCCAGGCGGTGCCGGTCGGTCACGTCGAGTACCTGAATGACAAGATGCAGGGGCCGACCGACCTCGTCGCGCACGAGCGTGATGCTCATCACGGTGTGCACAACGGAGTGGTCGGGTCGCAGGTAGCGTCGCTCGACCATCGCCGTCCGCCTCTCGCCAGCGAGCATCCGCACCGTCAGCTCGCGGTTGGCCTCGACGTCGTCCGGGTGGATCACCTCCGACCAAGTCCCCCGGTGCAGCTCCTCACGCGATCGTCGTGTGAGCGCACAGAAGGCGTCGTTCGCACGGAGCACCGAACCGTCGGGCGCGATGATGGCCATGCCGATGGGGGAGTTGTCGAAGGCGCTCGAGAAGCTGGCTTCGCTGCGGCGGAGCGCTTCGTGAGTCCTCTCGCGGGCGGTGAACTCGAGGTTCACGATGAGAACTTCCTGGATCTCTCCCGCGCTTTCGACGACAGGTAGGTAGCGCGTCCAGAACTGGTGTCGGCCGGGTCGCGAGCTCTCTTCGGTCGGGCTGAGTCCGGCGAAGCACTCCTCGAGGCGGCAGCGCGGCAGCTTCGAAACGGTCTGCACTGAGGAGCTGAACAAGAGGACGGCCCACGCAGGCTTCCGGGCCGCTTGTGAGAGACGGGAAACCAGCCCCGGCCGCGAAGCGGCATCGCAATTCCCGGTCGACGATCCAGGCGGTCATCCCGGGCACGGCCTCTGCGACCTGGCGATAGCGCTGCAGCAGCTTGGTCTGGTGGCGCTCGAGCTCGACCCGGTCGGTCACGAGCCGGGACACGGCCACGAAGCCGGTGGGCGAACCTTTGAGGCCTTTCACGACGCCGATTCTCGTCTCGAGCCACGGGGACTGCGCGTCCTGCGTCGCGCCGCGGAATGTGACAGCAGCGGTGTCATCGCCTGCTCGCACGCGCTCGATGGCGCCGGTGAGCAGCGCGGCGTCTTGCGCACAGCAAAGAATCTCCGCCGCCGGCCGGCCGATGAGCTGGTCGGGAGCCAGGCCCAGGATTTCGCGGGAGGAGTCGGATGCCAACCGGATGGTCCCGTCGAGGTCATGGACAGTGACGAGGTCGGCGAAGGCAACGAACATCGCCGCGAACTCGAAATGGCTCGGAAGCGGCCGCGAGGCTAAAAAAACCTCCGGCACGGCGTGGCTCCGCTCGCGCCGGAGATGGCCCCGCTGATGCTCGAACACCAATCGTGTCATCGGCGCGCGGCCCTTCGACCTTGAGCATGGCCGCGGTCATCTGGGCCGTTTACGGCTCTTCCCCTCTGTTCCTTTATGAGGAAGACGGCCTCGGCCCTCGCGGTCCCTGGCTCGTTCAGCGTCGGATGCCGGAGATGCCCGGTCCGGGGGTCGCCCGGCGCAGCGCCGCTTCGAGGTGGGGCGTGTACAGGACACCGACGACGCGGCCGTCTTCGACGACGGCGGCCGCACGACGCCGGAAGGCACTGAGACACTCCACCGCGACCGGGTACAAGGGGTCGTCGGGCGCGAGGTGCGCCGCGGCGCGATCGGTGGCGTCGGCCACTAAGAGCGCTCCGGGAGGTCCCGGGAGCCGGTCGGCCGCGATCAGGCCGACGTACCGTCCGCGGTCGACCACAGGCAGGACCCGTCCCGGTGAGGCTAGTCAGGAACGGGGAGACGGCCGCGAGCGGGAAGCTCGCCTCGAGCGTCGTCGGATCGGGCACCATGACGTCGCCGACGCTGAGGCCGCCGACCGCCGTGCGGAGCGCGGCGGCCCGTTTCTCGCCCGCGGCGCCCACGAACACGAACACTCCGACAAAGGAAAGCCACAGGTCATAGCGCAACCCCACCACCACCATCGCGAGCCCGATGAAGCGCCCGATCTGTACCGCGAGGCCCGTGGCGCGGAGGTCGGTCCGCCTGTGGGCAAGCAAGGCCCTCAGCACCCGTCCGCCGTCCATCGGGATGGCGGGGAGGAGGTTGAAGCCGGCGAGGAGGAGATTGGCCCACAGGAGGCGGCTCAAGATCGCGCCGGCGAACATCGAAGGTGGCCACAGCACCGCTCCGGACACCAGACCCGCGACCGCGAACAGGAGAGCGAGTGCGAGGCTGCCCAGGGGACCGGCGATCGCTATGGCGAGCTCGTCCCGGGGGGCGCCCGGCAACCCGGAGATCTCCGAGACCCCGCCGATCGGCAACAGGACGATGTCATGCACCAAAAAGCCGCGGCGACGTGCCACGAAGCTGTGGGAGAGCTCGTGCACCACTATGCAGACGAAGAGGGCCGCGATCCAGATGAGACCTTCGGCGAGCGAACGCGCCGTCGTGCGGCCGCTGCTCGGCAGGATCACGAGCACGCCGAGCAGCGGGAAGCTCCAGTGGAGGCGTATCGGAACGCCCCGGACGCTCCCAATTCGGAATGACCGACCCATTGCCCCTGTGCTCTCTGCTTGTTCCCACCAAGGTTAGGGGGCGGCGCGTCGAAGGCAGTCCGCGGCCTCCCGGTCGGAGCGGAAGTCTCGGTAGTTTCTCCTGCATGGCGCGAGGACGGCTTCTTGTCGAGCTCGGGCCGCTGCGAGATTCGCAGCCCTTCCGGCGTCTCTGGGGAGGGTACCTCGTCACAACGCTCGGGTCGCAGCTCACCGTGGTGGCGTCCCGTACCAGGTGTTCAGGCTGACGCACTCCTCGTTGGATGTGGGTCTCGTCGGTCTGGCCCAGATCGTCCCGGTGCTCGGCGGATCGCTGTTCGGAGGCTCGATCGCCGACGCCGTCGACCGGCGCCGGTTGCTCCTCGCCACGCAGGTCTCGCTGGCCGCCTGCAGCGTCGGGCTCGCTTGGAACTCGTCCGGCGGCCGGGCGGCGCTTTGGCCCTTGTACGCGCTGAGCGCGCTCGGTTCGGGCGTCGCCAGCTATCGACGGCCCGACGCGATCCGCGGTGATCGCGACTTTGGTCGGACGTCCGATGTTCGCGAGCGCGAACGCACTCTGGCAGCTGCTCTTCCAGGTGGGCCAGGTAGGAGGACCGGCTATCGCGGGGCTGCTGCTCGGCCAGTTCGGCATCGCCTCGGTCTACTGGATCGATGCCGGTACCTTCGCAATCTCGCTGCTCGCGGTCGCCAGCCTTCCGGCGCTCAGGCCGCCGCACGGCGGGACACGCTTCGGGCTGCGCTCGATCGCAGAGGGCCTGCGATACCTGAAGGGCCGACCTGTCCTGCAAGGGACCTTCGTCGTGGACCTGAACGCGATGGTGCTGGGCATGCCACGGGCGCTGTTCCCGGCCCTCGCCCTCGTGCGTTTCCACGGTGGTGCCGCCACTGTGGGACTGTTCTACGCGGCGCCGGGGGCGGGCGCTCTCATCGGTGCCCTGCTCACAGGTTGGGTGGTCGCGGTGCACAAGCAGGGCCGGGCGGTTCTCATCGCCGTCGTGGTCTGGGGGGCCGCGATAGCGCTTTTCGGCCTCGCGCCTTGGCTGGGTGCCGGCCTCGGGCTCCTCGATGTGGCGGGTGCGGCCGATGTCGTCTCGGCGGTCGTGGCGAGTGGCCGGGGGGAATCTCACCCCCCGGCTCTCCCAGAACCGTGCGTGAACCTCTCGATTCACACGGCTCCCCCTGCCCAGCCTTAGGGCTGCACGCCGAGTCGCCACTGAGCGAAGAGGGTCGGCCGGCGTCGACAGACGCTCGCCAACCACAACGACGCTTGCGTGCGCCGACCACGCAACCGCTTGTACTTCCGCATGGCCCATCGAACGAGATAGTCGTTGATGCGCTTAAGAGACGGATACAACCGGGACCTGTGGAAGCGCCCGTAGTAGTTGATCCAGCCCTGCACGACCGGATTGACCAGCCGGGCAAGGCCCGAGAGGCTCGTGTCACTGCGCCTGTGCAGACGCCAGCGCCGGATCTCTCGACGCATGGCCTTGGCGGCGTCGTCGCTGACCGCTGGCGAGAAGGACGGGAAGAATCGTCCGTGCTTACTCTTTACGAGTCGGCTGCGAAACGTGTAGCCCAGGAAGTTGAACCGCTCGTGCTCATACGAGCCTCGGCGGCTGTCGTCCTTGCAGTACACGATGCGCGTCTTGTCCGGATGCAACTCCAGACCGACCTGCGCCATCCGTAAGGCGATGGCTCCGAGGACCTCACGGGCCTCAAGCTCGCTTGCACAGTGCACTACCGCATCATCCGCGTAGCGCTCGAAGGAGACGGTCGGGAACTCCCGAGCGACCCAGACATCGAACGCATAGTGGAGGAAGAGGTTCGCCAATAACGGTGAGATCGCAGAACCCTGTGGGGTTCCTCGGTCTCGTTGCACGACGGTGCCGTCCTCTTTCTGTAGCGGCGCTTGCAGCCACCGCTTCACATAGAGGCGGACCCATGTCCGGTCCGTGTGCTTCGACACCGCCTTCAACAAGAGGTCGTGGTCGATGCTGTCGAAGAAAGCCCGGATGTCGAGATCGATCACCCAGTTGCTCTTCCAGCACCGCTCTCGGCATTTCCCAACTGCGTCGAGTGCGGAGCGCCCCGGTCGGTATCCGTAGGAGTCGGGGTGGAAGATCGGCTCCACCTGCGGCTCCAAGTACATACGGACCACCGTCTGGGCGACCCGGTCGGCCACGGTGGGCACGCCAAGGGTCCTTACCCCACTGCGTTTCTTCGGTATCTCAACTGCCCGGACCGGCGCCGGGAAGTACGTCCCTGAAGACATGCGATTCCAGAGCTTGTAGAGGTTCCCTTTCAGGTCGTCCTCGAACTCTGCGATCGAAACCTCATCGACGCCCGCTGCGCCCCGGTTGGCCTTGACCTTCTCATAGGCCTCTTTGACAACCCACTTGGAAATTGCAAACGGCTTGTCCTTCGGCTTCGGTTCGTTCGCCGGCTCCTCCCGCAGACTCACGGTTGACCACCAAACGAACCCGGGCAGGCCGTCCCCTTCGCTCCACCCGCATTACCGGGCTTCATCGCTAGTACGAGACGGTCCGTCCCTGTGTCCCGCAACTGGTACTCGGCCCCTTGTGGTTTCTGCCACTTGGGGTGCTCCCTCTCGCGGCCGGGGGGCTCTTCACCCAATGAACGGCCGACTTGTCGGGACGACAGGTTCCCACGTTCCTCATCAGAGCCCGGACCAAGCTCGCGCCACCTACATGCCGGACACCGCCTGGGCAGTAAGCAGGTCACCCCCAGACTTGTCCCGAGGCACACCGAACTCCTCGGTTTTGATGTCACCAGTGAACGTTTCGACACGTCATCAGTGGTTCGCTCACGCTCGCCTTCTTGGCCCATACCTTGACGCGCTGATAGCCGCGCCTTTTCCGCAACGCTCACCACCCCGGCTCTTGACCGACGCAGCTTGCGGTGGTTTGAAGCCTCCCCCTGCAGGACGGCTCCGGAGGGTCAACCTCCATCTCTGATGCAGCACCGCCTCCGGCGAACTCGATCTTCTACATCGATTCCTCCTTCAGCGTTCGTGGCGCACTCGGGGCACCATCCTGCAGCTCGAAGCACCGGAGTCGCTGCGGGGCCGGCTTTCCTCGGTCCACACGGCCGTGGTGACGGGGGGGCCGCGCCTCGCCGACGCGGAAGCGGGCGCCGTGGCGGCGCTCTCGACGGCACAGATCTCGGTTGTCTCGGGGGGGCTCGGCTGTGTGGTGGGCACTGCCCTCGTGGCGTGGCTCATGCCGCGGTTCGCCCGGTATGACACCACCGACCCCGTGGGCCTCGGGCCGTCCGTTGCAGGTGTGAAAGGCTAGGGCCATGGACGTAGGGATACTCGGAGGGACGGGTCCGGCGGGCAAGGCCCTTGGCGTCAGGCTGGCGTCGGTAGGTATGTCGGTGTCGATCGGCTCGCGCTCGGCCGCGCGCGGGGAGGAGACGGCGGCCCAGCTTCGTGACAAGTGGGCGCCCCGTGCGCTGACCTTGCACGGGGCGTCGAACGAGGTCGCTTCCGCCGCGGACCTGGTCGTGGTCGCGACGCCGTGGGAGGGGGCGCCGCCAACAGTTGCGGGCCTCGCCCAGCACCTCGACGGCAAGGTCGTCATCTCGATGGCCAATGCCCTGTTCAAAGTTGGCGACGACATGGAGGCCGTCGTACCGGCCCGCGGCTCGCTGTGCGTGGCCGTCCAGGGCGCCGCCCCGCGGGCCCTCGTCTCGGGAGCCTTCCATCACCTCCCGGCCCACGGCCTCGCGAACCTCGACGAGCCCCTCGACGCGGACGTTCTTGTGTGCTCGGACCACGCGGCTGCCACCAAGGCCACGATCGATCTGGTGGAGCGCATACCCGGGTGTCGTGGGATCGACGCGGGCACCTTGTCGGCGGCGGCGGCGATAGAGGCGTTCACGGCGGTGCTGATCGGCGTCAACATCCGTACTCGCTCGCACGCCAGCATTCGGCTGACCGGCCTGCGCACAGAAACCCGCTAAGGCTTTGTCAGCCCGTCTGACGCACTGTCGGTGATGCGGCTCTACGACACGGCTCGTCGCGAGGTCGTCCCCTTCACACCGGGCGAGGTCGTGACGATGTACACCTGCGGGATCACGCCCTATGACTCCGCGCATCTCGGCCATGCCGCGGTCTACATCACCTACGACGTGTTGCAGCGGCGCCTTCGCGACCTCGGCCACCGGACCCTGTGCGTCCGTAACATCACCGACGTCGACGACGACATCCTGCGCAAGGCCCGCGAGTTCGGTGTGCACTACCTGGACCTGGCCGCAGGCGAGATTCCGCGCTTTGACGCCGACATGGAGGCGCTCGGGCTCCTGAAGGCCTACTCCGAGCCGCGGGCGACCTCGGCCATCCCGGACATCCTCGGCTTCATCGGCATGGTCCTCGACACCGGTCACGCCTATCGTGCCGGCGGGGCGGTCTATTTCGACGTCTCGTCGTTTCCGCGCTTCGGGCAGCTAAGCCACCTCGAGCGGGATGAAATGGTCGCTCTGGCCGCCCTCCGCGGTGGTCGACCGGAGGACCCCTTCAAGGACGACCCCCTGGACTTCGTCCTCTGGCAGCCATCGGCGCCGGACGAGCCCTCCTGGGAGTCGCTGTGGGGCCCCGGCCGTCCGGGATGGCACATCGAGTGCTCGGCGCTCGCCCTGCCGCGAAGCTCGGCACGACGATCGACCTGCACGGCGGGGGCGCCGATCTCATCTTCCCGCACCACGAGTGCGAGTCCGCCCAGTCGGAGGCGGCGACGGGGTCGGTCTTCGTCCGGCACTGGATGCACGTGGCGATGGTGGGTCTCGGTGGAGAGAAGATGTCGAAGTCGCTCGGCAACCTCGTTTTTGTCCATGACCTCCTCGAACAGGACCGCGATCCGTCCGCGATCCGCTTGGCCCTGTTGTCCCATAGCTACCGGCGGGCGTGGGAGTGGACGGACTCCTTGCTCGAGGAGGCGGAAGGCCGTCTGGAGAGATGGCGTGCCGCAGGTCCGGGCACCGCCGGCTTGGAGGCCGTGCGGGCCAGGCTCGACGACGACTTGGACACTCCCGGGGCCATCGCGGCCATCGACGAGGAGGCGGCAAGCGGGCACGGCATCGGCGGGGCCGCCTCGCTGTTGGGCGTAGGCCTGTGAGGCGAGCCCACTAGATAGTCCTGGCCGGCCGGTAGGCTGGGCCTTTCCGGAGTGCGACTGCGCGTCGCCAGCACGAGGAGTGGTTGAGATGCCCAGCGAGGTCACGGTCTTGTTGCCTGACGGGTCCGCACGCAGTGTCCCCGCCGGCACGACGATCGCGGAGCTCGCCGCGGCGATAGGACGGCGGCTGGCGGGGGCCGCGGTCGCCGCCGCGCTCGACGGCGTGCTGGTCGATCTCTCGGCGCCACTTGTCGATGGCAGCAAGGTCCGGATCGTCACCTCCGACACCGACGAGGGCCGCGAGGTGCTGCGCCACTCGACGGCGCACGTCCTGGCCCAGGCGGTGCTCCGGCTCTGGCCGGGCGCGCGTTACACGATCGGCCCTGCCATCGCCGACGGCTTCTACTACGACTTCGAGCTCCCCCACGCGGCCCGCTTTTCCGAGGACGACCTGACCAGGATCGAAGCGGCGATGCGGGCGATCATCGAGGAGTCCCAGCCGTTCGTCCGCGAGGAGCACACGATCGCCGAAGGCCTCGAGATCTTCGCCGACCAGCCCTACAAGCGCGAGATCATCGAGGGGGTCGCCGAGGTTGTCGTGGGCCTCGACGGCGAACTCGAGGCCGAAGCCGGTGGGAATCCGGGCGGGATCAGCACCTATCGCAACTGGCCGGGGTTCGTGGACTTGTGCCGCGGTCCCCATGTGCCCTCGACGGACCGGCTGGGGCATTTCAAGCTGACCCGCGTGGCCGGCGCCTACTGGCGGGGCGACGAGCACAGGCCCCAGTTGCAGAGGGTTTACGGCACCGCGTGGGAGTCGGACAAGGCCCTCGCGGCCCATCTCCATCGTCTCGAGGAAGCCGAGCGCCGTGACCACCGCAGGCTTGGGGCCGAGCTCGACCTCTTCTCCTTCCCCGCCGCGCTCGGTTCGGGATTGGCCGTCTTCCACCCGAAGGGCGGACTGGTCCGCAAGGTGATGGAGGACTACTCGCGGGCGCGCCACATCGAGGCCGGGTACGCCTTCGTCAACACGCCGCACATCACCCGCTCGGACCTGTTCGAGACCTCCGGCCACCTGCAGTGGTTCGCGGAGAGCATGTTCCCGCCGATGGAGCTCGACGAGGGGCAGCGCTACTACCTGAAACCCATGAACTGTCCGTTCCACATCCTGATCTTCAAGTCCAGGCAGCGCTCCTACCGCGAGCTTCCCTTGCGGATGTTCGAGTTCGGCGCCGTCTACCGCTACGAGAAGTCAGGCGTCGTGCACGGTCTGACACGCGTGCGCGGCATGACCCAGGACGACGCGCACATCTTCTGTTCTCGCGAGCAGATGGCCGGCGAGCTGCGGTCGTTGCTCGGCTTCGTGCTCGACCTGCTGCGCGACTTCGGCCTGGAGGACTTCTACCTCGAGCTCTCGACGATGCCGGAGGAGAAGGCGGTCGGGACCTTGGAGGAATGGGAGGAGGCGACCGAGGCTCTCCGCGAGGCTGCGCTCGGGATGGACCTCGAGCTCGTACTCGACCCGGGCGGCGGCGCGTTCTACGGTCCGAAGATCTCGGTCCAGGCCCGGGACGCGATCGGGAGGACTTGGCAGATGTCGACGATCCAAGTGGACACTCAGCTCCCGCAGCGTTTCGACATGGATTACGTCGGTCAGGACAACACCAGGCACCGGCCGATCATGATCCATCGCGCGTTGTTCGGATCGGTGGAACGCTTCTTCGCCGTGCTCGTGGAGCATTACGCCGGGGCGTTTCCGACCTGGCTCTCGCCTGTCCAGGCCCGGGTGCTGCCCGTACGCGATGCCCACGCGCCTTACGCCCGACAAGTGCGCGACGTCTTGGTCGCGGCCGGGGTGCGGGCCGAGGCAGACGACGCGGGCGAACCCCTGGGTGCGAGGATCCGGCACGCGAAGTTGGAGAAGGTGCCCTATGTCCTCGTCGTCGGCGACTCGGACCTGGCGCAGAGGACCGTGGGCGTCAACGCGCGGGGTTCGGACGAGCCCGCGCGCGGTGTCGGCCTCGACGCGTTCGTCGAGACGCTGCGCGTGGAGGCGGCACCGCCGCTTGGCCGCGGGCATACCGGCGGCGCGGGAGAGCCGTGAGTCTCGACCACCTCTGGGCGGGCTGGCGATCGAGCTATGTCGAGCTCGTTCGCCGACGCGGATGCGGCCGGCAGAGCCGGTCCGGGAGCGAGCGGCGAGGCAGAGGCGGTGTGCGTCTTCTGCGCGATCGTCGGCTCCGGCGAGCCTGACGAGGTGCGCCACGTGCTCTGGACGGGCGCTCGCACCGTGGTGCTGCTGAATGCCTTCCCGTATTCCCCCGGCCACGTGATGGTGATGCCCATCCGGCACGTGCGCGACCTGTGCGAGCTCGAGCCCGAAGAAGCGGCCGAGCTGTCGGGCGGGGTCTACCACGCGGTGGCCGCCGTGAAGTCCGCCTACAGTCCCGAGGGCATGAATCTCGGCCTCAACCTCGGGCGGGCCGCGGGCGCGGGGATCCCCGCCCATCTGCACGTGCACATCGTCCCCCGATGGATCGGCGACACGAACTTCATGACCTCGGTTGCCGGGGTCCGGGTTCTTCCCGAGGCCCTCAGCGACAGTTGGGCGAAGTTGCGGGCCGCCTGGAAGTGAGCGGTTCTGTGCCCGCCGCGCGGCGGGCGCCGATGATCTGGGGGGAGTGCAAGCTGGAGGACGATGACGTGGTGATCCGCCTGCACGGATGGCGCAGACTCCTTGCCATGAAGGGCACGATCACGCTCCCCCTCGCCTCGATAGTCCGCGTGGACCCCGATCCGTCGGCACGCGCGCACGTGCAGACGGGCCTTCGCCAGCGGCGCAAGCACGGCCAGGGAGTCTGGCGCCTCGGCACCTATCACGGTCTCGATGGCTGGTCCTTCTGGTCCATCGGGCTCGGCCGTAACGCCGTGCTCATCGAGTGCTCGGGAGAGCGCCTCCACTATGTCGTCATCGAGGTCGCTGATCCGGAGCGCACCGTGCAGGAGATCCGGCGGGCCGCAGGCAGAGCGACCCAACAAGTTCCCGGGGGCCCCGGGACCATCCCGACACCGGCCCGCGCATCGAGACGGCGAAAGCGCCGCGACGAGCGAGAGCTCGCGACAGGCGAGGATTGAGTTCGTGAACAGTCATCGCCTGGACTACGGATCGCATCTCGCAGCCCTCGAACGCGAGTGCGACGTCATCATCGACGCCAGCGGCGAGGCTTTGGACCTCCCGGTTCCGACCTGTCCGGATTGGAATGTCTCCGATCTGGTCGGGCATCTCGGTGACGTGTTCAGCTTCTGGCGCACCCAGCTCGAGACGGCATCGCCGGAAGGCCCGGCGGAGCCGGCCTCGCGAGGGGTGCCCCCCGGGGTCGACATGGTGGAATGGCTAAGTGCCGCTTGCGCGAAGCTCCTGTCCAGCTTGGCCGTTCGTGATCCTGAGGATCGCTGCTGGAACTGGTCGGGCACCGAACTCACCGCGGAATGGGTTTGCCGGCGCATGGCGCTCGAGGCGGCCGTGCACCGCTACGACGTCGAGTTGTCGATCGGCTCGCCGACGCCGATCGCAAGGGACCTGGCCGTCGACGGGATCGACGAGTGGATCGGTGTCCACCTGGCGACCGAGGTGCCCGAGGCGCCGGGCGTGTCGCTCGGCGGTGTGCTGTGCCTGGCCTGTGCCGATGCGGGTGCGGCTTGGACGGTGGAGGTCACCACCGGCCGGCTGCGCTGGCGCGATGGCAGGGGACCCGCCGATGCGGTCCTCGTCGGTCCCGCGTCGGACCTGTACCTGTACTGCTGGAACCGTAGGCCCCTCGAGGTGCTCGAGCTGACTGGGAACCGCGCAGTCGCTGCGGCCTGGAGCGCTCTGATGGTCTGACTGCCTCCGCTAGCGTGAGTTTCCTGGCTCTTCCGGGTTGACGCTTCCTTCGACCTTGTGGTTGGCACAAACGCCTGGTGTTGCGCGTATCACCTAACTCAGCGCTTCGGCGCGTAGGCCTCGAGTCCGAAGAGGTCGTAGAGCCTGCGCTGGTCGGCATCCATGTCGGTGAGCATGTGGCGGGCGCGTGGCCTTCCTCGTTCGCCCGCGTAGAGAAGGACGGTCTCCTCGATCCCGCCGAGGTGCCGGAGAAGTTCGCGCACGCTCATCACGATCCCCGCCTGGGCGGCCTCGCGCACCATGAGCCGGGCGACCATGAGGGCCAACACGCAGTAGAAGACGTGGACGCGGATCTTCTGTTCGGTCCAGGGGAACATCGGCGAGAACGAAACGAGGTGGGGGTCCTTCATCTGACGGAAGTCGGCCTCGACCTGCCACTGGGAGCGATAGGCGCCGATGATCTCGGCGATCGACCAGTCCTCGTGGTCGGTGAACAGGATCCGCTTGCCGAAGATCTCGGCCTCCAGGCCAACCCGCTCTTTTGGGTCCTCCTCGATCGCGAGGCGAAGCTCAGCGGGCTTGTCCCCCGTGAGGGTGGCCGTGATGCAGCGCCTCACCCAACGCGCCTTGGTCGCCTCGGCGATCTCGGCCTCGAGGTCTGATCGTGTGCGACGCGAGTGCCCTTTGGCGAGCACGCGGCTCAGCTCCAAGAGCTGGCGGCGGGCCTTTGCCATCGTCTGATCGAAACCTCGTGACTGCTTGTCGTGCAGCTGTTCGGAGTGGGTGACGACGACTCGCCGTCTCGCCCCGAGGGCGACGGTCCGGGCCTCGAAGGCACCGAGCCCGAAGAAGGCCTCCTCGTCGACCGGGCGATAGCGCCTCTTCGAGATGGCGAGGAGATCCGGGTGATCGGAGGGCCGCAGCGAGCCGACGAAGTGCATCTGCGTCTCTTCGATCACCAGCTGGTTCTTCGCGGAGTCCTGCCCGGCGTCATAGACCAAGGTGAGCTCGGCGAGATCGCCGAAGGGAGAAAAGCGCCGTGCCAAGGCCTCGACGACGGCTGCGAACTGGGTGACGTCGGGACGGTCGCCCGCATAGGCGTGCGAGCAGAGGGGGATGCCGCCGTCTCTCGTGACGACGAGCCCGAGGCCGACCAGGCGCAGGTCGTTTCTCTTCTGCTTGGCATGGCCGCGTTTGGCGATCGGGGCGGCATCGTTTGACGAGTCGATGTAGGTGGCGAAGTTCGTCATGTCCAACACGAGCCCGGAGCAGTCCAGGGAGAAGACCTCGAGCGCGCGGGCGACGATTCTCTCCTCGATCTCGACGAGGGCTTCGGGGGAGATGGCGTCCATCGCGTCCCAAAAGCGCCGGTGGTCGAGCGCCTGGGCGGGGAGCTTCAAGAGCCGCTCGCCGGCGGTTGTCTGCCACCAGTCCGAGAAGGCGAGCTTCGAACAGGGTGCGACGACGCGGTTGAGTGTCGAGAGGGCGATGTAGGTCCCGACGCTCGCGAGCTCATCGCAGCGTCGTGCACCGACGACCTCATCGACGATGGCCGCCACGCCAAGTCGCTCGAGCACCGCGTAGACCGCCGCCAGATCACCGAAGCTGCGGTGCTGGGAGCGGGTCGGCTCGCCAGGGCCGAACTCCGACAGACGAGCGGCGATCTCCTCGGCCGAGCCGAGATAGCGCTGCGAGACGATGCGCGGCTTGCCCCCGACTCGAGCCGATTCGACGAGGTAGTAGTAGGTCTTGTTGCCCTGCTTCTTGCCGACGATTGAAGCCATATATAGGTAATACACGACTCGCCGACACATCGCGAGCACCTGAGCAGGACAAACGCGCTGGTCACGCGCTTGTTTTGAAAATACTTCTGAGAAGCTCTGTTCAGTCCTTCAAAGGGAGAGCCAGGAAACTCCCGCTAGGTGTCGGAGGCCTGCTTGGCGAGTTTTTCGGCCAGTGGCGCCGGCACGACCTCGTGGTGATCGTGGCGAACGGCAAACCGGCCCCGGCCACCGGTGAGGGAACGCAGGTCGGTGGCGTAGCGCTGGATCTCCGAGGCGGGGACCAACGCGATCACGACCTGCTCGCCCCGCTCGCCGGCCTCGGTGCCCAGCACCCGGCCGCGCCGGGAGTTCAAGTCGCCGAGGATGTCGCCCTGATAGCCGGCAGGCACGGTGACTTCGAGCCGGCAGACGGGCTCGAGTATCACAGGGCCGGCCGCGGCGATAGCCTCCTTGAAGCCGAGTGACGCCGCCATCTTGAAGCTCATCTCGGAAGAGTCGACCGTGTGGAACTTGCCGTCGTAGCACGTGACCCGGACGTCGACGACGGGGTAGCCGAAGTGACCGCCGGTGACCATCGCGTCCTGGACGCCCTTTTCCACCGCGGGGATGAACTGGCGGGGTATAGCTCCGCCGACGATCGCGTCCACGAACTCGAAGCCCTGACCGCGTTCAAGGGGCTCGACACGCAGGTTGGCAACGCCGAACTGGCCGTGGCCCCCGGTCTGCTTCTTGTACTTGCCCTCGGCCTCGGCGGACTTGGTGATGGTCTCGCGGTAGGGGACCTGCACGGGCTCGGTCTCGACTGCCACGCCGAACTTGCGGTTGAGCTTCTCGCACACGATCTGCAGGTGCGTGTCGCCCATGCCGGACAGCACGGTCTGGTGCGTCTCGTCGTCCCGGCGCACCAAGAGGGCGGTGTCCTCCTCTTGGAGCCTGTGGATCGCGGTCATGAGCTTGTCGTCGTCACCTTTGGCCTTCGGGTGGACGGCGATCGACAGCACCGGGGTGCGCAGCCTGGGTCCCTCCGCCGCCACCGGCTGGTTCTTCGGGGCCAGGGTGTCGCCGGTCAGAACGCCGCTCAGTTTCGCCACAGCGACGATGTCGCCGGCCGGGGCGGCCGAGGTGGGCTGGGTCTCCTTGCCGCGCATGACTTGGAGGGCGTGCAGCTTCTCCTCTGAGTGACTGCGGCTGTCAACAAGGGTCATGTCGGGCCGGAGCGTTCCAGAAAGGACGCTGAGGAGCGAGATCCGCCCCACGAACGGGTCGGCAATCGTCTTGAAGACACGGGCCAGAGGGGGCCCATCGGGATCGCGGGGAAGCTGCATCGTGTCGTTGCCGGCACGCACCGTGAACGACTTGCGCGCGAGCGGGCTCGGCCCGATGGCGCAGATGAGCGAAGCCAGGCGGTCGACTCCGACACCGGTCAGCGCCGATCCGCATACGACCGGGAAGACGGTCGCCGAGGCGACGCCATGGGCGAGAGTCGCCTCGAGGTCTTTGGCCGAGGGCACCTCACCTTCCAGGTACCGCTCCATCATGGCGTCGTCAGCCACGACGATGCCCTCGATCAAGGTCTCGCGGACGCGATGCTCGAGGCTCCGATATCTCCTCGGGGATCGGCCCGGTCGTGGGCTTGCCCGCCCCGTAGAAGATCGCCGCGTCGCTCAGGAGGTCGGCGATTCCGTTGAAGGTTGCCTCCTTGCCGATGGGCAGCTCCAAAGGTGCGATGCCGGAGCCGAAACGCTCCCGGAGCTGATCCAGGGTCCTCTCGAAGTCGGCCCGCTCGCGCTCGAGCTTGTTCACGAACACGAGCCTCGGGATACCGAGCTCAGTCGCCAGCCGCCAGGTCTCCTCGGACTGGACCTCTACGCCCTCGACGGCGCTGACCACCAGCACGGCGAGGTCGGCCACGGAAAGGCCGGCCTCGACCTCGGCTATGAAATCGGCGTACCCGGGGGTGTCGATGAGGTTGATCTTGCAGTCCTCGTAGAGGAACGGAGCCAGCGCCAACGAGACCGATATCTGCCGCTTGACTTCTTCGGGCTCGAAATCGCAGACAGTCGTCCCGTCCTCTGTGCGTCCCGGTCGCGTCAGCACGCCGCCGACCACGAGCAGGGCCTCGGCAAGGGTCGTCTTGCCGGACCCACCATGGCCGATGAGCGCGACGTTGCGGATTTTCGTGGACGGCACGGCGTTCACGTGGTTACCTCACTTCCCGGGACCGGCTTCACCGTGGGTGACTGGTCGACGAACTCGCTGGACAGGTGGCGAGCCTATCGGTCGCGCGCGTACCGCGAGGAGGCCGGGGAATTCGCGAAGGCCTCTGGTATCCTCGCGAGAAGAGGACCGTGCCACGCGAGCGAGCGGGGCAGGCGTTTTCGACCGCAGTCTGCCAGACGGGAGCGACATGATCGACGGCCACAGGGGCCAGTCAACGGCGAGCGGCACCGAAGATGCCGCCGTCGAAGATCAGGCCGTGCCGACTCCTGAGCCGGTTCCGCCGGCCCGCACGGCGCCCAAGGCGCCGGAGCGTGACATCCGCAAAGGTTTTGCAATCGGTGCCCGCCTGGCACGGCACGGTGTCACCGCGAACGAGGTCACGGTCGTCGGCATGGCGCTCGCCGGTGCCACCGGCGTGGTCATCGGCCTAGGCCAGTTCTGGATCGCCATCGTGCTGCTGACAGTCGGTGGGCTCATGGACACCCTCGACGGCGCCGTCGCCAAGGCCGCGGGCACGGCCTCCAAAAAGGGCGCCTTCTTCGACTCCGTCGCCGACCGCGTGTCCGATGCCTTCATCTTCGGTGGTGTGGCGTGGTACTTCGCCTCGGGCAGCCAGCCCCGGCTGGCTTTGCTGCCGTTTGCGATCCTCGGCGTCAGCACGGTCATCTCCTACGAGCGGGCGAAGGCCGAGTCCCTCGGCTACGACGCCAGGGGCGGCCTCATGGAACGCGCCGAGCGCCTCATCTTCCTCGGTGTCGCGTTGCTGTTCCACGTGGTCTTCGTACCGCTGCTCGGCGCGTTGCTAGCGCTGACGGTCTTCACCGCTGGGCAGCGCTTCGTGAAGGTCTGGCGCCAGGCGAGCCCGGAAGCCGCGAGCTCCGCCGCCGGCCGAGGGCCGTGGCGCCGTGGGCGTGTCGAATCGCGGTGGCAGTCGTGGCGTCAGCCACGGGCCGGCGGCACCAGGCGGCGAGCGACCACACCGAGCCGCGTGCGTGCCCGACGCCGCAGCGAAACCCTCGGTGTGCGGTTGCGCCGTGTGCTCGCCAGCGAACGCTCCGGCGCTCGCCGTGTCGGTCAGCGGTCGGAGCGCCGCAGCCTCGGCATCGGTTCGGCGCGGCGCCGTCACCCGGGAACAGATAGCTGAGCACAGCTTCGCTACCTGTAGCCAAGCGCCCGTCCGCCGCCATGGCCACGCGCGACCAGCAGGCCCGCTACCTCACTTACCGGGGCCTCGCGGCCGGGCTGCAGCTCACTCCGCGCCCAGTTGCCGCAGCCGCAGCGAGCGTGGCGGGCTACGCGATCTCGGGGGTGTCGGGCGCCAAGCGAGCCCTCGTCCACTCCAACCTGAGGCGAGTCCTCGGACCCGAAGCGGACGAGGCCGAAGTGCGCCGGCTCGTGAGAAAGGCGTTCTCCTCCTACGCCCGCTACTGGGTTGAGGCTGCCCAGACGGTGGCTCTTCGGTCCGATCAGATCGAGTCGATCTTCAGCATCGAGGGCTTCGAGCGCTTCCGTCTCGAGATGGCGAGGGGCCGCGGGGTGGTGATAGTGCTCCCCCATGTCGGTTCTTGGGAGTACGGGGGCCGCTGGCTCGCCCAGCAGGGCTATCCCATGACCACCGTGGGCGAGCTGCTGGAGCCACCGGAGCTGTTCGAATGGTTCACCTCGCAGCGCGCGGCGCTCGGGCTCACAGTTCTGCCGCCTCGCCCGGAAACGACCGTGAGGCTCCTGGACACGCTCCGGGAAGGCCGTGTCGTGGGGTTGCTGGCGGACCGGGACCTCGTCGGCAACGGCATCGAGGTCGAATTCTTCGGAGAGAAGACAACCCTCCCTGGAGGTCCGGCTCTGCTCGCCCTGCGTTCCGGGGCCCCGATCATGACCTGCGCCATCTACCAGAGACCGAAAGGTCGTTACCACGCCGTCTTGCGACCGCCGCTCGACTCGGCCCGCACCGGGCGCCTCCGCCAGGACGTGCAGCGCCTCACCGCGGAGATCGCGGCGTCCCTCGAAGGGTTGATCCGCCAGGCACCCGAGCAGTGGCACCTGTTCCAGCCGAACTGGCCCTCAGATCGCGAACTGCACCGCTGACCTGCGGGTTTAGTTGGCGCCCTCGGCCGGGTGACACGAGGGTGACACACGAGCTCCGGGCACTTCGCCGATCGCCGTGCGCGTGCGGTCCGCGCTGTCGGGCCACAGGTGCGAGCACGTGTGCAACGTCTCCACGGCGGAGGCATGGCCGAGAGGGGCCTGGACCGTTTTCCCGCTCTCGCCCTGGCGGATCAGGAGCGAGGCTTAGTAGTCGCGCGGCTCGTGGAATCTCACGCCGTGGCGCACGCGAGTCGGCTTCACGGCGCCCGCCAGAGGTCGCAAGAGCGGTTACGTGAGATGGGGAGCCCGTCGGGCATGGTGAACAGGAGGCCGCCGTAAGCCCTTGGGGAGCGCTGAGGTTACAAGGTCGGGCAGCGGGACCGTCCGCACGCGCGAGGACGTCTTCGGATACGCCATGACCGTCTCACCACTCGGGAGCGTGACGAGCTGCTGGCGAACCGAGAGTGAGCGGCGCAGGAAGGCGAGTTCGTCGGTCGACACCCCGAGCGCCCCACCGGAGCGGAGGCCGGCGCCGGCTCCGAGCACCGCAAGCCCGCGGTACCGATCGGGGAGCGCCTCGATGAGAGCGAAGACCTCGGCCGTTTCGAGCGGCTGGACCTGCGGGCGGTCGTTGACCGGCAGCTTTACGCCGACGCACGGGCTCCGGGCGATGACCTGGTCGCGCACGGCTGGATTGAAGATGGACCGGAGATCCTGGACGACGACACGCACGGTGGCGGGGGAGAGCTGGCCCGAGATCCCGCGAACCCATGCCTGCACCTCGGACGTCGTACCTGACGTGCTCGACGGCGGGCACCGGGCTCACGATCAAGATCGGCCCGAGCTCGGGCGTGCGGACGAACACCATCGTCAGCAACGTCGCCGTGGCCGTCGGCGACATGACTCCATCCGTGTGCCTGCCGTCTGGTACATGGCATGGAACGCCACCACGGCTGCGTTTGCGAACCAGGCGGCCGTAACTTGCTGAGATCTCGACGGGGGGCTGGCGACCTCCCGTCGCGAACGGTGTCCGGCCGGTCATGGGCTGCTCCGCCTCTGAGAGCCGGCCGGGCACCAGCTCGCCCGTCTGAAGATCGCCGGGGCGCGACAAACCTCGCTCTCGCCCCGTGCCGAAGCCCTCGCCCCTCAGCCTCTGGGGCCAGCGCTCGGGGGAGCGGCGCGCCGCAGCGACCGAGGACGCCGATCTTGCCCTTGGCAACGCGCCGCGTTTCGGAGCGCGAGCCGGGCGAGAAGTCGCGAGGCGGGACGGTCGCACAGTCGAAGGGAGCGCCGCTGCCTCGTAAGCGAAGCCTCACGGCAACCTCTACCGGGCCGCGCGTCGCAACAACGACGCCAGGGCTGTCTCGCGTGGCCCGGGTGCCTGCGCGTGGTGAGCTGGAAGACCTACAGCAAGAGCATGGGTGCCATCGGACGGTTTCTGAGGATGTTCGGGCTCCGCTAACTACCCGCCGCCGCAGCTCCCTCAGCGCTCGCACGGGCTGACCGAGGACCCTCTCACACGAAAGCGCGGTCCCTGCCGACTCTGGGCGGGTCGCGCGATTCACTCTTGCGGTCAGGCTTGCGTGCCTGAATCCCAGTTCTGGTGTGGCAGCGCGGCACCGGTTTCGGTTGACCGCGGGCCGAATCGTCGTTCACCGCAATCCTGCGTACGGCTCTCGCGCCAGATGTAACCCCCGGCCCTCGTCACTGGCCCACCCTTCCGTCGATGCACTCGCGCAACAGGTCGGCGTGCCCGCAGTGACGGGCATACTCCTCGATCCGGTGCACCATCAGCTCCCGGACTGCGATCCCGTTCTTCCCCAGACGCTCGTTCAGATCCGGGTGCTCGGCCAGCGCGGCGTCGGTCGCGGCCTGCTCGCGCGCCAGAGCGGAGCACGCAGCGTCGACCTCGACATCCTCGGCGACGGCGCCGTCGAAGTCCGCGTCACCCTCGCCGTACAGCTTCGGCAGCGGATCACCGTTGTTGATCCAGTTGCGCCAGTCCCGTTCCGCCTCGGCGAGGTGTCGAAGCAGGCCCAGTAGCGACATCGTCGACGGCGGAACCGACCGACGGGCCAGTTGCGGCGCTTCCAGGCCCTCGCACTTCATCCGCAGGGTCATCCGGTAGTGCGTCAGGTAGTCGTGCAGCGTCGCAAGCTCGCCGTCCGGACTAACTCCTTCACTGTTGCGGGGGTCGTCGTTCGGGTCCGCCCACATGTCGGGGTAGAGGGTTGCTTGGCTCCATCGTGCGGGTTGGTCACTCACGCGTTCCATGTTCGTCCACGAGGCCCCAAGCTCGCTAGCCCAGGGCTAGACGCACTCGGCCGTCGATCGACCCACCATCACCACACCGAAGATCACCCCTCCACCACGCGGCGGGACGTCATCTGTGGAGGACCTGATCAGGGACTCGCGACCCAGCCTTAGCTCTGTGCCACAGCAGGTAGGGACTCCCCGCTGCCCTCCCCACCGCTGGCAGCGACGCAAAGCCCTGCAGGGCAGACACAGCGCATACACCCGCTACGGCGCCCGCGGTGTGTCCGGTGCCAACCTCCCATATCGAGACCTCTCGGAGGCTCAGGTCTCGCCCCAGCCGCCTCGCGGGGAGACGGCGGGCTGTCGTCGTCTTGCCCGCCCCATTCGAGCCGAGAAAGCCGAGCACCTCCCGCATCCGACCTCGAAGGACCCGTCGGAGAAAGCGATCCGCTCACCGGAACGCAGGGTCAGGTGGTCGACGATGACGGCCGGCCGGCGGGACCCGGGCGACGACGTTCAGCGATCACGTCCGCCGGATCGTGGCCAGCCAGGCCTCGGCGCCGTCGGGGCTGATCGTCACCTCGATCCTGGCCGGCTGGATCGACTCCACCTGCCACCCGCGGGTGAAGGTGGCGCGAATCTCGGCGCGTGACACCCTCCTCGGTCCCCAGTCGCCCGGCTGACAATCGCTGAAGCAGAGCATGTGATAGCGAGCTCCGGTCCGTGTGACGGCACCCAGGCTCTCGACGAGGCGCGGGCGGTCGTCGTCGCTGAAGATGTGGAACAGCCCGCAGTCGAGGACGGTGCCGAACTCTTCGCCGAGACAACCGAGCTCGAGAGCGTCCTGCACGCGGAAACGAGCCGTGAGCCCGTGCTCGGATGCCTTGCGCTCGGCTTTCGCGATCGCCGTCGCCGAGGTGTCGACCCCGGTCGCCTCGAGTCCGAGGGCCGACGCCATCAGGACGTGTTCCCCGGTCCCGCAGCCGATGTCGAGGACCGGGCTCACCAGAGCGTCCGCTCTGGCCAGGCTGAGGAACGCCGGCTGGGGTCGGCCGATGTCCCATGGAGGCGTACCCGCGTACATCGAGTCGAAGTCATGGTCCTGCCGCGGACAGGAAGCGTCCGCCCTACTCTTCGGGACATCCGCGTCGGTCACGTCCCCTTTGCTACCACCGCGCCGCGGGCGAGAGACGAGCAACTCGGAGTCATCGGCGTCGACAGGGACGCCGAGGTCCCGCGAGCGACGTCGCTCTGCCAGCTCGAAGTGCTCGACCTGCACCGGTTCGCCAGCGGGGTTGTTTGCCGACTGCGTCGTCGGCTCCGGATGACCCATCTGGACCGATATCGCCCACGTGCTTGATCGGCCCGCACGCGCACCAAGACGGCTACGCGTTCCGCTGGGGGCGCCCAACCGCCGCGCTTGCCCGTGCGTTCGTGCGGGCGAGTCGGGCGGGAAGGTCAGCGTCGGCATTTGGCTCTGCGACGAGATCCGTGTCGATTTCGCCGCTGTTCGCCCGTCACTTCGGTGTCAGAATCGAAACGCGATCCGGAAGGACGGCCATTATGCGATACACGCTCCTGCTCCACTATCCCGAGCCGACCGCCGAGGAGCTCGGCCCCGAGGCCCTCGCTGAGGGAATGCGCGCGTTCCGGGCATACGCGAAGGCGCTCGACGACGCAGGCGTGCTCGCCAGTGCCGAGGTACTCCAGCAGTCGAACGCGACCACCACTGTCACGCTCGCTGCCGGTGAGCTGGTCGTGCAGGACGGCCCGTTCGCCGACACGAAGGAGCAGCTCGGCGGCACGTTCGTCATCGACGTCCCGGACCTCGACGCGGCGATCGAATGGGCGAGGCGGGCACCATCGGTGTCGTGGGGTCATGTCGAGATCCGACCGACCGCGACCCGATTCGTGGATGGCTCGTGGCAGGGCGCACAGCCGGTCAAGTGAGCGCCCACAACTCCCGCGCGGCCGCGGCGCGTGCCGCGCGGGAGTCGTACGGCCGGCTCGTGGCGTTGCTCGCCGCTTCGACACGGGACATCGCCCTTGCCGAGGACGCCCTTGCCGACGCTTTCGAGCGGGCGCTGCGCACTTGGCCGACGACCGGCGTCCCCGACAACCCGGAGGGGTGGCTCATGACCGTGGCCCGCAACCGCATCCGCGACCTGCTCGCCTCCGCGGCCGTGCGCACCTCGGCGCCACTGGACGACCACGTCGCCGCCACGCTCACCGAGCCTGACCTGGACGCGATCCCCGACAAGCGGCTGGAGCTGCTCTTCGCGTGCGCGCACCCGGCCATCGACCCTGCGGTGCGTACCCCACTCATGCTCCAGGTCGTGCTCGGCTTCGACGCGGAGCGCATTGCCCGCGTGTTCGCGGTACAGCCACCCGCGATGGCACAACGCCTGGTCCGGGCAAAGCGCCGCATCCGCGACGCCGGTATCCCGTTCCAGGTGCCGACGCGCGCGGAGCTGCCTGCTCGGCTCCCCGCCGTGCTTGAAGCCATCTACGGCGCGTATGCAATCGACTGGCTTGACCAGCACGAGCGCATACGCGAATCGATCGCCGACGAGGCCCGGTGGCTCGCCGTGCTCACCGCGAGCCTGCTCGACACCGAGCCCGAGGCATGGGGCCTCGCCGCGCTACTCACGCTCGCACAGTCACGGGCACCAGCGCGAACGGGTACCCCGTGGCCGCCGCTCGACGAACAGGACACCGCGTTGTGGGACCGGTCGCTGATCGCCGAAGGCGAGGCACTCCTGCGGCGCGCGCACACCCTCGGCGCGCCCCTCGGACGGTTCCAGCTCGAGGCCGCGATCCAGTCTGCCCACTGCGACCGGGTCCGGACCGGGACCCTCGATCGCGCCGCCATCGTCCAGCTCTACCGTGGGCTTGTCGCGATCGCACCGACCACTGGAGCGGTAGAAGCCCTGGCCGCAATCACGGCGCAAGGTTGACGACGCGTCCGGGGAAACCCTGTCGACGCATTCCGTTGGTTCGGTCCGGCGCGGCAAAGCCTCCGTGGTCCCTTTCCGGATGCCAACTGAGACGGCTCCGGGCGCGGGCGGCCGATCAGCGCCCTGCCGACTCGGGACGAGCAGGTTTTCAATCAGGCGACCTTCGTCCTCCTACCCGTCGAGGCTCAGAGCGGACCCGCTCGGCCGGAGCGGCGAGCCGGCGAGCTAGGCGTCCGGCAGGCGCTCTTCGGTCAGGCCGCCCCAGTCGACAGGTGCAGATGACCTCTAGCCAGGACCAGATCCGTCACCGACAGGGGACAGAGCAGCAGGCCCCGCCCGGGCCGGCCCAGCCGGCATCGTCCGCGATCAGGTCGCGAGAACGTCTCGGTACGGGCGGGCACGTCGCCGGGCCGGCCGCCTGGTGGCTGCCCACGGTCAAGAAGCGAGAGACGGCTGAAGCCGTCGTAGGGTCGCAGCCCGAGCACTTCGCAGCCAATAACACCCGCCGCCACCAGAGGTAATTCCGCCCGCGCACCGGCGGCCTCTTCCTCGTCAGCGCACTGCAGTTCGAGAACCGCGTCGTGGCTTCCGACGGTGAACCACGCCTGCGGGACGACACCTTGCGCATACAGGCACCCCACCGCGGCCGCTTCGTACCGCAACAGCTCCGGAGGCGGCGGACCGGCACCGAGGACTCCTTTGGAGAACCGGCCTCAAGCCATGACCGCTGGTCGCAGGCGTCCCGCCTCCAGCGAGGCCGGATCTGCTGGCGATTTCGCCGTCCCGGCCGCCCGGGCGGCCCTTGGGACCCGCGGGCGTCGAGGCCGGAGCGCGCTCGGCGGTGATGATGGCGACCGGGGCCAAAGCGCTCCGCGACGGGTGAGCTGTGTTTACCCAAGCCTTGGCCGGCTCCCCAGAGGGCTTGAAGCCTTCGGGCTGGCTGTCGATCTGCCCGGGCACCGCGGCTCGTCCGTGAGCCCGGGCCGATGCGGTCCTGCGCGGATGGGCAGCCTGTCGGGAGCGGCCGGCGCCTATAGCGTCATGAGCGATGCGGATCGCGATCGTGTGCCCCTACAGCTGCACGAGGCCCGGTGGCGTACAGACCCAGGTCCTGGGACTGGCGAGGGCGCTCGAAGCGCGGGGGGACCAGGTCGCGGTACTCGCTCCCGCTGAAGGCGGGCCGGGTACCGGCAGACTGGCGCCGACCGCGCTCGGCGGCGCGGTCTTCTTGAAGGTCGGCGTGGGGACGAGCGTCTCGGTGAACGGCTCGCGCGCCCCGGTCTCGCCGTGGCCGTGGACGATGTCGCGCACGGTCTCGGCTCTGCGCGACTTCGCTCCCGAGATTGTGCACGTGCACGAGCCGTTCGCACCCGGCCCCGCGCTCGGCGCCGTCATGATGGGGCCGCGCCCCATTGTCGGGACCTTTCACCGTTCCGGGGCCGATTTCGCGTACCGCGCCTACGGCCACGTGGTGGGCGTCTGGTCACGGCGGCTGGACGCCGCCTTCGCCGTGTCCGAGGCGGCGCGCGCCACGGCCAAGGTGTGTCTCGGGCACCTCTCGCAGCCGGTCGCGGTCATCCCGAACGGCGTCGAGGTCGACAGGTTCGCTCGCGCCGAGCCGTGGCCCAAGAGGGCGCCGACGGTTGTGTTCGTCGGCCGTCATGAGTCCCGCAAGGGGCTCAGGGTGCTGCTCGAGGCCTTCGGGTTGTTGGCGGAGCCGACGTGTCTGTGGGTGGTGGGTGACGGACCTGAGACGGCGCAGCTGCGGGCCCAGTTTGGTCCTGACCCCCGCATCGAGTGGCTCGGGACCCTCGACGACGATGAGCGCGCGGCACGCGTAGCGGGCGCCGACGTGCTTGTGGCCCCGTCGCTCGGAGGGGAGTCGTTCGGGGTCGTCCTCCTCGAGGCGATGGCAGCAGGGACACCGGTCATCGCCTCGGATCTTCCCGGCTATCAGCTTGCGGCCGGGTCGGCGGCCCGGTTCGTGTCGCCGGGCAACCGGCTGGCCCTCGCCGAGGCGATGCGCGCCGTCCTCGGGGACGAGGGCGTCCGCGATGAGCTTCTCCCGGCGGGGACGCGAGCGCGCCTCGGCGTACGACATGGGGGTCATCGCCGGGTTGTATCGCGACAACTACCTCCGGTTAGGCCACATCGCCCGCTCCGGGTAGCCTCATTGAAGTGACTGCAGCGGCCAAGGACCGAACACGCTGGCAGCGCCGTGCCTCCGACAGCGACGGCAGGTCGCGCCGGACCGTCGAAGCCCAGCAGGCTGCCTATGAGGCGTCGAGAGCGGTACTGGCCGCGGCCGCGCGGCGCCGTGACGCTTCCTGGCGGCACGCCGCTCGCGCGAACAAGCGACGGGCAAGGACCGCGCTTGCCGCACCGCTCGCCGTGGCGTGCGCGCTGGGCGTGCTCGGGATCGTCTCGATCGACTTCCTGATCGCCGGGGCGGTCATCGCTTGCGCGATCGCCCTCGTGGGGTGGTTGATGTGGGCCCGCTCGACACCCGTGCTGGTGACGCGGATCGGCGGGACCGTGGTCACCGCCAAACGGCGACCGAGCATCCTGAGCGGCGCCGAGGCTGCCCGCCTCGTCGACGTCGCGGAGGGGTTGTTCGCCGTGTTCGGCCTGCCAAGTGCGGAGATCCGGGTCCTCGACGACCCAGCGCCGAACGCCATGTCGGTCGGGCGCTCGCCCGACCGGGGCATCGTGTTCGTCACGAGCGGACTCGTGCTGCTCCTGGACAGGATCGAGCTCGAGGCCGTGCTGGCACACGAGCTCGCGCACATAAAGCGTGGCGACACCGTCTCGGGAGCCATAGCCGTGCTCGCTTTCGACCCGTTGCGGCGCTACATCCCGACCTTCGGCCGGATCGCCGACCGGGTGGCCGGCCAGGGGCGCGAGCCGTTGGCCGATCTGGCGGCGGTGGGGCTGACTCGTTACCCACCCGGGCTGATCGACGCCCTCGAGAAGATCGGTGCCGCCCCCAACCGAAGGCCGACCTGCCTTCCGCACAGCGTTACGGAGGCGATCGCGCGGCTGTGGTTGGCGCCGTTCGAGGAGTCCTCGGGCGAGCTGGAACGCCTTGGGGCGCTCGATCTGAGCGAGCGCGTCGCGGTCTTGAGGGAGCTGTGAACTGCTGGTCGGATGTGCTCGCACGCTGAAGCCCGCACTGGCGGGCCGGATCTGGTCGTGGTCGAATTGCCGGGTGCACGAGGAACGCGTCCGACCTTGAGATTCGTTCGCCAGGGTGAGCGAGCCCCCGGACACCGGCCTGCCACGCCGGTAGCGTTCTACCCTGATCGGGCCGGAGACCTACGGTCGTGCCGACGCGTGTTATCGGGCAGCGAGGGAGGCTGAGGCGATGTCAGGCCATTCCAAGTGGGCAACCACCAAACATCGCAAGGGTGCCGTCGACACGGCCCGCGGGAAACTTTTTGCCAAGCTGATCCGCCAGGTCGAGGTAGCCGCGCGGGAAGGTGGCGCTGACATGTCGGCGAACGCGACGCTGCGCACGATGTTCACCAAAGCGCGGGACGCGTCCGTGCCGCTCGACACGATCGAGCGCGCCATAAAGCGTGGTACCGGTGAGCTCGAAGGCGTCCGCTATGAAGCGATCTCCTACGAGGGGTATGCCCCTTCGGGCGTGGCCATGATCGTGGAGTGCCTCACGGACAACCGGAACCGGACAGGCTCGGAGGTCCGCTCGCTGTTCTCGCGTAACGGCGGCTCGATGGCAGAGCCGGGCGCCGTCTCCTGGCAGTTCGAGCGCAAGGGGGTCGTGATGGTCCCGAAGTCGGTCGGGGAGGATGAGCTCATGGTCGTCGCCCTCGAAGCAGGTGGGGAGGACCTTCGTGACGAGGGCGACGCCTGGATGGTCACGAGCGCGCCCGCAGACTTGGCGGCCATGCACAGCGCCCTTGAGAAGGGCTCGATCCACGTCGACTCGGCGGAGCTCGAGATGGTGCCGACGACGCGTGTGGAGGTCACTGACGACTCGACTGCGAAGCGCGTACTCAAGCTCATCGAGCTGCTTGAGGAGCACGACGACGTGCAGGCCGTGTGGGCGAACTTCGACATCCCGGACGAGATCCTGGAGCGCGTCGAGCTCTGAGACGTCGGGGCACGATCCGCCGGGTCGAGGCCCGCGCGGGTTACGATCGAACGAGTGTTTGTTCTCGGCATCGATCCAGGCCTGTCCAGATGCGGCTACGGCTGTGTTAGGACCGATGGGCCGCGTCGGCACGCGGTCGCGGCCGGCGTGATCACGACCACCGTCTACGAATCGCTGCCGCGACGCCTGGCGACGCTCCGCCTGGAGTTGCACAAACTCATGAGTGACCTTCATCCTGATGTCGTCGTCGTCGAGCGGGTCTTTTTCCAGACCAACGCCCGAACGGCGATGTCGGTGGGCCAGGCGAGCGGAGTCGCGCTCTTGACCGCCGCGGAGCTGGGCTGCGAGGTGGTGGAGTACACCTCGAACGAGGTGAAGCTCGCAGTGACCGGCTTCGGTGCTGCGACGAAGGAGCAGGTGCAGCGAATGGTCGCACGCCTGCTGGGTCTGGACACCGTGCCGAAGCCCGCCGACGCCGCCGACGCCCTGGCCCTCGCCCTTTGTCACTTGAGCACTGCTGCCTGGGCACGGGCGTCCTCGCCCCCGCTGGGCGGTGGCGGGACAGGCGACGGACGGCGCCGAGAGGCTGTGAGACCGTGATCGCATCCCTGCGGGGCCTCGTGACAGACCGGAGGGCGGTCGGCGACGCTGCCGTCCAGGTGATCGTCGACGTCGCCGGCGTGGGCTACCGCCTCGTCGTCTCCCCAAAGACTGCGGGCGGCCTGCAACTGGGCCACGAGGTCCTCCTCGCTGTGCACACTCACGTCCGTGAGGGTGCCATCACCTTGTACGGGTTCGCGTCTTTTGAGGAGCGGACGGCATTCGAGTTGCTGCTCGGCGCGCACGGCGTCGGGCCCGGGCTGGCGCTCGCGATCCTTGGCGTCCACGACCCAGCCGGGCTGGCCCAAGTCATCGCGAACGGGAACGTCGACGCGTTGAAGCTCGTTCCCGGCATCGGCCAGAAGACTGCGGCCCGCCTCTTGGTCGAGTTGCAGGCGCGCTTCGACTTGCTTCAGCGCGGACGGTGTGAGCGGGATTGGCGCCTCCCAGGCCAACCGGCTCGCCTCGGTGACATCTGAGGTCGGTGAGGCCCTCACCCAGCTGGGATACGCCCCCGACGAGGTCAGATCGGCGCTGCGGGCCTTGCCCGCGGAAGGCAGCGTCGAGGAGCTGCTGCGCGAGGCGCTGCGGAGCCTTGCGCCGCGGAGATGACACCTCGATGAGCCCGCGCCGGGAGATACTCGCCCCGGACGGCCCGACCGTCCTCACCGACGCCACCGGGTCTCTCTCCGACCGCGGCGAAATCGAGGCCGAGGCGGCCTTCGAGGTCGGGATACGCCCGAAACGCCTCGCAGACTTCGTGGGCCAGCAGCAGTTACGGGAGAAGCTCCAGATCATTCTCGAAGCCGCGCGGCGGCGCGGCCAGCCTGTCGACCACGTGCTGTTTGCCGGGCCGCCGGGGCTCGGCAAGACCACTCTGGCAGGCATCATGGCCTGTGAGATGGGTGCGGGCTTGCGGATCACCTCCGGGCCGGCGCTGGTGAGAAGCGGCGACGTTGCCGCCATCCTCACTGATCTTCAGCCCGGCGACGTGCTGTTCATCGATGAGATCCACCGCATGGGGCGAGCGGTCGAGGAGCTCTTGTACCCGGCCATGGAGGACTTCCAGCTCGACATCGTGCTAGGTCGGGGACCGACTGCCCGCTCGATCCGGTTGGACCTGCCGAGGTTCACGCTCGTGGGCGCGACGACCCGCACGGGCCTCATCACCGGGCCGCTTCGGGACCGGTTCGGCATCGTCGCGCGTCTCGAGCTCTACAGCGAGGGCGAGCTCGAGATGATCGTCCACCGCACCGGCGAGCTGTTCGGGGTCGAGCTGACGCCTGGGGGAGCCAGCGAGATCGCCCGGCGCTCGCGGTACGCCCCGCCTGGCGATTCGCCTGCTTCGCCGGGTGCGCGACTTCGTGGAAGTCCGCGGCGCCGGCGTGATCACCGAGGAGGCGGCACGCGAGGGCCTGACGGTCTTCGGAGTCGACAGGCTCGGACTGGACGGCATCGACCGGCACATCCTCGAGGTCCTCTGTGTCCGTTTCTGCGGTCGGCCCGTCGGGCTCTCGACGCTGGCGGTCAGCGTCGGGGAGGAGCCGGAAACGGTCGAGGACGTCTACGAGCCGTTCCTGCTCCAGGCGGGCCTGATCATGCGCACGCCCCGCGGAAGGGTCGCCGCACCCAATGCCTTCGAGCATCTGGGCCTGCCGATCCCGGCGCAATCATTGAGCTTTCTCTCGGCTTCGGACCCCGACCAGTCGGCCCTGGCGTCGTGGCGGGCAAGCCGAGGCAGCGGCGCCGTCCAAGACGTCCTGTTCAGCTCGGGCGCCGACGGGGAGGCTTGCACGGAGGACTCCTGAACGGGCGAGTAAGGTGATGCGTCGCATCATTCCTTGATCGATAGGCCTCCCATGTCGCTCGTCCACGTGCTCGCGTTTTCCGGCCCCCGCCATCTGGCGGCCTTCCCGGGTCTTGTTGCGGCGGCTGCCGCCAAGAAGTCCAGCGGGTCTTTCACGCTGATTTTCTTCGTCTTGCTGTTCGGAGTCGGCTACATGTTCCTGATCCGCCCGCAGCGCCAGCGGCGCCAGCGTCAGCTCCAATTGGGAAAGCAGATCTCCGTCGGGGACAAGGTGATTCTGTCGTCGGGCATCCTCGGTCGGGTCGAAAGTTTCGAGGGTGATAACGCGAGGATCGAGGTCGCCCCCGGAACGGTCATAGAAGTTCTGCGGGCGGCCGTGTCCCGGCGCATCGAGGAAGCGACCGACGTTGGAGGCGCCTACCCAGGGAACTCTCCCTTCGACGGGCACGGCCATGACGACCTCGTCGACGAATCCGGTCATGATCCGTACTCGGTGCCGCCTCTCGAAGCGGACAAGTCGCCGGATTCCGATGAGGACGGCGACGGCAACACTCCGGGAGGCACTGGGAGCGGAGGCAGTGACCGTTGAAACGGAACTTGGTGGTGAGCGTTGTTCTGGTGTGCCTCGTCTGCTTCGGCGCGCTCGGAGGCGTCATCGCGGCGGGATGGTCGCCAAAGCTGGGTCTTGACCTCGAGGGCGGCCTCTCGGTCGTCTTCCAGCCGGCCCAGAAGGCCACGCCCGCCCAGTTGCAGACGGTCGTGGCCATCATGCAGGCACGCGCCAACGGGCTCGGCCTCGCCAGCCCGAACATCGGGACCCAGGGCAGCAACATCGTCGTGCAGCTCCCGGGCGTGAAGAACTTCTCGACGGTCATCAAAGAGATCGGCAACACGGCCCAGTTGTTCTTCCGCCCCGTGCTCTGCGCCGCCAATGCGTACACCGCGCCGAGCTCGACCACGACAACCACGACGGTGCCGAAGAAGACGACGACGACAACGTCCGCGACGAGCACGACTGCTCCGACGTCGACCGCCGCCGCGACATCGACGACAACCACGACGGTGCCGAAGCCGAAGAAGGCTGGCGGCGCGTACGTGAAGCCGCCTGCGTGCGGGTCCGCCTACCTGTACACGACGGCGACCTACAGCACCGCTCAGAACTCGAACCCCGGCTCGCCGCCCGACCCGTCACTCAACTCGGTGCCCAGCACGCCGCCCAGCCAGGACAAGGCGTCGCGGATCGTGCTCATCTGCGCGTCCACGGCGAACCCCTGTCCGGAGCGCTACGAGCTCGGGCCCACGCCCTATGACGGGACCGTGCCGGCGACAGGCGAGATCCTCGCGTCGGCGACCGCCGAGCTGCAGACGACCGCGGGCTGGGTCGTGAACTTCACGATCAAATCGCAGTACTCCGCGTTCTTCGACACGATCGCCAAGAAGCAGTACCACCTCCCGCTCGCGATCGACCTCGGCGGCGTGGTCGAATCCGCGCCAACCATCAACGCGCAGAGCTTCGGCGGTTCCGGGGAGATCAGCGGCAACTTCACCCAGCCGCAGGCACAGGCACTCGCCCTCGTCCTGAAGTACGGCCAGATCCCGATCGCGCTCACGCAGGCCACCTACACGACGGTGTCTCCGACCCTCGGCAAGAAGTCGCTGCAGGCCGGCCTGCTCGCGGGACTGCTCGGGCTGTTCCTCGTCATGCTCTACACGATCTTCTACTACCGGGCTCTCGGTGTGGTCGTCGTGCTGGGTCTCGTTAGTACGGGCGCTCTCATCTACGCGATCATCTGCCTACTCGGAGCGACGTCGGCCGGCCTCACACTGGACCTGTCGGGCATGACGGGCCTGATCGTGTCCGTGGGTATCACTGTTGACTCCTATGTCGTGTATTTCGAGCGATTAAAGGACGAAGTGCGATCGGGCCGGTCTGTCCGGTCCTCGGTGGACCGGGGCTTCAAGAGCGCCTACCGGACGATCCTTTCCGCTGACGCCGTGTCGTTCCTCGGGGCGCTCGTGCTCTGGCTGCTGTCGATCGGCGCGGTGAGGGGCTTCGCCTTCATGCTGGGGCTCTCCACGATCGTCGATGTCGTCACTGCCTACACGTTCACACGTCCCCTCGTGATCCTCCTCGGGCGCAACCGGATATTCACCGAGGCCCGCGGCTTTGGTGTCGCGAGCGGACTGGCCGCAACTTCGGAGGCCACATCATGAGCACCGCTTCCCTTGAGCTGGGCGGCGCCGATGCGCGCAAGCCGATGGCGCTGCTACGCCTTTACCACGGGCAGACCCGCTTCGACTTCGTCCGCAGGCGGAGATGGTGGTTCGGCGCCTCCGCCCTGGTGATCATCGCGGGCCTGGCCTCGCTCAGCACGAGAGGCCTGAACTACAGCATCGAGTTCGTCGGGGGCACCTCCTGGCAGGTCGCAGCACCCGGCGTGACAGTCGCCCAGGCGCAGAAGGCCCTCGCCCCGTTGGGCTTCGGGGGCGCGACTATCACCATGCTCGGGAGCGGCTCCAAGCAGAGCCTTGACGTCGAGGCGAAGCTTGCCAAGAACTCGGCCGGGGTCAGCACGGTCGAAGCCGCCAAGGTGGCCGCAACCCTCGCGGCGCTGACGCACAAGCCGGCCTCTTCGGTGTCGGTCGAGAACGTCGGGCCGACATGGGGCAACGACATCACCCACAAGGCGGTAGAGGCCCTGATTGTGTTCCTCATCGTGATCTCGGCTTACATCTCGATCTTCTTCGAGTGGAAGATGGCGGTGGCGGCAATCGTCGCTGTCGCGCACGACATCCTGGTGACCGTCGGGGTCTACTCCCTGCTTGCCTTCCTTGTCACGCCGGACACGGTCGTGGCGTTCCTGACCGTCCTCGGCTACTCGCTGTACGACACGATCGTCGTGTTCGACCGCGTACGGGACAACTCGCGGGGCCTCGGCGCCACCGGGAAGCTGTCGTACACCGACGTCGTGAACCTCTCGATGAACCAGACCCTGGCCCGGTCCATCAATACCTCGCTGGTCGCCATCCTGCCGATCCTCGCGGTGCTGGTCCTCGGCGCCGAGATACTCGGTGCGGTCACGCTCGAGTACTTCGGCCTCGCCCTCCTGATCGGCCTGACGAGCGGGGCCTACTCGTCGATCTTCATCGCGTCGCCGCTCCTGGCGATGGAAAAGGAGCACGAGGAGCGTTACCGGCGCATCCGCGAGCGTCTCGAGTCGCGCGGGAGCGCAACGCTCTTGATCTCGCCTGCGGCCGTGGCGGCGGGGGCGTTGAGCACCGCGGAGCCCACGAGCTCGCTCAAGCGCCGTCGCTCCTCGGGGGCGGCCCCGGCGAGGCCCGCGACGCTTCGCCCCGGCGCAACCCGGCGCAGCTACCCGGCGGTCGGGAACGGGGATGCCGCGGAGGAAAACGGCGCGGCCGGCGCCCGCGCAACAGCCGGTTCGCCGGGCTCGACCGACGGGGAGCAGATGGCGCCAGGCCCGAGAGCGGCCGGGGCACCCCCCGGCGGCGCAGCTGCGAGGCCGCCCGCGGGCGCACCCCGCGCCGGCACGCCGGCTCGTCGTCCCCCACCGTGGGCCCGCAAGAAAGGCAAGCGCCGGTAGCTGCCGTGCGAGGCCACACCATCAGCACCGGAGAGATCTCGGGCCGGCTGCGCCGCTGCTTCTAGGCTGCTCGCCATGATCGACATCCGGCTGGCCCGCGAGCACCCAGAGGCATTCCGCCGCGCCCTCGCCCGGAAGGGTGCCGACGCAGACTTCGACAAGCTCTTGGAGGTCGACGGGCTCTGGCGGGGGCTGACCACCGAGGTCGACGAGCTCCGCCGCCGGACGAAACCCAAGGGTAAGCCGACCGAAGAGGAGCGGGCCGCCCTCGTGCTCGTGAGCCAGGAGCTACGGGCCGCCGAGACCAGGCTCGAAGAGCTCGACGGCCGCCGTTCGGAGCTGCTCACCGCCCTGCCAAACCCGCCCGACGATTCCGCACCGGACGGCGACAGCGACGAGGACGCTTTGGAGCTGCGCAGGGTCGGGACACCGGCGGAGTTCTCCTTCCCGCCCCGCGACCACGTCGAGCTGGCCTCGGCGCCGGGCTCCACCGGTGGGGACGGCTTCGGGCGTCCCGGTTTCGACCTCGAACGCGGGGCTCGGATTTCCGGCGCCCGCTTCGCCTACCGGAGAGGTGGCGTCGCGCTCGTGGAGCTGGCCCTTTACCGCTACGCCCTTGACCGGCTGGTCGGGCGGGGCTTCGAACCGGTCCTGCCGCCGGTGCTCGTGCGGGAGTCCGCCATGTACGGTACGGGCTTCCTCCCGACCGACGAGGTCAACCTCTACCAGGTCACAAGCGACGGGCTATACCTGACGGGGACCTCCGAGGTGGCCCTGGCCGGCCTGCACCAGGGTGAGATCCTCCCGGCCGAGGAGGCTCCCGCTGCGTTACGCGGGTTACTCCACCTGCTTCAGGCGGGAGGCGGGTGCAGCCGGGCGCGACACGTGGGGCATATTCCGGGTGCACCAGTTCGACAAGGTGGAGATGTTCTTCTTCGCCCATCCGGGGCGTTCCGGCGAACACCACGAGGAGATCCTTGCCATCGAGGAGGACCTCGTCCGCGGCCTGGGGCTCGCATATCGGGTCGTGGTCACCGCCGCCGGTGACCTCGGGCCGTCTGCAGCCAAGAAGTACGACGTGGAGGCTTGGATCCCGAGCCAGCAGAGGTACCGGGAGATCACATCCTGCTCGAACACGACCGACTATCAGGCCCGGCGGCTCAACGTCCGCTTTCGTGACGAGGACGGATCGTTGCGGTTCGTGCACACCTTGAACGGGACCGCCATGACGGCGAGGTTCCTCATCGCCCTGCTCGAAGCGAATCAGGATCCGGAGGGTCACGTCGCCGTGCCCGAGGTGCTCCACGCCTACGGCGCCCCGAGCCGCCTGTGAGGCTGCTGGAGCCTTCGTCAGGCCGCGCCGAGCCGGGCCCGCTTCAGCCGGCGCGGGTCTGAGCCGCGGCGGCGCCGAGCTGGTCGAGGGGCCCGTGGCCGGCACCGAGGTGCCACCGCGCGCCCCGAGGATCGCCCGGGTGACAAAGTGCTTGGCCTCGAACGCGGCCTCGAGTGGCTCGAGCCCGCGCGCCAGGTTGGCGGCTATCGCGGCTGAGAACGTGCAACCGGTGCCGTGGACGTTCGCGGTGTCGATCCACGGGGCCCGCAGCATGGTCACGCAACGGCCGTCGAACGCGACGTCGACGGCTTCGGTGCCGGGCCGGCGCCCACCCTTGACGATGACGAGCTGTGGCCCGAGGGCCTGCAGCTCCCGGGCGGCCTCTTCCATGGCCCCGAGGTCGTCGAGCTCACGGCCGGTGAGCAGCCCGGCCTCGGGAAGGTTAGGCGTCACGACACTGGCGTAGGCGAACAGGCCACGGTAGGCGCCGGTCACGTCGTCGCCGGGGAACATCGGCTTGCCGCGCGAGGAGACGAGCACGGGATCTATTACGAGCGGCGGGAGCTGCCCGGCCGCGCCGCGGCTCGCGAGCAGGTCAACGATGCCCGAGGTGGCCAGCAGCCCGGTCTTGGCGGCGCGCACGTCGAAGTCGGAGAGGACCGCGTCAAGCTGAGCTGCCACCAGGGCGGGGGTCATGGCAAGAAACTCACGCACGCCGACGGTGTTCTGTGCCGTGACGGCGGTCACCACGAGCGTCCCGAACACGCCCAGGGCCCCGAAAGTGCGCAGGTCGGCAGCAATGCCCGCGCCGGCTCCGGAATCGCTTCCGGCGATGGTGAGGGCGACCCTCGGGGTCCGGCTCGGCTCCGGCGCGCGCGCCTGCAGGTCGTGATCCACAGCGGCGATCCTAGGTTCGTCTCACCGACCAGGGCCCCGGCGCGCGGGTGCGGGCCCGGTGCAGGTCGCGGCACGCGCCGCGGCGCGGGCGGCCTCGCCTCGTCGGTGACAGGTTCGCAGCAGGTGGGCAACAGGGGGATACGCTCGGTGCGTGCCCCTGGAGAGGCTCCTCGGCCTGACCCTTGTCTACACAAGCACGACGTTGGTGGATGGTTTCGTGCTCGGAGTGGTCCTCGGATCCCTCGGCTATTTCCTTTCCGAACGCTACAAGCGGTCCCACGGTGTCACCCCCTGGAAAGTGCCGTCGGGGATGTGGGCCGTCCTGCTGTTCCTCCTCTCGCTCATCGGTGTCCTCATGTACGTGATCGCCTGCCTTACGACGCGGCCGAAGGCCGGGCCGACGGACTGGGCCGGCGGGCCCCAACCCTGGGGCCCGGGTCCGCGCGGTGCCGGACCCGGCCCGTGGGGCCCGGGCGCGCCACAGGGGTGGGACGCGCCGGCTCCCGGCGGGTGGCAGGCACCGCCGCCCGGCTATGGGGGCGCGCCACCCCCGGGCGGCTGGGAGGCACCTCCTCCCCCCGGGACAGTGTTCCCGGGGCCCGGACCTGCGGACGGGGCCTACGGATCGGCGCCGCCGCCGGCCCCGCCGCCGCCTGCACCGCGGTCATGGCTCCCGGATCCGAGCGGGCGCCACGAGCTGCGCTACTGGGATGGGACGAGGTTTACCGAGCACGTCGCCGACGCCGGGAAGATCAGCACAGACCCACTGTGACGCCATGAGGCGCGGGCGGCTCCGCCGTGAGCTCGCGCGAAGCGTTACTGGGCGGCAGCGGGTTTCCGTGTAATCTCTGGCCACATCTGCTGGGCCAAGGGCGTCCCGGCTAGCAGCCGTCGGCAAAGAGCCGCCTGGCTGAGCCGCAAACAAGCCCGACCCGGGGGCCGAGATGGTCGCCAGGTCCGTTTGATCGCCAAGAGGACGCCGATGACCAGGAAAGATGATGTGGTGGGTTGCTACGACCCCGCGTTCGAGCACGATTCGTGCGGGGTCGCGTTCGTTGTGGACCTGGCGCGCCCCGCCAGCCATCGCGTCGTCGAGCTCGGGCTCACGGCGCTCGAGAACCTCGCTCACCGGGGGGCGTTCGGGGCTGACCCCGGGACGGGCGACGGCGCCGGAGCGCTCGTGCAGGTGCCCCACCGGCTGTACAGGGAGGTGGTCGGCTTCGACCTGCCCCCCCCGGGAAGCTACGGCACGGGGATGGCCTTCCTCCCGTGCGAGGCGGGGGCGGCCCAGCAGGCATTCGAGCTCGTCACCAAGGTCGCGTGCGAGGAAGGCCTCGAGGTTCTCGGCTGGCGCGACGTGCCTGTGGATCTCTCCGCGGCGGGGGAGGGGGCGAGGACTGTCGCGCCGAGGTTCGCGCAGGTCTTCCTCGCCTCGCCGGGCGCCGGTGGCCGGGGCGGTCCCGGGGCGGCTGGGACGGCTGTGAGCGGCGATGCGTTGGAACGCCGCTTGTTCGTCGTGCGAAAGCGCGTGGAACATGCGGGGGCCGGCCTCTACTTCCCGTCGCTGTCGACGCGTACCTTCGTCTACAAGGGAATGCTGGCGCCCCAGCAGCTGCGGGGATTCTTTCCCGACCTCAGCGACGAGCGGCTCGAGAGCCGGATGGTGCTCGTCCACTCGCGATTCTCGACCAACACCTTCCCCTCCTGGCCGCTCGCGCACCCGTATCGCCTCATCGCCCACAACGGCGAGATCAACACCCTCGCGGGCAACCGCAACTGGATGCGCGCCCGCGAGGCCTTCCTGGCGAGCGAGCGTTTCGAGGGCGACCTGGAACGGATCTTCCCGATCGTGACGCCCGGGGCGAGCGACTCGGCCAGTTTCGACGAGGTCCTGGAACTGCTCCACCTCGCGGGGCGGACGCTTCCCCATGCCGTGCTCATGATGATCCCCGAGGCGTGGCAGAACCACGCCGAGATGGACCAGGCGCGCCGGGCGTTCTACAGCTTCCACGCCTGTTTGATGGAACCCTGGGACGGCCCGGCCGCGATCGCGTTCACCGACGGGACAGTGGTAGGGGCGGTGCTCGACCGCAACGGCCTGCGCCCCGCCCGTTACTGGGTGACCGACGCCGGGCTCGTCGTGCTCGCGTCCGAGGTGGGCGTCCTCGACCTCGATCCGGCGTCGATCATCGTCAAAGGCAGGCTGCAGCCGGGACGCATGTTCCTCGTGGACACTGCCGCCGGGCGCATAGTCTCCGACGACGAGGTCAAGGCCTCCCTGGCCGCGGAGCACCCTTACGGGGAGTGGCTCGCAAGACGCCTCGTCCATCTCGGCGATCTGCCACCGAGGATCATGCTGACTCCCCAGCACGCCTCGGTCGTGCGCCATCAGCGGCTCTTCGGAATGACGAACGAGGAGTTGCGCCTCATCATCGAGCCGATGGCGAGGACCGGCGCCGAGCCCATCGGCTCGATGGGCTCCGACACCCCGATCGCCGTGCTCTCCGAGCGCCCGCGCCTGTTGTACGACTACTTCACCCAGCTCTTCGCACAGGTGACAAACCCCCCGCTCGACGCCATCCGGGAGGAGCTCGTCACTTCCCTCGAGGCCACGGTCGGGCCGGAGCGGAACCTGCTCGAGCCCGAGCCGGCCTCGTGCCGCCAGATCTGCCTGCCGTACCCGGTCATCGACAACGACGACCTGGCCAAGTTGCTCTACGTCAACGAGCACGGGGAGACGCCGGGCTTCAGCGGCTTCGCCGTCGACGGGCTGTTCCCTGTGCGGCAAGGTGGGCCGGGGCTCGAGGCGGCGATCGACAAGGTCTGCCAGCAAGTCTCGGAAGCGATCGCTCTCGGCTCCAACATCATCGTGCTGTCGGACCGCAACGCAAACCCGACGCGCGCCCCGATCCCGTCGCTCCTGCTCACCGCCGCAGTGCACAACCATCTCGTGCGGGAGAAGGAGCGCACCCGGGTGGGTCTCGTCGTCGAGAGCGGCGACGCCCGCGAGGTGCATCACTTCGCCCTGCTCATCGGCTACGGCGCGGCGGCGGTCAACCCGTACCTGGCGCTCGAGTCGGTTGCCGAGATGGTGCGTGACGGCCTGTTGGGGGAGATCTCGGAGCGGGAGGCCTTCCGCAAGTACCTGCAGGCCGCGAGCAAGGGAGTCCTGAAGGTGATGTCGAAGATGGGCATCTCCACGGTCGCCTCCTACACCGGCGCTCAGGTCTTCGAGGCGATCGGGCTCGATCGCGACCTCGTGGACCGGTACTTCGGCTCGACCCCGAGCCGCCTCGGGGGCATTGGCCTCGCCGAGCTGGCCGACGAGGTGGCCCGGCGCCACCGCCATGCCTACGAAGCGCCCGCGGCGAGCCCCGGCCAGCTCGAGATCGAGGTCGGGGGCGAGTACAACTGGCGCCGTGACGCGGAGTACCACCTTTTCAACCCGAAGACCGTCTTCAAGTTGCAGCACGCCACGCGCGCCAAGCGCTTCGACATCTTCAGGGAGTACAGCCGACTCGTGGACGACCAGTCGGAGCGGTTGGCGACCTTGCGGGGCCTGTTGCGCCTGCGTGTCGGGGAGGCCGCGGTGCGACCACCGGTGCCACTCGACCAGGTCGAGCCGACCGGGGAGATAGTGAAACGCTTCGCGACCGGAGCCATGTCGTACGGGTCGATCTCCGCCGAGGCGCACGAGACCCTCGCGATCGCGATGAACCGGTTGGGCGGCCGGTCGAACACGGGCGAGGGGGGCGAGGACCCGAGCCGGTACGTGCCCGACGTCAACGGCGACCTGCGCCGCAGCGCCGTCAAACAGGTTGCCTCCGGGCGCTTCGGGGTGACGAGCGAGTACCTCGTCAACGCCGACGACCTCCAGATCAAGATCGCCCAGGGAGCCAAGCCAGGTGAGGGCGGGCAGCTGCCGGGCCACAAGGTCTACCCGTGGATCGCGAGGACCCGCTACTCGACCGCTGGCGTCGGGTTGATCTCGCCGCCCCCGCATCACGACATCTACTCGATCGAGGACCTGGCCCAGCTCATCTATGACCTGAAGAATGCCAACCCGGCCGCCCGCATCCACGTGAAGCTCGTGGCGGAGGTCGGTGTCGGGACCGTCGCCGCCGGGGTGGCCAAAGCGCATGCCGACGTCGTGCTCATCTCCGGCCACGACGGCGGTACCGGGGCCGCGCCTCTCACCTCGCTCAAGCACGCGGGCGCGCCATGGGAGCTCGGATTGGCCGAGACGCAGCAGACCCTGCTCCGCAACCGCCTGCGCGACCGCATCACCGTCCAGGTCGACGGTCAGATGAAGACGGGGCGGGACGTGATCGTCGCCGCGTGCTGCTCGGGGCCGAGGAGTTCGGCTTCGCGACCGCCCCGCTTGTCGTATCGGGATGCGTGATGATGCGCGTCTGCCACCTCGACACGTGCCCGGTCGGCATCGCGACCCAGAACCCGGAGCTGCGCAAGCAGTTCACGGGTCGACCGGAGTTCATCGAGACCTTCTTCCTCTACATCGCCGAGGAGTGTCGCGAGCTTCTTGCCGCCCTCGGGTTCCGCACGATCGCCGACGCCGTCGGGCACGTCGAGAGCCTCGATACCGCCCGCGCCATCGACCATTACTGGAAGGCGGGCAGGCTCGATCTGCGCCCGCTCCTCGAGCCGGTGGAAGCGTCTCTGCCGACCGCGTTGCGCCGGACGTGCGACCAGGACCACGGTCTCGAGGAGGCGCTCGACCGCCAGCTCATAAGGGCCTGCGAGGCGGCGATCGCAGATGGGCGCCCGGTCGAGCTCGAGCTCCCCGTCCGCAACGTCCATCGCGCGGTCGGGACCATGCTCGGCTCGGAGGTGACAAGGCGCCACGGCGGGGCGGGGCTGCCCGAGGGCACGATCTCGCTCACCTTCCGGGGCTCGGCTGGTCAGAGCTTCGCCGCCTTCGTGCCCGCTGGCATCACGATGAAGCTCATCGGAGACGCGAACGACTACCTGGGTAAGGGGCTTTCGGGCGGGATCATCGCCGTGCGCCCACCCGAGACCTCACCCTTTGCGGCCGAGGCGCAGATCATCGCCGGCAATGTCGTGCTCTACGGGGCGACCTCGGGCAGGGCGTTCATCCGCGGGCAGGTCGGCGAGCGATTCTGCGTGCGCAACTCCGGTGCCGCGGCGGTGGTCGAAGGTGTGGGCGACCACGCCTGTGAGTACATGACCGGCGGCACCGTGGTTGTGCTCGGCCCGACGGGCCGCAACTTCGCGGCGGGGATGTCGGGGGGCGTCGCGTTCGTGCACGACCCCGGCATGATGCTGCCGAGGCGCCTCAACGCCGAGATGGTGGAGCTGGAACAGCTCGACGAGGAGGACCAGCGCACGGTCCAGGAGCTGTGCCGGGCGCACCTGGCCGCGACGGGCTCGGAACTCGCGGCGCGCCTGCTGGAGCGGTGGGAACAGACCGTGCGTGAGATCGTCAAGGTCATGCCCCGGGACTACCGGCGGGTGCTCGAGGCCACGAGGCGGGCCAACGAGGCGGGCGGTTCCGTGGACGACGAGGTCATGGCGGCCGCTCATGGCTGATCCCCGGGGGTTCCTCCGTTACGAGCGCACCGGTCCCAAGCGCCGGCCGGTCGAGGCCCGCGTCCGGGACTGGCGGGAGGTGTACCTCCCCTTCGGGCGCGAGGAGCTCACCGAGCAGGCCGCCCGGTGCATGAGTTGCGGCATCGCCTTTTGTCACGAGGGCTGCCCGCTGGGCAACCTCATCCCGGAATGGAACGACCTGGTGGAGCGTGGGCGCTTCGCCGAGGCGAGCGACCGCCTCCATGCCACGAACAACTTCCCCGAGTTCACGGGCAGGCTGTGCCCGGCGCCGTGTGAGGGGTCCTGCGTGCTGGGGCTCGTGTCGGAGCCGGTACTGATCAAGCAGGTCGAGCTTGAGACCGCCGAGTGGGCGGCCAGCTCCGGAGTGCTCGCCCCGCACCGGGCGCCGAGGACGACCGGCAAGAAGGTGGCCATCGTCGGTTCGGGCCCCGCCGGGCTTGCGGCCGCCCAACAGCTGACACGCTGCGGGCACACGGTCGTCGTCTTCGAACGGGCCGAGCGCATCGGGGGCCTGCTGCGCTACGGGATCCCGGAGTTCAAGCTGGAAAAAGCGGTGCTGGACCGGCGCCTCGCCCAGATGGAACAGGAGGGCACAAGGTTCCGCACGCGTGTCTTCGTCGGGGGGCACGGGCCATCGCGCTCCGCGGAGGTCCCGGGGGCCGGCGCCCCGGACGCCTCGGTGATCCCGGCGTCCGCCCTGGTGCGCGACTTCGACGCCGTGGTCCTGGCTGCAGGTGCGACCCGACCCGCGCGACCTCAGCGTGCCCGGGCGCGAGCTGCGGGGCGTTCACTTCGCCATGGACTACCTGAAGTCGGCCAACCTGGTCTGCGAGGGTGCCCTGGATGAGCCGAGGATCACTGCGCACGCCAAGCGCGTCGCGATCATCGGGGGTGGCGACACCGGGGCGGACTGCCTCGGGACGGTCCACCGCCAGGGCGCGGTCTCGGTCACGCAGCTCGAGATCCTCCCGATGCCCGGACCGGTCCGAGGAGAAGACAACCCTTGGCCCACCTGGCCGGTGATCCTCCGCGCGAGCGCGGCCCATGAGGAGGGAGGTGAACGGCTCTTCTCGGTCGGGACGACCGAGCTTCCTGGACGACGGGACCGGGGCGGTGCGCGCGCTGCGCGCCGAGACCGTCGAGTTCACCACCGTCGACGGGCGCCCTGCGTTCGGGCCGGTGCCGGGAACGGCCTTCGAGCTCGAGGCCGATCTCATCCTGATCGCCATGGGTTTTGTCGGCCCTGAGGTCAATGGATGCGTGGCCGATCTCGGGCTCGGTCTGGACCAGCAAGGACCAACCGTCGAAAAACAGGACA
>CAWILM010000014.1:0-129958 GCA_963836935.1 uncultured Acidimicrobiaceae bacterium
CGGACGGCCTCGACGAGCGAAAGGTACTCGTAGGACTTGTCGCCACGGCGACGAACCGTCCTCTTCACGTACACAACCACATCTTACAGCACTGTCAGTCAGATGCGGTGGATGTTGCCCCGACATTCTAGATCGAAAGTTGTACTTATCCCGACAGCTTGCCCAGGTCGAGAGGCTTGCGGGGGGTCCCCCGGACGAAAGTCGCGCCGAAGTCCGGGGAAGCTCAGAGAGCTTCCGAGAGGCTCTTGCGCGGGCACAGCGAGTCTTTGTTCTCGGGCACAGCTTGAATGACGAGGAACTCCTTAAGGCGTTGGTCGCAGCGTTCCCTCGCGGAAAGCGCGTTGCTGTCACTATCCGGTGCGACGAGGCGATGAACGCTTTATTCGACAGCCCCGAGCATCAACAGCGGCTGGCAGACTGGCTGCCTGAAGCGGCTGTGATTTCCGCCGAGTTTTCGCCGACGCCGAGATTCTCTGACCCGAAGCTTGCAGCGTGGCACTGATACTGACCAGGGCGTGGTGCTCGGTAGGCCGCACGATGCCCGACAAGGTCTGCAACGCATCGTCAAGGAGCGTGGCGCGGGCCGCACCTGGACCGCCATAGCCGAGGGACTGAACGTCAACCGGGTTTCGACGGCTCACGGCGGATCGCAGTGGCACCCGTCGACCGTTCGGGCCGTCGTGCTCGCGTAGGCAACCTGATCTCATCGCGGCTCTGCAACGGTCACTCGTTGCAGCCACTGGGCGGTCGCCGCTAAGGAATGAGCGCTTCCAGGGTCGGCAGAACCTGGCCGCGGACGAAGTCCAGGATCATCTCGAACATCAGGGGATATTCGTATCCCCACTGACCTCCGATGCCGAACGGTACGACAGCGGTTCCCTTGACCTCCACGTCCACTTGCGTCGGGGAGTGCACGACCACCGTGCCGTCGTACACCGCTGGCGCCGCCCAGTCGACCTCGACGCCATCCATGAGTACCGCCACCTGTTTTAGCGCTGGCCGAGAGAAGATCAACTTGCGGTGCTTGTCGGGAGGATGTCCCATTGACCGTGGAACTTTGGTGACGGTCCCCGAGCTGTTGAGCTACGCGGCCACCTCCTTCTGCGAACCATAGCGAGGCGGTGTAACACTCGCGGCGACGTACTCGTCGAGCGCTTGGCGGAGCGCCTTCATGTGCAGGTGCCCGTTCACGCGGCGAAACTGCTTTCGCGCCTCGGCCATGCCTGCCGCGCACCAGCGGAGCGCCATCTTGCCGTCCTGCCAGCGCTTCACGTTTCTCGAGTGGTCCCGGCAGATCTCGATCATCGACTCGATCGGGTTCGTCGAGTGCAACGTGCGGGCGAGGGTCGGCGGGACGTTCAGTCGGCTGATGGTGAGGGTCTCAGCCAGTTCCTCGCGGAGCGAGGCTGCCGCGCCGGGATGGGTGCGGTCGAGTTTCTTCGCGAGCTGCTCGAGAGCGGCTTGTGCTGCCAGCGGGTCTGGGTTGCGGTAGGCGGCGCGGATCTCCCGCTCGACCACCGAGGCGACCGCGTCGGGCAGTTTGTCCTTCACATTCCTCAATTTGTGCTGACGGCACCTTTGGATCACCGGGTGGTCGAAGACGGCATTCACCGCAGAGCTGAGCGCCTTGGCGCCGTCGAGGACGCACAGGATCGGCCTCGTCATGTCGAGGCCGCGGTCGCGGAGAGAGACGAGGAGGCCCTTCACCACCGTGGCGTTCTCGGTGTCGCCTTCCTCGAGGGCGAGCGGGTGCTTCACCCCGAGCGAGTCGATGCCGAGCGCGACGACACAGGTGTGGCCGGCGAAGTGGACCCCGTCGACCATGAGACAGACGAGGTCGAGCTCGGACAGGTCCGTCGCTAAGAGCTCTTCGAGCGCCTGGGTGGTGGCAGCGACAAAGCGCCGTGACACAGCAGACCTGGAAGTCGAACGGGCCACCTTCTCGACGGCCTTTCCGACCGGCTCGAGACCTGAACGGTAACGCCTCGTCGAGAGCTTGGCGAGCATCTTCTCCATCGCGAGGCGCCCGAGCACCTCGGTCGAGCTGAACAGCTCGTAGCTCTTGAGCGGGATCTCCTCCGAGCGATCGGCGGTCCGCACCCGGGGACGGCTGATCGGGACACGGCGCCCGCCCAGGGTCACCTCGCCCGAGTCGCCGCCGTGGCGGACGGCGACCCGGTCCGGGTTCCACCTCCCCTTCGCTCCGGCGATCTCGGTGACCTCTGTTTCCATAAGGGCCCCGAGCACCTGGAGCCCGGCGCCGACCGCAAGAGCGAGCAATCCTTCCTCGAGCTCACCGGCGAGTTCGCCAACCGTGATGTTGACAGCATCAGGCAATTCGAAAGCAGTCTCGCTCGCTCCCTTCGCCGGAGCTGGCCTCGACTTCCTCGGCGTCACGCCCGCCCGGTCCCAGCGCGGCCCTTCGATGTCTGGTAGTTCTTCTTCACGACGGTCCCCTTCTTGATCGGATGTTTTTGACGGACACCCGACACCTACCAGATGGCAGGCGTCAGGCGGGGGACCGTCACTTGAAACTTCCACGCCGGACGGGACAACCTCCTTGTCGGCGTTCTGAAGGGAGTTGAGCACCGCCAAGGTGTGGTGCGTTGCGTCTACTCCCCTTAGCCGAGCCTGGTAGTAGGGCTGCGACCGCGTGATCTCTGCTACAGCGTCGCCTGGAACGCCGCGGACACAACGAACCCAGGAGTTCGCTGCGTTCGGGTCTCGGTACTTCCCTGTCGCGCCGTCGACTTCCAGGGGGTCATCGGTGAAAATGGGGAACTGAGCACGTCCTTTGTCCTCGCCCGGGATGAGCGCGCAGATGATGTGGTCCAGGGCGGATCGAACGTTGAACAGCAAGTCACCGGCCACGATCGGCACGTTCTCGCTGATCTCCTGAGCCAAGTCAATGGCGTAGTCGTACTCGCCATCAGGATCGAGGATTTCTCTTGTCGGGTAACGGCGGCGGCCCTGGGGAATGTCGATCAAGTCACTCAGGTCAGAGAGGTGCCTTTCAGCCCGCCTGATCTTGAGCTGCCAACTCGGCTCGGAGCCGGTCATTGCGACTCAGGCTACGACGTTGCAAGTGTCGGTGCTCCATGACGGTCCTGCTAGGCCCAGTAGTAAGCGCGGGTGCTGCGGCGAACTCCGGCAAGTCCAACCCAATCTCGTGCATGCACGCGATCAGCACGCACAGGTTGTGGGCGATCACCTTGCAAAACACTTCGTTGAACCAGATGGTGTTCGTTGGGTCGTGCGGGCAGGCCCGGATACCAACGGCGGCTTCTACACCTCGATTACTCGCAGCTTTCGAGACGCCACGGCCGAGTCGGACGTTGTCGGATGGGGCGGGCTTATCGAGTAGCTCTCCGGCGATTACGCCGCTGGCGCAAGCGGGTCGAGGCGTTGAACGCAGCTAGCGTCGCCTTCTCGGTTGCCGACCCGGCGCGTGGCAGCATGCCGATCTGCCGGGCGAAGGAGGCTCCGTCGTAGTAGATCGTGTTGTGCACGTACCGGCCCTCGGCGAACTCCATCACGTCAACCCCTCGGATTTGAACGTGCTTGCCGGTGGGTTCTATGCCCTGGAACTTTCCACCGGAGAAGGTCCCGGCTGCATGCCACTGCACCACGGCGGCGGAGTCATCGCCGACGATACGGTCCACCGCGATATCGAAGTCGGGGAACGCGGCCAGTAGCTCGTCGAACAAGCGTCGGATTGCTAGCCTCCCTCGGAACTCTCCGATAGCCACGAAGTCGTCCACGGCGTAGTCGGTGTTGAACTTCATGGCGGTGTCGAGGTCCCTCTTGCTCAGGGCCTCAAAGATGGTGCGGGCCACTTCGGATGGCGTGGGGGTCTCGGTATCCATCGGTCCTCCTTGCTGCGGGGTGTACGTGGAGAAGGCTACGCAGCCCGTCCCCACCGTTCCACCGGTTCTTGCGGAGTCGTCCCATCCACGACCACCGCCGCACCCCAGGGAAGTGCTCGGGGCGCACCGCTGGAAGCAAGGAGAGAGGGCTGGATGAGGCATTGGCCCAACTCGAAGAACCGATCGAAGTAGGCCGCTTCGGAAGATTACACTTCGGCTCATGTGGTCCTTAGTTGTGGCCGCGACTCGCCACACCAACTCCGCGGACCTGGTGATCCTGATCGTGCTGGTACTGATCGGATTCCAAGTCTGGCGGCGGCGCTCGATGGGCGGCGGGAACAAACGAGGACCGTTTGGGGGCGGCGGCGGACCTTTCGGAGGACCGGGTGGACCGGACGGGCCTGGGGGCTTTTAAGCTGTCCTCTGAACCCTGGGTCTGTTAACCCGCACATTGCCGAAGAATCCCCTGGGCTGCAAGCTGGTCACTTTCCACGACCGGAGTCTGGTCACCTGTGCGCGCAGAATCCGCGAGGCCACGGCGTTCCGATCTTGCTTGCCCAGGCGTCGATTTCCTCGAACGTGTCGGCGCAGACCTTCTGGTAGTTCACGGTCCAGTTGGTACCCGACGCCCTGCTGATGGTCCAGCACGTCGCGCGATGCAGGGTCAGGTACGAAGGTCGTGGTGGCCGCTCGCAGTTCAAGACAAACCCACCTGGATGAGCAGCCAGCCAGGCAACGTAGTCCTTGTCGTTGTCCATGAACTCGATGATCACGTCCGCGATTGTGGCACCGGTAGCCGCGGAACGCAGTGGAACGCCAAAGCATCCGGTCCAAAGCCGTACTGTAGAAGGAGAACGAGGCCCCGGCCTCAGGACGAGACGGGCAGGATAAGAACCATGGCTGAGATTGATACCGGTGCCGACATCGAAGTTGTCCAGAGCGAAGGCAACTTGGTTGTCACGATTCCGCTCGTGGGTGAAGTCAGCAAACAGTGGCGTACCTGGTTCATGAAGTTCGTCCAGAAGCAAGGCCCGCCTGCCCAGGTTCAGGATGTTCCCGGACGGACGCAGATCATTGTCAGGGTGCCAACGGACACCGGTCAAGCGGAGGTCTTACGTATTCTGGACGGTGTTCGAGACCTGGTTGTAAAGGCCAACGCCGCTGAACCAAGCCCCGAGGTAGCGGCCCGGACTGAGGCGGTCATCCGGGATTGGTGGAATCGCGGCGAGGCTGACATCGCCTCGACGGGTGGTTAGGACCAAGGGGTTCTGGCCGTGACCGTGATGGGTAGCAGCGGTGTACGCACCCGACCGCCGTGCTGGGACCCGGGCACCGTCGAAAGGTGATCCTATGACCGCTTTCACCTGGGATGGGTGCACGACCCCTGGTGCTTTGCGAGGGGAAGCTAAAGGGCGTGCACCCGCTTCAGTATCCCTCCGCACCGGGCGTGGGGCAGTTCACCTCAGACGCGGCAACAGCCCCGCCATCCGAAGGAAACGGGACCGCTCGCCTTGAAAAGGGGCGATGCCTACTGTGGAGACAGTCGAACGTCGAGAAGTGGGCGCAACGAGACAGGGAGGCTGAAGTGAGCGACGAGGGGCAGTTCGAGGCCTGGTGGCAGGAGCGGCACGAGCGCTGGGCGCAGCGACGTAAGGACCTGCTCACTGCGGGCATGGATGAGCGGTGGATCGCGATCGACTGGTTGCGCAAGGCGATCGATGCATGGGACGCCATGGGCACAACCGGCCCCATTGGTCCTGGCACAACCGAGGAACTGAAGCACGGCGAGGAACTGAAGCACGCCGAGAAGCGATTCTTCCGTGAGATCGGAGAATGCGTGCGCTACTGGCAAGGGATCGAGCAAGTGGAAGACACCGATGCCACGTAAGCGAAGCCTCACCACCACCCTCTACCAAGCCGCACGCCTCAGCAACAACGCCCGTGCCGCTTCACGAGGCCCGGGCGCTTACGCCAGGCGCGTGGTGCGGCGGAAGACGTACAGCAAGTCCATGGGTGCGACTGGGCGGTTCCTGAGGATGTTCCGGCTGAAGTAGGGAGGCAAAGATGGCGACGGAAAAAGTGTGGCGTCAGCTTGTGAGGCGGTCTCTTGGCATACCAGACATCATTGGCGACGAGCTTGCACTCGCGATCGTGACCGATGCGGTCTACACCGAAAGCAACCAAGAGCCGCGGTCTACGGTGCCCTTGGAGTTTCGACCACACAGACCAGACGGGCGGTCTCAGGAGGATATCGGTCAAGCCCTCTGGGAAGCCGTCGTCAAGCTGGGTGTCGAAGGTCGCCTCGATGAGTTCCTTATGGAGCGACCGGGTGTCGAAGAGATGGCGCTGCGCAAACACGTGATTGAACGCGCCAACGTCGCCCTAGGTAAAGAAATCCCAATGCCACCCGGAATGGCCACGCCGTTGTTGACTCCGCTGCGCAACTTCGTAAAGGCGCATCCGTTCCAGGACAAGGCTGGCCGCTATTTCCACGACTGTAGCCACTCAGGCGCAGTGTAACGGGGACGATGGACGGCAAGGCGGAACGGGCAGCCAAGCCGGGGCGCCGCCGGGCGCGGGTGTACCGTCGCGAGCGTGGAAGAGCAACAGTGCCCCACGATGGTGCGCCAGCCGAGTGGCGCTACCTATCAGTGCGAGTTCGTCTCTGGGATCGGATTCAAACTTGAACCGCCCGGCACATGGCAACCTGCTTTCACGTGGGCACTATGCCCTAGGCACGCACGGCAACTGCAGGCGCTAGTCCGGGAGTCGATCCGTCAAGACACCGCGGATCTCGCTAGGAAGATGGGTCGGGAACCTAGGCTCCGCGGCTGAGCAGTCGAACGGTCTGGCCCGACTGTAGCCACGGCTGTAGCCACTCAGGCGAAGGGTAACGGGGGACGATGGACAGCAAGGCGGAACGGCAGCCAAGCCCGGACGCAGGGCGTAGGGTGCGAGCATGGCAGAGCAATACACAGTTCTTGAGTTAATACCGTTCAGGGAAGACACGCTGTACCGAATGGTTTTCCACCTTGGCGAATGTCCCGACGCAGGGTTACTAGGGGGAACGCCGAGCGATCGTTACCCCTTGGGACGAGCTGGCCGGGTTCGAGCGGTGCAAGCGATGTCTCAAGCAGGCGTCTGAGCAATAGCGTCTAACTTTGGCCGTTTCGCCCGTAGGCCGTCGTAGGCTGCGAGCAATCGAAGGGAGACGAGATGGCGACGGAAGCCCAGTGGCGCCAGCTTGTTAGGCGCGCAGTAGGCGTGCCCGATCTCATTGGCGATCAAGTGGCGCTTGCGATGGTGACGGATGTGGTTTTCAGCAGTGAGCTTCAATCTCAGCCCCGGAGCGATGACGACGACGTCATCGCCGAGGCGGTATGGACCGCCATCGTCAAGCTGGGTGCCGCCGAAGAACTCGACGCCTTCTTGATGGAGCGTTCCGGTCCGCCCGGTTGTCTCGATTGGGACTGGCTTTACGACCGCGTGGTCACTGACGCCAGGTCCGCACTCGACGACGTGGTCGCGGATGCAAGGTACTCCTTTGGCTTGCCGAGGTTGCCCGACAGCCTGCCCCGCTGGCTCGCCGAGCCACTCTTGCTTCGCATCCGCGACTTTGTGAAGGCGCATCCGTTCCAAGACGACGCCGGACGCTATTTCTGACTCCTCAAAGACGCGAAGTCCCCGTCTTCGCATCAGCCTTGCATCAAGGCCCGAACGAGCCGCCAAGCCGGACTTCGTCTCGATCAGCCAGGTGGTTGGCTGCCGTCCGTCAATGTCGGTGAACCCGTGTGGGCCTGCCGACGTCACCGCCCTGAGCGCCCTGACGCCCTGCCGGTAGTGTTGGCTCTGCTACCCGCGGAAAGCTTGCGGGCGATCCGCCAAGAAGGGCGCAAGTTCTTCACAGGAGGTAGAGCAAGATGGCAGCGAAGCCTGGCGACACGATTAGGGCACCGTCAGAGAAGGTCGGCCAGCCGGAACGCCGTGGGAAAATCGTCGAGATCCTCGGCGACGAAGCGCACCCGCGGTTCAGGGTCCGTTGGGATGACGCGCACGAGACCGTGCTTGTTCCCGGTCCTGATGTCAGCGTCGAGAGCGGTTCCTGACCTCGGCTGAGATAGCCCCAGCCACGATGTCGGCCGAAGCCGCTGCCGATCTAGACAAGATCGACCTGTGGCCGAAGGGCGAGGCTCCTGGCGCGCCTACAACCACCTGAGGCGGCATGCCACCCAGCCAAGATCTTCGTTCGGAACAACCTCCGTCCCCTATAGGTGTGTCCCGGTGGGACGGAGGTTCCCACCAGGGCCTCACAAGGGCACGGTGATGCTTCGCCGCTACATCCGAGAAGGCTCCCTGTTTCGTGAGAACGCCGCGAACGCTGTCGGGCTGTAGGGGGAGAGGAAACCGTCGGTTTCGTGACGCTCAGCTAGCTTGCGGGAGGTCCAGGACGCTGCTGGGCACCCGGACCCTGGAACGACGAGTCAGGATATCGCCGCGTCTTGGTCGGACCAGCGTCACCCTCGCCGGTGACCGTCGGTCTTTCTGAGGCTTTAGCCCTTCACGCCTTCCCCCTTGCAACGCCGCCGTTCGTAGGTGCTCCTACGCTGGGGTCGTCAACCCCCAAGAGTAGGAAGTGGCTGTGGGACAACTACTGCGCGACACGGGAACCTACATCCGTCGCCTCGCTAGATGGCGAAGCTTTGCGGGGCTTCCGGGCGTCGCTGGGCTTGTTTTGGCAGTTGTCAGTGCTGTCCAACACCACGCGATCGGCATTACTGCGTGGGCTTGGTTGGCAATCGGTCTTGGTGGCGTCGTGATTGCTGGGTTCGTGGAGTGGCGCAGTATTGTTCGTCGTCCGATGCCAGCGGAACACGCGGATGAACTGCGTGAGATCGCTGAGTCTCTTGAGCAGAGACTCTGGAACTGGAAAGCTCCTTCTTATGCAATACCCGGAAAGACAGAACGCCCCATTTTCAAACGGATGTTCCGTTCACACTTTCCTGAAATCGTCACACTCTGCGATCGCCTTGAGGACTATTGGTTGGTTGCAGCGCGACAGCATGAAACCCTGAAGGTCGCCGTTATCAAAAGTGTAACAGAGACATTTTCCCAGTCCGACGGCTGGTATCCAGATGCTATCGCGAGTAACACGCTGCGCGTACTAACTGAAGGAACCATGGCCTTTGAGGAACTCCCCGCTCTGGAGCTTAATTCCAACGAGCGAGCAGTTACCTGGAATTCCGAAGTCGTGAAAAGTCTCGACGTCATCAAAGACGGTCCTATATCTATCCAGGCTATTCGAGACTGGATAAACGTCGTTTGGCAGTCGCCGGAGGCACGCGTCATTAAGGCACGTATTCACGACGCCCAAACTCTCGTTGAGAAGACGTCCAATCTTTTGGACGGGATAGTTCACAATTACTCTGATCTCCCAGGTTCGTGCGAATTGTGTGCATCTGTGAGATCTCTTAAGACTTTGGGTACCAAACCTGACCAGAAGCCTTTGGTGCGCGCTGATGAGTGACTCCTGTGGATCATCCGGCATCACTGCGGGCTGCGTCACAAGGCTCGGCGTGCGCAACCCGATCTTCATGAAGGCACGCGATCAACACGCACAGGTTGTGGGCGATGACCTTGCACAGCACTTCGTTGAGCTGGCCGACCTGAGACTTGTTGCGAAGCGAGTCCCAAACTTGGCCTTCGTCATGGAGAACGTGGGCGGGAATGTCGCCCTCTACCAGGCTGGGGACACGTCAAAGCAAGGCGCGTCAGAGACCTGTCTGTTCACTTCGCTGGTAGGCCGCGGACAAGCTTTGCAGCTATGGCTTGAACAGCATCTTCGCCGAGCGGACCCGGTTCGAGGATCATCTCCGCGAGCTTGGCCACCCATGTCACCCAGACACCGGCCTGCTGGAACGGCTTTGAGAACAAACCCCAGTTAGCCCCCACGAAGCAAAGAACTGCGTGAATGGGAACCTCTTCGTCGGAGAGCACCTTCTCAACGGCGGCGACCTGCCAGTCAAGTGCGTCAACCAGCTTTGTCTTGTCGCGTCCGTTGACGTACAGTCGCCAGTCAGTCCTGAACCACCCACCGCTGTCGCGGTGTTCCACCCTGCCCGTGTAGTGCTTGGCGTCGATCACCCACACGCCCGATGCCGCGATGGCGATGTGGTCGATGTTCCCTTTCGTCCTTGGCACCCTGCGGTCGCTGAGGAGGACGGCGCTGGTTCCGAGCCTGTCTGAGCTTCCCCCCAGAAAGTGGACACCCGACATGCCAGGCTTGGCCTGGCGAAGGGAGTCCCGATGGGACAGCAGCGCCGGCAGCACTCGCCGGAGTTCAAGGCTGACACGGTCGCGCTCGTGCGATCGTCTGGCCGATCGATTGCCGCGATCGCGCGTGAGCTCGGGATTGGAGCATCGAGCCTCGGCTACTGGCTGAAGCAGGACGAGGCCGATCGCAAGACGCGCGACCCGGAACGCTTTGCGACCGAGTCCGCCGAATCTGCCGAGAACCGGGCGCTTCGCCGTCGGGTGACAGAACTGGAGGTGGAGCGCGAGATCCTGAAACGAGCTACGGCCTTCTGGGTGAAGGAGTCGCGCGCGTGAGGGTCTTCGCGTTCGTCGCTGCCCAGAAGGCCGACTTCCCGGTCAGGACCCTTTGTCGGGTCTGCAGAGTCTCGACATCGGGCTTCTACGCGTACGCCGCGTGGAAAGCCAGCCCGCCGAGCCCGGGCGAGCTCGCGAGAGCCGAGGTCGCCCGTCACGTCGCCCGGGTGCACAAGAGTTCCCGACGTCGCTATGGATCGCCACGTGTGACCGCCCAGCTCGCCCGAGAGGGCATCTTGGTCAACCACAAAGCCGTCGAGGCCGAGATGGCCCGTCAGGGCCTTCGCGGTCGTTCGAGTCGGCGCAAGATGCGCACGACCCGCCGTGACCCCTCCAAGGTCCCGGCTCTCGACCTGGTCGGGCGAGACTTCGAGCGGGTGAAGCTCGACGAGCTGTGGATCGGCGACGCCACCTACATCTGGACCGATGAGGGCTGGCTGTATCTCGCAACGGTCATCGATGCCTGCTCGCGTCGTCTTCTCGGCTGGTCGATCACCGACCACCTGCGAACCGAGGCTCTGCCTTGCCGCTATCGAGGCGGCCGTCGCCACACGAGGCGGGCGGCGGAGGCTCGTCAGGGGTGTCGTGTTCCACACAGACCACGGCACCCAATACACCGCCGACGCCTTCACGAAGGCCTGCCGGTCGTTTCGCATCACCCAGTCGATGGGAACTGGCGGTGACAGTTATGACAACGCAATGGCCGAGTCTTTCTTCTCGAGCTTCAAACGCGAGGTCGTCGACGGCGAGCATTTTGCAACCCGGGCCGAAGCACGAGCTGAGATATTCGCTTGGCTCAACTGGTACAACACGACCCGGCTTCACAGCTCGCTCGACTTTTGTCCGCCGATCGAGTACGAAGAGCACCTCCCACAGCACTCACTCGTAGCTTGACCAGTGTCCGCCGCGTGGGGGAAGCTCGAGTCTACCAGTTCCTTCGCAACGCGCATTTCGCCTGCCGCGCCGCTCGCCCACGCCTTGGTCGATTGCGGGTCATCGGAGAGAAACTTGACGACACCGGCCAGGCGCCCGAACCTCGCGTCGATGCGTTCCTCGCGTTTGCGGTGGCGGCGCTCGAACTCGGCTTGGGCCGATCTTCCCGCGGTACCGCGATCTAGTTCGACCCAAGGCACGGGGTCCGATGGCAACGTCGACGCTTTGGTCGTTCCCGTCTGGCAGGAAACGCAGGTCACTGTGCGAGTGTCCCTGTGCCAGTAAGCCTTCGTCTTCGCAGGAAGGACGACTCGACATACCGAACAGGCACCGGCGTAGCGGAGTGCCATCAACTTAGGCGGGGGAACCGTCTCAGGTGCTTGGCCGGACAACTCACCGGAAGGTACGCGAACACCGGCCTCGTGACTGGAGTCATCGCCATCGCGTGGAAGACGGTCGCTCACGTCAGTTCGTCGTGAACTCATCCGCACCTCCGAGATTGCTGGCCGACAACGGGCGTACCACGTAGTATCGGCAAACCGACAGCCAGCACTTAGCCTCAACCGACTTAATGCCGGGGCTGTGGTCGACTCACGCTTCGCACCGCCACGAATCCTCATGTCGCCCCTTGTTCGCTCCGCGGAGCGCCTCAACGGCTCCTCGGGCGGATGGGTCACAGGGAGGGAGGGGTGCTCGTGCACTGCATTGAGCACCCGACATCCCCGCTGGCCCGGAATGTTGCGGAAACCCGCTAGAATATAGGGGAAAGTGATGTTATGGCGATCAGGACAGCAGACAGTAACTGTCAAACACGCTGCCAGGATGCCTGGATGTAATCAATCTCGCAACGACCGTCAGATCCGATGGTTAATGGCAAGGAGACCCCTTGAGAGCGAGAGGACGCCTCTACGACTGGGACAATGTCCAGCTCAACAACCTGGAGGAGTACCCCGACCCGCGCCTGCCCACCTACGAGGGCTTGAGCGAGTGGGTGGAGGGCGAATATGTGATTCGGCACGTTTCGGTTCCCATCGCAGGTATCGACTACATCAAGCACACGATCGCTGGATCTGATGTCGACCCGGACACGGTGGAGCTGCTGTCATAGCTGTTGTCATAGCTGCCGTCGTCACTGGCAAGAGGTGGGACCAGTACCTTGTCGACCTCGGCGACGGCCGCGGGATGATCTACGACATCGACGAGGACTGGCTGTACCCGCCGAGAGGCGTGGCTACGTTGGCTGCTCAGGGCGAGCCCTGCACGGCTACGCCGTCCCTGCCTGTATCAGAACTGCCAGATTGGCGGCTGGGTGTGTGAGCGCTGCGCCATGAGAATCCGGCCGTTCCACCGTGAGCGTGAGGGTCGTTTGAGCGCGAGGTTCCGTGAGTAAGCACATCCTGTTTGTGGACGATACGCGGACGTTCCCGCCTCGGCCGGATGATCTCGTGACGACCTGCCGCACATCTGAGACAGCGCTGGTAGAGCTGCAGCACGCCTCGGACACGTTCGTTGAGATCTGGCTGGACTTCGACCTCGGCGGCGTCTACGGACAGGCGGACCTGTACGACACGGCCATGCCGGTAGCGCTGTGGCTCGCCGAGCGGGCGTTTGACGGGCACCCGTACCCGGCCACGATCATGATTCACACCGGCAACCCGGTCGGCCGTCTGGCAATGGGCCTGCTGCTCAGAAGGCTCGGTTACGATGTCGCCGACGTCGAGCCACAGTTCGGATGAGGACGGGACGGTGGTGACATGACCGACACAACGCCCACTCCGCCCGTTACTGCGCGGCCTCTGGAACCGATTCCGCAGGGCTCCGAGAGCCTGGAGGTTTGGGCTGTCAACCGGGAGCCATGGGAGAAGCTCGGCACGATCATCCGCCGTGGCGGGCGCCACGGCACGATCACCTGCACGCCGAAGGGTCTGGAGTGTCTGCTCCGTCGCCCGGCGCTGCTGGGCTACGACCCGATGGACTTTTTAACGAATTGGACGAACTGCGCCCTCGCGTGCTGGCCGAAGGGCAAAGCGCCTGGCGCGCCAACGGACGCTCGAAGAATCCGGGAACCTGGATCGGACCTGCCACGTGCTGTCAGGTGATGTGCTAAACGCCTCCTTTGCCTCGCAAATGACGGTCATTCAGGACCCACTCGGCGAGGGTTTGGCAACGGATCGACGGCAGGAGCGACGCCGACACCGCAGATCAGTATGTAATCCCTCCTAGCGTAAGGCTCTGACTGACGCGTATTGTAGCACGCAAGCCATCGCCTAGTTCATGCTATGACATCCTGGTTTGTGACCACAAACATCCAGGTCAGGACGTTCTACCACCGTACATACTTTTTGTGCTGTAGTTTTCACATGGAGTTAAGACGGGCAAGTTCGCCCACAGACGATATACCTGAAGTCTCGCCGGACTGGCGCGCACGACTGACGGTTGGTCGAGCAGGCCACGGCACCTCTCGGGCGAGCCTTTGGGTCACCCCGCTCGGGGCGACCACCATTGACGAGCCGAGATGACGGTCGACCTAGTCGAGACGAATGTCCTCAGCCTGGGCGACAATCGCGAGGCCGAGGTCGGCCACGTGACGCCTGAGGACCCGCCTGCGCCGTGCACGCCTCGGGCTCCACTGCTACACGATCCCGTCGATAAGGTCATCGCTGCACTTGATCGTTCGGGTTGTGACCCGCGCCCCAGCGGGTCGGGCTGGTCGGCCAAGTGCCCTGCCCACGAGGACAAGAACCCGTCGCTGAGCTTCCGCAAGGGGGCCGACGGGCGCGTTCTCGTGAAGTGTCACGCCGGTTGCCTTGTCGAAACCGTCGTCGCCAGGCTCGGCCTGTCGATGGGTGATCTGTTTCCCGAATCGCCTCAACCGAACCGGAAAGGCATCATCGACCGGGTTTACGACTACGTCGACGCGAATGGCGCACCTCGATACCAGGTCGTTCGGTACTCACCCAAGAGTTTCAAGCAGCGGCGACCGAACGGCAGTGGTGGCTGGATCTGGAACCTGAAGGGTGTGGAGCGCCTTCCATACCGATTGCCACAGCTCCTCGCAGGAGTCGCAGGAGACGACTTGATCTTCGTGGTCGAGGGCGAGAAGGACGTCGACTGCCTGGTCGGCAGAGGCTTAGTCGCCACCTGCAACTCGGGCGGTGCAGAGAAGTTTCCCCCCAGCCACGCTGGCTTCTTCTCGGGAGCCCGTGTAGCGATTCTTCCCGACAATGACGAGAAGGGCCGTAGCCACGCTGAGCAGGTGGCGTCCATCCTCCACAGATCCTCCCGTGAAGTCCGCGTTGTGGAGCTTCCGGGCCTTGCCTATAAGGAGGATGTCAGCGACTGGTTCATCAATGGCGGAACGGTCGATGCCCTCCTACGCCTCGTTTCCGAGGCTGGAACCTGGTCGCCCGCTGGCGAGACACCTGCCGCGGTTGATGGGGACACGAAGCCGCAAGACCCATTCGCGGACTCGACACGGCGCCCGGTCTCGATCTGCATGGCCGACGTCGTGCCGGAGCGTGTCCGTTGGCTCTGGTACCCGCGCATTCCGCTCGGGAAGGTGACGATCCTCGACGGCGACCCGGACGTGGGCAAGTCGAGCGTCACCATCGACATTGCAGCGCGGGTGAGCAACGGCGCACCAATGCCCGACGGCAACCGAACGGACGTCGAAGGCCCAGGTGGTGTAATCCTCGTCTCGGCGGAGGACGGGCCCGGAGACACGATCAGGCCGCGCCTTGACGCAGCAGGTGCCGACGTGAAACGGGTTCATCTGCTCACGGACGTCGACTATGTCGACGACAATGGTTGCCTTCGCCGTCGTCTGTGGACGATGCAGGATCTCGACGTGCTCAAGCTCCTGGTACTGGAGCACGGGGCACAACTGGTGGTCATCGACCCGTTGATGGCTTTCCTCCCCAGCTCTGTCAACTCTTTCAGCGACCAAGACGTGCGCGGGGCACTGGCTCCGCTGGCGCGTCTGGCCGAGGAGACCGGCGCGGCGGTCGTGCTTGTTCGTCACCTGAACAAGGCCGGAGGGGGAAACGCCTTGTACCGCGGTGGCGGCTCGATCGGGATCATTGGCGCCGCTCGTTCCGCCTTGCTGTTCGCGAAGGACCCGAGCGATCCTTCGGGAAACCGGAAGGTGATGGCCCGCGAGAAGGGCAACCTCGCTCCAGTTTGGAACTCGCTCGCCTACGAACTCGTTTCAAGCGAAGAGCACGGCTGTGCCCGAGTCCGCTGGTTAGGTGAGTCTGCGCAAACCGCGGCGACGCTGCTGGCAGTTCCAGTGAGTAATGAGGAAATCTCTGCGATCGACAAGGCGGCCGCCTTCCTCCGGGAGACCCTCGCCGACGGACCGGTCGCACAAAAGCAGATAGTTGACGAGGGTCGCAAGATCGGCATCTCAGAGAAGACGCTGCAACGGGCCAAGAAAGACCTCAACGTACTGTCCCGGAAGCCGGGCCTCGGTGGGTGGACCTGGGAGTTGCCGCCCGAAGATGGCCAGGTCACCACCGACAACAACGTTGGCCAGGTTGGCCATCTTCAGCATGACCAGGAGATTCGTGCCGATGAAGGTGGCCAAACCCTTGAAGGTGGCCACTTCGAGGCGGAGGCCATGTTCAACCCGTTGGTCCTGCACTGTGAAGTCTGCGAGCAGGTCATCCTCGGCGAGGATCGCCAAACAGGGCTTCCATGGCACGAGAGCTGCCGTCCCGAGCCGACGTCCGAGGAACTCGACGCTGAGCAGTCCGAGGAGGTCTAGACGTGGGCGTCTGTGCTCCTTGTCGGTCTCGGCTTCTCGCCACCGCCTGGTCGGCGCTTGACGTCTTGAGTGATCCCGCAGTTACTCGGGACGAGCATCGGATAGCCATCGACGTGCTGATTGAAGCACTCACTCTGTTGCGACGTGACACCGATTGGCTGGCTTAGTCGATGCCTCCAAGCGTGTCGCCAGCCGTGAACATAGCGCTGGTGCGCGCATGGGTGGAGGCTTCCTGTGCGGAGCAGGGCATCCAGGTCAAGGTGGCTGACGACGGGGTGATCCGCCAGGTCGTGACACTGTTGACGGCCGGAAAGGCAGAGAACTCGGCTAGACGCGCCAAAGTGGCTTGACGCGTGCCGGGTCGAATCTCTGATAACCCCGGGGCCGGGAACTGGGCATCACCCTCGCGTATTCAAGAAGCGCCTTGATTACCGCCTGCTGACGGGACAGCGGGAGATCGTCCCAAATTGTCCGCAGCTTCGTGGCATCACCAACGAATCCCGCCAGTGCCGTTGTCCGGCTGGTGCTTGCGAGCTGGCGGACGGCCGCGTCTATCCGCTGCTCGATGGGCTTGCGAGCAGCTAACCACTCTTGGAGCGTGATAGCCCTTTCTCCGTAAAGTCTTGCCAGTTCGGCGAGGCTCTCTTGATCGGCGTCCCGGTTGGCGGCGAGAGGCTGATCCCAGGCAGCTTCGTCTGGATGGGCCAGCGCTTTGGCCAACTCTGGCGTGTCGAGCCGGTAAAGGACTGCCTCGATAATCGAGTCCTCAATGGGAACCGCCATTGTGGACACATGGCCGCATCCCGAGAAGCCAGGACCCGACATGCAGGCGTAGCTTCGACCACGTCCCTGTCGAGGTCGAGCAACGAGCTTGGCTCCGCATCGACCACAGACAAGGAGCCCCGTGAGTAGGTACCGCCGCGACGTCCTGTTAGTTCGTCTCGCCGGATTGCTAAAGAAGGCTCGGAGGCGCTGGGTGGTGATCGGGTCAACGATCGCGGGCCACTCGGCCTTGGCGACGATGACACCCTTGTGCTCCCGCTGCCCGCTTATGCGTCCCGATGTGAGGATGCGCTTTAGGGAGAAGGGTTGCCAGGGCTTGCCAGCGGTGGGTGTCGGAACAGCGCGGTTTCCGAAATCGAGGCAGACAGAGCGGAGCGAATCACCGGCAAGAATCCTCCCCGCGGCTTCGCGGATCACTGCGGCTTCATCTGGTCTAACTGTCTTACCGTCCGCCTCGTAGCCGTAAGGACGGGAACCGCCGGAGTATTGGCCGTTCACCGCTAGTTCCTCATGCTTGCGGCCGTTGCGTCTCGCCTTGGCCTCGCTCTCCTTGGCACTCGCAGCCGCAAGGAAGCGGGCGACCAAGCGGCCGTCGTCCGTCGAGAGATTGATGTCACCCGTGACGGTCGCGATGTCTCCGACCCCGACCTTGTTCGCAACGTCGATCAGGTCTTCAAGGTCTCGCGGTTGTCGATTTAGTCGGTCGGCGTTATAGACGACGAGAGCGTCGATGCTTCCTGAGCGCAGGTCTTCGAGCAAGCGGCTGTACTCGGGGCGCTTCTTACGTGAGTAGGCGCTCACGTCGTTGTCGACGTACTCGTCGACCACCGTCCAGTCGTGTTGTGCAGCAAGCTCGCGGCAGTCCTCCAGTTGGCGCGTGACCCCGAGTTGCGTTCCGTCGCGGTCGGAGGAGATTCGGGCGTAGATGCCTGCACGTTTGGTCGTGTGGCCACATTAGCACACTCTCGTGAACGCGTCAGTGGTCGCGCCCTCGGGATGCATTGCGAGGAACGCAACGAGCTCGGTGAGTCGCCGCCGGCACCGGAACGATTCCGCGGCGCCGTTGACCTGGACGTTGCCCAGCACGGAGATCTCTAACGGCGCGACTTGTGGGGCGACCCCAGATCTCGTGTCGTCGATCCGTCCAGCGGGCGCGCGAGCAGGGCTTCCCGGTGCTCGACCGTGTGCAGAGCCTGGTCCGGGCCCCGGGCCCGAATTCCCTCCGGCTTGGGGAGACCTCTCGCTACCGGCGGCCGGCCCGGAGAGGTCGGAGAGGTCGAGACCGGGGATGCGGTGTCCATCGCCGAAGGTGAGTGTGGGCTGGTCCGCGGGCTCTCCGGCGAGTTCCCACTGGCACAGCGCCTGGCCGGCGCAGCACAGGACGCCGACACCTGGGGTCCTTTCACAGAATCGGATCAGCTCACCGAGAAGAGGGTTGCTCGGATCGGCCGCCCACGGTGGGACGACCACGCAGATTGAGGGCGAACCCGGCCCTTTCGCTGCGCGAACGGTGATCTCCTCGAGGGCTGCCGCGGCGTTCGGAACGTGCCTTGTGCCCTCGAGGCGGGGCATCGCACCGTCGAACGCGACCAAGACAAGGGTCTCGAGATCGGACCAGCGCCGGGTGCCGAGCTCGACGGCAACATCCGCGATCTTCACGCCCACCGCAGGCGGTGGCCCCTTGAGGATCGTGGAGCCGATGGCCACGAGGTCGACTAGGCCCCGTCGCCCGTGGAGCTCGGACACGGTGACCAGAGCGGCGTTTCGGGCAGCGGCCGTCATCGAAGAAGTGATCGGCAGGGAGGCGATTGTGCGCGGGTCACGCGCCAGGCTCCACGACTTGGCGACTCGCCCCGGGGTGAACGGCCATTGCGGCGGTTCCGACGTCGGGACATGGACCGTGACGGAGTCGGGACCGAGCTGGAGAAATTCCGCGTTGGCTGGCACGCCCGTCAAGGCGAGGACGTCCGCGGCGACGCCCAGGGCAAGCCGGGTCCACTCGGCGTCCTCTAGATGGATCGGGAGCCGGTTACGCCCGGTGCTGGCGAGTACCGGTGCGGCCGTCTCTTCGACCGGCCGACGCCTGACGCGCGTGTTCGTCGAACCAGGGCCGTGGTGACCGTTGTCACCGAGACACGCGCCGTCAAGGCGAGTGAACCCCTCGTCGGCGGAAGCGGCAAAGTCGTCGGCGGCCGCCTCCAGACCTGCAACGTAGGCGAGGGACCAACGCCTTTGCACCTTGAGAAGGCCGCTGAGCGCCAGCGCGCTCGCGGGATTCATGACCGCGCCGGGGGGCGTGCCGCCCAGGTCGCTCTCCGAGGTGCTCGGAATCGGCGAACTCATGGCGGGCTCCTATTTAAAGACGCACGAGGTCGGCCGATTGGCCGCGGAGTCGGGCGAGTCAGGCTTCGTGCAAGCGAGCACGCCACCTGCACGCGGTACCCGCAATATCCCGTTTCGGCCCCCATCATGTCAAAAGGCCGTCCGCGAGGCACAAGAGCGTCCTCACGTCCAGGTCGCAGTTGTCGGGCCGGGGAGGACCGGCGAAGGACGCCGGGGCGGGTCTATCCGACGACTACGGTGGCGGCGGCCGACGCCGAGACTGGGAGGTGATCGATCCCGACGAGCGCGAGAAGAGGAGTGGCGAGCGCGTAGGTCCGGACCGTCGCAAGGACGCAAGCTCCGACCACCACCGCCGAGCCGGGATGTCCGGAGGCGGACATGTACCGCTCGGCCGCCGCTTCGGCGCTCCCAATCTGGAAACTCGTCCGTCCCGCGTGCAGCGAGGCGATCGAGAGCTGCGTCGCCCCGAGGCGAGCAGCTTGTTCCGCCTCGGAAAAGGCGGCTTGCCGCGCGCTCAACGCGCGACCTCCGTCGACGATGAGGGCGAGCACAGCCATGAGAGCGACGCAGAGCAACATGACGAATGGCGTCAGCGCTCCTTGCTCGAGTTCGCCTGAGTGGTCACGCCTCGAGGACCGCGGGGTCCAGGCCGCTCTTCGCGCTTTGCGGTTTGTCATCCCGCCTCCCGATAGGGCTCTATCGCGCCGGAGGCGCGGCCGGCCAACGTGACCGAGTCAGGCAGAAGCGGTATCCCGAGCGCGGCGAGTCCGACCTCGCAACGGATCTGGACCGAGACGAGACCTCCGGGCACGAAGTCGGCCACATCGGCCGCGAAGGAGTATGAGTGGCAGTCGTGTGAGACCTCGGAGGCTGCCGCGACTGCTCCTTGGGCGTTGGCCGTGGAAGCCGTCGGTGCGATGACAGCCGAGTCCACGGACGTCCGTGCCGCTGCGCCGACCTCCTGCAGGCCGTTGGCGAGGCGGCCGCCGACCACAAAGAGCAGGGCCATCATGATGAGCAACGGGGTGAGGATCACGATCTCGGCGGCCGCCGAGCCGACCTCGGAACGCGGCGCCAGCCTCGTCGCAGCCGACCCGCCCTCATGCCTGGTTTGCACCGCGCTCATCCGCTTGCCCGGAACTGCTGGTCCGGGCCGATCGACTCAGCCGAGACGATCAGGTGCTCGCCCGGCAAGAGCGACGGCACCGAACCCGACGCGGAGAGTGCAGCGAAGCTGTTTGGCAAGGTCCCGACCGCGACCTCCGGTTGCACGACGAGGCCGCCCACGAGCACCTGGAGCTCCTTCAGCGCGGCGGTACGCGCCGCGGTTGGGGTCCCGCCGTCGGCTCGCAGTGCGGCGCCGCCTTGGGCAACCGAGTCCGTCAGGGCGCTGGAGGCGAGCGCCCAGAGAGCGAACTGGAGGCCGACGGTGATGAGGAGCATGAGAACGGGCAGGATGACAACGATCTCGGCGGTGCTGGAGCCGCGCTCGCTGCCGCCAGGTGTCTCGCTGCTCCGGTCGCAGGCGCCGGGAAGCATCGAGCTCATTGGGACGCGGTGATCAGGTTCGAGATGTGGTTCGCATCGCCCGTCACCGCTTTGGTGATGATCACCCCGACGGCGATCGCCAGCGCGACGAAGACGGCGACGAGGACGAGCTTCTCTGCGACGTCGCCGCGCTCGGGTTCGAGACTGGCCTCGGCCAGCCGGCTACGGAAGGACTCTACGAGGAAGATGACGACCTGGATCTCGGACACGGCTGGATGCTCCTTGGTTTGGGCTCGACTTGCGGGCGCTTTGACTTGAACCGGTGCGACCGGACAGCCGGGTGGGGTGGGGCCCCATCGATGGCGCGACACCTCTCCCGGGCATCGCTCAGAACACGTGCGACAGCGTCATGGCGGCGGGGTAGACGAGGAACAGGACGAACCCGATCATGAGCACGATCGCCGGCAGGAAGAGGCGCTCTGTCGTGGCGTTCGCCCGACCTTGGGCGTCGGCCATCTGGCGACTGCGCAGCGACGCGGACTTGGCACTGAGGCTGGAGCGGATGCGGGCGCCCTCGGTCCCGGCGAGTCGCACGCTGGCGGCGAGCTCCTCGAGCTCTTTGACGCCGAGCTCGCCGCCGAGCCGGCCGAGACCGTCCCACGGTGATCGCCCGGCGTGACGAGCCAGATCGAGCGAGCGGCGGATGCGGAGGAAGGTCGCCTCTCCGGTAATCGAGCTGGCTGCTTCCAACGCGCTTTCGATTCCCATACCACCTGCCTGTGCCAGCGCGACCAGCTCGAGCCAGCACGCCAGAGCGCGGACGAGATCTCTTCGCGCCGCGCCGGCCACGCGCCGTACGAGGAGGGAAGGCACGCAAGCCCCGCCCAGCCCGGCGGCAAGGCACACCAGGGGCACGATCGCAAGCGCCATGTGGAGACCCAAGTAGGCCGATCCGCCACACGCGACCACGGCACCGGCGCCGGCCGCAACCGCCGCCAGCGTGGTCGCCACGGCAAGTGATTCGTCCGAGCGACCGAGGATGTTGAGGTCCTGGCGCAAGGGCCGCCTCGCCGAGCCGGCAAGCCCGAGCAGTTTGGTGAGCTCGCGGCCGATTCGCACCAGCCATGACGAGGTCGGAGGTGACGCCAGGTCGTCCGGACCGACCGGGGCCGGCCGCGACAGGCCAGCCACAACTGCCGTCACGCCCAACCCGGCGCCGATCCCGAGCAGAACGAGCAACTTCACTTGGTCGGCTCCACGAGCAGCAGGCGGGGTTCCGGCCGTGCCCGGACCATGACCGCCATCAGCCAGAGCCCGAGTCCGAAGAGAGTGGCGACGACCACCAGCACGGCCTGGCCCGCCGGCGCCCGATACGGCTCGAGGTACGAGCGGGCGAAAAGGACCATGAGGCCGAGAAAGCCGAACGAGAAGCCCGTCACCGTCCGCACGGCGCCTCGCGCCGAGGCGCGGGAGGCCTCCACGGCCTGGCGCATCGCGACCTCCTCCCGGGTCGACTCGGCAAGCGCGCCGAGCAGGTCACCGAGTCGGTGGGCTCGCTCGGTGGCAGCCAGCAGGAGCGTGGCCACCACGACGTCCGCGGCCGGGTCGGCGAGCTCGTCGGCAAAGCTCCGCAACGCCGCCGTGAGGACCGCTCCGCGGGAAAGTCGGCTCGCGAGCGCGCCCACCTGAGCGCGGATCGCTCGCGGACAGATCTGGGCCGTGGCGATCAGGGCCTGGGTGAGACCGGCCGCCCCGGCGAGTGTGTCCCGGAGCATCTCTGTCCAGGAGGCAATTGCCTCGATGCTCTCGATGACGTGGTTCGCAGGGCCTGTTGCGAGGCCGCGACGACCGAGAACGGCCAGGGCTCCCAGAGGGACCGCCACGGGCCATCGCGTCACCAGGTACGCGAGCAGACCGGCACTCAGCGCGACGGCACCTTGTCGCAGCTGTCCACGCGTCGGCCCGCGATGCCGGGTAGCGATCGTTATCCGGTCCACGGGCGTCCGCCGCACACCGGCGATGAACAGGCATACACCGGCACCTCCCGCCGAAGCAACGAGGATCAGCACCGCGGCTGTCACCAGGTTCCCACCGATTCCCGGCGCGGCGGTCGGTAACCGTGGGCCGACAAGAGCGCAGCCGTGGCGTCGCGAAGTGGCGCGGCCGGGACGGCGCGGCCGTCAGGCCCCGGCCTCCAAACCTCGTTTGTGATGACAAGGGGGCCGTCGACTCCGACGACCTCCCGCACCGAGGCGACGTGGCGCGAGGGCCCGTGGAACTCACACTCCTCCCGATGGAAGGGCGTCGTGGCGGTAGCGGCCGTTCGCCAGTCGGCTGTGTCGAGATGGACGACCAGGTGGACCGCACCCGCGATGAGGAGGTTGGTCGCTTCGAGGGGAAGGCGTTCCGGCGCCTGGATGGCGTAGGCGGCCAGGCGTCGGAAGACCCCGGCGGAATCGTCGGCGTGAATGCTCGCCATGGAGCCCGACCGGCCCTGGCTCATGGCATTCAGCATCGGGACGACCTCGTCCCCGAGCACCTCGCCGACGATGACGCGCGACGCGTTCATGCGCAGGGACCGGCGCACAAGCTGCGCCATGCCGATTGCCCCGACACCTTCTGTATTCGCGAGTCGGGACTCCATCGCGACGCTGTCGGGGTGCCGCTCGATCTGGCGATCGAGTCCCAGCTCGAGTGCCTGCTCGATGGTCACGATGCGCTCGAGGGGGCTGATCTCCGCCGCCAGCGCGCGAAGCAGCGTGGTCTTGCCGGAGTTCATGGCGCCGGAGATGAGGATGTTGCGCTTGGCTCGAACCGCGGCCGCGAGCATCCGGGCAAGATCGTCATCGAGCGTCCCGAGCGCGACGAGGTCGTCCAAGCTGTGGTCGGAGAGACGATGACGCCTTATGTCGATGACTGGCCGGGCCGTGACGGCCATCACGGCGGAGAGGCGGCTGCCGTCGGGGAGGCGGAGGTCGAGCTCAGGCTGGGCCGAGTCGAACCGCCGCTCGGAAAGCCCGAAGCGTGCCGCGGCCGACCTGACCATCGCCACGAGTTCGTCGTCGTTCTCGGCGATGGGCCCGAAACAGAGCTTGTCTCCGTTCGCGAACGTCACGAACGCGGTCTCGGCGCCGTTCACGTCGATGTTCTCGACCATTTCGTCATCGATGAAGACCTGCAACAGGCCGAGGCCGAAGAGCATGGCGAGCACGAGTTCGACGAGTGTCCTCTCGTCAAGTTTCGGGAGCGGATCCTGCCCGTTGGCCATGAGGGCAACCGCCTCCCGGTCGAGCAGGTCGACGACGAGGTCACGGACCGCCGCGCGGCTCATGTTGGCGGTCTCCGTTTCAGCGAGGCCGGGACCGTCCGGGCGCTGCGGATCCGTCGCCAGCCGCTCCGCCACGCTCGCCCGAAGCGAACGCGCCTTGTCGACGAGCGCCTTGTCGAGCCGAACCCGGGACATGGGGGCGGCTGGCTTTAGAGCGCTTGTCACCGGGCACCTGTCCGGCAGATCCCGGTGAGGATCATGGCGCCGCGGCGCCGTCATCCGAACCGCCGACCACTGCCAGGCTGACGTCTCCCGCGGCGCTCGCGGCGGTGACGGCGCCTGCAGCTGCCTCCGGCACTTCGAGCGTCGCAACAGAGTTTGTCGCCGGCGTGTCGGCCAGGCCGGACGAGCTGACTGGGGACGAGACCGAGATCACGGTGGCGCGGCAGAGCACCGAGCCTGGGGGACCGGTCGGCGACGGCACCGAGGCCTGACCCGACGTACCTCCGGCGGCACTCGCGGTGGCGGTCGCCAGCCCGGAACCCACACCGGTCGTGCCGGACAGCACAACGAGGACGCGCTCGCCGGCGGTTAGATCGGCGGGCGTCTGGTCGACTGCCAGGCTTGTCCCTATCAGCGCGACATCGGCCGGCAGCCCTCGTTGCGGGGTCAGCTCTGCAGGCACCAGCAGCGAACCGGGTTCGAGCTCGTCCGCCGCACGACGCCCGATCACCTGTCCGACGTCCTGCAGGGGTATCGCGTCCAGACCGGCGACAGGGGCGACCGAAACGGTCTCCAGGTCGGAAGCAGTGACTGGGACGCCTGCGGGGATGCGGTGCGCGACTGCCAGCAATGCCACGGGCCGGGGTGCCCGGTTCGCGACCACCGCTCCGAGGGCTCCGCACGCCAGGACGATCACGACGCCTCCGGCGGCGAGGAGGGGACGGCGCCGGCCGCGCCCTTCGGTCGGGCCTGATGGGCGCCGCGTCCTGGGCCTGCGGAGGCCTTGGGAAAGCGCGCCTGATGGCACGCCCTTTGGGGAAGGGCAGCGAGCGATCCGGGGCAGCCGTTGCGAGTGGCATGGCACGATCGTCGGACAAGCCTGTACCGACCCACCTACCGGTGCGGCTTCGCATGGCACGGGCGCGGTCTCGACCCGCTCCGGTCAGGCGTCGGCCGGCCTGACAGATCCGACGTACGCGAATCGGCCGGCCGGGCGCTTTGCAGCATTGAACCCTCAGCGGGAGGGTCGAGCACTCACGCAAGGAGAGTCCGAAGTGAACGAAGACCGAGTGAACAGCCGAGAGCCCGGAGCTTTCCCCGGACAGGGGGACTCGGCGCAGGCATCGCTGAGCGCTGGGCCTGAGTCAACAGTTGCGGACGCGAGCGGTCCGAGCTTCGCCGGCCCGGTCGGCGCCCCCAAGCACGGCCCGAGTTTCGCCGCCCGCGCCGCCGGCATCGTCGGCGTCGCGGCGCTGGTGGTGGTGGGGTCCCTCGTCGGCGCCGCCGCGCTGAGCAGTTCCGGCTCGCAGCCTCGCTCAGCCAACATCAAGGCTGTGCTGACCGCGTCACATGACGCTTCGACGACTTCGCCGCCGACCATCGCCGTCACAGGTAACGGCGTGGTGGAGGGCACGCCTGACACCGCCACGTTCAGCATCGGCGTGACCACGACCGCGCGCGCCGCGGTCGCGGCCCTCGAGCACAACAACGCCCAGGTGGCAACCCTCGAGCAGTCGCTGGAACAAAGCGGCGTGCAGTTGAAGGATATGCAGACGAGCTATTTGAACCTCTCTGCCAACACCAACTCGAGAGGGGTTGTCCGCAGCTTCACCGCCGAGGACGACCTCTCGGTCACGATGAACGACCTCGCCGACCTCGGCCAAGCCCTAGACGCCGCCGTGACCGCGACGGGGAACGGGGTCACTCTCGGCGGCATCTCCTTCTCCATCTCGAACCAGTCGGCGCTGCTCGCCTCCGCACGGGCGCAGGCGATGCAGGCGGCGAACACCGAGGCGACCCAGGTTGCCGCGGGAGGCGGATTGACACTCGGACCGATCGTCTCGATCACCGATCAGGAGAACGCCGGCCAGTACGTGTACTACAACCTCAACGCGGAGGCCCCCGTGGCCGGCGGCGGCTCGGTACCGGTGCAGCCGGGCCAGCAGCAGATCTCGGTCCAGGTCACGGTCGTCTACCAGCTCGTCGCCTCCTCCTGACTATGTTCTTGCGGCCCTCCTCTGCCCCTTTGCCGGCTGCCTCGATGCCCGTGCGCTGTCGTGGCAGCCGGCCTTGGGCTCCCCGAGTCACCCGCGATCGCCAAGGCGGTCGAGCGAGGCTGCGGCGGCGCGAAGACCGTCTCGAAACTGCAACTGCGCGAAACTGCCTCCTCGTCGCTTTGAAAGGGCGTAATGGACGGCCCTGATCTCTCCCATCTTCTCGACGAAGCGAACCCCGTCAAGCCCTCGCGGGAGGTCCTCGACGGCATCGTCCGCCGCCACCGCCGCCAACAGGCCCGTCGCGCGCGGCACGGCGGCGACTCTCGGCCTTGTGATCGTGCTCGTCGGCGCGGGCGTGGGCATCGGGGTCAGCCGTCACAGCGGGACGACGGTGACAGCGCTGCGGAAGTCCCCGAGCCAAAGTGCACCGAGCTTCGGCCGTATGTCGGCGACCGCCCCGGCTCCGATGAGTCCCGGTGGCGCTCCTGAGGGACTCGGCTGGGTCAACACCGGGACCAAGGCAGGTTCCTCGGCGAGTGTGGTCTCGCCCGTGATTGCGGTCGCCCAAGGTACTCCGAGCTCGGTCCGCCTGCAGGCCACGCCTTCTTTCGCTAGTTCGGGCACGTCCTTGTGCAGTATCTGGAATTGCTCGCTCTACTCGCCTTACGGGTCGATCGGCGGCGCGGTCATCCGGCATCTGTTCACTCGCACGGTCGGCGGTGTGAGCGTCCGTGCCTTCACGGCCGCCTTTGTCATGGCGCCCCTCGAACTCGTCCCCGCCGCCTCGGCGCCTGTCTCCACTCCCGTGGCCACCGGGACCGGGCGGAGCCCATCGGTTCCCACCTCAAGCGTGCGCGCGGTGCCGGTGAGCTGCGCCCTCACCCGGGCCCTCGTTGTGGAAGTGTCCGACTCCGGTGCCGTCGGCGTCGTGACGGTCCCTCTCGGGCCTTCGCTGGCCCAGCCCATCGACGTGCTGTCTGACCAGGTGGTCGGTGTCGCGGAGGGATCGCCGATCGTCGTTGTCGTGGCGCACACGCCCGGCCAGGCCGCGAGAGTGCGGGCCGAGTTTGCGGGCGGGGGAACCGATGTCATGACCGTCGTCGACAGGTGGGCGGTGCTCGTCCACGCCCAGGCGACGGCGAAGGTCGGCGGGACCGGCGGCCAGGGCAGCGCGACACCAGGGCAAGCGACGGTGTACGCGCTGTCCGGCGCCGGCTCAGATCTCGAACAGGCCGACTTGCCGGGATCCGGGTCGTTGGCCATGGCAGTGGGAGCGTGCTCGGGGACCCAGGGCGGAGTGTCAAGGGCTGTCGGTTCCAGCGCGTCGGGCTCTCCCGGTTCGGCGAGCTCGGGCGGTTCGGGATCCCAGAGCTCCCCCGCGGCCGGCCCCGTCCGTCAAGCCAATCGGCGGTTAGCGCGCCTGGCGACCGGGGACCGCCCCGTTGGGACAGACTGTCGTCATCGAAGACGACCGCAAGAGCGAGGCGGCAGGAGACTTCGTGACCGTCTACGAAGCTCACTATTCGCGCCTCGTCCGCGCGCTCGAGATCGGTGGCCTGGACCGGCCCACTGCCGAGGATGTGGCGCAAGAGGCCTTCGCCCGTACCCTCGGCCACTGGCGGCGCGTGCGCCTCGGGACCAACCCACCGGGTTACGTCTACCGCACGGCGTTCCGCCTCTCGCGCGGTCACTGGAGGCACGAGTACCCCCTTGAGACCGAGCAGGTCTCCCGTCGTGACACCGCGGCCGAGGCGGTCTCCAATCTCGGTCTCGAGGCGGCGCTCGGCCGCATGCCCGCGCGGCGGCGGGCGTGCGCAACGCTGTGCTTTGTCGTGGGCCTAACCCCGAAGGAGGCGGCGCGCTCGCTCGGGATCGCCGAGGGCACCGTGCGCAAGCAGCTGGGGCTCGCGAGAGACGACCTCAAGCACTTGGTCGAGGAGCCGCAAATGCCCACCTAGACGGCGTACGGGGCGCGATCCGAGTCCGGTAAACTGAGATTGGGTAGTGCCGGCAGGCCGGCGGAATGCTAAAGTCTCCCGAACCGTTCGATTGATATGCAGAAGGCGTGGACGTGGGCGGCCGCCCACGTTTTGTCATTTCTGGAGCAGGTAGGTTACGAAGGAGGCAGCGGCGATGGGTACGTCAGATGACGTAGAGCGCGTCGCCGCGCCCTTGCTTAAGGCAGCTGGCCTCGACCTCGTGGACGTGGAGACCCGCGCCGGCAACATCGTTGTGACTGTTGACCGTGGCGGTGGAATCGACCTGGACACGCTCGCGTCCGTGAGCAAGGCGATCTCGGCCGCGATCGACCGGGAAGGAGTCGGACCGTCGAGCCGGTACGAGCTCGAGGTTTCGAGCCCGGGCTTGGAAAGGCGGTTGCGCCGCCCCGAGCACTTCCGCCGTTTCGTCGGCCACCAGATCTCAGTGCGGACCTTGCCCAGAGTCGACGGCGAGCGCAGGTGCGAGGGCGAGCTCTCCTCCGCCGACGACAACGGCATCGTCGTGACAGCGCCCGGGCTGCCCGACGGCCGCCGGCGCCTCGCGTATGGCGACATCGAAAGAGCCCACACGGTCTTCGACTGGAAAGCGGCGTTGGCCAGTACCGCCGCGCCGACTGCCCGCAGTGAGCGCCGCGCCGCCACAAAGCCGTCCTCGGCGGCTGAAGAAACTGACAGCGCCCAAAGAGAGATGGCGGACACCCTATGAGCTCGACGAATTTCGACCTCCTGGAGGCGCTCCAGCAGATCGCCGTGGAGAAGGGCATTGCCGTCGACACGTTGTTCGACGCGCTTGCCAACGCGCTTGTGGCTGCCTACAAGCGCCTGCCGCAGGCTGCTGAGGAGGCCGTCGTGACCATCGACCCGGACTCCGGGGAGATCCGTGTCTACGGCCAGGAGCTGGACGAAGAAGGGAACGTAACGCGGGAATGGGACGACACTCCCGAGGACTTCGGACGCATCGCGGCGCAAGCGGCGCGCCAGGTGATCCTCCAGCGCATCCGGGAAGCCGAACGCGATCGCAAGTACGAGGAGTACGCCGGGCGTGAGGGTGACATCGTCACCGGGATAATCCAGCAGAGCGACAATCGCTACACGCTCCTCGACCTGGGCAAAGTCGAGGCCCTGTTGCCCCAGGCCGAACAGGTCCCCTATGAGCGCTACGACCACGGCGCTCGCCTCAAGGCCTACATCGTCGAAGTCCGCAAGACGAGCAAAGGGCCCCAGATCGTCGTCTCGCGCAGCCACCCCGGGCTCATCAAGCGCCTATTCGAGCTCGAGGTGCCGGAGATCTCCAACGGCGTCGTCGAGATCAAGGCTTGCGCCCGCGAGCCCGGCCATAGGACCAAGATCGCGGTCTGGTCGAACGACAGCAACGTGGACCCGGTCGGAGCCTGCGTAGGTGCCCGGGGCGCGCGGGTGCGCATGGTCACCACCGAGCTGCGGGGCGAGAAGGTCGACATCGTGCCGTTCTCCGATGACCCGGCCGAGTTCGTGTCCCGGGCGCTTCAGCCGGCGAAGGTGAAAGAGGTCATCCTCGACGAGGAACGGGGCCGTGCGACAGTGATCGTCCACGACTATCAGCTCTCGCTCGCGATCGGCAAAGAAGGCCAGAATGCGCGCCTCGCCGCGCGTCTGACCGGCTGGCACATCGACATCAAGAGCGAGTCCGAGGCTGCTGAGGAAGCCCACTACGCCGAGGGCGAGTGGGCCGAGGGTGAGTGGGTCGAGCAGTCGGGCGAGATGGTCTGGAAGCCGGCCGAAGGTGGCGAGACGATGTCGGCCGAGGCTTGGGCCGCGGGCGAGAAAGCGGAGGCCGAGGGGGAGACCGGCGAATCCGGTCACGCCGCGGCCGAGGTTGCCGCCGACCTCGTTGCCGACGACGTCGGGGCGACGCCCGAGGCTGTGGCGGTGGTTGACCCAGCGGCGGGAGGGCTTGAGACCGCGGCGGACACCGGACCCGACGCCCTTGAGAATGAGCCGCCGGCCGGTGAGCCTGACGCGTCCAGCGCAGGAGGGCTGTCACCTGCCTCCTAATGAGTCGCTTGCGGTGAGCGAATGTTCTAGTAGATGGCGTGAACCTCTCGGACCGGGCGGAGCATGTCGGCTTGAGCAAGTTCGCCGCCTACCGCCGGTGAGGGAACACTGCCCGTGCCCGCACAGAGGGTGGGCAGGCCGATCCTCGTTGACCGGTTGAGTGAGTAGACGAAGACCCAACGAAGCGTTGCCGTGAAGAACATGACGGCGTCGCCCGAGCCCGTTGCAGACCCCCAGCACCCCGGCGCATTCCTTCGCAATGGAGCCCGCCGCAAGGCCGGGCTGAACAGGGCCCTGCTCGACGCCTCCCCGGCCGAGTTCCGCTGCCAGCTGGCTTACAGCCTGGAGTGGCACGGCGGAACGCTCCTCGCGGCTAACCGCTGGTTCCCCAGCTCGAAGACCTGCTCTCGTTGCCAGACAGTGAAAGCCAAACTGTCCCTTCGAGAGCGCACCTACCGTTGCGAGGTATGCAACCTGGTCATCGACCGGGACCTCAACGCGGCCCTCAGTCTTGCCGCTTATGGGCGGCGAGTGCTCTCCGTCGCGGTGAGTGGCACCGAGACGCAAATCGGACGGGGACGAGACACCACCCGGGCCAGCTGCACCGACCCCGGATCTCGGACGAAGCGTCAAGACGGCTCCGGACAACCGGGGAAGGCTGCCTGAGTCGTGCCGGCAACTACTGCACACTCAAGGGCGACGGCAAGTCTCGTAGCGGCACCGCTCCGTACCTGCATCGGGTGTCGCCGCGTGGCGCCGGTATCGGAGCTCGTGCGCGTGGTGCATGCGGGCGGTGGAGCCTGGGCGTCGGCATAGGCCTCAAGGGCCGCGGGGCATGGCTCTGCCGCGGACGCGCCCGCATGTGTCGATCTTGCCGACCGGCGCGGCGCCTTCTCGAGGGCGCTCCACCATCTGATCTCGCCGGGTGCCGTCGACAAGCTGCGAGGCGAGCTGCGTGCCGGTGCGGCCGCCCCCCCAAGGCTCCTGAGCCGCCCCCCGGGCGGAGAGGCGAAGAGCGGTCGGATCCCTCAGGGGCCGCCTGCGCCCGCGGGCCCGTTGTGATCACGGCGTGCGCGGCCGAAGAGGCGGTCCAAGAAAGGATGTGCCGGCGATCCCCGGAACGGGACCGGGTCGGGCGCTTCAGGGATCTCGCCCGAGTCCTTGGGCGGGACGGCGGGCACCGGGTGCGAGCTCATGACGAGGCCGGGCGTGCCGAGACCGAGGATGGCCGAGTAGCGCTCCTCGACGACGGGCGTAACGGCGTCGCCTTCGGTCTCTTGGATGCTGTCCCCGTCGCTCAGGGCCTGGCGGACATCCTCGGCCGTCGGCGCGGGCGGCAATGCATCGGATTCGAAATCCTCATCGTCGAACTCTTGCAGCAGCTCGGTCACGAGCGCCACGTGCCGGGGGTTGTTCGGCAGGCCGGATCGCCGCAGCAGCTTGCGTCCCTCGGGGGTCAGGCCCAGCTGGTCCTCGACGTACTCGACGGCGCCGAGCCTCGATCAGCAGGGTCGCCGAGGCGGCGAACTCGGCCGGGCTCGGCCGCAAGTGCGGGGGCGTGAAACTGTGCAGGGTCCACAGCACCTGGAGGAGCGGGGCGAGCTCCCACCGTTCGCCCGTTCGACAGCGACCAGGGCCGCCCCCTCCTGTGGGCCGAAAGACAGTTGCATCGCCCGCAATGTAGTGCGCGGCCTTGTCGACGGGGCAGGTTCCAACTGTTCGCGGGCAGCGACTTCGCAGCTGGAGTGGCACTTGAGCAGTTACCTCGCGCCCTCAGCCAGCCTCCGCGGGCGACTCGGGGAGCAGGGGTTGGCCCCTAAGATGCGAGCACGGGTGTACGAGGCACCGGCGTTGTGTGAGAATGTAAGGCCGCGCCAGGGCTCGGGACCCCGAACGCTGCGCTGCGCCTCGATCGGAGAGGACCGAACCACCAGTTGCCCAAGAAAATCCGCGTCTACGAGCTTGCCCGTGAGTTGGGGCTGACCAACAAGGAAGCCCTTGACATGTGCATCGATCTCGGGATCGGTGTGAAGAGCCACTCGTCCTCGATCGAAGACGCGCAAGCCGACCGCGCCCGGCGGAAGGCCGATCGTGAGGGGCTGCGTCGCGCCGTTCAACCCGTCGAGACGGCCCCGGCAGCTGTCGCGACCTCGACCGCAGCCGCGAGACCGAGAGGAGCGGGCGGACCCCAGCGTGGCCCGGCCGCCCCGGCGGGCGAGCGGCCGGGTTCGGTGCTACGCGCACCCACACCTGAGCCGATCTCCGCCAGCGTGACCGACGGCGTCGTCTCCAGGCCGGCAGCAGAAGCCGCCTCCGCGACCCATGAGCCCCTTCCCGGTCAGCGCCTGGTGGTGAGCAAGTCGACGAGCGAGACCATCGACGCACCGCGGCCCGCCGTGGCGCGCCCGGCCGTCGTGCCTCCTTCGGGCGCGCCCAGGCCGGTGGTCGTCCCGGGCCCGGTAAGACCCGCCAGCGCGCCCGTGGGCCAGCGGCCAGGGCCGGCCCCGTCTCCGTCGGTGCCGCGTGCCCCGGGGCCGCCATCTGCCCCGTCAGCTTCGGTCGCGCCCGCACCACCCGTCGGAGCGGTCGCAGCTGCCACGACCGCCCCCGTTGGCGGGCCGCAGGAGATCACGCTGCCGGCGTCGCCGGCTCCGGCGTCCGTCCCGACGGCACCCGGTGCGGATCACACACCGGGCGCGCCCCGGCCGGTAAGCCCATCAGGCAAGCCGATCCCGCCGCCGCCGGGGCCGCGGTCGATCTCGGGCCGGCCGATCCCGCCCCCGCCCGGAGCGCGACGTCCGCTGCCGCCAAGCGGCCCGGGACCACGCCCGCCTGTCGCCGGCGCGCGGCCAGGTGCCCCGGGCGCACGCCCGGGGATGAGCCCGTCACGTCCGGGCACGGTCGGTTCTCGGCCACCGGCCGGCCGGCAGGTGAGCCCGCGGCCAGGATCGGGGACCGGTTTCACGCGCGCTCCCGGTCACTTCCCTCCCCGCGACGGCGGACGCCCCACCGGTGGAGGCTTCGGAGGCGGGGGCGCCCCGGGCGCCCGCTCGGGCGGCTACACCCCCGGTGGTCCCACTGGTGCGGCGCGAGGCGGCCCTGTCGGGAGGGGACGTCCGCCCCAGCGCAAGCCACGCCGTCGCCGTCGGAACATGGAGGAGCTCGAGCCGATCCAGATAACGGCTTACATGGCCTCGAGCGCTCCCGTGCCCGATCACGAGGTGATCGTGGAGCGTGGCTCCACGCCGCAACAGCTCGGCCCGCGGCTCAATCGCTCCGCCGGCGACGTCGTGCGTTTCCTCTTGCTGCAAGGTGAGATGGTGACCGCAACCCAGCCGCTCACTGACGACATGATCGGTCTTTTCGCCGCCGAGATCGGCGCGCAGATCCGTCTCGTCGACCCCGGCGAAGAGCAGGAGGCGGCCCTGCGGGCCAAGTTCTTCGGTGGCGAGGACATCGCCGACGAGGACGAGGACCTGCAGATACGGCCTCCCGTTATCACCGTCATGGGCCACGTCGACCATGGCAAGACGCTGCTGTTGGACCGGATCCGCCATTCGAATGTGATCGCGGGCGAGGCCGGTGGGATCACCCAGCACATCGGCGCCTACCAGGTGGACTGGCATGGTCAGTTGCTGACCTTCATTGACACACCCGGTCACGAGGCCTTCACGGCCATGCGCGCGAGGGGGGCCAGCGTCACCGACATCGTCGTGCTGGTCGTGGCTGCCGACGACGGTGTGATGCCGCAGACGGTGGAGGCGATCAACCACGCCAAGGCGGCGAAGGTCCCGATCGTGACCGCGATCAACAAGATCGACAAGGCGGACGCGGATCCCAACCGCGTGCTGCAGCAGCTCTCCGAACACGGGCTCGTTCCGGAGGCCTGGGGTGGCGACACGATCACCGTCGAGATCTCGGCTCTGCAGTCCTTCGGCATCGACGAGCTGCTCGAACAGCTGGTCGTGCTGGCCGAGGTGCTCGAGCTGCGAGCCGACAGCGAAGTCGACGCGCGGGGCGTCGTGCTCGAATCGAACCTCGACATCGGCCGTGGCCCGGTCGCGACCATCATCGTGCAGCGGGGGACGCTGCGCGTCGGCGAGCCGATCGTGGCCGGCGCGGCGTGGGGCCGGGTGAAGGCGTTGCTCAGCGACCACGGCGATCAGATCAAAGAGGCCTTCCCCTCGATGCCCGTGCAGGTGCTCGGGCTGTCGGAGCCGCCGATCGCCGGCGACGAGCTCCGGGTCACCTCGGACCTCTCGATCGCGAGGACCGTCGGCGACGCGCGTGAGCAGAGGCTTCGGTTCACGACCCTGGCCCAAGCGTCGACACTTTCGGCAAGCCCGGGGGCGAAGCTCGAGGACCTCTTCGAGGCGATCCGCAAGGGCGAGACCGCGACCCTCACGCTCGTGTTGAAGGCCGACGTGCAAGGTTCGCTCGAGGCGGTGACCCAGAGTCTCCTCAAGCTCGAACGAGACGACGTGAAGGTGTCCTTCGTGCATCGTGCGGTCGGTGGCATCACCGAGAGCGATGTGACCATCGCCGCGGCGTCGGCCGCGACGATCATCGGTTTTAACGTCCGTCCCGATCGCAGGGCCCGCGAGCTGGCCGAGAGCCACAAAGTGGAGATCCGTACCTACGAGATCATCTACAAGCTCATCGAGGACGTGCAGGCGGCCATGGTCGGGATGCTCGCCCCCGAGATCGAGGAGATCGTCACCGGCGACGCCGAGGTGCGCGCCGTCTTCCGGGTCCCCCGCGTGGGCGCCGTCGCCGGCTGCTATGTCACCAACGGTGTCATCACGAGGGGCTCCAAGGTCCGGTTCCTCCGCGAGGGAGTGGTCATCTGGAAGGGAGCGATCTCGTCGCTGCGCCGGTTCAAAGACGACGTCAGAGAGGTTCAGGCCGGCTTCGAATGCGGCATAGGTCTCACCGACTTCCAGGACTTGAAGGAAGGCGACGTGATCGAGACCTACGACGAGCGGGAGATCCCCCGTAGCTAGGCAACACGATCGCCGGTCGTCGGCTGGCTATCCGCGGGCCGCGCGTGTCAACGCCGTCCTCGTGCAGGTGCTGGGCGACGCGCTCGAGCGGCTCCGCGATGACGACGAGCGGCTGGCGCTGCTGACGGTGACGGGCGTGGACGTCGAACCCGACCTCCGCCACGCCACCGTCTTCATGGCCTCCTTGCCGGAGGGCGCGCTCCCGGCGCTCGAAGCGCGGCGGGGTGACCTCCAGGCAGCCATTGCCCGCGAGGTGAGGTTGAAGCGCACACCGACGTTGAGATTCGTCGCCGACCCGGCGGTCGCCGCCGGCCAGCGCGTGGAGGAGGCACTGCGTCGTGCCCGCCAAGATGGGTCCTGACGAGACTGGCCGACCCGACGGGTTCGGCCCGTCGCCGCGGAGGGGAATCGACGACCCCGGCGGCTTCGTTGTCGTCGACAAGCAGGCCGGTTGGACCTCCCATGACGTCGTCGCCCGCTGCCGCCGCCTGCTCGGCACCCGGAAGGTGGGCCACGCCGGGACGCTCGACCCCGACGCCACCGGGGTGCTCATAGTGGGTGTGGGGCGAGGCACGCGCCTGTTGCGTTTCGCGACGGCGCTGCCGAAGACCTATGTCGCCGAGATCGTGCTCGGCGTGACCACCTCGACGCTCGACGCCTCCGGAGAGGTGACCGGGCACTTCAAGATGGGCGACGTGACTCTCGCTGAGGTTCGAGAAGCGGCTCGTTCCCTGACGGGCCGGATCGAGCAGGTCCCTCCCATGGTCTCGGCCGTCAAGGTCGGCGGACGCCGGCTGCATGAGCTCGCCCGCGAAGGCATCGAGGTGGCACGGACCCCTCGGGGCGTCGAAGTCTTCCGTTTCGAGGTTTTCGAGACCGGCGAGTCCGATTGCTACCGGGTCCTCGTGGAATGCTCCTCGGGCACCTATGTGCGCGTGCTCGCGTCCGACCTCGGGTCAAGGCTCGGCGGCGGCGCCCACTTGAGGGCCCTGCGCCGGGTGTCGATCGGGTCCTTCAACGACCTCGAGGCGGTCGCGCTCGAGACCGTGGCACCCGAGCGCGTACGCCCGCTCGAGGAGCTGGTGCGAGATCTGCCGGGCGCGGTCGCGAGCCCCGAGCTCGCCCGGGCGCTGGGGCACGGCCGCAGCGTCGAGCGCCTCGCGCTGGGCGTCGTGGGCGAGGGCCCCTGGGCGGTGGTTGACCAGTCCGCCAGGCTCGTGGCCATCTGCGGGCCGGTGGGGTTCGAGCGGGTACGGCCCGTTGTCGTCGTCCAGAACAGTGACGGTGTTCGCGCCGGCATCGGGTCTCCCACGAGCGACGAGTAGCCTGCGTCGGCTGTGCGACACGACAACGGCAGCGCCGTGACCATCGGGGCCTATGACGGGGTTCACATCGGCCACCGCCAGGTGATCGAGCACGTCCGCCGGAGGGCTATCAGGGCAGGGCTGCGCAGCGTCGTGGTGACCTTCGACAAGAACCCGGCCGCCGTCGTCAATCCGGCGTCGGCTCCGCCCCGGCTCACCGACATCGAGTTCAAGCTGGAGCTCCTGGCCAAGACCGGCGTCGACCAGATCCTCGTCATCGAGTTCGACGCCGCGCGCGCCAAGGAGAAGGCGGAGGACTTCGTGGCCGAGGTGCTCGTGGCCGAGCTCTCGGCCCGGGTGGTCGTCGTCGGCGACGACTTCCATTTCGGCCACCAACGCCGGGGCAATGTCGCGCTGTTGCAGGCATTGGGGGAGGAGGCCGGGTTCTCGGTGGAGCCGGTGCACCTGGTCTCCGACGACCGCGCGCACGAGGTCGTGTCGTCGACGCGGATCCGGGGGCTCATCGCCAAGGGCGAGCTCGCCGAGGCGGCCGTTCTGCTCGGCAGGCCGCACGAGGTGCGCGGGCTCGTCGTCGCCGGCGCCGGGCCCGAGCCGGGAGAGCCCTCCCGGCTGGCGGTCGAGGTCCCCGGTGAGATCCTGTTGCCGCCCGCGGGCGAGTATGCGGGCTTCGTGACGAGCGCCGCGGGCGAGAGCGCCGCGGCTCACCTGGTCGTCCCGGGTCGTGACGGCAGCGGGGCCCAGCGGATCGAGATCTCCCGCATCGGCGTGCCCCGCGCCCGCCCGGCGTTGCGCAGCGGGATCGGTGAGGTCGTTCGGGCTCGTTTCGCCTGAGGCGGTGAGGCGTCCCGGGCGTGCGAGTCGCGTGTCCAAGCGCAGCTCCAAGGCTGCGCCCAGGTAAAGTTGCCCAGTGCCCATCTTCCCCATTCGGGTGTTCGGCGACCCTGTGCTGCGCCAGCGTGCCGCCGAGGTAGCGGAGATAGACGCCAAGATCGTCCGCCTCTCCGAGGAGATGATCGAGACCATGTACGCGGCGCCCGGAGTGGGCTTGGCCGCGCCGCAGGTCGGCATCGAGCGCCGGATCTTCGTCTACGACGTCGGCGAGGGCCCGGTAACCGTCGTCAATCCGCGCATCGTCGAGTCCCGGGGTGAATGGGAGTACGAGGAGGGCTGCCTGTCGGTCCCCGACCTGCACTGGCCGATCGTCCGGCCGAAGGAGGTCCATCTCGTGGGCCGCGACCTCGAAGGCAACGAGCTCTCGATCGAGGGCGACGAGCTGTTGGGCAGGGTTCTCCAGCACGAGGTCGACCACCTCGACGGCATACTGCTCCTCGAGCGCCTCCAGAAGGACCAGCGCAAACAGGCCATGCGCGTGCTCAGGGCGCGTGCCTTCGCCGGATCCGCCGGGGCCGGCCGCGACGCCTGACCCCGCCCCTTCGGGTCGCCGCCGGTGACAAGGCTCGCCTTCCTTGGCACGCCGGAGGTCGCGGTCGGCCCCCTGCGGGCCCTCAACGATGCCGGCCACGTCGTGGCACTCGTGGTGACCGCGCCCGACCGTCGTCGGGGTCGCGGCGGCGCGTTCCTGCCGACTCCGGTCAAGAAATGCGCCCTCGAGCTCGGGATTCCGGTCTCGAGCCGCGTTGGCGACGTGATCGACGCAGGCGTCGAGCTCGGCGTCGTGGTGGCTTTCGGGGCGCTCATACGTGCCGACGTGCTCGTGCGCGTGCCGATGGTGAACCTGCATTTTTCCCTATTGCCGCGCTGGCGAGGTGCCGCGCCGGTCGAGCGAGCCATCCTCGCCGGCGACGAAACAACCGGCGTCTGCCTCATGGCCCTCGATGAAGGCCTGGACACCGGCCCTGTCTACGCCCGCGTGGAGACTCCTATCCTTCCCCACGAAAGCGCCGACGAGCTCCGGGCGCGCCTCGCGGAGCTCGGCACGGCCGTGCTGCTCGAGCGACTGCACGGTGGCAAGGCGAGTTTGGGTACGCCCGTGCCCCAGGTGGGGGAGGCTCTTTACGCGGCGAAGATCGACCGCGACGAGCTACGGATCGCATGGCAACGCCCCGCCGTCGAGCTCGACCGGCTCGTGCGGGTCGGGCGTGCCTGGACGACGTTCCGGGGCAGGCGCCTGATCGTCGAGCGCGCCCGGGTCGCGGCGGACGGAGCCCCCGGCGCTGACAGCGGGGGGCCAGGTCAAAGTGAGGCGGGGACGGCCCGAGGCGCGCTCGTCCCGCTCGTGCCGGGCAGCCTGGTCGGTCCCGAGGTGATCTGCGGCCTGGGCCGCCTCGAGCTGCTCGAAGTCAGGCCCGAGGGGCGCGCGGCCCTGGCCTTGGAGGCGTGGCGGCGGGGAGCGCGACCGGCGGCGGGCGAATGCCTCGGCGGGTAGCGGCGCCGCAGGAGGGGCTTGGCTACGGTGGAGCTGTGGTCGAAGCCACCGAACGGGCTCACGCGCCCGGTCTTCCTTCGTTGGCGCCCGGTGAGGTGAAGGTCGCCCCCTCGATCCTGTCGGCCGACTTCGGCACGCTCAGGACCGAGATCGCCAAGGTGGCCTCGGTGACCGACTGGTTGCACGTCGATGTGATGGACGGCCACTTCGTCCCCAACATCACCATCGGGCCTCCCGTCGTCGCATCGATCAGGCGGCACGCGGGGATGTTCTTCGACTGTCACCTGATGATGACCGATCCCGGGGAGTACCTCGAGGCGTTCCGGGACGCGGGGGCGGACTCCTGCTCGGTGCACGTCGAGGTAGGTGCGACGGCGGACCTGTGTGCGGAGATGCGCCGCCTCGGGCTCGGCGTGGGGCTCGTCGTGAACCCCGAGACGTCCTATGAGAAAGCCGCGCCGTATCTTCACCTGGTCGACCTGTTGCTGATCATGACGGTGCACCCCGGCTTCGGCAGCCAGTCGTTCATCGCGGACGTGATGACGAAGCTCAGCCAGGCGCGCGCCCAGGCCGAGCGCGAGGGCCTTCACGTCACGCTCCAGGTGGACGGCGGCATCGACGAGCGCACCGCGCCCGTTGCCGCCCGGGCGGGGGCGAGGTGCTTCGTCTCCGGCTCGGCCGTGTTCCACTCGCCCGACCCCGCCGAGACGGTGCGCCTGATACACGCCGCCGCCGCCGCCGCGATCGCGCCGGGCAGATGAGCGCGTCGCCCACGGACCCGTTGAGCCCCACCGCGCAGCTGCAGGCCAAGGTCTGCACCGTGTCGGATGGGGTCGTCGCGGGCACGCGCGAGGACCTCTCGGGGGCGGCGGTCGCAGAGCGCCTGTCGGCCGAGGGCTACGAGGTGGTCGAACGGCGAGCTGTCGCCGACGGCATCGAGTCTGTTGCCGCGGCGATCACCGAGCTTGCCGAGGGCTTCTCCGGCCTGATCGTGACCACGGGTGGGACGGGCTTCGGGCCCCGGGACCTGACCCCGGAGGGCACGTCGCAGGTGCTCGATCGTCCGGCGCCGGGCCTGGCAGAGGCGATGCGGCTTGCCAGCCCTCTGGGCCGGCTATCGCCGCGCCGCGGCGGGAACGCGCAAGACCTCCCTCGTCCTCAATCTGCCCGGATCCACAAGAGGGGCGCTCGAGTGTCTCGAGGCGGTTCTCGACGTGCTGCCGCACGCGCTTTCGCTGCTCAGAGGGGAAAGGCCACATTGAGCCGAGAGGACATGAGTGCGCCCGAACGTCACATGGCTCGGGCCGTCGAGCTTGCCCAGGGTGTGCGCACGACGACGTCGCCCAACCCGTGGGTCGGCTGCGTCATCGTCGCCCGGGACGGCGAGGTCGTGGGCGAAGGGGCGACGGCGCCTCCAGGCGGCCCGCACGCGGAGATCGCCGCCCTCGCGGCGGCAGGCGAGCGGGCGCGGGGCGCCACGGTCTATGTGACCCTCGAACCCTGTGCCCACCACGGCCGGACCCCGCCGTGCAGCGACGCCCTCATCCGTGCCGGTGTCGCCAGGGTTGTCGCGGGGGTCGTTGACCCGGACGAGCGCGTTGCGGGCACCGGATTCCAGGCCCTCGAAGAGGCGGGCGTCACGGTCTCACACGGCGTGTGTGTGAAAGCTGTGGGCGACCAGCTCCGCCCGTACCTCGTGCACCGCTCGACCGGCCGGCCGTATGTGGTGCTCAAGCTTGCCGCGACCCTCGACGGGCGCACGGCGGCGCCGGACGGCTCGAGCCGGTGGATAACCGGCGCCGAGGCCCGACGCGACGTTCACCACCTGCGGGCCGAATCCGACGCGGTGCTCATCGGGGCGGGCACCGTGCGCCGCGACGACCCGGCGCTCACCGTGCGCCTGGACGACGCGCCCGCGTCCGCTCGCCAGCCCCTTCGGGTCGTGCTCGGCCACGTCCCGAAAGCTGCCCGTGTCCGCCCCGCGCTCGAGCTCGCCGGTGATCTCGGGGACGTGCTCGACGAGCTCGGACGGCGCGGCGTCCTGCAGCTTCTTGTCGAAGGCGGCGCGCACGTCGCGCACGACTTCCACCGCGACGGCCTCGTGGACCGCTACGTGTGGTACCTGGCGCCGGCGTTTCTCGGGGGCGACGACGGCCGGCCGCTCTTTGCCGGGCCGGGTGCCGCCACGATGCAGGACGCCTGGCGCGGCCGGCTCGTTTCGGTGGGCCGACTCGGGGACGACCTGCGCCTCGAGGTCGAACCGGACCGCCAGCCCTCCTCAGGGGCGCCGGGCGACGCCGCGCCACGATGACCTGCGAGTTCGTGGCTGTCCCGCGGCCGGTAGGCTCGGGGCGGGAGGAGGCGGAGAGCGACGTGCCGACGGCCAGCATCGAGGAAGCGATAGCAGCCATCGGGCGCGGCGAGATGGTCGTCGTGATGGACGACGAGGACCGGGAGAACGAGGGCGACCTCGTCATGGCGGCGGAGTTCGCCACCCCCGAGAAAGTGGCCTTCTTCCTCGCGCACACCTCGGGGCTCATCTGCGTGCCGCTCACGCCGGATCGCCTCGACGAGCTCGAGCTGCCCCTGATGGTCTCGCACAACACCGAGTCCCAGCGCACGGCCTTCACCGTGACCGTCGACTACCGGCACGGGACCACGACCGGCATCTCGGCGGGGGACCGGGCCGCGACGATCCGGGCGCTCATCAGCCCCGACACCAAACCTGACGACCTTGCCCGGCCAGGGCACGTGCTCCCGCTGCGGTACCGCCCCGGCGGTGTCCTCAAGCGCGCCGGCCATACCGAGGCGACCGTCGACCTGGCCCGCTTCGCGGGCTGTTACCCAGCCGGGCTGCTCTGCGAGATCGTGACCAAGGACAAGCAACGCATGGCGCGTCGGCCCGAGCTCGAGAGGTTCGCCGCCGCACACGGGCTTCCGATCATCTCGATCGCGGACCTCGTCCGATACCGGCACCACCGCGAAAGGCTCGTGGAACGGGTCGCGCAAGCGCGCATCCCGACCGAGCACGGCGAGTTCACCGCCTACGGGTTCCGGTCGCTGCTAGACGGGGAAGAGCACCTCGCCTTCGTGGCGGGTGACGTCCACAGCAAAGACAGCGTGCTCGTCCGCGTGCACAGCGAGTGCCTCACCGGCGACGTGTTCGGGTCGCTCCGCTGCGACTGCGGGCCGCAGCTCGAAGCGGCCATCCGCAGGATCGGTGAGGAGGGCGTGGGCGTGATCGTCTACCTCCGCGGCCACGAAGGCCGTGGCATCGGTCTCACCCACAAGCTGCGGGCTTACAACCTCCAGGACAACGGCCGGGACACCGTCGACGCGAACGTCGAGCTGGGGCTGCCCGTGGACAGCCGCGAGTACGGCATCGGCGCCCAGATCCTCGTCGAGCTCGGGGTGACCAAGATGCGCCTCATGACCAACAACCCGGCCAAGTACGGGGGCCTCGAGGGTTATGGGCTCGACATCGTCGCCCGGGTGGCGCTCGAGCCGGAGGCCAACCCGGAGAACGTCAAGTACCTGCGCACCAAGCGAGAACGGATGGGCCATCTCCTCCACGCCCTCGACAAGGTGCCGCCAAAGACCGCGACGCCCGAGCTGACTGCGCAGGAGGCCAGCGGCGATTCGGGCGACCTCGATGGCGTCGGCTGAAGCGTCGCCCGGCGGGGGAGCTCGGCGAGGCGTCCGCAACGCCCGAGGCCGGGATCTCGGCGCACCTTTTGCCGGCGATCGGTGACATCGCCGAGGAAGGGACCCGGGGCTCAGACGACGGGACAGGACTTCGCATCGCCGTCGTCTGTAGCCGCTTCAACGGGCACGTGACCCGTCTGCTCCTCGCCGGCGCGCTCGCCGAGCTCGATCGCTGTGGCGTCAAGGAGACCGACAGGACCGTTGTGTTCGTGCCGGGTGCCTTCGAGTTGCCGCTCGCCGCGATGACACTGGCCGCGACCCGGGACTTCGACGCCGTCGTCTGCCTCGGGGCCGTCATCCGTGGCGAGACGTCGCACTACGACTTCGTGGCCGGCGAGTGCGCGGCCGGCCTCCAGCGCGTCCAGCTCGACATGAACCTGCCCGTCGTCTTCGGCGTCCTCACGACCGAGAACCTGGACCAGGCGCTCGCACGCGCCGGCGGGGCCCTCGGGAACAAGGGAACCGAGGCGGCTGCAACCGTGATCGAGATGGCGACCCTGCTCCGGCGGCTCGCGTCGAGCCCGGCGGGCGCCCCGGGCCAAGCGGTTCCTGCGGAGCACGGGGAAGAGAGGGCGAGCTAGCGATGCTGCGCCTCGTTCTCCCGAAGGGCTCTTTGGAGCTCGCGACTTTTGAGCTTTTTGCCGCCGCCAACCTGACGGTCCGCCGGGCCTCCGAGGTCGCCTACCGGGCCACGATTGACGACCCGCGCATCGACGAGGTTCACATCCTGCGGCCTCAGGAGATACCGACCTACGTGGCAGAGGGCCTGTTCGACCTCGGCGTGACCGGCCGTGACTGGGTGGAGGAGACGGGCGCGGACGTCGTGAGCCTCGGCGAGCTGCGCTACTCGAAGGCGACGGACGAGCCGATCAAGGTCGTGCTCGCGGTCAGTGACGACTCGCCCGTCCGCAAGGTCGACGATCTTCCACCGGGTTGCCGGATCTCGACCGAGTACCCGGGGCTGACCAAGCGGTTCCTGGCCGCGAAGGGACTCGAAGCCGACGTCCGTTTCTCATTCGGGGCCACCGAGGCGAAGATTCCCGATATCGCCGACGCCGTGGTCGAGATCACCGAGACGGGCCGGGCCCTGCGGGCGGCCGGCCTGCGGGTGATCGACACCCTCATGTTGTCCTACACCGAGCTGATCGCGAACCCCGTCTCGGTCGCCGATCCGGAGAAGCTGCGCGCGATGGGGCAGCTCCTCGTGCTGCTTCAGGGCGCCCTGGAGGCGCGGGGGAAGGTCCTCGTGAAACTGAACGTCGCGCCCGCCTATCTCGACGGCATCATCGCCGTGCTCCCCTCGATGAGGGCGCCCACGGTCTCCAAACTGTTCGGCGAGGCCGGCTACGCCGTCGAAACGGTAGTCCCGAAGTCCCAGATCAACGTGCTGATTCCAGAGCTCAAAGAACGCGGCGCCACAGACATCGTCGAGCTCGCGATCGCCAAGATCGTCCACTGAGAGCTTCTGTCCGGCCCCCGAACGGACGCAGCGACAGCTGCCGGAGGGCCCCGGCCCGGCGGACCGGCCCGGTGCCCGTCGGGGTACCGCCCGCCGGATGGTCAGCGAGCTGGTCGGGCCTGCGCGATACCGCGGAGGGCCGGGAGGCCGTCGCGGCTCTCGGAGTTGGCGGACTCCCAGTACTGCCTGATCCCGTCGTCACCCTTGCGACCGGCCCACTCGGCCATCTGGGTCCGGTGTGCCCGGAAGTCCAACACGGGGACCCCGTAACCGCAGGACTCGGAGACGCGCTGCGCGGACACGATGATGATCGATCGGGCACCCAGGGTCCGGTTGGTCGCGAAGCGGCGCGCCAGCTGCTCGAAGCGGCCGTCGTCGCGCGGCGCGACCGCGCCCCGGCCATGGATGCGGACGATCCGCGGCGGTCCGTCGAAGGCGCAGAACATGAGCACGATCCTGCCGTTCTCACGGAGATGGGCGATCGTCTCGACACCGCTTCCGGTGCGGTCGAAGTAGGCGACGTGATGCGGGTCGATCACCGCGAGCTCGCCGTCGTTGCTCTTTGGCGAGCAGTTCACGAGCCCATCGCGCGAAACGGGGGCCGACGCGACGAAAAAGACCGGTTGTGACAGGAGAAAGCTCGCCAGCCGGTCGTCGATGGCTTCGTATGTCCGACCCATGCCCGAAAGCGTAGGGGCGCCTGCCGCCGTGGCAGGCTAGGGGCATGGGCAGCCTGCACGTGGACGCAACCAACGACGCCGTCGACGCGATCGCGCGGGCGGGCGCCTACCTGGCCGCCCGCCCTGTCGAGCTGCAACGTGATCTGGAGTGTCATGACCCAGCGGGCGGACTCGGGCGCACCGGGGCGGTACTGGCTGCTCGAGGCGGCCGGTGAGGTCGCAGGCCTAGTCCTCGAGTCCCCGCCCGGGCACGCGGCTGCCATCTCGCCGATGCCCCGTGAGCACGTCGCCGCCCTGGCCACCGCCATCTCGGGGGAGGGCCACCGCCTCTCCGGTGTCGCCGGCGACGCGCCGACGGCGTCGGTCTTCGCCGGCTGTTGGACCGAGCGCGTCAGGGTGGCCGCAGTCGTACAGGACGCGCAGCGCCTCTACGCGCTCGGTGGGCTCGTCCCCCCGGAGCCCGTGCCCGGGCAGCTCCGCCGCGCAGAGCTTCTCCGATCGGGACCTCCTGATCGAGTGGTGGTCGGCCTTCCAGGCCGAGACCGGTGCGCTGGCCGGCGAGCTGGCCTCGGCTGTTGATTTCTCGCTTTCGACCGGCCGGGTTTTCCTGTGGGAGGACGGGGAACCCAGATGCATGACTCGCGCCACAGAACCGCTGGGCGGCATCTCGAGGATCGGGGTTGTCTTCACGCCGCCCCGGTGGCGCCGGCGGGGGTATGCGGCCGCCTGTGTGGGGGCGTTGTGCGAATGGGTGCGCGACGAAGAGGGTGCCAACTCGGTGCTGTACGCCCAGCTCGCCAACGCCAGTTCGAACGCCATCTACCGGCGCCTCGGCTTCGAGGCCGTCTCGGAGACGCTCGCGTACCGGTTCGACGAGGCCGTCTAGGCCGATGAGACCACCGTCCGGCCCCGAGACAGGCCCGGCCGCGTCGTCGCGGCCCTGTGCGACAGCCGCCTTCGGTGTACCGCCTCAGATCGACCTCGTCGTGACCGACCTCGACGGCACTTTGTGGGACGGCAAGGGACTGATCCACCCAAGCACCCACAGGGCCCTGCGGACCCTCGCCGACGCCCTCCTGCCCGTGCTTGTCGCCACCGGCCGGGGGGCGAGCAGCGCCTGGACGGTCATGGAGGCCAACGGGGTCGGCTTACCGGGGGTGTTCCTCGACGGCGCGATCGGCTTTGAGTTCGGCGCGACGACGGCGTTCCACACCCGCGCCTTCCCCCGCACGGTCGCGGCGCAGGTGCTGGAGATCCTCGAGGAGCTCGGTGTCTGCCCGTGCATCCATGTGGACGCTCCCGGCCGCGACGTCGTGTTGGGCCCACACCCCTTCACTCATCCCGACTACATCCGCCGCATCATGGCCTCGGTGCGGGAAGAAGATCCGTGGACTGCCGTGCGAACACTTCGCGTCTTAGCCTTCACACTGCTCGGGGGCGAGCCTTCCCTGGTCCGGGACCTGGCCGCGCAGGTGACGGCACTGGTGCCGGTGGCCGCAGCAACCTCCACGGACCGCACCTACGGCGGCCTCCATCTGAGCTTCCGGCCCCTCGGGGTGAGCAAGTGGTCCGGAGTGCTGGCGTACTGCGCGGCCCGCGGGCTCGATCCGGGCCGGGTGCTCGCGATCGGGGATGCGGACAACGACGTGGAGATGCTGCAGGGGGCTTGTGTCGCCCTCGCCGTTGCGGACGGGACCGAAGCCGCCCTCGCGCACGCGCACCGGTTGCTGGCACCGGCGAACGAGGGCGGCTGGGCCGGGATAGTCGACTTGCTCGGCCTGTCCGACGAATAGTCAGGATCCCGGTAGTCAGGATCCCGGTTCCCCGCCGGCCTGCCCGTCGGAGGCGGGGACGGCGGCGGCGATCCGGACAAACGCGAGGCGGAGTTGGGTGAGGCCCTCGGCGAGGGCCGCGGCATGCGGGCCGAGACGGTCACCGAGCCCGTCCACCAAGAGCCCGAGGGAGTCGATCGCCAGTCTCGCCTTGTCGAGCTGGGGCGGCTGCTGGGAGAGGTGCAGGGCCGCGAGCTCGAAGAGCCCATAGCAGTGGTTCGCGACGACGTCCTCTGCCGGGGCGGCGGCAAGGTGCTTGGCCACCTCCTCCAGCTCCTCCTCGGCCGCCCGCTCCTCCTCGGTCATGGGGGCCCCGGCGGGATTGGGTTGCGAGCCTCCCGGCGTGCCCGGCACGCCCGAGCCGGGGGATCCCGCCGTCCCGGGCGTGGCTTCATCCGGCCGCGGCACGCGATGTTCCCCTTCTGGTGTCCACAGGGTGCTCATGCTGCTAGCGTACGTCGTGACAACTGAGGGAAGCGGGGCTGCGCCGCAGAGCGTGACTCCCACCCGGCCACTGTCGGCGCGGCCGATGGGTGCGCCGGGTCTTGAGAGTGACGGGTCGGCATTGCCGGCTTCCCTTTCGTACGGTCGAGCACCGTCTCGGCCCTAGCGAGAGGACGACGCCCAATCACCACTGTTCCCAGCTCCAATGAGCCACGGATCAACGACCGTATCCGTGCTCGTGAGGTCCGGCTAGTCGACGCTGAAGGTCGCCAGCTCGGGATCACGCCTCTTGCGCAGGCGCTCGCCATTGCCCAGCAGCAGGATCTCGACCTGGTGGAGGTGGCGCCTCTGGCGAACCCGCCGGTCTGCCGGATCATGGACTATGGGAAGTTCAAGTTCGATGCGGCGCAACGGGCCAAAGAGTCGCGACGCAAGACGAGCAATGTCGGCATCAAAGAGATGAAGTACCGGCCCAAGATCGGCCCGGGAGACTTCGACACCAAAACGCGTCAGGTCCTCAAGTTCCTGAGCGAGGGCCACAAGGTCAAGGTGACGGTGATGTTCCGAGGTCGGGAGGTCATCCATCCGGACCTCGGCCGGCGCATTCTCGAGCGGATCACTGAGCAGATCGACGGAGTGGCCAAGATCGAGACAGAGGGTCGCCTGGACGGACGGAACATGGTTATGGTACTGGCTCCCGACAAGCGGGCGAAGCAGTCGTCAGAAGCGAAGCAGTTGACCGAGGAACGGCACCGGGTTGCCTCGAACGGCAACGCGCCGGTGGCGGCGACACCGAGCGCCGAGCCGGGCGCACCGGTGCAGGACAACGGTCAGGCACTGGTGGAGATGCGTGTGCAGGCGGAGACGCAGCCGTAGGGGACAACCTCCGGCGCCTTTGGACAAGGAGCCAGCTTCACCGGGTGGGCCGCGGCCCTTGCGGGTCGCGAGGCCCGGAACTGGGTGGCAGGACGGGCGGCAGGCCAAGGGCAACGACGAGACGAACACGGAAACGAAGACAAGGGGTACCGAAATGCCGAAGCAGAAGACGGACCGGGGTGCAGTGGCCCGTTTCAAGATCACCGGAACCGGGAAGATCAGACGCCGGCAGCAGAACCGCGGCCACCTGCTCGAGAAGAAGTCGTCGGCGCGCACGCGCCGCCTCGCCCGCGAGGTCGGGCTGTCCCCGGCCGACCGCAAGAGCGTCCGCCGCCTGCTCGGGATCTGACGTCGCCGTCGGGCCCCGGGTCGAGCATCACTGCTCTCCCGGCCGGCCCCGCTCGATGCCTCCGTTGTTGCACCACCACAGATCGCACTCGTACAGATGATGAAGGGAGCCCCGAAATGGCCAGGGTCAAGCGCGCAGTCCACGGCAAGAAGCGCCGGAGGACAGTTCTCGAACGCGCGCAGGGCTTCTACGGCAACAAGTCGCGCTCGTACCGGGCGGCGAACGAGCAAGTCATGCACTCGCTCCAGTACGCGTATCGCGACCGCAGAGCCCGCAAGGGCGAGTTCCGCAAGCTTTGGATCCAGCGCATAAACGCCGCGGCACGGCTCAACGGCACTACCTACAGCCGTTTCATCGCCGGGCTGCACAAGGCGGAGCTAGACGTCGACCGCAAGATGCTCGCGGACCTCGCGGTTCGCGACCCGCAGGCATTCTCGGCTTTGGTCCGGCTCGCCGTCGAAGCGCTCGGTGACCAAGCCGAGCACGGGCTCGACACGGGCACAGTCGACGAGGCGGTCTCCTAGGCGGACACGTCAACTCGAGCGTCGGCTCACCTTCAGACCTCAACATGAACAGGCTCGGCGCGCGCGACCAGAGGGTCCAGCGCCTGCGGCGGCTGCTGCGCCGATCGAGCGTCCGTGAGAGCGAGCGCGCTTTTGTCGCCGAGGGCGTCCGCGTCGTAGAGGCTGCGCTCGACGCGGGTGCGCCTTTGGAGGCGCTCTTCGTGGCCGCCGATTGGCGGTCGTCGCCCTCGGTAACGGCCGTCGTCGCGCGGGCGGACCGGGCCGGACTGGCAGTGTTCGAGCTCGGGCCCGGGATAATGGAGCGCGTGGCGGACACCGTCAGCCCGCAGGCGGTCTGTGCCGTCGTGGGAGCGTTGGACGTCGGGCTCGACGAGCTGTTGTCGCGTGTGGGCTCGAGTTGTGCCCGGAACGTGGTTCTCGTGTGCGTTGACGTGCGCGATCCGGGCAACCTGGGGGCTGTGCTGCGCATTGCGAGTGCCACCGGTGTCTTCGGCGTTGTCTGCTGCGAGGGAACCGTCGACCCGTTCAACCCGAAGGTCGTTCGTGCCAGCGCCGGCGCCGTGTTCCGTGGGCCGCTCGTGACAGATGTCCCGCCGGCTCAAGCGCTCGCGGGTCTCACCGCGCACGGCTATCGCTGCTGGGCGACGGTCCCGAGAGGCGGGACGAACTACGAGGCTGCCGACCTCGACGGCCCGACCGCCTTCGTGCTCGGCAACGAGGGGGCAGGCTTGCCCGCCGAAGTTGTGGGCGCTCTGGAGGGTTCGATCACCATCCCGATGGCGGATGGGACCGAGTCCTTGAACGTGGCGATGACCGCAGCCGTGCTCTGTTTTGACGCCGCCCGTCGCCGCCGGAGTGTGGACTGAACCTGCCCTAGCATGTCGCCATCGCATCCAAGCACGAGGCGCCCGAAGGTGGCGCCGTGACCACCGACCCGGCCGAGGAGATCGCGGTGCTCGAGGCCGCGGCCAGTGCCGCGCTCAAGGGAGCCTTGGACCTCGCTTCGCTCGAGGAGTGCGAGCGGGTCGCGTTCCGGTCGAAGAGGTCACGCTTTGCTGAGATGTACCAGGCCTTGGGGTCTAAGGGGCCCGAGGAGCGCCGTTTGGCCGGCAGGCTCTTGAACGAACTGCGCGGCCGGCTCGAGGCGGTGGCCGACAGCCGGCGGGCCGAGCTCGTCGCCGCCGCGCGGACCGAGCGGCTCGCGGCGGACCGCCTGGACCTCACAGAGGTCCTGCCGGGGCGTCTCGCCGGCCACCTGCATCTCGTGACCCAGGTGCGGGAGGCGCTCGAGGACGTCTTCGTCGGCATGGGCTACGAGATCGCGGAGGGGCCCGAGGTCGAGACAGGTTGGCGCAATTTCGAGGCCCTCAACATCCCTGAGGATCATCCCGCCCGTAGCCCTTTGGACACGTTCTACGTCGATTTCGCCGAGCCGGGGAGCGTGCTCCTGCGCCCGCACACCTCGCCGGTTCAGGTCCGGCTCCTGCAAAGGGGCGTGTTGCCGATCTACGCCGTGGTCCCGGGCCGCACCTACCGCAAGGACACGCCGGACGCGACGCATCTCCCCGTGTTCCACCAGCTCGAGGGGCTCGTGGTTGACCGCGGGGTCACCTTCGCAGAGCTGAAGGGGACGATCGACACCTTCGTCCGAGCCATCTTCGGCGAGGGGACGAGGACCCGGTTGCGGCCCGGCTACTTCCCTTTCACCGAGCCCTCGGCGGAGTTCGAGATGTCGTGCGTGATCTGTGGCGGCGAGGGATGCCGGACCTGTGCTGGGGTCGGCTGGATCGAGCTCGGCGGCTGCGGGATGGTGCATCCCGCCGTCTTCGAGGCGACCGGCGTGGATCCCGAGGAGTGGACGGGCTTCGCCTTCGGCTTCGGGATAGACCGGCTCGCGATCATGCGTCACGGTATTGCGGACCTACGGGTGATGATCGAGAACGACGTGAGGTTCCTCGGGCAGTTCTGAACCCCGGGCCGGGCGCGGGCCCCGACCGACAAGGCGCCGCGAGGGCACAACAGACGAGGTTTGAGGAGACGAGGAAGTGCGCGTTCCACTGTCGTGGTTGCGGGAGCTGACACCACTGGAGACGCGGCCGGGTGACCGCGCGGAAGTTGCCACGCTCGCCGCGGACCTGGACGCCCTCGGCCTGGTCGTGGAGGGTGTCGAGAAGGTCGGCGAAGGTCTCAGCGACGTCGTGCTGGCGCGCGTGCTCGAGATCGCCCCAATCGCCAACGCGGACAAGATCCGCCGGGTCGTGGTCGATGCGGGCGGTCCCGCGCCGGTCGAGGTGGTGTGCGGGGCGTGGAACTTCGCGGCTGGAGACGTCGTGGTGTTCGCGCCGGTCGGAGCGGTGCTGCCGGGCGAGTTCCGGATCGAACAGCGGCGCATGCGGGGTGTCGTCTCCAACGGGATGCTGTGCTCAGGCCGCGAGCTGCGCTTGTCGGAGGATCAAGCGGGCATCCTGGTACTCGGCCGTGACGAAGGCCTGGCGGGGACCGGCGGGCCGGACGGGTCGCAGTTGTCCGCGGGCACCGACAAGGGGCTCGAGCTCGGGCTTCCGCTCGCCGACTACCTGGGTGCCGCGTTCGAGCCCGATGTCGTCTTCGACCTCGCCATCGAGGGCAACCGGCCCGATTGCCTGTGCGTCGCCGGCATCGCCCGCGACATCGCCGCCCGTTTGGGACTGCCGCTGCAGCTCCCGGAACCTGTCGTCACCCATGGCACCCAGCCCGCCTCCTCATACGCGAGCGTCGAGGTGCTGGCGCCGGAGGCCTCTGTCATCGCCTGATCGGCAAGGTGCTGGTCGGGGTGACCCACGTGGCCTCACCTCCCATCGTCGCCCGCAGGCTCACCCTGGCGGGGATGAGGCCCATCGACGCGACCGTCGACGCGTCGAACTACGTCATGCTGGAGCTCGGCCAGCCGACGCATCCCTACGACCTGGACCGGCTCGGGGGTCACGGCCTGCGTGTCCGGTCGGCCCGGCCCGGTGAGGAGATCATCACCCTCGACGGGGTGACCAGAGTGCTCGGGAGCCGCCCGGCTGGGACGGAAGCGTCCGCCGCCGACTGCGTGATCTGCGACGCCGCTGATCTTCCGGTCGGCATCGGGGGGATCATGGGCGGCCAGTCGAGCGAGATAACGGCGGAGGCTTCGCGGCGTGCTGCTCGAAGTCGGCTACTTCGTCCCCCTCGCCATTGGCCGCACCGCCCGGCGCGTCGGGCTCAGGAGCGAGGCCTCGGTGCGCTTCGAGCGCGGGGTGGACCCGTTGGGCATGGAACGGGCGGCGCTGCGTTTCTGCGAGCTCGTGGTCGCGGCGACACGGGCCGCCGGGGTGGCCCCGCCGGTGATCCCCGCGGGCTTGCTCGACGCTCAGCCCGTCGCGTACGTCCCGCGGCGCATCCGGGTGCGGACCGCGCGGGTCGCAGCCCTGCTCGGGACCGAGGTACAAGACGCCGAGGTCGCAAGGCTCCTGGACCCGTTGGGCTTTGTCACCAGGTTGCCCAAGGCCGCCGACCAGGCGGGACTCCTCGAGGTCGAGGTGCCGTCGTTCCGCCCCGATGTCCGCCGCGAAGCCGACGTGACCGAGGAGGTGGCGCGGCGCATCGGTTACCAGGAGCTGCCGACATCGCAGCGACGGTCGCCCTACGTGGGCCGGCTCACCGACCTGCAGTCCCTCCGGCGCCGGTTGAGGCGGATCCTGACGGGGCTGGGGGCGCACGAGGCATGGACGATGTCGGTCGTCGAGGCGCGTGACCAGGTGCGCGGGGGAGTGACGAGCCCGCTGGTGGCGCTCTTGAATCCCATGGTGGCGGAGGAGTCCGTGCTGAGGGGAGGCCTCTTGCCGGGCCTGTTGGGGGCGGTACGCCACAACGTCGGCCACCGCCATCCGTGGCCCCGGCTGTTCGAGATCGGTGACGTCTTCGCGTTGCCGGCCGGATCCCCCGGGCCGGAACCGGGCCCGGCGGGCACACCGGCGGGCAGGGCCCCGGAACTGCCAGAGGAGTGGGAGCTCGTGGGGCTTGTCCTGGCGGACGTCGACGACGACGCCGGTGCTGCCGTGAGGGCCTGGCGCGTGATCGCGGACGCGCTTGGGCTGGAAGGCGCCGAGCTCCGCCCCGCGCAGCGTGCCGGTCTTCACCCGGCGCGGACGGCCGAGATCGTGGCCGCCGGCACAGTGCTCGGCGTCGTGGCTGAGGTCGACCCCGAGACGCTGCAGGCACACGAGCTCGCGCGGCCGCGGGCGGGCTGGCTCGAGCTCGACCTTGCCAAGCTGGCCGCCGCCCCTCGCCGGCCGCTCGAGGCGCGTCCAGTGAGCCGCTTTCCCTCGAGCGACGTCGACCTCGCCTTCGTCGTGGACGACGCGGTCCCTGCCGCCGCGATCGAAGCGACGCTGCGCGAGGCCGCCGGCGAGCTATGCGAGTCGGTGGAGCTCTTCGACGTCTATCGGGGACCGGGTGTGCGCGAGGACTCGCGGTCCTTGGCCTACCGGCTGCGATTCTGCGCCCTGGACAGGACCTTGACCGATACCGAAGTGGCGGGGCTGCGCTCGGAGTGCATCAGTGCCGTGGAGGGCCGCTACGAGGCGATGCTGCGGAGCTGAGCGGTGGGTTGCAGGGGAGGTCGTCCTCGCCGCGGCTGAGGCCGGGCGCCCCAGCCGGACCGAGACGGTGTCCGCTGGTCACATCGCCGGGACGAGCGGTTTGTCAGCGGGACCCTTTGCGGGCTCCCCACGCGCGGGATGTTCCCGCGCACAGGCGAAGCCGAAGGCCCCGACCACCTCGTGAACTGGGACCTTGGCACTTGGTCGCCCCGGTCTGGCCGGGCGAGGGCCGGCGGCACGGCGCGGCCACGGTCAGTCTTCGGCCCGCAGGCGGTCCTCGCCAGGCGCGAGCGGCGAGGCAGGTGAAGGGCGGTCGCAGGCCAACAGCGCTGTCTCGCCGTCGTCTTCGTAGAGGAGGTCCTGTTCCACCAGTTCGAGGATCGTCTCTGTGATCGGCTTTAGGTAGCTCCGCGTCATCTCGAGGGCGAAAGGTGCCAGCTGGTCCAGGAAGCAGAACGCGACGAGGCCGGTCCCGTCTGCTCCGGGCTCGACGGCTACGAGCTCGACTGCCGCGAAGCACCGTTCGAGGGTGTCCTCGCGATCACCGTGCTGCATGCAGCTCGGTCACGAAGTCCGCGAGCTCGTTGAAGACCACCTGCGGTGTCAGGTCTTCGTCGTAGATGTCCAGCAGGTCGAGGTAATGATCTTCGAACTCGGGCACATTCTCGCGCAAGATCCGTACCGCGCGGTCGTCCACCGGTGGGCGCATGGTCGTTCCTTCTCGTCGTGGGGACTTGACGGCGGCGAGGTCACGCCACGAGAAGGCCGGTTGCCGGCTGGGTTGAGCGTAGCCAGACACCCGGCGGAAAGGCAATACAAGCGTGGTGATCCGCCGGTGCGACACAGCCTGACGTGCGGCGCCGCCCCGGAGGCGCTCGCCGAGCCACATCTGGCACGCTCCCGCCAGAACCGGCACCACCCGGCTCGATCGGCGCTAAGAGTCCCCCCGCTCGAACTTCTTGCGGACAGCCTCGCGGCGTTCCTGCAGGTCCCTGTAGGTGAACTGCTCGGTGTCGGCCGCGAGGCCGATGGACGACCGCAGCGCGTCGAGGTCGATCGGGACGGAGCGGGGATCGAGGCCGATCTCGGACGCGATCCTCTCCCCGTAGCGGTCGAAGAAGTAAGTCGCGATCAGGGCCACCTCGCCGAGCAGGTCGAGTCCGGGAGCCAGCGTCGCGACAGCTCCGTCGAGAAACAGCAGGTCTTTCACGAACAACATGAGCTCTTTCGGCATCCGCGCGCCGTACGCGAGGAGCTGCTTGGTCAGATCTCGGAGCTGGGCCGTGAGCTCGTCGGCCGACAGGGCGGTCACGTCCGGGCTCGGCTTGTCCAAGCCGAGGTCCCTTATCACCTGTTGCACGTCGGCGTCCGCCTTGAGCGCACCGAGCTCTTTCAGGGCGTTCACCTGGATCGGGAGGTTGCTCGTGGAGCTGCCGATGAGCAGCTGCAAGAAGGCGAGACGCTGCCGCTCGCCGAGACGCCCCGTGATGCCGAAGTCGAGCAGGGCGACGCGACCGTCCGCGCGGACCGAAGAGGTTCCCACCGTGCAGGTCACCATGGAAGACGCCGTAGAGCATCGCCCCTTCGAGGAACGAGATCATCTCGGCCCGGAGCACGGCGGTCGTGTCGATCCCGATGGCTCGCATGCCCTCGACGTCGTCCCAGGCGAAGCCGTCGAGCCTTTCCATGACAAGCATGCGGCGCGTGACCAACCGGGGGTGCGGTCGCGGCACGATGATGGGCTCTGGCCCGTCTCGGCAAGGACGTGGCCGACGTCGAGCATATTGGCCGCCTCGAGCCGGAAGTCGAGCTCCTCCGACGATCGTCTCCGCGAACAGCTCGATGAGAGCGGGGGGGTTGGCGAGCGCCGCGACCGGGATCCGCCCGACCAGGAACGGGGCGAAGAAGCTCATGGCGGCGAGGTCCCTGCGCACGAGCTCGGCGACCTCGGGCCGCTGGACCTTGACGACCACTCGTTCGCCGGTCAGAAGACGGGCGCCGTGCACCTGGGCAATGGAGGCGGCGGCGATCGGGGCCCGGTCGAACTCGGCGAAGGTCGCGTCGAGGGCGCCGCCGAGCTCCGCCTCGACGATGCGGCGCACCGAGTCGAACGACTCCGGGGGCACTCGGTCGAGCAGCAGGCGGAACTGCGAGACGATCTCCTCGGGGAAGATCCCTTCTCCGGACGAGAGGATTTGCCCGAGCTTGATGTATGTGGGTCCGAGAGTGCCGAATGCGACCCGCAGCCGCCGCGACAGACCGAGACGTGACCGTGCCTTGCCCCGACCCCGGTCGACGATGTACCAAGCCCCGACGGCGCGCGGCGAGCGTCCAGCCGACCTTCACGATGCGGTGGGCAGGAGGGGCGCGGCGACGGCGCACGAGGCGCGGCACCTCGGCGCGTGTCCTCGCCCGGATGACGTCGATGTCCCCGAGCCAAGGAAGCTCGTCCGGGTCGACGAGCCACGGAGGATCGTCGCTGAAACCGGCAAAGGCGCAGTCAGGCGGCCGTGGGCCGGTCCGGCCGGCGTGCTCCTCGGGGACCGTCAACTCCTCGCGGCCCGTGACTCAGTCGGGCAGGGGAGCGAGCACGATGCAGCCATTGTGCCCCCCGAAACCGAAGCTGTTGGAAAGGACCGGCCCGGGTTCCCACTCCCGCGGCGTGTCCCGGACGATGTCGAGGCGGATTTCCGGATCCTGGCGCTCGAGGCCCACCGTGGGTGGGATCAGCCCCCGTTCGATCGACAGCGCGCAAGCGACCGCCTCGAGCGCTCCCGCCGCCCCGAGGGAATGACCGGTGACGCCCTTGATGGAAGTGACCACGGGTCCTGGGCGGCCGAAGATCTTTTCGATGGCCTCGGCCTCGGCCATGTCGTTGAGAGGAGTGGAAGTGCCGTGGGCGTTGACGTGGGCGATGTCAACCGCCCTGAGCCCGGCATCTTCGAGCGCGAGCTCCATGCAGCCGATCGCGCCGGCTCCTCCCGGGGCGGGCGCGGTGATGTGATGTGCGTCCGCGGTGGAAGCGCCTCCGAGAAGCTCCGCGTATATGTGCGCCCCTCTGGCCCGGGCCCGCTCGAGCTCCTCGAGCACGAGCACCGCTCCCCCTTCGGCGATCACGAAGCCGTCTCGGCGTACGTCGAACGGCCGCGACTCGCCGCTTGTGGACAGCGCTGTCATGTTGCCGAAGGCGGCGAGCGCGACGGGGGTCATGGCCGCCTCGGCACCGCCTGCGAGCACCGCGTCGCAGCGTCCGGTGGCGATCAGACGGTGGCCAGCGAGGATCGAGTGCGTGCCTGACGCGCAAGCCGTCGTGATCGTCTCGCACGGTCCCCGCCAACCCAGGCGCATCGAGACCGTCGCGCCGCCGGCGTTCGCCATCATCATCGGCACGAGGAACGGGGACACGCGTCGCGGGCCCTTTTCGAGCAGCACGCCGATCTGGGCCTCCATCGTGCTGAGACCCCCGACGCCAGTGCCGATCTGAATACCCGCGCGGGCCGGATCGACTTCGAGCTGGCCGGAGTCTTCGAGCGCCATCTCGGACGCGGCGACCGCAAACTGGGCGAAGAGGTCTACGTGCCGGGCTTCCTTGGCGTCGAACCACAGCGAGGCATCGAAGTCCCGGACCCGATGCTCACCCTCGGGCGCGGGACCGTTGAGGCCCGCAAAGAAGGCGTCTTTGCCGATGCCGCAACACGAAACCACGCCGAGTCCCGTGACCGCGACCCTGCGACGACCCCCCCGGTCGGGTCCGAGCTCGGCGCTGGCCATCAAAGCTTGGAAGTGACGAGCTCGTACGCCTGACCGATGGTCTCGACGCCCTCGAGCTCGCTTTCGTCGACGGTGATGCTGAAGACCTCCTCGAGTTCCATCACGAGCTCGACCAAGTCGAGGCTGTCGGCGTCAAGGTCGTTGGCGAAGTTTGCCTCAAGGGTCACCTTTTCGCTGGGCACGTTCAGTATCTCGACCGCGCAGGCCTTGAACTTCTCGAACGTTTCTTCGTTGTCCATGCGTGGGCTGCTTTCTCTCGTCGGTTGTTTGGTTGCGATGAGTCAGTGGCCCATACCGAGACCACCGTCCACGGCCAGCACGGCGCCAGTCACATAACTGGCACCGTCTGAGGCTAGGAACTCGACGGCCGAGGCAATCTCGTCCGGGACGGCTTGCCGTCCCAGCGGCACCATGGCTGTCAGGGCCGCGACGCGATCTTTTCCTAACACAGCGATCATATCTGTGGCCACGAACCCAGGGGTAACCACGTTAACCGTGATGTTGCGGGTCGCCACCTCCCTCGCCAGCGAGCGGGCGAATCCCACCAGCGCGGCCTTGGAGGCACCATAGTTGGCCTGGCCCGCCGAACCCATGAACGCGACGACCGACGAGATCAGGACGACGCGGCCCTGCCGTGCCCGGACCATGGGCCCGAGCGCCCGTTTCGTCGTCCGGTAGACGGCGGTCAGGTTGGTTTGGATCACGTTGTCCCACCGCTCCTCGGACATGCGCAGGAGCAGGGTGTCGTCGGTGATGCCGGCGGCGCAGACGAGGACCTGGACGGGCCCGAGTGCCTGTTCGACCGCCGCGAAAGCTCGCTCCACGTCGGGCGGCGAAGTGACGTCGCAACACACCGGCAGGAGTTGATGTGTCCCGTCCGGCCCGTCGATCTCCGCTGGGGGTTTGGTGCGCCATGTCACCGCGACGCGGTCGCCCCCGGTCTGGAACCGCCGCGCACAAGCCAGCCCGATGCCGCGCGAACCACCGGTCACGAGGATCACCCGCCCCGGGCCCGAGCCGGTCGTGTCGCGGGGAGCGGCGTTGTCCTGCTCGTCTGTCACCTGCGCGCCCCGGCGTCGTCGGCCACGGTCAAAGCCGCCGGGGCCCCGCCCCATCGCACGACGGCGCTTGCCCAGGTCATCCCGGCCCCGAAGCCGGAGAACAGGACCAGGTCCCCCTCCTTGAGCCGCCCGGCGTCGGCCGCTTCGGCGAGCGCGATCCCACAAGACGCAGCCGAGGTGTTCCCGGTGTGGTCGAGGCAAACCGCATAACGGGCTGGATCGATCCCGAGTCGCTCGCCCATGGCGTCGATGATCCTGATGTTGGCTTGATGCGGGATGAAAAGGGCGATGTCCTCGGCTTTGACGTCTGCCTGCTTGAGCACGCGCTGCGCCGACTCGACGGTCACGCGCACGGCCTTGCGGAAGACCTCACGTCCCTCCATCACGATGTAGCCCCCCCTGTCGCAGTACAGGATCGAGGTCAAGGACCCGTCCAGGCCGAGATCGTGCGCCAGGATCAGCGGTTCGCCCTCGGTGGCCTCGACGACGATGGCGCCGGCCCCGTCGCCGAACAGCACCGCCGTGTTCCGGTCGTTCTGGTCAGTTATCTGCGAAAGCGTGTCCGCACCGACGACAAGGGCACGCTCGTGTCCCGCGTTGAGCAGCGCGACCGCGGTTACGAGCCCGTACACGAAGCCCGCACAGGCGGCATTCAGGTCGAAAGCGGCCCCGCGGCAGCCGAGCTGGTGGTGGACCCAGGCGGAGGTCGCGGGCACCGTCTGGTCCGGGGTCGTCGTCGCGAGCACGAGAAGGTCGATCTCCCGGCCACGGCGTCCCGCGCGGTCAAGGGCGCGCTTCGCCGATTCGATGGCGAGCTCGGAGCTCGTGCCTCCGTGGCGCCGCTCCTTGATGCCCGTCCGCTCGACGATCCATTGGTCACTTGTGTCGAGGTGCGCCGCGAAGTCAGCGTTGGTGACGACCTTGTCCGGCAGAGAAAGACCCCAGCCGGTGATCTGTGCGCCTCTCATCATGTCCTCTCGTCCTGGATCGGGGCTCGCAACCAGGCAATGGGCTGGCCCCGCGTCACCCGCTCACCCGCCAGCACTAGTACACCTTCGAGGGTGCCCGCGAACGCGGACCGCACTTCGGTCGTGCCGACACTACCGAGAAGTCCTCCGACCTGGATCAGGACCGGCTCTGGGGAGCGTCCGGCCGCGCCGGGGAGATACCCGTCCAGACCTGGCGCAGGCTCGAAGAGGCCTACCGCCGGCGCGACCACGAGGCGTTCGGTCATGTGGAAACGCTCGCCGGTCGGGGCCGCGCCCACGATGCCGTCAGCGAGGATCTCGACCAGACGATCGAGATCGTCCGGAGTCGAGACGGACACCCCGATGGCGTCAGTCGTCGGAGCCACGCGCCGTAACAACCCCGTCAGCACGCCCCCGGGGCCGAGCTCGACGAAGGTCTGCATACCATCGCTGAGCAGGGTCTCGAGGCTCTGGCGCCAGCGGACGGGGCTGCAGAGCTGGGCGGACAGCAGCTGCGGCCACTCGTCTGGGTCACCGTGCGGCCGGGCGTCCACGTTGGCCACTACGACCGGGTCGAGGGCGTGGAAGCTGGTGGCTGCGACGGCCTTGCGGAGCCGGTCCCGGGCGGGGGCCATGAGAGGGGTGTGGAAGGCACCTCCGACGGGCATCGAGGGCACGCGTTTGGCGCCGAGCTGTTTGGCGATCGCGCTGAACTCGGCCAGCGCCCCGGCGGTCCCGGCGACTATCACCTGGCCGGGAGCGTTGAAATTCGCTATCCAGGCTTCACCGTCGACACGACGACAAGCCGCCTCGACGGCTTCGTCCTCGAGGCCGAGGACGGCGATCATTGTCCCGGGGGCACATTCGGCGGCTTCCTGCATCGCCGCACCACGTTCCGAGACGAGGCGGAGCCCGTCCTCGAAATCGAGAGAACCTGCAGCTACGAGAGCCGTGTACTCGCCGAGGCTGTGGCCAGCGGCCGCCGAGGGTTCGATGCCGATCCTTTCGGCCGCGTCGAGGACGATGAGGCTCTGGACGAAGGTGGCGATCTGGGCGTTGTCGGTGCGGGTCAGGGTCTCCTGGTCGGCCTCGAGGAGGAGATGGGCCAGGTCGCGGCCGGTGATCTCAGAGGCCAGGGCCACGAGCTCGAACGACGGGTGGTCAGCCCAGGCGGCGCCCATGCCCGGTCGCTGGGAACCTTGGCCGGGAAACGTGAACGCCAGCAACCCTCGCCCCTTTCCGGGCCTGCTGCCCGACCTGCCTCTCCTCAAGTAAGACTTCGCAAGGCTCGGATTGGTTACATCGTCGTCAGTCGAGGGCGAGCCGTGCCCGCAACGCCAGGTGGTCCGAGCGGCCCACTGCGACCGGCCCCCCCGAGATCACCGCGACCGCTCCCGTCACGAAGATGTGGTCGATCTGGCTGTGTGCACGCCAGCTCGGGTAAGTGCGGGCCCGCACTGCTCTCCGCCAGCCGGGGAGCCCGAGCGCCAGCGGCGGTCCCCAGAAATTCATGTCACCCGCCAGCACACCCGGTTGCCCCGCCCCCGGGAGCTCGCGACGCAGGCGCTCCAACAGGATCGGCGATCCGTGCGTGAAGTGCGCCAGGTGCGTGCCGACGACGGTGATCGAGCTGCTGTCGACCGCGACCTCGCCAAAGACGGCCGAGCGCCGTTGCGCCGGGTCCCGGCGGAGCCGGCCCAGCTCAATGGCTCTGACACCCCTGACCGGCAGGCGTGACAAAAAGGCGATGCCCCAGGTGCCTCGGCGCGCCTGGTCCCAGCGTGTGCGAGACAGGCGAGCGAGGTTCTCGGCGTCGCCGACCCAGAGGGAACGGTCGCGACGCGGGTTTCTGGGACCCCAGCGCCTGCCGGGCCCTGTGACCGACTTGAGGAAGAGGGCATCGGCGAGGGGCACCTCGTGCGCCTCGTAGCCGAGCGAGCTCGCGACCTGCGCGGCGAGCCCCTCACCGCTCTCGGGAGTCCAGGTCTCCTGCAGCAACAGGACGTCCGCGTCGAGTGCGTCGCAAGACGCCACGACGTCGAAGGGCGTGCCCCAACCGTCGGTTCCAGCATGAATGTTGAAGGTCGCGACGACGAGTTGCGGCATCGCCGAGCGACGCTACCGGGTCGGCCGCGCCGCCCGAGGTCGGGGCGGCTGCGAGCCTGCCCGCTGATCCATCGCGGCCGCGTCTCCAAGATGCCGGCCAGGAGCCGGCTCGCCTCATGTGCCTTCGAAGAGGGCACGCAAGTCGAGCGAGGGCACGTGTTCGTGGCTCGCGAGCGAAACGTAGGTCCGCGCCAGCGCGTCCTTGCCGACGCCGAGGACCGTCGAGAGCAGGCCGAGCGACTCCACCAGCTCGGGGGTCGGCACTCCGGCGACAACGTGGTGCCACATCGACTCCTCCAGGACGTTGAACGCCGTCTGGACCTCACCGATCCCGAACCCGCTCGTGAAACGATCCCGGCCAAGGTATTCCGCGTACTTGACCACCTGATCGAGATTCCGGGACCGCAGGCAGTCGAGGACTATCTCGAAGAGGGCCTCCAGGCGGGACCGCAGCTCCTCGAGGCCGACTGTTTTGTAATGGCCCAGGTGGGATCTGAGGACGGCTTTGGACGCGTCGTCCAGGATCTCGGCCCGGGCGTCGTTGAGCACGGCAATCAGTTCCATGGCATTTTCCGATCGGGCGGCTCACGGGGCCGCGTTGGTCACTAGCTTCCTGACATGAGACTAAGCGCAAGGAACCAGCTCGACGGCGTGGTCGTCAGCGTCCAGCACGGCGTGGTCATGTCGACCGTCGTTGTCCGGCTCGCTGGGGGTCAACAAGTCGTCGCGGCGATCACCAGGGACTCCGCGGAGAGCCTGGACCTTGGGGAAGGCGACGCGGTCAAGGCCGTCATCAAGGCCACCGAGGTCATAATCGGCAAGGACTGACTCTTTTGAGCTCAGATTCTCGCGTCGGACCTCGGCTGGTTTCTCGGGTCAGCACCCTGAACAGCGGCGATCGGCCAAGTGCGAACCTCGACTCCAGGCCGACTCGGCCCCGCTCAGGCAACCGCCTTGCGGAACACGCGTGTCGCCCAGAACACGACCAGGGCGCACAGCGAGGCGAGGACGACGAAGCCCTGCCACACGGCCGGAGCACCGAAGCTGCCGGCGGCCAGGAAGCGCGAAGCCTGCACGGCGTAATAGAGGGGGTTGAAGTGCGCGACGACGCGCATCCACAAAGGTCCGAATGAGATCGGGAGCAGCACGCCGGCCAGAAGCAGGATGGGCAGGTTGATCCCGTTGATGATCGCGGCGAAGCTGCTGATGTCCTTGGTCACGAGGGCCGTTGCCGTCGAGAAGGCGGCGGTCGAGCGCGGCGAGCAGGCCGAGCAGGACGGCGAGGGCCGCCAGCCCTAGCCAGTGCATCTGAAACCCGATTCCGACCGCGATCGCCACGACGACCGCGTCGAACACGACCATCATCATGAGCCCCGAAAGGATGGGGCCGATGAGGATCGCGAAGCGGCTCGCCGGGGTGACACGAAAGCGCTCGACCACTCCAGCCTGGAGCTCGAAGATGGTGTTGAAGCCCATGCCGCTCCCGCTGGCGAACGCGAGCAGGGAGAGGATCCCGGGCAGGAAGATCTCGAGCACGCCGCCGCCCCGCACGCCGAGGCTCGGAGCGATGTGCTTGAGCATCGGGGTGAACAGGGCGAGATAGAGAATCGGCGAAGAGAAGCCCACGAACAGCCAGACGGGATTGCGCAACATCTGCATGGTGTAGCGCTGGAAGAGGAGGCCGATGTCCCGGAGGGTCTTCATGCCGCGGTCTCGGTCGTGCCGGCGCCGGCGTCTCGAAGGGAGTGGCCGGTCTGGTGCAAGAACACGTCGTCGAGGGTCGGCTCGGAGAGGCTGATCGACTTGAGCGCGATGCCTTCGGCGTCCAGCAGGCGCAAGAGGCCGGGGAGGGACGCGCTCCCGTCCTCGATGTAGAGGCGGAGCTGATCGCCGTCGGTGGTCAGCTCGCGCACGTAAGGCTGGGCGGAGATGAGCAGTCGCGCCCGGGCCAGCGCACCGTCCTCGTCGTGCAGACTGAGGAGGACGGAATCGCCCGAGACCTGTCGCTTCAGGTCGCGCGGGGTCCCTTCTGCGACGATCCGACCGTGGTCCATGATCATGATGCGATCGCAGAGCGTGTCGGCCTCCTCGAGGTAGTGCGTCGTGAGGAAGATCGTCGTGCCGCGTGAGCGCAGCGAGCGAACGTGCTCCCAGAGATTCGCCCGGTTCTGCGGATCGAGCCCGGTGCTCGGCTCATCGAGGAACAGCACTTCGGGCTCGTGCACGATCCCGAGCGCGACGTCGAGCCGGCGGCGCTGTCCCCCGGAATAGGTCTTCACGCGGCGATCCGCGAACTCGTTCAGGTCGAGGATCTCCATCAGGAGTTTCGCCCGCGAGGTGACAGAGACGCGGTCGGCGCCGTAGAGGCGCCCCTGCAGGATGAGGTTCTCGCGTCCGGTGGCGAGCTCGTCGGCACCCCCAAGCTGGCTCACGTACCCGATGCGCTGGCGCACCTGCTTGGGCTTGCGGGCGACGTCGAGGCCGGCCACTGTGGCGCGCCCGCTGTCGATCGGGAGCAGCGTGGTCAGCATGCGCAGTGTCGTCGTCTTGCCGGCTCCGTTCGGGCCGAGGAAGCCGAAGATCTCTCCTTGCCCGACCTCGATGCTGACGCCCCGCACCGCCTCGACGGGCCCGCGTCTCGAGTGGAACTGCTTGCGCAGGTCGGTGGTCGAGATGATCGCTTCCACGTGGTTCTCCTCCGTGTGATCCATGGTTCGCGTCGATGTCCGCCGGGTCGTCGGGGGACAAGGGTGGGGGCGCCACGATATCGCCGGCGTGGCCGGGGGCGTCCCGCCACCACCCGAGACCTTCGCACGTTCCGGCTTCGATCTCACGAACGAGCCTTGGGACGTAGTCGAGGCTCGGCTTCTCGCCCGGGTTGGTGAAGCTCGGCCCCGATCCAACACAGCCCTGGAATGTCTTGCTTTTCGACGCGCGCACGTGCCGAGGTGGCAGAAACCGGAACGGGCTACGCGGTCTTGGGGGATCAGCTCGAGGCTTGGGCGTCGTCCTCGGGGCGCTTGCCGAAGCTCACAGCCTCGTCGACGCGGTAGCCGATCTGCCGGTAGAACTCTCTTGCGGCCTCGTTGGAGGTCCGCACCTGGAGGTTGACCTTCGGGCAGCCGAGATCGCGCAGTCGTCTCTCTGCGTCGTCCATGAGCAGGCGCCCGAGTCCCTGCCGCCGCCGATCGGGGTGCACCGCGAGGTAGTTGATCCAGCCGCGGTGACCTTCGTAGCCGACCATCACAGACCCGATCAGCCGGCCAGCTTCCTCGAGCACGAGCAGGTTCTCGGCGTCCCTGGCCAACTTGCGGTCGATGTCGCGGTTCGGGTCGTTCCACGGTCGCGTCAGCTCGCAGATCGACCAGAGCGACACGAGGGCGACGCGGTCGCCCGGCCGGTATGACCGAAGCACAAGTTCCACGGCACCTGTCTACCAGCCAGGACCGGCGTCTCGACGAAGCTTCGGTGGGATGCCGGGCCCGTGCCGGTGCCGGGGCAGGGCCTATATTGAGTCCATGATCCGATCTCGCTACCGCCTTGTCGCCAGAGGGTTCGCCGGAGCTCTCGCCCTGGGTTCAATTTCCGCTCTGCCTTCGCTGGCCAACCTCCACCGGCTTGCCGGCGAGCCGTCCTCGGTCGTCGCCGAGGCGAAGGCCATCAACATGAAGCTGTCGGACCTGCCGGCGAGCATCAAGTGGGCGACCGAACAGCCTTCGGCTACGCCAAAAGGCGAGGCGGCGATCGCCAAGCATGCCGTCGCATGTCTGGCCAAGGGCGGCCCGGTGAGCCCCGATCCGTTCGGCGCGAGCGGCGTTGTCGGAGGCGCCGTCCTCGCTGACGTCTCCTCGCCGACTTACTTCGAGAAGAGCCAGACGGTCACGCACCTGCCGAGCGCGAGTTCGGAGGTCGTCTTCCAGAAGACCGCTTCCGGTGCTCTCGCCGACCTTGCCGCAGTGGGTCGCAAGTTGTCGCTCGCCTGTCTCGGGGTCCAGCTGGCCGCGGACAGTTCCCTCCAGGGAGCCGGCAAGGGGGTCAAGGCGAGCGGGAGCTTCATGTCCGCCCCGCGCTACGGCGGCGGCAGTGGGGGAGTCCACATCCGATTCCTGGAGTCGGGTGGCCTTCTCGGGACCAGCATCAAGCTCGACGACGACGAGTACTTCTACGTGCAGGGCTCAGCCGAGATCTCGTTGACCTTCATCAACCTTGGCACGGTCTTCAGCCCGAGCGGGGCCGCCTCGGTCATTTCCAAGGTGATGGCGCGGGCGAAGGCGGAGGTCGGCTGAGCCCGCTGGCTTCGGCTATGTCGAAGAGGGGGCCAGGATCTCCACGTCATCGGGGACTCTTCTCGAGTGCCAGAAGCCGAACGCGACCAGGATGAGCATGAGGCCGGCCAGGATGAAGGCGGCGATGCCGGCCCAAAGTGAGATCGTCCCGAAGGTGCCGAAGGCATAGGCCTCGAGCAATAGGCCCCGAAGCGTCGTGCCCTCGAAGGCGGTCTGCGCCTCTGCCTTGAGGGCGGCGTTGTTCGGGTTGGCCAAGGCGGCTGCGCTGATCTTCGCATAGACACCGCCGAAGGGCATGCCGACCACGTCGCTGGCGATCTTCTGCGCGTAGGCGTTGGCCTGAGCACCGGTCAATACCTGCTGGCTGGCATACTGGAGGAGGTACGGCCTCTGCGCCGGGGTGATGTCAGCCTTGGCAGGGAAGAAGATGTCCTGCTGGGCCAGCTGGTTGTGCACGCTCGAGTTCGTGAAGCTCTGCGCCCACATCAAGAGCGCTCCGGCCACCACGAGGACGGTCACGACCAGCAGGCCCCCTGCGCTGACCAGGACATCGAAGACTTTGCGTCGCATCGGACGTACCCTCCCGCTTCAATTGTGAATGAGACTGAGTTGGCCGGGCATTATCACCGACGAAGCTCGCAGGGGCCGGCTGCAAGCACCGTTGCATCAGGCTGCGAAGACGCGGCCGGGATCTCCTAAGCCGGGCGGCTGTCGGCAAAACTGGATCCCATCAGGTCTTTCGCGGCTTCTCTCAGAAGGTCTGCCAGCACCTGCGATGGCACCTCTGCGAAAACGTCACCCACCAGGTCCAGCAAGCCCATGACGGCTTTGAAGGCGCACGCCATGCGCACACGATCGCGAAGGTCGATCTCCGGATCCGAGAGCGCCGTGTGGAACCAGTCCTCCAGCAGGTCGTGCTCGGACACGTGGCGTTCGTGGTGCAGGTGGGAGATGGCAGCCCGGTTGCGCTCTTGGAGGATGAACAGGTCGTGGTACTCGAGAATCTCGTTGATCAGCTGGTCCAGCAGCGCCATCCAGGTTTCCGGCGAGCTCGCCGGCATCTGCACGGCACTCAGCGCCTCACGCCCAACCTCGTGCAGCTTGTAGTGGAGCGCCATCAAGATGTCCTGCTTGCTGGCGAAGTGGTAGTAGATCGACGCCTTCGAGAACCCCAGCCTCTCGGCGATCTGGCGGATGGATGTGGCGTCGTAGCCCTGGGAGATGAAGAGATCCAGCGCTATGTCGAGGATCCGCTGGCGCGTGTTGGGATAGCCTGCCGAGCCGACCTCGGTCGGCTGCGTTAAGCCCGCTTCGCTGTTCCCGGAATAAGACAAGCCCTGGTCATCCCCTCTTTACTTGACGGTCGGTCAGATCCGACTTACTATCCGTTCGGTAAGTATACGCGAATGACCGACTGGCAGGAAGAGGATGAAGAAACTGATTCCAGGTGTCGTGCTCGTGGCAGTGCTGAGCACCGGGCTGTTGGCAGGTCCTGTGTTCTCGGCTGTACCGGCAGTGAAGCACGTGACGTTTTCCAGCAGCTACACCGGCAAGGCCTCGTTGCTCATCAACAACGGCCAGGCCACTATCTCCTCGGTGACGGGTTCGGGGAAGAACTCGCTCTTCGGTGCCAGCAAGGTCAGCGGCAGTGGCTCGGCCGCCGCTTCACAGCAGTGTGACCCGTTCGGCGGCAAGGGCAGCATCGCCGGTGGCGCCAACAAGATCATGTTCACCGTCACCCGGTCGAGCTCGCAACAGGGCTGCGCCAACGGCGACAGCGGGCCGGTGACGGTCACATTCCACGGCGTTGCCGTGGCCACCGGAGGAATCGGCGCGGCCAAGGGCGCGTCGGGCAGCCTCAAGTTCAAGGGCACCCTCAAGCTCGGCGGAACCAGCGGATCGCAAGCCGGCTCTTTCACGGTCACCCTCAGCGGGACGCTGAGCGTGAAGGCCTGAGACAGAACCCAGACGTGACAAGAGGGAGGATGGCATGAAGAAGCTCATAATCACGGTCGCCGCCGGGCTTGTTGCGATCGGAGGTGTCGTTGCCGTCGCCGTCATGGGAGCCGGCGCAGGAGCGGCCACCGGTCACGCCGGAGCTGCCTCGACAACGACGACCACGACCCTGGCCCCGCCGGTCCAAGGGGTCGGACCCCACAAAGTCTTCTTCTCCGTGGACACGGTCCAAGGCGGGGGCGGGACTGTGAAGCTGCCGGCCGACGCGGCCTGCTCGATGACGAACCTGTTCCAACGGGGCGAGGTCGTGGTGTTCCGCATGTACGGCGTGCACCTCACCACCGGGGGCAACGACCTCACCAACGTGACGGTGAAGAACGCTTATGTGAACGTCCCGGGTCTGCGGGCCATTCCGATGGTTTACAGCACCCACCCGACCAAGCCGGCGATGTCGTACTGGACAGCCGCTTGGCCCGTGGGCAAGACCTATCCGCTCGGCGTCGTGAACTACAGCGTCACGGTGATCACGAACCCGGTGCCGGCAGGGTTGACGGCTGCTGTTCCGTCCGAGAAGGGCGTATTCATGCAGCAGGATTCGCCGCAGCTGGCTTCGCTGCTCACGATCGAGCCCAGTAGCTAGCAAGGCGGGACAAGAGACCTTCAACCGAGAGGTTGCTTGCCGTCGGTCATTCGGCGGCGGGCGACCTCTCGGGTCTTTTGGGCTACTTCTCGGGCCTTTCGAGGTGACCGCTGGGGTCTTTTGGACCTGTGCGCGATCAGACCTTCGCGTTTACGGTCGTCACCAAGACCTGGAGCGACGCGGCCAGTTCCCAATGGCAGTCGACAGACAACATATTTAGGTGAGAGGAAAGTTGACTATGAGGTATTTGAGAGAACGGCAACCCCGCAGCGTGCTGATCGGGTTGTTGGTAGGGGCTTTGGTCCTGTTTTCCTGTGTCGCGACCGCCAGCGCCGCGACCTCGGGCAAGTCTGTCCGACCCTTGTCCGCGCACGCCGCCCCGACGGTGAGCTTCACAACGCTGCGTTCACCCGCCATTCCGGGGGTCAGCCCGCTGCCTGGCCCGGTCGCGAGCCCTGCACGGCCGAGCCCAACCATGGGCATCCTCCAGGTGAACCCCGATGAGGGTGTCGCCGGGACGCCGCTTACGATCTCGGGCTCGCACCTGGCTGCGAACGCGAACGTAGAGCTGACCTGGTCGACCGCGGATGCGACGTGGCTCGTGCAAGCCAAGCCGGACACGGTGAACTACCTCGGCCGCTCCGACACCTTGTTCGCGGTGGTGCTCGAAAAGACGAGCACCAACGCGAACGGGTCGTTCCGCGTATCACTCACGGTGCCTGAGGATTGGGGTGGCCTGCATGACATCTATGCCGTCGTCAACGGCGTCCAGGTCGCTCACGGCGGGTTCATCACGCTGCGAACCGTCACCGTCACGCCGACGAGCGGCCCCATCGGGACGCCGATCACGATCACCTATAGTGGCCTCGGTGCGTCCTTGTACACGGGCGGGGCATCCCTGCTCTGGGACAACCACTACGTGGGCGAGATGATGGCCAACTGGACGCGCGGTGTGGCGAGGGCGACCATTCGCGCCACCGGGCCCGTGGGCCAGCACACGATCCAGATCGGTAACGCCATCAGCTATCTGTACCTGAACGTGCCGCAGTCGCCGATCCCGTACACGAACGGCGCCACCGTCACCTTCACCGTGACAAAGGACGACGGCCCGCCGCCTGCCTCCATCGGCTGGCCGGTCGACGTCGCTGCGACTCTGAGCGCCCGGACAACGCTGCAGACGATCTCGGCCGCGAGCGGCGTACAGGCCACACTCGCGACCACGAGCGGCCGGGTCGACACCAAGGTTGATCTTACGGCGACGGGCCTGTCGTCGGGATCCCCCGTGCAGCTGGTCTGGTCCACGGTTGTCGGAAACCGCGTCAACTGCGCGAGCACGTGCTGGGCTTTCGTGTCACAGCCGTTGGGATCGGCGACCCCGTCCGGCGGATCGCTCCATTCGAAGATCACCGTTCCGGACGGCCTGGGCGGCTGGCATGTTGTGCAGCTCGTGCAAAAGGGCAAGATCCTCGCCGAGAGGCCCTTCTACGTGATGGAGAGCATCGTCGGGCACGGCGTGTCCTCGATCGTGGTGAAGGAGGGCCAGTCCTTCACGATTCACTTGCAAGGTGTCGGCTGGACCCAGCTCGACAACACCGTCACCGTCGACTACGACAACAGCTACATCGGCTACGGATGCGGCTTCAACTCGAACGGCGACGTCCTTTTGCACCTGAACGCCACAGGCGGTCCCGGTACGCAACTAATCGACCTCTACCCGATGCTCTACTCGCTGTCGCCGTCGTTCGCGTCGACCCCGTACGGCATGGTGCCGGTTCTCACCTACGCCCAGGATGAGCCCGCCCTGGCGCTCGGCTACCACTTGCCCGCGTTCAGGTTCGCCATCACCGTCGTCAAGTAGCGGTCGGTCACGGCCTTGTCTGTAGGTCTCGCCTCACATGTCCAGCGAGAGGCGAGACCTTCACCCCGGCGACCCGGGCGATGGGCGCCGGGAGCCACCAGTTCCAGCGTCCGAGCAGTGTCATGAGACTCGGCATCAACAGGCCGCGCACGATCGTCGCGTCGATGAGGACCCCGAGCGCGAGCCCGCTGCCGATCTCCTGCAACCCGGCCACACGTCCGGCCACCAGCCCCGAGAGTGCCCCGACCATGATCAAGGCCGCGGCGCTGACGACCCGCCCGGTGTGGGTGAGCCCGTGTGACACGGCGCGCCGGTTGTCGCCGCGGGCGTCCCACGACTCGCGCATGCGCGTGACGAAGAAGACCTCGTAGTCCATCGAGAGGCCGAAGAGCATCGCGAAGAGGAAGATCGGCACCCAGCCCTCTATCTGGGAGACGCGATAGAGGCCGAGCACGTCGGCCCCGACCCCGAAGCGGAAGATCACGACGAGCAGTCCGTAGGTGGCGGCAACGGAGATCGCGTCGAGGGCCACGGCCATCAACGGCAGCACGAGGGACCGGAACGCGCGGCAGCAGCACGAGATAGGCGAGCGCCAGCACGAGCAAGACGATCCAAGGAAAGGTTCCGTAGACGCGGGTGAGGAAGTCGGCCCCCTGCGCCGGCGCACCGCCGACGTAGACGCCGAGGCCGGGCGGGAAGTGAGCGCCGGGAAGGAACCTGGAGTGGATCTGGTGCACGAGCAACTGGGTAGCTTCCTGGCCGAAGTCGTGCCGCCCGATGATGATCATCTGGCGGTACCGGTCAGAAGAGTCGATGTAGGGCGCGCGGGAGCCGATGGCAACGACGAAGACCTCAGGATCGTTCAAGAGCTCGTGGGCGAGCCGGAGCGTGGCGGCGGAGATGGCCGGTGCGTCCGCTTTGCCCGCCGCGCCCGCGTCGAGCACGACCTCGATCGGTGTGATCACTCCGGGTCCGATCCGATCGCGAAGCATGCTCAGCGCGCGGGCCGACTGGATGCTCTGCGGGATAGCCACGACAGACCCAGGGGTGAGCTCGAGCCAGAGGGCCGGCGTGGCCGCGGCGAAGAGCACGCCAGCCGAGCATGCCAACACGACGATGGGGCGCCGCATGACCAAGGCCGCCAGTCGCGACCAGAGGCCGTGCTGGAGGTCGCGGCTAGCCTTGGGACGCGAGAGGCGAACGCTGCCCATGCCGCGTCGCCCGAGCAGCGACAAGAGCGCCGGTTGCAACGTGAGGGCGGCGACGATCGACACGAGCGGAACCACCAGGCCCGCAAAGCCGAGCGAGCGGACGAAAGGCACCGGGACGATGAGGACCGCCGAGAGGCCGACAGCGACGGCGATGCCGGAGAAGACCACCGTGCGCCCTGCAGTTGTCATCGTGGCCGCGATCGCGTCCTCGACGGCCCGTTCCTCGTCGGAAAGCTCGTGTTTGAACCGGTGCACGACCAAGAGCGAGTAGTCGACCGCGATCCCGAGTCCGATGAGCTGGACGAGGTTCGGGACATAGAGCACCATCAAGAACTCGTGCGCGAGGGCGAAGATGATCGCGAGCGCGGCCGTTGTCGTGCCGGCGGCCACGGCAAGGGGGATCAAGAGGGCGACCGAGGGACCGAGGACGAAGGTCAATAGCGCCAGCGCGGCCAGGACAGCGATGACTTCGCCCCGGTGCAGGTCGGTGGTCAGGATCGGTTCGATGTCGTATTGGAGCGCAGGGGCTCCCGTCACGTACGCGGCGGGGAGGCCCGCGTCTTTCAGGGCGTGGCGCAAGGCGCCCGTGTAGGTCGCCGCCCGTTGCAGGTCGAGCGCCGTGCTGATGTTGCCGTAGAGGATGCCGGCCACTTCCCGCAATGCCATGACGTGGGCGGTCGGTATTGTGCCAGCAGCCGCGGAGAACCGGTTGTCCATGGAGCGCAGGGTGGCCGCAGGCGGGTTCGACACACGGAAGACCACCGTGAAGGTGCCTTCGACGTTCTCGCCGAAGTGCTGGGTCAAGATGGCGTCGGCTTGTCCCGAGTCGCTTCCCGGGACGGCGAGCGAGGTTGACAGGAGCGCCGGCAAACGCACGGCCGCGAAGGTTCCCACGATGATCACCGCGATCCAGAGCGCGATCACCAAGATGCGCCCGCGAATGACCACGTGGGTCCATCGCTCGAGCATGGGTGCTACATAAGCACCACCTGGGAATGCCTGCTCGCGATCGGAACCGGCGCGGAGGCTCGGCTCGCGTCGCGAGGCTTCAAGAAGGAGACGTCCGCGTCGTGGGGCGGGACGCAAACGCCAGCCGAAGCCGTGCCGGCCAGTCCCCGTCGGAGCCGTCAGTCCCGTTCAAGCGCCATTTTCAGGCCTCCGAGTGTTCCGGCCGGAACGGCGGTCGCCATGACAGGCCTACTTGACCTTCTCGGCCCAGGGCAGGTTCAGCCATGCCTCCACTTGGTCGAGGTCGACGTTCTCCAAGAGGACCGCGTTCCGGTGCGGGTCGATGAGCCACCAGCGACCGTAGTCAGGTGCGCTCGGGTCGCGGCGTCGGGACTTCTGCAACTTGAAGCCCTGCATCGCGGCCGTTCGTCGGAGTCGGTTCTGTCTTGTCGTGTTCTCCGTCATGGTCGATCTGCTCCGCCACTTCCGTTCTCCACCTGTCTAGAGCATCGCGCTCTTGGCTGCGAGTTGGTGGCAGCGGAAGTCGACGGAACTTGTCGACTCGAGCAGGCAGCGCACGGTTCTCATCCTGATGGCACCGCCGCGCCAAAACCTCTTGAATTGGCAGCGAGGAGCCACTACTCTTTCTAGACCAGCCGGGGACGGTCGCGGCGCGTGGCGAGGAGCACCGGGACCGTCCGGCGTCCCGGCTGGGACGCTCCGCGCGGGCTCGTGCGCGGCTTCCCGCAGGCTGTCGCGCGGTATAACCGTTCCGGGTGCACGATCCCATGCTTCCCTCGCAAGGCAAACGAAGGTCGTGCACCCACGTTGGGTGCCTTCGGCGACAGCGCCCCAAGCTCGAGCCGCGAGCAGTTGCCGCAGGTAAGGGCCCGCACGCAGGGAAACTCTCCAAACTGCCGCGAGGTGACGCGAGGCTGCGCCCCACGGACGAAGAGGCCTTCGCCCCTCCCGCGACCCCGGCTGACCGTTACCTTGCCCTCAGGAAAGAGGGGGCGGGGTGCCTACTCTCCTGCGCTCGTGACGGAGGGGGGCGGGGCGCCTACTAGTCTGCGCTCAGGAGAGAGGGGGGCTGAGTCATGCGTTTCTTCATTGAGGACTCGGTTGACGTTTCGTGTCCGTTCGAAGCGGTGCGGCGGCGCTTTGTCGGTGACGGGACGTGGTTTGCTCCGTTAGCCAGCGAAGCTGAGGGCGAAGGCGAAGCGCTTTACCTCCGCATCGGACCGTCGTGGGCGAGCGGGCGGGTCGAGCGAGAAGTCCGCGTGACACACGGTGCCCTTCGTGACCTCGGGGTCGCCGTGGTCGTGCCTGTGGCTTGGCAGGCGAGCGGACTGCCTGCGCTCTTTCCTGTGCTCGAAGGCGAGGTAGAGCTCCTCCCGCTGAACACGGACCGCTGCCGTGTCTCGCTCTTCGCTTTCTATGAACCGCCGTTCGGCCAGCTCGGAGGGCAGCTCAATCGGGCGCTATTGCACCACGTGGCCCAATCCACAGTGCGCTCCTTCCTCGCGCGCGTGGCCGAGAGGCTTGAGACGGAGAACCTCGGTCTACGGTCGGCGGCATCCCGATCGCAGCAAGTTTGATAAACCTCACCCTTGCCGCGACGATCGCTCCGTGTGACGAGCAGTCGTGGGGCGTCACGCTCCAGGTAGGCCCATTACACGTCACCGATCCGCGCGCGCCGTGCCAATCAGCCCTTCACATACGACAGCTTCTCGGCGACCTTGCCGTCTCGCACCCGGAAGACATCCACTCCACGTACGTGGCCTCCATCCCATGTGTACCGCCATCGCTGTACGACTCGGTCACCGGCGGAGAAGGTCTCCTCCTCCTCGAACCGGGTGTTGCTGTCGGCGAAGATGGGGCCCCAGGCGCGTCTGATCGCTTCGTGGCCGACATGGCGCATTCCGTCAGGGGCCGGTCCGGTGGCATCGAAGACACAGTCCTCGGTGACAAGTGCCAAGGCGGCCTCGAGGTCGTGCGCCGCCCACGCCAGGCCAAAGTTCTCCACGACGCTGCGCGCGTCCGTCACCATCGCCGAGTCCTTACTTGGCGTAGTTGCTGGCGCCGAACCAGTCAACGGTGACGACCGGTTCGTCGCCCACGACCCAGGCGTCGTGGGCGCTGGGAAGAGAGGTGACGTCGCCGGGGCCTGCGACGAACTCGGTGCTGTCGTCCATGCGGATAGCGAGGCGCCCGCTCACGTGGTACTGGAAGTGGGGAGCGAGACAGCTCTCGGTGTCGGCAATCGGCTTCACGTCGTTGGACCAACGCCATCCCGGCGCGAAGACGAGGCGCCCCACTTCGCCGCGGCCGATTCTCACGATCTCCGCCTGGCCATTCGGGAACTTGCGTATCTCGTCGGCATTCTCGAAGCTGCGATGTTCGGTCTGTTGCATGTTCGAGCCCCCCTTTGACGCGCTCGCGCTCACCTCACCCAAGTAGAGTTACCTACTAGTAAGTAAGATGTCAAGAGATTTCGCAGGTGGAGGTGCGGTGGCGGTCCGAGGTGGAACCAGTGGGGCGAGCACCGCCGCGCGGGATCCTCGATATCGGGGAGCGCTTGGTTCAAACGCGCGGCTACAACGCTTTCAGCTATGCCGACGTCGCGGCCGAGCTTGATGTAACCACGGCCGCGCTCCACTACCACTTCCCGGGTAAGGCGGGCTCGGCGAGGCGCTCCTCAGGCGTTACGTGGCGCGTTTCGCCGACGCGCTGGCCAAGATTGACGCGGAGGTTGCGGACGCTCCGCGAAAGATTGCCTCCTACGCCGAGGTGTACGCGGGTGTGCTGCAGCGCGAACGGATGTGCTTGTGCGGGATGCTGGCGGCCGAGTTCGAAACCCTTCCCGAGCCCATGCGGGCCATTGTCGTCGGGTTTTTCGACGACAACGAGATCTGGCTCGCGAACGTGCTGGAACAAGGGCGCCGAGAAGGATCACTCACGTTCACCGGGTCGACGATGCAAGCCGCACGTTTCGTGCTCGCGGCCCTGGAAGGCGCCCTGCTCATGGCCCGTCCTGGCGGCGGTGTCATGCGATTCCGCGAAGCGGTGAACAGCCTGATTGTCGGCCTGGTGACTCATTCGTGACGCCTACCTTGAAGGGGCGCCTGCTCGGCGAACAGCGGCTCGCTGACGAGGGAGAAACGAGTGCCCGGAGCGGGACTTGAACTCCCGCCACTGCGGTTATCAGCGGTCCCGGCCCATGCTCAATAGTCCTGGTCAAATGGCGTTTCGAGAGGCTGTAGCTAAGCCGCCGTGCTCACAAATCCCGCCCGATTATCAATGGTTTGTGACCAATCTTGTGACCAGCCGGCCCTGCCATTGAAGGTCGACCTTGCCGTCGGTGAGCCACAACCTCAAGTCCTACGACGTCATCGGCTTAGGCGCTCGGGGCCTTTCCCCCGGCGCTCGGGCTGCCAGAGTCGCTCGGCCATCTGGGCCGGCGCCGCTCCCGCGCCGACGTCCCGCCCCAGATCCCGAAGATGACTCCGCCCTCCATTGGAGCGAAAGCCAGCTCGAGGCACGGCTCGCGTACGGGATACGTCGCACAGATCCCCCGCGCGGGTTTGAGGCTCGAGCCGGTCGCTGGACCAGAACCCGTCAACCCCCTAGCCCGACTTCAGAAGCTAAACTGTTCGTATCGAAGTTCTGTAGTTCGTCCACAGCCGGGGGATAAATGATTCACGCCGACGTAGCTCAGGGGATAGAGCGGCTCTCCAACGAAGATGCAGGTCGTGGGTTCGAATCCCACCGTCGGTTTCCTTCAAACCGGCGACCAGGGAGCGAGACTGATCGCCCCGTCCCTGGTCGCCCGGGCGGCTCTACTGAGACGAGCCCAGCAAGAGCGGCTCTCCAACGATTCGAGCGTGACGCCTTGATCTCGCCACGTCAAGCAAAGGTCGGCTACAGACTTACAAGGATGTCGTGCGATATAATGTGGGTGGGATTGAGATTGTGAGGAAACGATGACGATCAATGTCGACGGACCAGCAGACCCTGCCGTGATCGCGGCCCTGGAGGACTACCTAAGGAAATTTCAGCAGCGGTTTGCACGAGCTTAGGCCGAACTAAACCGGGCAGCGCGCGAGGTACAGGGCATGTACTACGAAAAGTACGGGGTGGAAGTGGCTCTTGCCACGTTCAAGGGCGTCCCGCCGCCCCCAGCGCCATCGCCAATCCCTGTGCCTCTGATGTTCCCATCAAATCCACAACAGGGTGGTTTTCCTGGTTCGGTGGCACAGCTCATGCTCCAGCTTCCCTTTCCGCCTCGGGGCGATAGTCCGGTAATGACGACACCCCCAACGGAGACAAGAGCGACTACGGGCCGTGACAAGAGCCGAGCCGACCGAGTCGTGGAAATCCTTGCAACCGCGGATCATCCGCTCACACGAGGCGAAATACGGGATGAACTAGCGCGTCGCGGAACCGCCGTGAACGTCAACTCTGTATCCGCCACTCTCTCGTATTTGCTCAGCAATGAAACAGCCGAGAGGTTGCCCGATGGAGGCTGGGTCTCGCCGCAACGTTGGCGTGAGGTTCAAAAACAAATGGCGGCTGCGAGTCCTATCGATAACGAGGTTTCCTCAGGGCACGAGGAGGTCCACAACGAATGACTAGATGAGCAGCGGACCCCGAGAGGCAAACGGATTGGAGCCCCTTCACCTCTCGGGTCCGCCCACAAGCTGGGGTGGCGGAAATCAGCAGACGCGCGGCACTGCCACTGCCGTGTGCGAAAGCACGTGCGAGTGCAAATCTCGTCCCCAGCACATCACTCTTGAATTATAGCGGCAATCGTACGACATGTGAAGCACCGGGCTCCATTTAGTTGAATTACTGAGCCCAGTGATTGATACACCTTCGTCGTAAGATTTGACCATTTATAGGCGAGCCGGGCGGTGCGCTAAGACCCCCCGGCTCTGGACCAAGGTAGTGACCTCCAGCGCGAGTGCGTTGAACGGGGATTCGGTCGCCTCAAGCACGGGGGATGCTGCCCTGGGCGATCGTGGGGCGAGGGCAAGACGACTGAAGTTCCCGGCGCCGGGAAGGTTCGCCTCTCGTCCGACATCGTGTACGGCTTACACGCGCCCCGCGCGGTCCCTGGACGATCGCACGGCGTCACTTTCGGCCGTTTGTGGACGCACCGCGCCTGAGGCCTCTGAAATTGTCGGCGAGGGTGTCAGCACCGGGCGAAGTTCCGGTGGGGGCGTACGCTCGATGCAGAAGCGACCTAGGGAGGTCCGACATGCGAGAGTCCCAGACAGCCGGTTTGTCGATGCTTGCGGCGGTAGGAGCGATCTCACTGCCGCTCCTGGCGAGCATCTCAGCGGTCGCGGCAAGTCCGCGAAGCACGCCGTCGATTGGAACGCAACTGGCCGAGCTGACGGTCACCGAGCCCGTCTTCCACGACTTGTTTGGCTGGTCGGCAGCAGTCTCGGGCACGACGACCCGATCACCGCGGCCCGGTTAGCGAGCACCCACACCCTCAAGGCAGAGCCCGTCGTGCCCAGCATCTTGGCGACGCGCTGCACTTGGTCCTCTAGCTGGCTGCCTGAGCGGCACCAGGGGCGCGGTCCCACACACACTCAGCGACACCCGTTGTCACGCTTCCAGTGTCACCTTTGACTACTCAGCCCGCAGCCCGACCCGTAGAGGTTCGCCTGGCGCGGCCGTTGCCGCTTCGCTCCTTGATCGTCTTCTTGCGATGGTCTTTTTCATGGTTCGTCCTTCACACTCATGCGTCACGCTCCCAGTCGAAGGGGAGCCGGGACACGATGCGGACGTGCCGCGGCGTCCCGGGCTCGACTTTCTCCCTGCCGCGACTGGCGTCGGGTGAGCACGAGCCCCCCGACGCTCACGCCGGAGAGGACGATCTCGACGGGTGGCTCGTGCCAGAGCTTGCCCGCGTTCTCGAAGTGTCTCACTCGGCGTCCTCCTTCACCTACACCCGATAGCAAATGCACCCGCTGTCGTCGTGCTCGTGAACGAATACGCCCATGGCGTGGCCCGGACCAGGTCGAGCGCGTGCGGTCCCATTCACCGAGCTGCTCGTAGTCGTTAATGAGGCCTCCTTTCGCAACCGCCTCGCGCTGTCAGGCCGTCAGCGCATCACCAAGTTGGCCAGTCACCGCGGAGGCACTTCGCCGCGATGACGCCCAGAGCGACGAGGACAGCCAGAATTACGAGCTTCTTGGTCAGAGACTTCACTGCCCTACCTCCAGGCACTCGATGGGCTGTCTGTCCGGTGGGCGCCTTCGCCGAACTGTAGACCCGCCCGCGTTCGCCCTGGTCGCCCTGCCTTTGAATCCACCCGCCGGCCGTTCGCGGGGCTCTCCGGCCGCAACAGCGGGCCGTTTGCGCGAGCTGGGGCCTCGAGCCACGGCCGGTCTGAACGGCTATCTTCCCGGTGGTACGAGGAGGTCGGCTGACCCTGTGTTCATCGAGTTCGGCGGCCTTCTCGGCCTCGTCGGCACGACCGAAGCGCAGTCCGCATTCTCGGGCACGCTCGAAGGTGTGCTCGTGCTGGTGGGTGAACGGGTGACCGGCGGCCAGCCGATCGCGTGGTTGCGAGCCCCGATCCAAGACGAGAGGACCTGATGAGAGGCGCACAAATCACCGGGTGGGGCTTTGCTCTGCCGGACAAGGTCGTCACCAACGCCGACTACGAAGCCCGCCTCGACACGAGCGACGAATGGATCGTCGAACGGACAGGGATCAAACAGCGACACCATGGCGGGACGACGTCGGGACTCGCCGTCGAGTCGAGCATGCCGCGCTCTGGAGCGCGCCGGCCGACGGGGCGAGGAGATCGATCTTCTCGTGCTCGCGACGACGACCCCGGATCAAACCGTGCCCGCGACCTCGTCGTCGGTCCACTACAAGCTCGGTTGCCGGGGTGCCGCATTCGACTTGAATGCAGCCTGTGCCGGCTTCGTGTACGGACTCGTGACCGCCGTCGCACTGCTCGATGCCGGGTACGAACGGGCACTTGTCGTCGGCTCGGACACCCTGTCGCAGATCACCGACCAAAAAGACCGGTCCACCGCCGTGATCTTCGCCGACGGAGCCGGTGCCATCGTCGTGGAGGCCACCGAGGGCGAGCCGTTGATCCTCGCGCGACGATCTCGGGCTGGATGGGTCCTTGACTCCGATCCTTTGCTGCGACAAGGGCGGCTTCATCATGATGGAAGGTCGCGAGGTCTTCCGTAAGGCGGTGCGCGCGACCGTCGAGTCCGCCCGCCGGGTGCTGAAGCAAGCCGATGTCACCGTCGACGAGATTGCCCTGTTCGTCCCTCACCAGGCGAACCTCCGGATCATCGACGCTGTTGGTCAACGGCTCGGTATCGATCCAGCGCGCTGTGCGATCTGCCTCGACCACACCGGCAACACCTCGGCTGCGTCCTGCGGGATCGCGCTCGCGGAGGCCGCCGACGCCGGGCGCCTCAAGGATGGGGATCTCGTCTTGTTCTCCGGCTTCGGAGCCGGGATCACCTGGGCGAGCGCCGTCGTGCGATGGGGTGGGGCCCCGTCGGCTCCGACAAGTGCCGACGGACCCGGGGCGCGCGGGTGACCAACGAGCAGGACGAGGCCTCGGTGGCGCTGGCAGCGCTCGGCGACGAGGCATCGGGCGGAGATTTCTGACGCTCTGAGGAGAAGGCCCACCTGGCGGCACTCGCTCGGCGGCGTTCCGAGGAGGTGCCGGCACAGATCGAAGGCGAGCAAGTTCCGTAGAGGTCCTGCGAGTGCCCGCACCTCGGCACTGGCAGGCGTTGACCGAAATGACCGGAGTCGACGGCTAGCGACGAACAGGTCACCTCAGTCGCACCGGCGGGGTGAGCGGACGCGTGCTTTGTTAGAGGCCGGTGATTACTGCGGCCCGGATCAGTGTCGCTTCGACCTCGGGCATTGTGTCGACCGGCACGAATCGTGTAGCGATCGCCTCGGCCACTGGCCGTCCACGACCATCGGCCTTCGCGAGGTTGCTGGCCGAACCCCACCGGTCCTTGTCCTCGCCGATGTCGCCCAGTTCATACGCGGCGACCATGCCGAGAAGCCCGGGGCTGACGCCAGCCTGCGCCGCCACGGTTTCGACCGCCGATTTGAATCGAAGGTAGCTACCGCGGGACTCGGCCCGGACGTCTGCCAAGAGCTGCCGGTGCCCGGGGAGCAGGAGGTCGAGAGCGAACGTGCTTGCTGCATCCTCGTCGCGATCGGTGCTCGAGTGGGGCTGTGGCGAGTCGACGTCGACTAAGGCCATGTCCGTGACGTGTCGAAGGACGATATGGCCGAGTTCATGGCCCAGGTCGAATAGCCAGTACACAGCGAGGTCTCGAGCTTCCTTCAGCACCACTATCGGGACGCCGTCGACACACCACACCGCAGCAGAGAATCCGCTCCTTCCCAGAAGCGGCACTACGGGGATGCCCTGGCCCCACATCCAGACAAGCAACGATGCAAGTGTGACCTGTCCCGTCTCGTCCTTCGCCTGTTGCCTGATTTCCGCCGGATCAGACGGTGCCTCCCGGTACTCGGGCGCTCGTGACCCAGATCGAATCGCCTTGGCGACCTCGTAGGCGAGGTGCATGAGAGGCGACTCGTGTGGCTCGCGTTGCTGGTGTGCCTTGAGGCGCACGGGCATCGTGAGCTTGGGCGTGTTGAGGACTCCCTCTACTACGGACTCGCGCTGCCATCCGAAGGCTCGCGACAGCGTCCGCACGAGGAACCCGCGGGAGGGGAGCGTAACGAGCCGGTCTAGGACATCGCTCGAAACCCCTGCCTGTTCGGCACGCTTGCGGAGAGTCCTCCGGGACACCTCCAAGGCATCCGGTCCGGCGAGATCCGACAGGTCGGCACCCATGGCGCGGAGAATCGACTGCACAGTGGAGACTCGCAGATCGGACGTGCCGCTCTCGACCTTGGAGAGCTGTGGTGCGGACATGCCGACGAGGGCTGCGAGGTCGCGCTGGTTCACGTTCCGGTCTTCGCGGAGCGCCTTGAGCCGGAGCCCGACCCGCCGAGACTGGTCGGCGTCGCGGCGGCGAAGCTCCTGGCCGAAGTGCGGGTCTACAGAGGAGCGAATCTGAGCCCATGTGATGTCGACGGTCCGGCCATCACTGAGGGTCACACGGAGGTTGAGGCCGTCGTCCGGGCCGGCCTCGACGCCGAAATCGGGATCGGTGATGCCGAATGTGGCTGCCGGCACGCGGACAACGTCACCGTTGGCGAACTCGACGCCAACGTCGTTGTCCTGGCGGGCCGCGGCCACGATATCGCTGTAGCCGGCCTGTTCCCAGGGCTCGGGAGTTTGGCTACTCATCGTTCAGCTCGATCCATAACGCGACAAGAGCCTCCTGTTCGTCTTGGAGCCGCTCCAGGAGGTCGTTCGGGAGCCGTTCGACCGCGTCGTAAACATCGAGCGTCTCCAGGAACACGGAGGCAACGCGTCGTCTTCCGACGTTGATGTGCGCGTGCGGACGGTGATGCTGTCCACCGCGCTCGCACAGCACGTAGACGGCAAAGTTACGGAAGACGACAGCTCGCGCCATAACACCTTAATGAGCATGTTAACATCTTACCTGGAGCCAGACGCAGATGATCCATCTCCCACACGCCACCGACACGATGCTGGCCACCGACAACCGCCGGCGTCCCGCAACCTTGCGCGTCAGTCGACGAGTCGCCGACAGCGAGACAGCCAACGCCTGCTACTTCCGCTCCGGTGGCGATCCTGGCCGCCGCAAAGCCCTTCTCCAGATCACCGAGCGCTGCGACCTCCGCTGCGCCCACTGCTTCGTATCCGCCACCCACACCGGCTCCGACATGAGCATCGAAGACTTCGCTGCCGTCATTGATCGGCTCGACGCCGCCCGGGTCTCCCACGTCACCATTACCGGCGGTGAACCTTTCGTGCACCCGGACGTCCTCCAGATCGTCGAGCTGCTGGCACGCCACCGCCCTTCGGTCACGATCTGCACCAACGCCGTGTCGATCACGGCCGAGCACATCGAACTCCTACGGCGGCTCCCCGGTGTCGGCGTCAACGTCAGCCTTGACGGCTTCTCTGCCAACAGCCATGGTCGGTTCCGAGGCGACCGTAGGTCCTTCGACGTCACAACGGCCAACGCGCGCCTCCTCGCGGAGGTTGGGCTGCTCAAAGGCATCCTCTGCACGCCGAACACCTTTGCTGACCCTTCCGAGTACTCCGGCATCTACCTGTTCGCCCGGGACCTCGGCGCGCGGAGTACGTCCTCATGAATCCCCTGTCCAGCTTCGGCCGAGGTATCAAGACCCACCGGCGCCTGCGGGCCGACGATACCGCCATGCGGTCGATCCACACCGACGTGCGACGAGCAGCCGAGGCGCCCGACGGGCCCGAAGCCGTGTTTATCCGGTTCCCGAACGACGACCGGCCCTTGTCGGGCTGCATCGCCGGCGAGGTCGTCTACGTGTTCGTGAATGGCGACACCGCAGTGTGTCCGTACCTCGTGTTCGCGGCTCGCCACGCCAACTCACAGCACACACCCGATGAGTTCGTAGCTGCGAACCTGTTCAGGGACGACGACTTCGCCGCCCGCCTCGACGCCTGCGACTTCCACCAGCGGTACCGCATCCCGAACAACCCGACGTGCGGGACGTGCGGAATCAATAGCTCCTGCGGTAACGGATGCCCGGCCGCGGTGGTCGCGTCCGGAGGCCGCATCGGCGACCTCGACGTTGACGTATGCCCGCGTCCAGGAGGCCGATGAGCGTGTTCATCACGGTGGACGGACCGAATGGTGTCGGCAAGACGACCATCATCCGGGCTCTCGCCGATGTGCTCCGTGCCGACGGCAACGACGTCGTCCTTCTGCGGCAACCGAGCAACTCCGACCTCGGCAACTTCGCACGCAGCAGCGAGCAGCAGCTCACCGGCATGGCGCTCGCAGCCCTCGTTGTCGCGGACCGCTACCTCCAGATAGAAACAGCCATCAAGCCCGCGCTTGTTGAAGGCCGGACTGTCCTTTGCGACAGGTATGTTGCGTCGACTCTCGCGCTTCAGCGCCTCGACGGGCTTCCCGTCGACGTCCTCTGGGACATGAACAGCCAGGCGCTCGTCCCCGACCTGAGCGTCCTCCTGACCGCCGATCCACCCACGATCGAGCAGCGCCTGGACGAACGGGGCCGGAAAACCCGCTTCGAACGCCTCGACGGCATCGCAGCCCTCGAAACTGCCTACTTCAAGGAGGCGTTCGAACTCCTCCGGAGCGTCGGCTACACGACGCTCGAAATCGCGACCACCGCGACGTCCCCCGGGGACGCCGCCGCCGAAATCAGCGCCTGTCTCGTCACCCTCCGCCGCACCGCGACCGCGCCCTAACGAGCCTCAGGCAGATGCTAGCTCTGGCGCCACCAAAGGAACACCAGACCGCTCGACCGCGACCAGGACTCCGGCATGGTCGCTAAGGCCAGCCAATCGGAACTCATGCAGGTAGTCGCAGGCGACCAGTCGGTCGACCAGGCACTCTGACACGAACCCGTAGTCGTATCGGTAGCCGGCACCCTTCCGCCCGATCCAGCTGTGGGCCTGGACCCCGGGGTTCAGGAGCGCGAATACGTCGATTAGACCCGAAGCAGCGATCGCCTCGAGCGCGTCATACTCCCACGCACGAAAGGCCGGGTACCTGGGCACGTGCGACCGGCCCACGATATTGAAGTCACCCAGGAGCACGACGTCCTCGTCGGCTGGCAGCTCCTGTAGCAGCGACGTCAGCTGCGCGAGGAACGCCTGCTTCCGGAGAATCTTCCCCGCTGACGCGTCCCGCGACGGCACGTACGCCCCGACCAACGTGAACGGCCGGTCGCCCTCGATCCGGGTAACGGCCAGCCGATGGCCGAGGTCCACCGACCTCGTCGGCGGTGGAATCCCGGCCGCGAGCCGATGGATGACTGCGACGCCCCGCTCATTAGATGTCGGTGGGGTCGGGGCCACAACCGTGTAGCCCCGCTCGCGGTAGACGTCGAGCATCTGCCGTGTGCCCACGTTGTCCCTAGTCTCGGTGAGCACCAGCAAGTCGGCGTCGAGCAGGTCGAGCGTTTGCTGCAGGCGTGCTGCCCGCTCGGTGGACGGGCCGGAGATGTTCAGGGTGAACAGCCGGAGCGGTGGCACACCACCATCCGATCGGGCTCGGTCGCCGCTGGCAAGCTGCTCACGATCGGGGGAGGCCTCGCTGGACATATCACGATAGTTCTATCAGCATTGAAATAACGAAGGGTGCCATCCTTTGTTGGATGCGAGTACTGCAGCACCCGGTCGTCCGCGACATCGAACTGGTCACCGTGCTAGCAGCGCTCTCCGACCCAACGCGTCTAGCGGTCGCAGTCGTCCTCGCGGACGGTGACGAACGCTCTGCAGCGGCTATCGGGACTGCAGTCGGGGTTGGCGGCAGCGTCTTGAGTCATCACCTCGGAGTCCTACGTCAGGCCGGCCTCATTCACATCCGGGTTGCGGGAAGATCGCGACTCTCGACGCTGCGAACGACGGACCTCGATTCCCGCTTCCCCGGGCTCCTCAGTGCGGTGCTGAGTGGCGCAGTCTCAGCCCACGACGAAAGTGAGTGAGCCAGCCGCCGGTCGCGGTGACGGTGATCCGGGGAGTCCACAACGATCAGCCCACGCACGGCCACCTCGAGTCGGCGGAACAACTTCGCCACCTCGCCGGACGATGTCGTTGTCCACGCCGCGAGTGTGGCGCTTGAACGCGCCAGGTGCACGGATCAGTCGATCGCGTGAGGACGTCGATCGGCCTTGGCCGCAAGCGAGCGCTCACCGAGTGGGACAACGCCAATCCCGGAGCGGTCTACGACCCGGAGCTGTTCCGACGGGACATCCTTCCGAGGCTCGCTCTCGTGAAGCTCTCCGAGATCGCCGAGGCGGCCGGCTGCTCGAAGGCGTACGCGTCGGATATCAGGCGCGGGAAGTGGACGCCGCACGTCTCGACATGGCCAGCCCTTGCTGAGCTAGCGGCGTGGCGAAGTGGAGAGTATTATCTCGCCGACAAGCATCAACGCAGTACCAGCACCATCTTGGATCCGACTACAGTTCGACGCCTTGCTTTCCAGTCGGGCTGCGGCTCGCTGGGCCGAGCGGGCTTTATCGTAAGCATCGACTTCACTTCGAATGCGACCACTCCTGCGGTGGCGATGACCGCGCAGTCGACATCGAAGCCGGCGAACTCGATGTTTGGCACGACGGCGAAGATGCCTTTGGCGTCAGAAATCAGGTCGCACACGGATTGCTCGTGAAGCCTCGCGGAACGGGCCACGAGAGAACCCTCCACGTTGAAAAAGACGAAGAGGCTGAATCCGACGAGAACGGTACCGAGGCAGCCGACGCAGACTCCTACAAAGAACTGGTGTCGCTACTCGACGAAGCCGTAGACGACCATGAAGAGCACGGCGATGAGCGTCGCTACGGTGATCGCACGCGCCACGTTCGCCGCCACGTAGCGGAGCGCTTCCGACGTGCCTCTCGGAACAACCATGGTCGCGAGGTCCGCTTCAGTTTTTGTCGCCGCATTCCTCAAAGCATGGCGCACACGATCGTGGGTTCAGATGGACCCATCCCAATCTGTGTCCCGGTCGGGTCGGCGAGTACCTGTTCACAACCTGTGTATGCGCAAGTGTTCCCGGCGAGCACGAGGGCGCAGGGACGCTTTGAGGGAAAAGGCTAGGGGAGAAGGGGCGGGCGGTGTAGAAAGAGCGCTGATGTCAACGCTGCAGCTAGAACGAGTGAACCGGCACAAAACGTCTCGCACGCCGCCAGACGACACAACCATGGCTTGTGGAGGAGCACGATGACGATCCCCGACGTTGTCCTGTCCCTCGTCGAGCGGTTCCGCGACCAGCACCAGTCCTACATCTCGCCCCATTACAACGAAGCCCAGACGCGAAAGGAGTTCATCGACCCCCTCTTCGGCGCATTGGGCTGGGACATGGACAACACCCAGGAGTACGCAGAGGCCTACAAGGATGTCATTCACGAGGACAGCATCAAGATCGCTGGGGATCCGAAAGCTCCCGACTACTGCTTTCGTATAGGAGGAGTCCGCAAATTCTTCGTCGAGGCGAAGCGTCCAGCCGTAAAGATCGCTACTGACCCAGCGGCGTCGTACCAGCTGCGCCGTTATGCCTGGTCCTCCAAACTTCCTCTCAGCGTGCTCACGAATTTCGACCATCTCGCTCTTTACGACTGCCGCATCCGTCCCAACGTGAGCGACACCGCCTCGGCGGCACGAATCATGCTTCTCGATTTCGAGGAATTCCCCGCGACGTGGGACAAGATTTCCTCGATCCTGTCCCGACAAGCGATTCTGCGCGGCTCGTTTGACGCCTTCGTCGAGTCCAACAAAGCCAAGAAAGGTACAACCGAGGTCGATCGCGTCTTCCTTGCAGAACTCGACACCTGGCGGGCCACCCTGGCCAAGAACATTGCACTTCGCAACAAAACCCTGAGCCAGCGCGAGCTGAACTTTGCGGTGCAACAGATCGTCGACCGCATCGTGTTCCTGCGGATCAGCGAAGATCGGGGCACGGAACCGTACGGACAGCTCCGCTCGCTATTCTCGACCACCAATACTTACCAGGCACTTTGCACCCTCTTTCGCCGAGCTGACGACCGGTACAACTCCGGTCTCTTTCATTTCAAGCACGAGAACAGCCAGAACAGTCCCCCTGACGTGCTCACCCTGAGCCTTTCTGTCGACGACGCGCCGCTGAAGCACATCGTTCGGCGTCTCTATTATCCCGACAGCCCCTACGAGTTCTCTCAGATCCCTTCGGTCATCCTCGGTCAGATCTACGAGCGATTTCTTGGAAAGGTGATCCGCCTGACCGCGGGGCACCAGGCAGTCATCGACGACAAGCCCGAGGTCAAGAAAGCCGGTGGGGTGTATTACACCCCCACGCATATCGTGACTCACATCGTTGACTCAACGGTCGGCCACCTGCTTGCCGGTCTCCCCCCGGAACGAGTAGCGGGGAGCGGTCGCGGCAAGGATAGCCATGCGATCGCGGTGCTCGATCCTGCGTGTGGCTCCGGCTCCTTCCTCCTGGGGGCCTACGAGTACCTTCTTGGCTGGTATCTACGCGAGTACCTAAAGGATTCAGGGCGCTGGGCTAAGGGCCGTGCGCCCAGAATTGTCGAGAGCCCGAAGGGTTGGCGTCTCTCCATGGGTGAGCGCAAGAACATCCTTTTACGTCATATCTTTGGAGTCGATGTCGACAGCCAGGCTGTCGAGGTCACGAAGCTATCGCTCTTGCTCAAAGTGCTGGAGGGAGAGTCCAGCCAGAATCTCGCCCAGCAACTCAGCTTCTTTCAGGAACGAGCACTTCCAGATCTCGCCAACAACATTCGGTGTGGTAACCCCGATCATTCACGCGTCGTTGTGACCTGATCAGCCCGTATCCGCGGAAAGGCCCTTCCGACAAGGGAAACTGACTGTGTCGAAGCAGCAGTATCCCCCTCGAGAAGGGCACTTCCAAAGTGAACGGTACCAGCACAGCGCGCGTGAAGGTGGAAGCCGGCGGGACGGGAGTCGTGTCGCACGTCGGCCTGCACGCTCTTGGCTCTTTCGCCGACCGGTTGGGTCTCGGTGATGCCCTCTCGTCTGCGATCCCGCAACGGCCAACGCTGGTTCACGACCGGGGCAAGGTCCTCGTCGAGGCGGCTCTCGTGCTCGCGGGCGGAGGCGAGAGCTGCGCGGACATCGAGCACCTGCGCGCCGAGGCGGCGCTCTTCGGCTTCGTCGCCTCGGACTCGACACTGCACCGCAGCTTTTACGAGATCAACGCGAAGACGCGGGCGAGGATCGCCGCCAAAGTGGCAAGCGTGCGGGCACAGGTGTGGGAGCGCGCGGCGGTGACCAAGACGGGGCCGGTCTTCTTGGACATCGACGCCTCGCTCGTCGAGATCCACTCCAAGAACAAAGAGCAGGCGGCACCGACCTACAAGGGCGGGTTCGGCTTCCACCCGATGTTCTGCTTCGCAGACGCGACCGGTGAGGCATTATCGGGAGCGCTCAGGCCGGGCAATGCCGGCTCGAACACCGCTGCTGACCATGTGAGGGTCCTCGACGAGGCGATCTCTCAGCTGCCCGACGATGTCCAAGCTGGCCATCACGTTGGCGAGAACGCATCCCTTGTCCGACGCGAGGTCGTGTGCCGGACCGACTCGGGCGGCACGACCGCCGCCTTCACCACAGCCCTGCGGGCCCGCAACATCGGCTTCTTCACGAGCGCCATGACCAACGACCAGGTCCAGGCCGCCATCTTTGACGCCGAAGGGATCGAGGAGGTGTGGGTGCCGGCGCTTGGAAAAGACGGTGAGGAACGAGACGGCTCGTCGGTCTGCGAGCTCACCTCGCTCGTCTTGCTCTCGGCGTTGCCGAGCGGGACAAGGCTCATCGTGAGGAGAGAGCCGCTCCACCCCGGTGCCCAGCGCAGCCTGTTCCCGTCCCTCGAGTACCGCTACTGGGGCTTTTACACCGACTGCGAGGGTGAGCCCGCTGAGCTTGACCTCATGATGCGCGCCCATGCGCACGTCGAGAACCACATCGCCCGATTGAAGGACTCGGGGCTGTGTCGCTTCCCCTTCTCGAGCTTCGAGGCCAACGCCAACTGGATGGCCGTCGTGATGCTCTCCGCGGACCTCGTCAGGTGGTTCCAGCTCTTGTGCTGTGACGGATACTGGAGCTACGCCCGCCCGAAGGCGCTCAGATGGGGCCTGTTCCACGCGCCGGGCCGCATCGTTCGCGCTGCCCGACGCAGCATCGTGCGCATCCTCGAGCACTGGCCGCAGGCGGGCATTCTGCTTCGCGCCTACCGCCAGATCGAAGCAATCACCTGATCGCTTCGAGATCGCGAGCACCGGACGAGCCTGGACCTGCGACGCCCACGATTCGGGAGATCAGTGCTGTCTTGGCCAAATGCGGGCCTCCAGGCCTCTTGGTCACCGGAATCGTCCGGCAATCTCTCCGACCGACCTCAATCGCGAGCGGCACTCGATCCTCAATGACCCGCGTGAATGATCGGGGGTAATGCCCTCATCGAGCCAGACATGTTCTCGGACAAGTTGGTGCCGCCGTCCGACGACGTTTGGGCCACCGTAAACCCGTTCGACTGGCGCACCGAGTTTCCCGAGGTGTTCGATGCCGGCGGATTCGATGCCGTGATAGGTAATCCGCCGTGGCTGATGGCCGGTTACTACGTCGACGATGACGCTCTGGAGTACCTGCGCTCGAGGTTCGCGAGCGCATCGGGAAAGTTCGACATGTACTACGTCTTTATCGAGCGCGCGCTGGAGCTCATCCGCCCGAATGGGATCGTTGGCATGATCGTTCCAAACAAGATGTTTCATACCCGGGCAGCCCGTGAGCTACGGCGAATCCTGACGGCCGGCTCGTGGCTGGTCGACGTGATGGATTTCGGCACGGCAAGGGTTTTCGAATCGGCTACGAATTACTCGGCGATTATCCAGCTATCTCGAAACGCAACTGCTCCGGTCCACGTATCGCGGGCTGACGCCAACCTCCGGATCACAGAGCAGTTCGATATCGGCCGCTCTGCCCTTGATGAGAATCCCTGGTACTTTCACCCGCGACTCATCACAAAGCTCTTCTCGACAATGGAAGCTGGCGGAACTCCGCTCGAAGAGCTGACCGATCGCTTCGGGACCGGAGTCCAGACAGGAGCCGACACGATCTTGACATTCGATGTAGCCGAGGCCCGATCCGAAGGCTTTGAGCCCGATCTCCTTACTCCGATCCTGCGCGGTCGCGATGTGCGTCGGTACTCTTTGACCGACTCTCCGAGGCTCCTCGTGTTCCCCTACGTCGAGGAGGACGAGTGGGCAGTCATGCCCGAATCAGTGTTCAAACTGCACCCAGTGACCTACCAGTTCCTCGTCAACCACAAGCAACATCTTGCCGAACGCACTTGGTTCGGCAAGACAGCCTCAGAGCTGTCAGGTCACTGGTATGGACTTATGTATCTGGATGCTCCGTCAAGCTTCCGGTCTCCGCACCTGCTGACGCCTTCTCTGAGCGCTCGCTCCAATTTTGCTCTCGGCACAGGGGCTCTCTTTGCTACAGGGACTGCCGGGGTGACGTCCATAATCCCCAAAGAGGATGTGAGAGAGGACATCTACTACCTCTTGGCTCTGCTGAATTCTCGGCTTCTCAGCTACTACCTCATCCAACACAGCCCTGTGTATCAGGGCGGATACCACAAGTTCAGCGCGCCATATCTTAAGGCCGCGCCGATTCGCCGGATTGATTTCACAAGTGTCGCGGATAAGCGACAGCACGATCGTCTGGTTAGCCTGGCGAAGACATTGATCGATCTGTATTCGCGACTCGGTGGGGCAAAGACACCCCAGGCTCATGTCACAACGAGGCGACAGATCGCTGCCTGTGAGGGCGAGACTGATCGACTCGTTTATGGTCTGTACGGAGTTAACGAGCACGGGCTGCAGACCATCGAAGGGTTCGGTAGACCGGAGTATCGCTAGAGCAACCCTGTTCGCCCGACCGATACCCCGACTCGAACCCCGCTACTGAGCCGCACACCCGGCACTATGGGTCGTCGCTGTCACGTCCAATGAGGCTGCCCGCTGAAAGTGTCGGGTGTGCGGATCCGGCGGGGCCACGTTTGGCGCGACTTGGGTGGCAAGCTTGGAACCGGTGGAATCCGAACACGAGCCGGCTCTCACTCCCGACACCATCGTCCCGTGCGGCTGGCCAGGCTGCGAGATCCCGGTGCGACTCGGGCGGCTGGTCTGTCCCGCTCACCTCGACGAGCTGAACATCGTCTATCAGCTCCGCAAGGACGGGAAGTGCCCGGACTGCAGAGCGCCTTCGCCGTTGGGAGTGCTGCTGCACGGGTGCACGACCGATCGAGGTTCCGACTCGCCTTAGAGCGTGCGCGGACAGGCGCCGTGCATAAGGCCTACTTACTGCTCTTACGTGTGAGTTGACTCGCGCGGTTCCTCTGCTGTTCTGTGTGAACCGGTGACGGAAATGTTTGCCCCGCTCCGCAGCCGGGCATTCCGGTGGCTCGAAGGCACCGGCCTGTTCGCCAACACCGGCGTCTGGATGATCACGCTCGTCGGCGGCTTCATCATGGAGCGCCTGACGACGTCGCCGGTCCTGGTTACTCTCGCCGCGGCGACGGCCCCGCTCGCCGGCATCTTGGCTGTCACGTTCTCCGGTGCCGCGGCGGACTACGGCGATCGGCGTACGGTCCTGTTGCTGGCGAAGATGTTGCTTACCGGTTCGGTGGCGTTCCTCGTTGTTGTGTCGTCGACGCGGCTGCTGATACCAGCAACGCTCCTCGTCGGGCTCGCCGGCATGGGGATAGCCAACGGAACGTCCTCGCCGACGTGGTGGACGACGATCGCCGGCCTCGTGCCGGCCGAGGTCGTCCCCGTCGCGTTCAGCGTGGACAGCTTCCTGTGGAACATCGGCCAGGTTGTCGGACCGGTGCTCGGCGGCGCAGTCCTACGGGGCGCGGGCACCACGGTGTTCTTCGCCCTCTGCGGCACGCTCGTGCTTCCCCTCGTCGGCTTCCTCCTGTTGTGGCGGGAGAGGGACGACCTGCGCTTGTCCATTCGGGGCGCGTCGGCTGCCGAGAGCCTCCTCGGGGCGGTCTCGTCCGGCTGGCGGTACTTCTCGAACACGCCAGACTTGCGAGCCATCGCCGCCCGCACGGCTCTCTTCGTCACGCCGGCGGCGGCGCTCGGAGCGCTACTTCCGCTCTTTGCCGCTCACTACCTGCACACCTCGGCCTTCGGCTATGGCCTGTTCCTGGCGCTCAGCGGGGTGGGCGCCATGTGCGCGGCCCTCCTTCTTCCCCGCCTGCAGGGCCACCTCCACCTCGACGCCATCGTCGCTGCCGCGACGCTCGCCGACGGACTCGCCGTGGCCGCACTGGTCATCTGGCCGACGCGCTGGGCAACTGCGCTAGTGCTCGTCTGTACCGGCGCGTGCTGGGTGTGGGCGGTACTGAGCTTCATCATCGCCGCACGCCAGGTGACCCCGGAGTGGGTGCAGACCCGCTCGCTGTCGCTGTTTTATGTCGTGTTCCAAGGACCGTTTGTTCTCGGAGGGCTCGGCTTCGGCGTCATCGACACGTTCCTGCCGCTGCGCACCACCCTGCTCGTCGCGGCCGTCGCTTTCATACCGGGCATCCTCTTGATCCCCCGGTTCGGCCTGCCGGTCGTGGACCGTTCGTCGTTGCAGCTCGTCAGGAGCCCATCGCTCGCGATCGGCGACCACATCCACCCTGACGACGGCCCGGTCCTGATCCTCGTCGAGTATCAGATCGCCCCGGAGGATGACGACGACTTCCTGGCGGCCATGGCCGAGCTGCGCATCGTGCGAAGGCGCCTCGGCGGGACACGCTGGGGCGTTTTTCAGGATGTGACCGCGCCCGGCAAGTTCATCGAGACCTTCCTCGTGCCTTCCTGGCAGGGCTATCTCCTTCAGCGCGCTCACTACACCAAGGCGGACAGAGACATCGAGGCACGAGCCGTCGCGTTCCACCAGGGACCCGGCGAACCGAAGGTCACCCGTTTGGTCCATCCCGATACCGTCGAGGCCGCCCGTGCCCGGTCCGCCTGGCGGCGGAAGATGCGCCGGCTGTTGAAACCGCAGTAGGGGCGATTCGGCTTCTGCCCCAGCTCAGTCCAGGATCGCGTCGGTTCAGCAGAGATCGTGCGGCTCATCGTGAGCTACTCCCTGACGGCTACCAAGGACGGCTTCTCGTTCTAGCTTCCTGTTTCCTTCTCACCTAGCCCCTCCCACCCCCGGCCGTCCTGGCTGGCCGACCCACCCCCCCTCCGACTCGCCGTCCTGGCTGGCTGGCTGGCTCCTGCCTGGTCGGGTTCCTACCCTCCCTCTCTCTGGGGTGAAATGCCCAAGCCGTTCGGGAACGTAGGCGCGCAAGACGAGGTTGCTGACCACAGAAACTTGAAGATGGCCGTTGTTGTGGGCGCTATGCGGCTCTGTCGGTCATGGTGACGGCGTAGCCGAGCTCCTCAATCCTTCGCGCGAGTCGCTTCGCTTCGGCGAGGGGATCGTGTCGGCGCTGGAAGTAGTCGCCACCGGGGTCTTCGTAGAGCGCACCGTCCGAGAGCAGGTGCCAAATCGTGAACAACATGGAGTGCGCGACGGCAACAGCCGCTTTGTTCGCGCCTTTGCGCCGAGCGATGCGGGCGTACTGGGCCGAGTAATAGGACCCTTTTGTGCTGGCCGCGCCCCGCGCAGCTTCGATGAGTGCGCGGCGTAACCACCGGGCACCGGGCCGAGTACCAGCCGGGCGGTGCTTGCCGGCCGACTCGTAGTTGGCCGGTGCCACTCCTGCCCAGGCGCACAGCTGGCCCGGCGAAGGGAACCGTCTCATGTCGGCTCCCGTCTCGGCGATGATCACCTCGGCGGTCGTCCGCTTGATCGCGGTCACAGAGCACACGATGGTGACCACTTGCTCAAAAGGGGCGAGTCGGGTGGTGATCTCGTCGGTGAGCGACGCGATGGAGCGATCGAGGAAGTCGATGTGGTCGATGATCTGTCGGCAGACCACGGCGTGGTGGGAGCCGAAATGCCCCGAGAGTGCCTCTTCAAGCCGAGAGATCTTTGAGCGCATGCGCCCCTTGGCCATCTCGGCGAGGACCGCTGGGTCCCGCTCACCTGCGATGAGCGCTTCGATGATTGCTCGTGACGACGCGCTCCAGACCGTCGAGGCCACCGAGGTGAGCTTGACCCCGGCATCCTGGAGGACCTTCTCCAGGCGCTGGATCTCCTTCCCGCGTATGTCGACCTGGGTCTTGCGGTAGCGGGTGAGCTCTCGCAGCTCCCGGATCTCAGGTGGTGGCACGAAGCTCGGGCGCACCATCCCGTGTGCCGCGACATCGGCGAGCCACTCGGCATCGGAAAGGTCGGTCTTGCGACCGGGCACGTTCTTCACGTGCTGGGCGTTGCACAGCCATACCTCGTCGAAGAGCCCTTCCAAGGCGTAGTAGGGCGCTTTCCAGTAGACGCCCGTTGCCTCCATGGCGACGGTTGTCACGCCCGCGTCCGACAGGAAGGCTGTGAGCTCACTCAGCCCTCTCCGGGTCGTGGCGAAGCTGGCCTTGGTCGTCTCGATGGAGCCGTCGGGGTCCGTCACACGGCAACAGGCCACCACCGTGTCCCGGTGGACGTCGAGACCCGCCACCTGATCTCTGATTCGTTTCACCACGTCACCTCCAATTCGTTGCTATATGGAGGCTGCCGGGAGGGGGACCGGGCGAAGCGAACTCTGGGGTTCGTGCTCGTAGCGACAGTCGAAGGTCCTCCATGGTCCCCGCACCAGACTTATCGCGCGCACGCAGCTGCAGAGAGAAGGCGGCGACCACACCCGGCAGCGGCCACCAGCATTTCATCGTTCGCGGGTGGCCTTCAGGCCATGGAGTACTTATCCCCGGGGTCCTCGGAGGGGCGTCGCCGACATGGATCGAACCTGAGACATGCTGCCCTCCGGCCCTCAGCTTCGGGCCTCGGCTACACGCAACCTCGGTTGAGTGTAAAGCCGTGTCCTGTCATGAGCGCGGGTCCTGGCCGCCAGTCGAGTCTCCAAGCCCTGGCGCCGCACCCTTGAAGACGGCCCGGCACCACTCGGTGTTTCGGGTCGTCGCCTCTGGCCCGCCAGCCTCGACGGAATCCGCGAGCGTCGGCGTATGCTGAACTCTTCGCGATCCCCGCCGTCACCAGGATGGGCGGCGCCGCACGGCACGATTGACGCGCGCCGATGGGAATCGCCGGGCACGGGGGGCGCCGATCCGTGAGCGGAATTATCTCTGCAAGGCGGCGACGACTTGTCGGTAGAGATGATCGACCTCCGACGGGCATGGCGTGTTCAGTGCGGTCCACCTGCCTTTTCGGATCTTGCTGTCTCCTACCTCTAGCTCGGCCTGGGCGAGCTTGCCGGGAACGACGCGCTCGAAGAACGCCTCCATCGACTCATCGGCTCTCGTCCAACCCGCTGCCAGTGTGAGGACGCCGTGCTGGGCGCCGAGCGCGAGCTGTTCGTCCCACAGCCCGTTCGTCATCGTCCGCTTTGACTTGCCACTCTTGCTGACTCGTCCGGTAAAGCTCGTCAGGTCGGGGATTTTGACACCCGACTTTTCGATCTGGCGGAATACATGCGAGCCCCAGTTCGTGGCGATGTCGAACGACTTTCCGTCGCAGACGAGAACCCACGGGATATCGAACGCGTGCAGCACAGAGAGGACGTTGGCGAAGCCGCCATCTCCTGACACCGAGTAGAAAGCGAGGTCTAGCTCGGAAGGGGTACCGAGATCCTGAGCTGTGGCGCCTTTTGAGGACCAGATGGGGAGTGCGCCAAGTTCGGTCTCGCCCGACACCAAGACGGCACCGCGGCAGAAGAGAAGCGCACGAGCGTCCGCAGAGAGAGCAAACGCCCGCGTCATCTTCGCGAATGCCGCTGTCGTCAGATTTGCCGGGAGCTGGTGAAGGCGCGAGGCGCCAACTTCAATACTCATTCTGTCGAGTCGTTGGAGATCTTCACCGGTCTCCATCGGTACCAGGCTCGGAGAGTGTGTCACGAGGAGGACCTGCCCAGGTGCGTCACGTAGTACGCTGCGCAGCACCGTCTGCCACGTAGGGTGCAGGGAAATCCCAGGTTCATCCAGGACCGTGAGACGCCCTTCAGACTTCACCAACGCCTCTGCCATGACGAGAGCCTCCCAAGTGCCCGCGCCATAGAGCTGGATCGGACGCTCTCTGCGATGTCCGTCGTCGGCCGAAGTCTTCCATACCACAGCCGTCACGATGCATCCGGGAGGAGCTTCGCCTCCGGCCTCTCCGTCGCCACCAGGAACTACAACCTGCCCGGCCCCAATCGGAGCCGGCGCAGGGACTGGCATGTTCGCCGCCCTGAAGGTGACATCGAACGACCGGCCTGGAGCCAAGCGTTCGAATAGTTGCTGGATCGCGACAAAGGTTTCCCGTTCCTTCGCGCTGGCGCCGTTCTTCAGTTCGAACAGGCGCAGCGGCAGGAACCCGGGGTCCCGAGGTGGCGTTGACCCGGCGAGGAGCTCCCAGGGGTAGATCCCGGCTCGCCAAGGGATGGTGCCACCAATCCCGAGGCCCCGAAACTGCTCGCCGAGGACCACCTCACCCTCCCGAACACAGATGCTCATGGCCCGCGCGAGCCCGTACGCTTGCTGGCCCATAGTGTCCGAAGCCGGGAAGTCAAGGAGACTCGCCACCTTCCGAAAGGGCTCGTGCTGGCCGCTGAAAGCTCCAGTGCCGACTCGGACCACCAAGCTGGCTAGCTTCTGCCCAGCCGGTGGGCACAGCGAACTGAACTCGAAATGGGGTAGCGGATCAGGGAGCGCAGTCGGCGGACTTGTGCTGGGCGCCTCGCCGAACAGCGCCTCCCAGAGCTTCATTGACGAGATCGGCGTGTGTGCTCCCTCATCCGTACCGTGGGGAACGATGCTTTCCCAGGAGTTGGGCCTGTACAGGGTCCAGTCGTAGAAGCGGCCGCGGTGCTCGAACTCATACCAGGCCTCCCACACGGCGTTCTCATATCCGGGGTGGTGGAAGGCGAGAGTGCCCTGCAGTAGCGGGGCGAGCTTGGTTTCGTCGATCTCCCTCAGCACCCATGCCGAGAGCGTCGCCTTCCGGGGCTCGTCGTGGGCTTGCGACTCCTCGGCGAGTGTCGCAAGCACGGCGGCGCGAACGAACCCCACGATCCGCTCCCGTTCGGAGTCGGTTGTCCACTCAACACGCACGCGCACTTCGATCGGTGTGCCTTGCGGCGGATCATTGTGCATCGCCTGCACGTACGAGGTGAGAACGCTTCCCGCCGGACTGGGGGCCACGGCTGCCGAGCGGCTCCGCTCGTCCGACCAGTCAACGAGCTTGCTCACCAGGTCAAGGACGCGAACAACGTTGGTTTTCCCGGAGCCGTTCGGACCGACGATGACGGTTAGCCCGTCGCCGAGCGTCAACTCGAACTCGTCGAAGGAGAGCAGATTGGAGACGCGTAGCGAGGTCAGCTTCACGCTGGCGCGCACCAGCCCGTTGGGCTCTGGAGCCTATCGGCGCGCAAGAGGTGCGATGTCCAACTGCTCCGTTGAACGTCAGAGGCGTTGTCCCTGACGGACTCGGCTGCTTCTACGATCTCCGAGATTCTCACGACCCCGATGCACTCCAGGTTGTCGTCGCAATGGAACGTTGCTGTTTGCAAACTACCTGGTCCAAGTGTCGCTCGGCGTGAAGTACTCAGAACGCTTAGGCGTCGACCGGTGATCGCGAGACTGGAGCGCTGCTTAGAGGACAAATCGCGTGCCAATGCTGCGCGGCGTGGACCCTTCGTCACGCGAGGCGAGGGCGACGATGACAGGTCTGGCGGTCACGGCGAGCCGCCGCGCACAACTAGCAGACGATGTCCCGCAGGCCGATATTGCGCATCGCTGCAGCCGACCAGCAGGCGGCCCGGCGGGGCTTGTGCCCCCCTGCGGCGAGGGTTGTGGCGATCTCGCGGCAGGAGCGTCCAGCATGACGCAGCTCGACGACGCGAGACACGGCTTTCTGCTCGGCTTCGACCGGCCCGGCATCGCGTTCGCGTCCCTTGCACGTGGCGGCATAGCCGAAGGGGTAGTCGCCCACTGCCTTGCGGCCTGCGGCGGCCTTCGCGTCGCGGCTAGCTCTTTGTCAAAAGGCTCTTGATGTGCCGCTCGATGTGCTCCTGATCCGCCTTGATTGTGTTTCCGGGACCGGGCTGGAAGCCGCTCATCGTTCCTCCACGACGACGGGCTTGCGCGTTGGTTCGGAGTGTGCTCATCCTCGCGCTTGGAGGAGGTCGGAGCACTGGACGGCCGCGAAAAGTCCTGGCGCAGGTCATTTCTAAGCCTCCGAAATCCTCGGCGAAGGGTGAAGTACCCACCCCCAGGCCGACATTCACAGCTTCGCAAACAGAACGCCATGGCGATTCCCTACAGGTTGAAGCAGAATTTGTACTTGGATTGCAGGTTCTTTGCCATCGGGTGGGGAGGGGACGAAGATGCAGATCTCCGCGATACTTAAGAGCAAGGGCCCGTCAGTGGCGACGATCGGCCGAGACGCGACCGTAGCGGCGGCAGTGGCAGAGCTAGGGCGACATAACGTCGGTGCCTTGGTCGTTTCGAGCGACGGTCGGGCGGTTGAGGGAATCATCTCCGAGCGTGACGTCACGCGCGCGCTTGACAGGCTCGGAGGCACGATTCTCGATAAGCCGGTCCACATGATCATGTCGAGCGAGGTGCGAACCGTTTCTCCTGATGAGAAAGTCGAGTCCCTCGCCGTCATGATGACCGAGTATCGCATCCGTCACGTTCCCGTACTCGAGGATGGAGCCCTCGCAGGAATCGTGAGCATCGGTGATGTCGTGAAGAGCCGGATCGAAGAGCTTGAAGAGGATCGGGAGGCCTTGTTCAAGTACATAAACGCCCGGTAGCGCTCCCTCAAGCAGGGCAGCGACTTCGGATCCTCACGCACCAGCACCCCGGGGGGATCCGGGGCCCTTCGGCGTCGCCGACGCCCTGACCAGCGTTCGCCCGCAGACGCTCCTGGTGACTGTTCAACGTGCCGAGCTTGAGGGTGCAACGTTGGACCCTGGATGGCTACGGCCCGTGACCGCCCGAACCAGAATCTCTGTTGCCGGCGTCGAGGCGACGGGCTGTCGAAGTCCTGTGCCAGCCAGGTCCGGGCCGGGAAGTTCACACCGCACGTGGCGGCGTGGCGCGCGTCGACGAGCTGGTCGGAGTAACGCAGCCAGCACGGTACGCTCGATGACCGAGAGGTCGCCCATGGCTGAGTACCCAAGCCTCGTCGTCGTTCCTACGAGCCCTCACCACCGCCTCGCCGAGGCGGTGGCCTCGGTCGGCACCCCTCTGGGGCAAGGCGAAGGCCCAGGCCCAGAAGGCCTGCGAGGAGGCGAAGAGAAGATGAGCACCGACCGGCTCACTGAGTCCCAGAAGGCCTACGGCGAGGCGAAGGCCCAGGCCCGCAAGGCCTACGAGGAGGCGAAGAGAAGATGAGCACCGACCAGCTCACTGAGGGCCAGAAGGCCTACGGCGCGGCGGTGGCCCAGGCCCGCAAGGCCTACGACGAGGCGATGGCGCCGGCCCGCAAGGCCTACGACGAGGCGAAGGCCGCGGCCCACAAGGCCTACGACGAGGCGGTGGCCCCAGGCCCACAAGGCCTACCGTGATCCCGTTCCGACCGTCTCGCCGGACTGAACCTCGCCTCAACCGCGCCGACATCTGCCGGCGTGAGGGTTGCCGCCAGCCCGCAACCGGCCACGTGATCCGACTCTGCGCCGGCCATCTCGTCGAGTACCAGATCGAGGTGCCAGGCAAGGTGCCGGAACTCGTCCGGCGCTACATCAACTCCGAGCGTGCGGTCATCGGATCACAACCGGCCTCTCGGCAGCCTCCCGAGCCCTAGCGGCCCACCAGCGCCCCCCAGCGTCTGTCCCCGTTGGCTCCGGAAAGCACCACCTGGTTCCTACCTGCCACCAGCCACCGACGCCGCCCCCTGTGCCCCCGTGTGCCTACTCGGCGGCATGGCTTAGGCCGGTTCTCCCCGGCGGCCGATCCGGCACGACGTGGGCGAAACGTGTGGACCGTTCAGTTGGGTGGCCCGTCGACGGAGACTAGTGTAGTGTCAGATTATTGAGTGCGCACTTGTTCAAGTGCGACACGTCCCCGTCTTACCTTCTCGAGAATCGACTCAGCACTCGCTGTCCACACGAATGGTTTCGGGTCGTCGTTGTGGGCGGTGAGGTAGTCCTCGATCGCGGCGATGAGTTCGGGCACGCTTGCGAACGCGCCGCGACGGATGGCTTTGTCGGTGAGATCTCTGAACCACCGCTCGATTAACCGGCCCTCAGGGTTGTGTCAAGCACAAGTCTGTTGATCGGGCTTGATTTCTGAGCCGTCGGAGATGGCCGTCGATGCCGGCGACGACGCGTTCGTGGCGGGCGACTTCGGAGTTCCACCCGCGTGCTTGGGCGTCGTCGCGCAGGGTGTGAATGTCGGCAAGTTGGGCTTCGAGGACGGACTGAAACTCGGGGGCAGCGACGTAGTTGTCGCATTGTTCGCAGATGTTGGCGTAGGGGCAAGCGTCGGCGACGAGCTCGCGGGAGCAGTAACCGTGAGCGACGCGGGTCTTGAGCATCTCGGATCGGAGCCATTCGACTCGGTCGCTGGTGGTGCCGCGTCCGGTGGCGACGACGAAGAGTGGTTGGCGAGCGTGCACCTTCGTCATGGCCGCTTCGTAGGCGGCTCGAACGGTCGGTGACGCGAGCGACGCGTAGCGCAGGGTCATCTCGGCGGAAACGTGACCCATGAGGGCCATGAGCGCCTGTAGCGACATGCCGGCGTTGACGAGGCTGGTCCCATAGGTATGCCTGAGTTGGTGCGGGGTGACTCGAAGCGGTTGGCCGTCACGTCCGGTCAGCCCAGCGACGGCGATGGCCTGATCCAGGCCGTGGCGAAGCCGGAACGCCGATAGCCGCCGACCCTTTTCGACGAACAAGAAGTCGGCGGGTTGCCCGTGGCGGGGGTGGATCAACGCTCGTTGCGGGCCGCGTTGTGCCATCCAAGCGTCGAAATCGGCGAGAGTCGGCTCGTCGAGTGGCACGGTTCGCTCCGTGCCGAGCTTGCCCAAGGGGACCTTCACCCAGGTGCCCCGGTCACCGAAGTCCCAGAGGCAGTCGAGCTCGAGGTCGAGCAGCTCGCCGAGTCGCATCCCGGTGCCACGCAGGATGGCCAGACCGTGGCGTGCGAAGGGATCTGCGAGGCCAGCCACGGCGGCCATGAGATCCCGGTCGACGTCGGGCGGAAGGGCTTTGGGCATGGGACGGTCGAGGCGTGGGATGTCGCTGGCGAAGACGAGTTGGCGGGTCGGGCGATCGGCCCACCCCCACACGGCCAGATCCTCGAAGAAGGCGCGCAGGTCGACCACCGTGCGTTTGGAAACTGACGCAGCCACCGGCTTGTCGCGGGCGAGCCAGCCGCGCCAAGGCCGGTGGTGGTTCCACACCAGGAACCCTTCGATGTGGGCCCGCTCGAGCTGCTCGAGCCGGCGTAGATCGGGATGGTGTGCCGCGAGGTACTCACCGAAGATGATCAGGCTGTCCGCTCTTAGCAGCACGGTCGAAGGGCGCAGGGTCGTGGCCACGACCTCCAGGTAGCGAAGGGCAACCTTGCGGATCTCTTCTTGGGGGAGAGCTTGGAGAGTCTCGGCGACGGTGGCTGCAGGCGGTCTGTTCTTGCGTGGGGTGTGGTGGCAGATCCGCAGCTCGTAGCAGGCCTGGTGGAGACTGAACGCCCGGGCCTGGTTGTGCAGACGGGCGTCGCGCCGGGCCGAGGGAGTGTCAGCGAGAGCGGCGGTGAAGGTGTCGAAGACGTCGTCGGTCAGCTCGTCGAGATCGTTCCCCGACCACAGACACACCATCGCCAACGCGTTGGTGGCGACGTCGCGGGTCCAGTTGGCGCTCCAGGAGTAACGGCGGGCGATCTCGCTGACCCGGGCTACATCGTCGGCGTGGCGTTTTCCCCACTCGACATAGAGGTCACCGGGGGTCTTGGTCAGCAACAGGTCCAGGTCGGGAACGAGGATCTGTTCCAGGAAACACCAGGTGATGAACGACCACGCATGGCTGCGAGCCAGATCGGCGAGCCGGGCGCGTGTCGGCCTGGCCATCCACGCCTTGAGATCGGGATGGGCGTTAAGCAGATCGCAGGCCGCGTTTCGGCGATGGCGCTTGGCTTCGGCCCCGATGCTCAGTCCGGCGACAAACCGGGCGTAGTCGACAAGGACGTCAGGAGCGCCGCTGGCCTCGAGGGCGGCCAGGGCCGTCGCGCTCATCGGGTGACCGCCCGCGCCTTGGCGAACTCGGCAGCCAAGGTGTCTGACGACAGGTGCACATAGGCGGCGGTCGATTCCGGGGAGGCATGGCCCATTAGCTCGCGCAGCACCAGCAAGTCGATGCCGGCCGCCGCCAACTCGGTCCCATAGGTGTGGCGCAAGCGGTGCGGGCGGACTCTCGTCGAGCCGGACCGGGCCCGATGCGTGCGGAAGATGCGACGCATCCCCGCTTCAGTCAACGCCGATCCTCGTGTCGGTCCCCGCAGCACCACGAAACACTCCGGCGTGGCGCACCCCGGCGGACGTTCGGTCCGAAGGTAGTTGCCCAGCTCGGTGAAGAACACTCGATCGACCGGGACCGTTCGTTCCTTGTTGCCCTTCCCGACCACTCGGACTCGGCGCATCCCCCGGTCCACGTCAGCCAGGCGCAACGAGCGGACCTCGGCTGCTCGCAGCCCGCCCACCAGCATCGCCAAGGCCATCGCCTTGTCCCGGCAGGTGCACAAGTCGGCGAGGAAAGCGGACACCTCGTCGGGTTCGAGACTCTCGGGAAGGCGGCGCGGCTGGCGGACCAGCCGGCCACCCGTCGGCGCCCGGCGCGTCCCGATATGGCCCAGCAGACCACGGCCCTTGGGCCGCAACCCGGTCGAACGCCGAGCCGCTGGCACCGGGTTGTCTTCTCGGACACCAGCGATCACCGCGTACTCGAACAACCCTCGCACCACGGCGATCCGTCGGTTCATCGTCGCCGGCGCCGCTCCGCGCCGGTCGGTCAGGCGCATCACCTTCTTGTTCCCGCTGCGCTTGGACCTCGCCTGCCAGTCCAAATAGTCGAACAAGTCGGTCGGCACTACCTCAACGACGGTCAACCCCTGATCGCCGAGGAAGCGACCAAAGTTCAACAAGTCGAAGGCATACGCCCGCACGGTGGCCGGCGAGAACCCCCTAGCCTCGAGGTGCGTCAAGAAACTGTTCGCCATCTCGACATCAGTCCACGAACCCTCAAGACGATGCGAGCCCTCCAGGCGAACGACCGCCAGTGATCCGGCTGACACCGTCATCGTGCATCACCGTCGACGCGCCGTTCGCCGTCGGTGACGCCAAGCAGGAACCCGAACCGGGACAGGTCCGCGCGTAGCTGATCGATGTCGTAGCCGTCGCTCCCGACGAACCGTCGCAACGAGTCGGCCAGTCGGCTGTGGTCACATACCAGCCACTCGCTGAGAAACTCCAACATTTCGCCGAGCTCGACTGCGTCTCCTGGATCCAGACACACCTGCGGCACTGTCATGGCACACCTCCAGAATCGTCGCTCCAGGTCAGCATGAACCTGGACGCCTCCCGGTTGGTGGACCGTCAGACCGCTACAGCCAGTCGAGCCACCCAGGGCCGGTTAACCCATACGAGGTTCAACCACGAGCTCGAAGTCGGCGTGAAGTGCAGATGGAAGCGAGGGTTCGCGACAAGCCAGTTCCGCACCTTCTCGTGGTTGTGCGTGCCGTAGTTGTCGACGATGAGATGCACGTCCAAGCCTCGGGGAACGTTCCGGTTGATCAGCTTCAAGAAGGCGAGGAACTCGCCGTGACGATGCCGTGGCAGGCACTTGCCGATCACGACACCGGTGAGCACGTTGAGCGCCGCGAACAGCGTCGTAGTCCCGTTGCGCTTGTAGTCATGGGTCATCGTCCCGGCACGTCCGCGTTTGAGCGGAAGGCTGGGCTGGGTGCGGTCGAGCGCCTGCATCTGGGATTTCTCGTCGACCGAGAGGACAACGGCCTTATCCGGGGGGTTGAGATAGAGCCCGACCACATCGCAGAGCTTCTCCTCAAAGGCCCTGTCACTCGAGATCTTGAAGGTCTTGACGAGATGGGGCTTGATGCCCCGAGCCGACCAGATCCGCTGCACGGTGTCGTGCGACACGCCTGTCGCCCGGGCCATCGTCCGCGTCGACCAGTGTGTCTCGCCCTCAGGTGTGCTGTGGAGCGTGCGATCGACGATCTCGGCAACTTTCTCCTCGGGAATCGTCGGCTTTCGTCCTCGGCCTGGTCGGACTTTGCCGAAATCGGTGAGACCACAGGTTTCAAAGCGTGCCCGCCAACCCAATACGGTGTTGCGCGAGACACCGAGCCGTTCGGCGATCTCGGCATTGGCGACCCCATCAGCAGCCATCAGTAAACCCTTGGCCTGCTGCACATCTCGATGCTGGCGAGACGAAGAACGCGAGATCTGTGCCAGCGTGTCGCGTTGTGCAAGGGTCATGACCAGTGCTGCGGCTGCGCGGTTCGCCATGCACGAAGGCTACCACATACGCGCGTTCATTTGACTGACACTACACTAGCGGCGTCTGTCCTGTGCTGTCCCGCTGTGCGTCAAGCATCGCTTTTCGGTACTCGGCCAGGGTGCGCCAGTACTCGACCTGGCCGAGAGCGTCTCGAAGCTGGGCGCGTAAGCGGTTCCTTTCCCCTTCTATTTCTCTGAGCTGCGTCCGGTAGAGGTCCCGTTCACCTCGGACAGAGTCCAGCTCGTCGCTCTCAGGCACGGAGTTCTCGCCCACGAGGCCGCACACAATTCCGGACGGCGGCGCATCCTTGCCAGTCGAAGGTCTCTTTGACACGAAAGTCTCTCTTTAGGCACGCCTTTCACGTGCAGCCTGCTACCTCATCATCGGCAGGATGTAGCCCTGACATGAGTTCGGGGACGAGTTCCATCGAGCCTTGGAAACCTCAAGAGAGCGTCTCGAACGTCTGCTGAAAACGAGCGCTCGCGATTCTCGGTCAGCTCGCCCGGGCACCAGGAGACCGCGAACATGCCCACCCAGCGGCCGGCGGGAGGACGAGAGGCGAGGAGGAAAGGACAGAGCGAGGTGCCGCCCGGGAACACACATGACCGAGGACGAAACGGGGCCGAAGTGACGGGCAGGGTTCTGCTCGGTACGGTGAAGGCCGCAGCTCGGGTCAACAGAGTCGCAGCAGCACGGCCCTCGGTTCATGATCGGGGGCCGTTGCTCGTTTCACGTGGCCCGTCCTGATGGCTGAAGCGAGGCGCCGCCACCCATGGAGGCAGCGGCGCCGGATTGCCCGAGGGAGGCAATCTGCACGACCCCTGTTGCCTTGCGAGGGAAGCACGGGGTCGTACGCCCGTCACGGTATACCGCGGGACCGGGCGTAGGGCAGCAGCACGTCCAGCTCGCGCGGACACCGAAGGTCTGACGCGAAACAGCCCCCCGTCCAACCGATCAGTGCAGCGGGGCCGTTCACCCGATAATCTTGACCGCGCCCGCCAGCCAACGACGCCGCCCCCTGTGCGCTCGTGTGCCCCCCGACGTTATGGCTGGGCCGGGTTCCTACCTGGCGGCCGTTCCGGCACGGCGTGGGCGAGCTGGGCATGGCGTCGGCGGCACCGGGCCAGGTGCGACCGAGGCCTCGTGACCGACTTGGAGCCGACTGCTCGCCCGCCAGGCGGCACCGCTTCGCCGCGTATCAGGCGATGTGTGCGGTGACAAAACGCGGCCATGCCTCCTGAGGGGTACGGTTCGCGCGCCGCCGGTTGCCGAGCAGCGCAACAGGAGGCGCCATTATGGCGAAGATTCCCGAATACCACACCAACACCGACCCCGCGGACCCCGTTTACCACGTCTACGACGACTGCCCCGCTGGCAAGCGAGTCATCGCCAACGGAAACAACGTGGCAGGAACGGGAGGCTTCGTCCTTTGTACGCTCTGCAAGACCAAGAACGCCACCGGGCACTTCTAGACCTCCAGCTCCGTCGGAAGATCACGTACCACTCCGGTCCGGTCGGGCGACCGTACGTCATTGACCACATCTGACCAATCTGACCTCCGCACGGCGAGGCGCCACAACCGGGCGCGATACAACCTCGACCGGCACCCGACGTACGCTCGGTTACCTCGAATCACAAGAACGAGTGGCAACGGCGGCGTTGACAGTGAACGGACCGGGCAATTGTCGAGCGGCCTGGACTAGGGAAGATCGTGGTATCACCTGAAGCACTGCAATTGGGTTTTCGGCTCGACGAGCACCATGCCCCGGAGACCAACGGATGGATGTCGGTCTGCCGGCGCTGCGGTGCTCGGACTGATGGTCCGAAGGGGCTTCACATCCCGGACGAACGACAACTGGAGCGTGCGCTGCAATGGCTTGATGCGCGGTCGCTACGCAATGGAATCGACCGCGCGAGGAGTCGGCTTAACCACTGATGGTGCCGGAAAGCGGCATGAGGATGGCCGTCGGAGCGGCGCCGGTCGCGAAGCTCAGATCCCGCCGCCCCGACCCGAAGGGCTGCGGCCACACGCTTGGCAACCGGATCCGGATCGGGAAGTTATGCGGCTTGTGCGGGAAGGACCCTGTATGAGGAGGCTGACCTTGCGACCCCGACTTTTAGTTCGCCATCGTGCAGTACTCGGATAGATCCAAGACGAAGAATTTCGAAGGGGAGCGTGCTCAGCCATGCCGAGCAGCTCTCCATCGTGCAGTACTCGGATGAGCACGGCGTGAAGGCGGCGGCCGACTACTTCGCCGTGTCCCAGCATCGCGTCTACGACTGGCGATCGGATCGGCACAAGCTGGAAGCCGCGACGTGACGTTGAGCGCCAACCTGGATGGGCTTTGGGAGCGGCGCAAGCGGCTGCTGAAGGAGGAGGCGCTGCGCCTCGCGATGCTGGCGGCGCAGCGGTGGTAATGGCCTGGAGCTTCTAAGAACCTTCACAGAGGCAGAGGCCCAGGTAGCGCCTTATGCTCCAGCCCCTCAGCCGCCCATGAGCGCCGTCACTGTTACGCCCGTTGCCCGGACGCCCGCCTGCTACCTGACCTCCCACCAGGCCCCTACGCCGCCACGTGGGCGAACGTGGGCGCCTGTGTGCCGGCCACCGACTCCAAACCGGGCGCAGAAACAACCGAAGTCCACTCACACCCGGACCGGCAACCGGACCTATGCCACCTGGCTTCTCGGGCGTGCCGTTTCGGGCGGCGGACACGGACTCATCCACCTAGCGCCGATTTCACCGGTGGGAATCGAGGGACTCGAACACCGAACCGCCTCATTTATCTACAGAAAACGTCCGTCGTCAGCAGCGGGCTCGGTCAATGCGGCGACGGACTGCTCGGTAGCAGTGGCTACCTGTCCGACCCGCTTCAGCTGGCCGATTGACCGGAAGGCAAGCGTGGGATGAACCGGCGACAAGCTCTGACTGGTCGAAGGTTGCTTAGGGTGCCCATGCGCCTTGCGACGGTCAGGCGTCGTGTGGTGGTCACGGCCTGTGTCGCCGCGGCACGATTCAGTCGGCCATTTCCCGCAGGGCGACGTTCCGCACGGCTGCAGCCGACCAGGAGGCGGCCCGTCGGGGCTTGTGCCCCTCTGCGTCAAGCGCCGTGGCGATCTCACGGTAGGAGCGGCCAGCTCGCCGCAGCTCGACGATGCGAACCACGGCCCTCTGCTCGACCTCGACCGGCCCGACGTCGCGCTCGTGTCCCTTGCCCGTGTTGGCGTAACCGAAAGGGTAGTCGCCTACTGCCTTGCGGCCAGCGGCTGCCTTCACCGTGCCGCGCCCCGAAGGGGATCGAGCCGTTGCCTCCGTGACACGCTGACGTGGGTCTTGGACGCGACGTCACGGCCACCCGTGCCAGCGCTCGACGGCTACGGCGATCACGGCACCCGGGATGGCGACGTGCCGGTACTGGGGGTACTTGCCCCCGAGCAGCGACTTGGCTCGCTCGAGTTCCTCTCCGTGGTCGACAACGCGGCCGCGGCCATCGGCGCGGACCCACCACAGCTCCACCCAGTCGTCGTCATAGTGGTCGATGAGCACCGCGACCGCTGGGTGACGACGCAGGTTCTCTAGCCGTTGGAGGCTCGAGCGTCGACTTCGACTTGGCGTCGATGGCCGAATAGATCGTGTCCCGGTCGAGAACGAAGCAACACGGCACAACGTGGGGCGTTCCGTCGGGCCGCACGGTGGCGAGATGGGCCACCTTGGCCCCCGCCGCTCGTTCCCTCATCATCGTGAGCTCCACGCTCCCCGACGCTACTGAGCAGCACCTGTCATGAGAGCGCCCTGCTCGGCCCGCCCCCACAGCTCCTCAACGGTTACGAGTCGGATAAGGCCGCCGGCTGTTCGTCAGCGTCTCTGGTTGTTTCGCGGCGCGACGCGGCGCGTGTAGGCCCCAATTCGGGTAGACCGAGACTATGGCTGACTCTCCGGACCCGCCCCGGGAGTTACCCGACGCTTTGGAGGCACGCCACAGCCGCCTCAGTCCCGACGACCCCTTTGCGACACCTTTGGAGGAACGCCGGCTGGATCGGCGTTTTCGGGGTCGCCTCGTCGCCCCGGTGACGGTCTGGACGGCCGGATCAAGAGACCGCCGCGCTGGGCTGACTGTCTCGTCGCTGCTTGTCGCCGAGGGTGAGCCTGCCGAGGTGCTTGGGCTCCTCGATCCGCTCTCGGACCTCTTTGACATGATCGCCGCGCGAGGAAGCTTCGTCGTCCACGTGCTCGAGACGGCCGATCAACGACTCGCCGGGATGTTCGCCGGCGCCTACCCGGTCGACCCCTTCGAGGAGGTCGATACGGTGGACGGCGAGTTCGGGCCGGTCATCAGCGGCACTCGCCACACCCTCGGTTGCCGCCTCTACGGATCTGAGGAGCTGGGCTTCCAGATGCTCGTGCGAGGACGGGTCAAGGCGCTCGAGATCGTGGCAGGTGCAGGGCAGCCGCTCGTCCGTTATCGAGGCCGCTACCGCAAGCTCTCACCAGAGTCCTGAGGTTTCCGGGAGTCACCCGGCCGAGTCTGGCCCAGCACGCTCGGTGGTCATCCGCGACAGGACGCGCCCTTCGAGCGCTCCCCATGGCACGCGGTACGGAAACATCACCTGGGTCGAAGTACTGAACGAGGGGGCGGTGGCAGCAGAGCGATACCGGCGGTCGCTACTTTTCCGAAATTGCATAGGCACTTGCATGGGTCGCGAAGAGAGCAGCCCAGGAGCGCCGGAACCGTCGTTATCCACAGTCGCTTGGGAGTGTCTCCGGCGTAGCGTTCGCGCACTTTTGACGCTGTTGTAGACGAGTTATCCGCAGTGCGTCGCTGCTGTCGGCGGTGTCACACCTCGCGGCTACGTTCCGACGACCGTTCCTCTTTCGGGTGGAGCCTGACCCGAGGGAGGCTCGCGTGTTTGTTCAGCGTGTCGTGATGCCGGCCACCGAGATCGAGTCGTGGACGGTGTTGGCTGGCGACGGCGCAGTGATAGAGCCGATCGAGCGCTTCCTCGCCTACTTGACGGCGTTGGAGCGATCCCCGAACACCGTGCGCGCCTATGCCCTCAGCCTGAAGCTCTGGTTCGAGTTCCTGGAGAGAACCGAGGCCGGCTGGGACAAGGCGGGAGTGGAGGACGTGGCCCGGTTCGTCGCGTGGCTGCGGGCCCCGGCGGAGAACGTGATCGTGCTGGAGTCAGGGACCGGTCGTCGCGCGCCAGCGACGGTGAACCGGCACCTGGCGGCGCTCTTCGGTTTTTACGACCACCACGCCCGTGCCGGTGTAGCCCTGGCGGCGGACCTGGTCGCCTGGCGGCGCGTGGGGCGAGGCTCTTACAAGCCGTTCATGCACCACGTGACGAAAGGCCGGCCGATACCGACGAGGCCGATCAAGCTCACGGTGGTCCGCCGCTCACCGCGCACCTTGGAGCCCGAACAGGTCGTGGCGATCCTGGCGGCGTGCGAGCATCTCCGCGACCGGTTCCTGTTCGCCTTGTTGGCCGAGACGGGGATGCGCGTCGGCCAGGCGCTCGGGCTACGCCACTCCGACTTCGTCAGTCGCAAGCGGGAGATCCACATCGTGGCTCGACCCGACAATGCCAATGGGGCGAGGGCGAAGCTGAGGACCGAGGCGGTGATCCCGACATCGACGCCCCTGGTGCGTCTGTACTCGGACTACATGCACGAGGAGTACGGCGAGCTCGACTCGGATTACGTGTTCGTCAACCTCTGGGGCGGTCGGCTCGGACGCCCGTTGTACTACTCGACGGTCCGCCAGATGATCGCCCGCATCGAGGATCGCACCGGGATCGCCTTCACTGCCCACATGTTGCGCCACACCCATGCCACCGACCTGATCCGCCGGGGAGTGCCGATCGAGGTGGTCGCCCGGCTGCTCACCCACCGATCGTCGACGACCACGAGTCAGACCTACGTCCATCTCGACGCCGTTGACATCCGAGAGGCGCTCACCCGGGCCGGCGTGTGGGACGCAGCCAGGAGTACACGGTGAGCCCCGGCGCCGCTGTCGCAGCTGCATCGCCAGCGCCCCGACCGACGCTTCTTCACGGCGGGGGTGCAGAGGTGGAGGCCGAGTACGCCTCGGACCACTGGGACGCGCGCCGCCTCGGTGTGCCTGCCCGCCGAGGCCGCACCGCCGCCCGCTTCGACACCATCACCCAGCCCTGGCTTTCGGATCCGGTCAAGCGGTGGTCGCAGCTCCGCCTCGCCACGGGGTGCGCGTTCCCCACGATCAGTGCCTGTGCACTGGCCATGGCGCGCTTCTCGGCGTTCCTCACCGAGGCCCATCCCGAAGTGGACGACGAGACCGGCATCACCCGGCCGGTCCTCGAGCACTACCTGTCGTGGCTGGTGTCAAGGAGCTACTCCTCGAGCACTCGAGCGTTGTCGCTCAGCACGGTGCGGGTCTTCTTCGACGCCTGCCACCGCCACGGATGGCTCCCACGGCTGTCGGCCAACGCCGTCATCCACGTCGAGGAGCTGCCCTTCCACCACGAGCCAGCTCGCCCGGTTCATCCCTGAGTTCGTGATGAACCAACTCGAGTCTGACGCCAATCTCGCTCGGATCGCGAACCCGACTACACGACACCTCGTCCTCGTGCTGATCGAGACCGGCCTGCGGGTCGGAGATGCCTGTCACCTCGAGTTCAACCCGATGATCGACGACAGCGTCGGCTGGCCGTGCCTGCGGTTCGACAACACCAAGGTGAGCGCCGAACAGCTCATCCCACTGACCGCGAAAGCGGCGGATGCCATACGAACACAGCAAGACCACGATCGCCGGGTCTGGCCGGCCGGCACACCATGGCTGTTCCCCGGGATGGTCGACAACCTCGACGGTTCCAAGCCCTACTCCCAGAGCACTTTCACCCGTCAACGGGCGGCATGGGAGCGCCGGATCGACCTCCGCGACGAGGCCGGCGAGGCGGTTCGGGCGACCGCCCATCAGTTCCGTCACACCCTCGGGACTCGGCTCATCAACTCGGGCGTCCCCCAGCACGTCGTCCAAAAGCTGCTCGGCCACGCCAGTCCGAACATGACCGCCCATTACGCCCGCATCCACGACAGCACCATCCGCGAGGCCTTCGACCGCTACCAACAGCAACGGGTCAACACCGACGGGGACCTCCTCAACTACGACCCCGAGGCCCCCACCGCGACCGCCGAGTGGGTCAAACACAACCTGTCTCACGCGTGCACGACAGCCTCCCGAACGGCTTCTGCGGACGTCCTCCTCAGCAGGACTGCCCGCACCCCAACGCCTGTCTCACCTGTCCCGACTTCCAGACCACCCCCGCGTTCCTCGACATCCACCGCCGCCAGTCCACCGCCAACCGGCGTCTCATCGCCCGGGCCGATGCCAACGGTCAGTTCCGCCTCGCCGGCAATCTCCGTCAGGTCCAAGCCAGTCTCGATCGGATCATCCCTGCCCTCGAAGCGCTCCCCGACACGAACGAGGACAACCATGGCTGAAGCCGGCAACTCGCGGTTCCTTGTCCAAGCGGCTGCCCACCGACACAACGAGAGGATCGCCCGGGCCAACCAAGCCATCGAGGAATTGGAGCGGTCGGGACAGCCGATCAGCTTCATTGCCGTCGCCGAGGCGGCCGAGGTGTCGAGAGCCTGGCTTTACCGCCACACCGATGTCCGCGACGCGATTATCCGGCTCCGGACCAAAACGTCGCGACCGTCAGGCAACCACGCGAATCAGCGAGCCACCACAGAGTCGCTTCGTCAGCTGCTCGACACTGCCCGCGGAAATCTCGCCCAGCTCCACGCGGAGAACCTCAAACTCCGCGACCAGCTCGCCAGATCTCTTGGCCGACAACGAGCCCGACCGTGAACAATGAGGCCCGCATCCACGGATCCGCTACGCCAGCGACATGTCTACGGCGTGAAGGCCCTGTTCAAACAAGCATTCTCCAGAACGACTGCGGATAACAACCGATACGCGCCCGCGACGTGTCAGGGGACGCACCGTCCGCGGCCGCACAGATGATTCGATCGGCGGCGGGTTTGCTCCGCTCCGCCCCCACGACCTGAGAGACAGGGGTCGCATTCCTCGCGGCCGCCGGTGTCGATCCGTCGGAGATCGCCCGGCGAGCCGGGCACACCAGCGTGGCGTTCACCTACGACCGTTACGGCTACCTCTTCCCGGAGGTCGACCACGCGGCGGCGGCCAAGCTCGACGCGATCCGCGGGCCCGGCGCACTGCGGAGATTGCCCAGTTATCTTCAACAAGGAGGGTGGAAGCCAACCCCGGGACCACCGTGGAGGTTGAACGACCTCAGCGGTGGTCATGAAGCGCAACCCCTCGTCGCGTGTCAGGCGCCGCAGACACTGCAGGACCCAACCACTGGGAGCTGGAGTACCGACGGAGTGCCGGCACCGTAGCCGATCAGGTACGTGGCCTCGCCGTCTGGGGGGAGCAGTTGGAACGAGCTCGGGTCGGCAGCCGCAATGGTGAGTCGTATCCGGTCTCCGGCGTGGAAGAGGACCGAGGTGGCGATGAGGTCGAATGTGACCGGCTCGGCTTTGCCTTCCGGGAAAGGGGAGGCTTGAGCGCGGTCGTAGCTACGCGGTACGAGGAGTTTGCGCCATGAGGGGTTGTCCCGAGCCGGTACTTCCGCCCGGTCGGCAAGGGCCAGTTCACCTTCAGTGATGTAGGTGACACGACCTGAGGGGGAGACATCCTCCAAGTAGGCATACAGCGCACCGTTACTCGCGCCCTTCACCCCCGTCACCCAGAGCGTCACCCGGGGATTGCCGGTGACGAGTGTCGCCGTCTGGAGCGGCGCGCTCGTGTAGGTCAGAAGCTTGCGGTCTACCGCGGCGCGGTTCGGATAATCGGGCCCGCCGGTGAAGTTGGCGTGCCAACGGTCAAGGTCACCGGTCCCTGCGCTCGCGTTGAGCCGAAGGGTGTTTGACCCGCTGTTCGGCGGTCGCCGCTTGTTGAGGAGGTGACCAACATCGAGGTACAAGGGTCGGACCTTGGTGCCCGCGACCGGCCACGTTGTAGTCGTGTGCCATATACCCGCGTTCAGCGTGTAGTAGTGGAGTACCCGAGTGCTGCTCGGCCGCTTGCCCTCCTTGACGTAGCGGTCGAAGAAGGCGTAGACGAGATTGGCAAGCTGTTCGTGCTGCGCCGAGGTCATTGGCGTAAATGGCTTGAAGGGGTCGGCGATGTCGCCCTCGCCAGGGCTGCAGCACGGCCCATGGCTCCACGGGCCGATCCAATTCTCTTGCGTGTTGGACATGCTGGTGAACTGGGAGAGGACGCCCTGAGCGGTTGCCGCGTCGAGCCAACCGGCGAAGGTCAGGATCGGGGTGTGACTCGCTTCGATCGCCGCCAAGTGGTCGCCGACACTCGTCTCGGTCCAGGTCTGCTGACCGTAGGTCGAGTCATCGAAGACTGCAGCTCGAGCGAAGTCGACCAAGTTGATGTTTTTGTCGTGCTGCGCGCGAGCAGCGCGCAAGAGCGCCTCGCCATCTTGGTCTTGGACGGGCTCGGGCGACGCGCCAGCAATACCGACCTCGGCACAGATCTGACGGGTTTCGGCGCTGGTTGCGCACGTGGTGCCAGCGGCGCCGTCGAGGATGCGAAGCAGTGTGGCGTAGCCCGCAACGAGAGGCGCGACGAAGATGCCTCCGGGGCGAAGCAGATATTCGTACGGATCGAAATCGTACGAAACCGGAGCGGACGCAACAATATGAGGATTGCGAAGCCCGAGAGCGAGCATCGCGACGTCGGCGCTGTAGGAGACGCCGGTAAGCCCGATGCGTCCGTCACTCCAGGGCTGGGCAGTGACCCAATTGGTGATCGTGCCGATGTCCGCGACCATGGCCGGGCCGAGTTCGGCATCGAGCGTCCCGAAGGAGGCACCCGTCCCCTGAAGATCGACGAAGACGTAGGCGTATCCTCGGGTGAGCCAGGGCTCGACAGCCCAGTAGTTCGGGTTATCCGTGACGCCGCCTCTATACGCCTGGGCGCGCCAGTAGCGATCTCCCTCGAGCACGGTAGGCAAACGGTCCCGGTCGGTCGTTCCCGGTGGGAGCCAAAGGTCGACAGCAAGTCGAACGCCAGCGGGAGTACCAACGTAGAGAGAGCGGAACTGCGGCTGCGGTTGGCTGTGCCGCACGACGACCGTGACAACGGTCGCCACAACTGCGACGAGCGCGACGGCGACGATGCCGACCCTGACCCGATGCTTGCCCATCCCATCCTCTCTGCTTCGTTACGGATCCAGCGGCGCGTGTTGCCGCTGCTAATACACCAGTACATACTCAGTAGTATTCTACAATGCATATCTAGGTCAAGGGGTAGCCCGGGCCTGCGATCAGATCGCCGACCGCGCTCAGCGCTGGAGCGCGGAGAAAGGACCTACTCGGAACCCCCTCTACAGGTCGGCGTGCTCATCTGCACGGTGACCGACGACCGGCTGACCTATCACCCTCCGCGGTGCAGGTCAGCGTCACCAGATGTGATCCTCCCTCCCCAACGCCGGTGCCACGGACGTGGCGATATCACTCCCGCCAGCTGATCCGGATGTTTGCACCGGCTCTGCGATGTCGGCGACTCTCGACGTTCGAACCGACCAGTGGATGCCCACGTTTCGGGCTCCGCGCGAACTCAGTGCTTGACTCGGTTTAAGGCGCGCGTAAGGTGCGAGGCCGACGGACCGCTTCGTCGGTGCTGAGAGAGGCCAGGTGAAAGCGTTGGTCGTTCCTCCGCGAGGGGCGCATCGGGCAGCACACTGGTTGCAGAAGGCGGATCGCGCCGCGACAGAACGTCGGTCAGGTCGCACTCCGGGCGTCGAGAGCGGGCGGAATATTTGATGTCATGAAGAAGCGCTGCGCCGCTTCTGCGTGACCGGTCCCCCGTCGTGCGGACACGGGCGCCGAACAAAGCGAGGCCAGTCGTGGTTGCTCGATCCGCTCAGGTTCCAGCGAACGGCCGGAGCTCCTCCCGTCGCCGGGAACCGAATGTGCGAGGCACACTCGGGGTCTCCAAAGCAACCCGAAAACGGAAGGAGACTCCGGTGGAACACCAAAGACAGTATGTGGGAATTGACCTGCACCGTCGGCGCTCGGTGATCGTGCGCATCAATGAGGACGGTGAAGTGCTCGAGACGAAGCGCGTCGTCAACGACCCGCTCGAGCTCGCGCTCGCCATGGCCGATGCCGGCGATGATCCCGAGGTGGCACTCGAGGCGACCTATGGCTGGGTGCGCCACGAGGCGCCACATGACCGGGTGGGGGGAAGAGCCCCACCTGTGGCCTGTCGCAGCAGGCCGCTGAAGCTGGAGGCAGCCTGACCTCGGAGACGAGAGGAAGGGCGGGAGCAGCCTCGACAACGCCGGGACGGGCTGGCACTACCAGACAGCTCGGGCCCGGCAAGCAAGACGGAGAGGTGTACGTATGCAGGAACCAGTGGTGGAACCCCCTCAAGAAGTCAGGACCGGCTGGGAATCTGGTGGATGGCCGGGATAGCAGTGCGCTGCGACTCCCTACAACCGGGAGGGACAGCCTCGACGCCGTGGGGCGCCGGGGGCCACGGTGACGTGCTGCGGGATAGCCGTGGACAGGCCTGCAGGGGAAAAGCTGGGCACCGATCCCGTCAACCGGTCTGTGGTGAACGTGGGAACCGTCCTCTCGGCGCCAACCTGCCGGCCATCCGGGTCGGCAGCGGCAAGGCACGTCGTCTGCCGATGGCGAGAGGGTGGGGCGGAGGGTCCGTAGGTGCGCCGGAATAAACCGGCATGGAGGAGGAGATGGAAGAGCTCTACATCGAAGGTCTAGCGAACCACGATGACCGCGAGCCGTGCGTCGGTGCCCGTGAGGGTGCAGGCGAAGCGTCGGTAGCGGCACGTGCAGGCCAGGCTATTGAGCCGCGTAATCACAGAGTTCGGGGTGCCGACGCTGTCTACGGATGCGGAAGGCAACACCGCCAGTGGCGTTATCGCGAGCTGCTGGTGGGCCCCGCGCGGTCAGAGACCCTGTGCATGCACGGAACCTCCATGCGCGAGAACCGGGAGGTCCCACGCTTGCCCGTCGGGGTGATCACCGGGCGGGCCGCTCAGGGAAGGCCAAGGCCGTAAGCCTGAGATGCACGAGCGCGGGAAGTCAGACAACCTCGTAGTACCAGCGAAGCCGCCGAACAAGGCCGGGGGACCGGTTGCGGAGGTGGTGGAGGGAAGGGGGTTGGCCGAGGGGAACACGGTCAGTTCGACACGTCCCGGACGCAGCGCCGGGCAAGGCGCGCCAAACGGGCTGGACCGTGTGCGCGAAGTAGCACGAAGGGACAAGGAAGCACGGTTCACCGCACTGCTGCACCACGTCGATTTGGCTCGCCTGTGGGCGGCCTATGTGGCGATCAACCCGAAGGCCGCACCAGGGATCGACCAGGTGACGTGGGACGCCTACGGCCAGGATCTGCGAGAGAACCTCGAAGACCTGCTTCGCCGTGTGCACAGTGGTGCTTACCGGGCGAGCCCCTCTCGTCGGGTGTACATACCGAAGCCGGACGGGCGGCAGCGCCCGCTGGGCATCGCCACCTTGGAGGACAAGATCCTCCAGCGGGCGGTGGTGGAGGTGTTGAACGCCGTATACGAGGAGGACTTCCTCGGCTTCTCCTACGGGTTCCGGCCCAGGCGCGGCCCGCACGATGCGCTGGACGCGCTGGCGGTCGGAATCACGGAGCGGAAGGTGAACTGGATACTCGACGCTGATGTGAGCGACTTCTTCACCAAGCTTGATCAGGCCTGGCTGATGAAGTTTCTCGAGCATCGCATTGCGGACAAACGAGTCCTGCGGCTCATCAAGAAGTGGTTGGCTGCAGGGGTCATCGAGGATGGGCACTGGTCCGAGACGCCGGAGGGATCACCGCAGGGGGCATCGGTTTCGCCGTTGCTCGCCAACGTGTACCTTCATTACGTCTTCGACCGGTGGGTCCGCCAGTGGAGGCTGAGGCACGCCCGGGGCGACATGATCGTCACCAGGTTCGCCGATGACTTCGTGGTCGGCTTCCAGCATCTCGGTGATGCGAAGCGGTTCCTCAACGATCTTCGCGAGCGGTTCGCGAAGTTCAACCTGGAGCTGCATCCGGACAAGACCCGCCTCATCGAGTTCGGCCGCTTCGCGGCATCGGACCGGAAAGAGCGAGGTCTTCCAAAACCGGAGACGTTCGACTTCCTGGGCTTCACCCACATGTGCGGAAAGACCAGGGACGGGCGCTTCTGGCTCCGGCGCGTCACCATCAAGAAGAGGATGAGGGCGAAGTTGAAGCAGGTGAAGGCCGAGCTTCGACGGCGCCGTCACTGGCCCATCCCCGAGCAGGGGAGGTGGCTGGCGAGCGTGTTGAGGGGACACTTCAACTACTACGCCGTGCCCGGCAACATCGACGCGATTTCGGCATTTCGCGATCAGGTACGGTGGCTCTGGCGGGAGTCGCTTCGGCGCCGAAGCCAACGCCACCGCATGGCCTGGGAGCGCTACGCCAAGATCGCAAGCAGGTGGCTACCCTCTGCCCGCATCGTGCGTCCCCACCCCAGCGTGGCCTTCGCCGCCAGGACCCAAGGCAGGAGCCCGGTGCGGTAGTTCCGCACGCCGGGATCTGTCCGGGGGGCCGCCCGCAAGGGCGGTCCCTACCGGGATTAGTCCGAGGTCGGGAAAGCCGGCCACATGGCGAAGGGACCCAACGAGCTTGCAGTAGTTGGACTGGAAGATCAGGAGGACGCTGGTGAACACCGACGCTCCGTGGCCCGACTTCTATGAGGCCGAGCAACGGGTACTGAAGATCCAGACGAAGCTGCACCAATGGGCGATCGACGACCCTCATCGTCGGTTCGACGACCTGTTCAACCTCGTCGCCGATCCCGCGTTCCTAGTCGTGGCGTGGGCTCGGGTGCGGGGCAATCGAGGGGCACGGTCAGCTGGAGTCGATGGAGTGGCACCACGTTCCATCGTCCTTAGCCTGGATCCACCGCCTGAACACAGTCGAGGGTCGCTGATACCTGTGTGCATCCGCGGAAAATGCCCTGCGATCAAGGAGAATCGGAGTCGCTGAACTCCCGACCACTCTTGATGCGGAGGGCACTTTCTCGATGCGATCTTCTCACAGTCTCGACCGGCTGCAGGTGGCATTCGACGACGACCACTCGGTGGCCAATGCCGGGCTCATCTTGTCGGCAACTCTCCTCGAGCACCTCGGGCTCGAGCAGCTCTTCGACGAGCACGTCGATCTCGGCAACCGAGACGGTCACTTCCTCCCCGGCCGCAAGGCGATGACGATCGTCCAGGCCATGGTCGCCGGTGCCGACTCGATCGACGACTGCGGAGTGCTTCGCGCAGGTGAGACCGAGAAGGTGCTCAGCCATAAGGTGATGGCGCCCTCCACGCTAGGCACGTTCCTTCGGGCCTTCAGCTTCGGGCACGTCCGTCAGCTCGACAAGATCACCGAGGAGGCACTCGGTCGAGCTTGGGCGGCCGGCACGGGGCCGGACGAGGACCCACTCGTCATCGATGTCGACTCGACCATCTGTCCCCTCCACGGCTACCACAAGCAAGGCGCCGCCTACGGCTACACCAAGGTGCTCGGCCACCACCCGCTGCTTGCGACAAGAGCCGGCACCGGCGAGGTGCTCCACGTCCGCCACCGGAAGGGCTCGGCCAACACCGCCCGGGGAGCGCCGAGGTTTTTGAAAGAGACCTTCGGGCGCGTCCGCCGTGCCGGGGCCGCCGGCGAGATCACGCTTCGGGCCGACTCTGGCTTTTGCTCCAAGCAGGTGATCGCCGCGTGCCGCACGAGCAGCGTGCATTTCTCGATCACCGTGCGCCAGACGACAAAGGTGAAGGCGGCGATCGCTGAGATCGACGAGAAGCTCATGGGTCGGGATCGACTACACGCCCGGCGAGATCGCCGAGGTCGCAGAGACGACCTACAAAGGCGACCGGCTCATCGTGCGCCGAGTGAGGGACCGCTCGGCCCAAGGACAGCTGTTCCACACCTGGTGCTACCACGGCTTTGTCACCGACCTCGCAGGCGAAGCCACCGAACTCGACCGGTTCCATCGCGCGCACGCACAAGTCGAGCTCGCGATCAGGGAGCTGAAGGAGAACGCACTGGCTCACCTTCCCTCGGGAAGCTTTTCCGCCAATGCCGCCTGGGTCGTGTTTGCAACCCTCGCCCACAACCTCATCTGCTGGGTCGCCTCCATCGGTCTTAAGACCCAGGGCCTTGTCTGTCAGGCGACGATGCGGCGCCGCCACTTTGCCGTGCCGGGCAGGATCACGCACTCCGCGCGACGCGACACCCTGCACCTCCCGACGCGCTGGCCGTGGCGAGCCGAATTCCTTGCCGCCCTCGCCGACCTTCGCTCAGTCCGACTCGTCACCTGAACCTCGACCTTCCGGCGAGCGACTGAGGAAAACCCAGCCCGCCGCAATCGAATCCGGGCCTCAAGCTTGATCTCGGCCGTCCTCACGCGGGTTGAACCTCCACCCCCCTGCTAAAGCCACGACGAATAGTCCTCTTCATACCCAATCGAAGGTTCGACCCGTCGCTAGGCGGTGGATCCAGGCTTAGCGAAGCGGCGTACTTATCCGGTCTGCGAGATGATCTCAAGGCCCGGCGCTTCGTGCCACTGCCCGTGCGCGAGAAGCTCATCCCGAAGAAATCGGGGAAGCTTCGCGGGCTCGGCATCCCGACTGCTCGGGATCGCTGCGTCCAGGCCAGCATGAAGCTGGTCCTCGAGCCGATCTTCGAGGCGGACTTCAAGCCGTGCAGTTACGGCTTCCGACCGAGGAGACGAGCGCAGGACGCCATCGAGGAGATCTTCTTCTACACGACGCACTACTACGAGTGGGTCTTGGAAGGAGATATCAAATCGTGCTTCGACGAGATCTCGCATTCGGCCCTTTTGGACCGAGTGCGGCGCCGGATCGGAGACAGGCGCATCCTCGCTTTGGTGAAGGCGTTCCTCAAAGCCGGGGTCCTCGGTGAGGACCAGGTGGAAAGGGACACGGTCACCGGCACCCCCCAAGGTGGCATCCTCTCCCCGCTGCTGGCGAACATCGCCCTGGCGGTGCTCGACGAGCACTTCATGGGGCAGTGGGAGTCCTGGGGCGGCCAAAACGGCCGCAGCCGACGGCGTGCCAAGGGCCTGGCCAACTACCGCATTATCAGGTATGCGGACGACTGTGTGACACGAACGCAAGGAGGGATCGATGTAGAAGATCGAACTCGACAAGCGGTGCTGTGCCAGAGATGGAGGAAGGCCCTCCGGGATCGCCCTGCAGGGGGAGGTCCCAAACCACCGCAAGCTGCGTCGGTCAAGAGCCGGGGTGGTGAGCGTTGCGGACAAGGCGCGCCAAGAGCGCGTCAGGTACGAGCTGAGAAGGCGAGCGGAAGCGAACCGCCGATGACGTGTCGTAAGCGTATCGACGACATCGAAACCGGGAGGGAGTCGTTCTCCCGGGATGAGCCTGGGGGCTACCTGTCTACTGCCCAGGCGGTGTCCGGCATAAAGGCGGCGCGAGCTCAGCTCAGGCTCTGGTGCGGAACGTGTGAACCTGTCGCTCCGATGCCGTCGGCCAGGCGCAATTGGGCTTCATCCCCCTGGCCGCAAAAGGGAGCACCCCAAGTGGCAGGAACCACAAGGGGCCGAGTACCGATGCGGAGCACAGGGGCGGGCCGCCTCGTAGGAGCGATGAAGCCTGGTAATGCGGGCCGAGCCAAGGGGGCGGGTCATCCGGACGTGGCTGGTGGTCAACCGTGATGCTGCGGGAGGAGCCGGTGGTCACGTCGAAGCCGAAAGCGGCCAAACCGTTTGACATTTCCAAGCGGGTTGTCTGGGAAGCCTACGAGAAGGTCAAGGCCAACCAGGGGGCTGCCGGTGTCGACGAGGAGTCGATCGAGGAGTTCGAGGCGAACCTCAAGGCGAACCTCTACAAGCTCTGGAATCGCATGTCCTCAGGGACGTACTTCCCGCCGCCGGTCCGGGCGGTGGAGATACCAAAAGCCGGAGGCAGGGGCGTCAGGGTTCTAGGCGTGCCCACGGTGTCGGACAGGATCGCCCAGACGGTCGTGCGGTCGTATCTGGAGCCCCAGGTGGAGCCGATCTTCCACCCCGACTCCTACGGCTACCGACCGGGGCGCTCCGCGCTCGATGCGGTGGCAACGTGCCGGGAGCGGTGCTGGAAGAGGGACTGGGTGATCGATCTCGACATCCGGGCCTTTTTCGACAGCATCCCCTGGAACCTCATGCTGAAGGCGGTGTCGAAGCACACGGACTTGCGCTGGGTCCTCCTCTACATAGAGCGGTGGCTCAAAGCTCCGCTCCAGATGGAGGACGGCACCTTGGTGCAACGAGATCGTGGGACCCCTCAGGGCTCGGCGATCTCGCCCCTTTTGGCCAACCTCTTCCTTCACTATGCGTTCGACACGTGGCTGACCAGGGAGTTCCCCTTTGTCAGCTTCGAGCGCTATGCGGACGACGCGGTCATTCACTGCAAGACCAAGGCCCAGGCACGCTATGTGCTGAAGGCACTCGCCGAAAGGATGGCGCAGGTCGGTCTGAAGCTGCATCCGGACAAGACGCGCATCGTGTACTGCAAGGACGACCACCGCCCGCTCACCCATGAGCACGAGCGGTTCGACTTCCTGGGATACACGTTTTGTCCGCGGCTGTCGAAGAGCAAGAACGATCATTACTTCGTCAACTTCTCTCCGGCGGTCTCAGATGACGCTAAGAAGGCGATCGGGAGGGAGATCCGCTCCTGGCGGATCAACCGGCGCAGTGACAAGACCCTCGGAGACCTTGCACGGATGTTCAATCCGATCGTGCAGGGGTGGATCAACTATTACGGGCGCTTCTACAAGTCCATGCTGTATCCGATTCTCAGGCGCATCAACGACTATTTGGTTCGTTGGGCCACGCAGAAGTACAAGCGGCTGCACCGCCATGCTGACCGGGCCCGACGGTGGCTACATGCCGTCGCTGGGAGGGCGCACGCCCTCTTTGTCCACTGGCGTCTCGGGCTGGTGCCGTGAGGCTGGATGATGGGAGCCGGATGAGTCGAGAGGCTCACGTCCGGTTCTGCGAGAGCCGGGGGGTGCGATTCCCCCCGGCCACTCACCTCGTCGTCTTGTTGACCGGGACCAAGGAGCACACCGAAGCACTGCGGGAAGAGGTCGCAGCGGTGCTTTCTCCGATGGGCCTTCGCCTCTCGGAGGAAAAGACGCTTGTCACCCACATCCACGAGGGCTTCGACTTTCTCGGCTTCCACATCCAGCGGAAGCGCCAAGAGGGAACGAATCGGCGCACGATGTACACCTACCCGTCGAAGACCGCCCTTGCGGCGATCAAGGCGAAGGTGCGTGCGCTCACACAGGGCAACACGAACCAGACCCTTGCCAACCTGCTGCAACGGCTGAACCCGGTGCTGCGGGGCTGGACCAACTACTTCCGGCACGGCGTGTCGGCGAGGACCTTCAGCTACCTAGACGCCTTTTCCTGGCGGCGGGTGGTCAACTGGCTTCGCCATAAGCACCCTCGTGCCTCTTGGAGCTGGCTCCGTCGCCATCATCTCCCGAGGTGGCGGCCGACGGACGGCGAGCTGACCCTCTTTAACCCGGCGACGGTGCGGATTACGAGGTATCGCTACCGGGGGACCAGGATCGCAACGCCTTGGTCAGGGCCGATTGAGAGGAACGCCGCATAGCCCGCGGCATGGGCTCGCGGAGAGCCGGATGCGGGGGAACTCGCACGTCCGGTTTGGGAGTGCGGGCCGGGGAGACGGACCATCGAAAGGTGGCACTGCGCCCCGGCCCGACACTCACTACTGGGCGGTACTGGGCGGCAGATCTATTGGAGGCCGAGGGCGCCCACGTGCACCTCGTCCACCCCCTCGGTCTGCACTGGGACTCAAGACGTGTGAAGAACGACGTCCTTGATGCCACCGAGCTCGCGAGACGACTCTCCCGGGGCGATCTCCCCGAAGCCTGGATCGCTCCGTCGGAGCTCAGAGAGCTGCGAGAGTCAGACCGTCGCTCGCCTGCCCAACCTCCGCCTGGCTCACTCCGCCACGAGGGGTGTTCACATGACCGGTGTGGCGTTCCGGATGGTCACCTCCCTGCCGGTCATTTACGGCCCGTCGGTGGAAAGCGCAGGCGGGCCGTAGGATTGCGGTGTCCAACTGGACGGTGGGGCCGGGCCACCGTCGCGGAGCCGAGGTAGGTGTCAGGAGGTGCCAACTGCCCGCACGGTCATCGCCCCCGCCGGCATTGCCGGAAGGAGGGGTGAGCGGAAGGATTCCGGCGCTCGTGGGGGGCGATGGCCTGAGCAAGGGCTCAGCTAACCCAGACCGTTCATCCTACGTCTGGGCCGGGTGCCCCCAACCGCCGCCTGCCGATCGCTCACGGAGAAGCTCGGCAACGCTGCCGTTCGACGGCAGCTAGCGCGCGCAGACGGCATCACATGCTGCTTTAGAAGAGACCGAACTGGGCATCCTCCTTCGGCGAGGTTCAAGGCAGGTCGATGCAGGTTGATCCCCTCCCACGTGAGGAGCACAATTTCTCCGTGAGCACATCCTCACCAGGGGTGACGTTCCTCTTCACCGATATCGAGGGCTCAACCCGGCTCTGGCAATTCAACGAAGCGGCCATGCGGGCGGCCGTGGCTTGTCACGACGAATTGCTGCAGTCGGTGATCACCCAGCAGGGAGGACGCGTGTTCTCCACGATGGGCGACGGAATGGCCGCCGTGTTCCCGAGCGCCGGGGACGCCGTCGCCGCCACGATTGAGGTCCAACGTCGAATGCGGCCTGGGGCACGCGGCGGGGTTTCAGCTTCGGGGCCGATCACCCTCTCTACGCCGTCCTCGGTCGCCAGGCACTCGAGGCCCTCTACGAGACACAGCCGGCGACCGAGATCGACCGGGCGGCCGATGCAGCAGCCTCACTCGGCCCACAATCCCTGGCTCGCTTTGCCCGCAGCCGCCTCGATGGTTTCGCCGAACTTAGCGAGTCGTAATTGAGGCAAACGATCGGCGCCACAAACCGGATGACCCGGGTCCGGGCGCGTAGTCGAGAGTGGTGTCTAATCCCGCTGTCGCGCGATGATTCTGCTCAGGGAGTCAGGTGGGCTCGACAATGAGGATTTGGCCACATGAGAGCGCACGAAAGAAAAGGGGGTGACGGTGCAAAGGATTAAGCGAGCCCTTGCTGCTGTGGCGATGACGGGTGTACTGCTCGGATTTGGTGGGGCGGTGAGCGGTGGAGCGGTGACGGCGTCGGCAGCGCCCAGCGACCAGTCGTCTCAGACGACGTTCGAGGGCACGCTTCCACCCGGGACGAGTACGTCGCGGTTCGCCTCGTGTGGCGATGTCGGGTACGTCGAAAGGGGCGCCAATCACGCTCTTCCGCGCCTCAACGTTGTCGCCGACGCCAACATCTCCGTGGCCCCGGTCATCGCGTGGGATACGGTTCCCAACGCCTTCGGTTCGCGGGCGGTGACATCCATGTGGATCTGGATCCACAATGTCGACACCTCCGATTATCACAGGTGGCAGGTGACCTGGTATTGCACGCCCGACAAGAGCAAGGCATGGCTCGTCTTCGGGTGATAGCGAACTGAGCGAGACCGGCGTGCTCGATCGCGGGGTTCGATTCAGCTTGGGTTACTCAATCCGGCCGAGCTGAGGCCGTCAGGACGTACCGCCCAGCGCTGTACTCGGCCGCCTCATGTGTGCCCTGCCCGCGACTCGCTCAGAGTGGTTCACGTCGTCCTACTGATAAGTGCGCCACCCCGACCACCATGGTGCGGACGTTCATGCCCAGCCCGCCGGAAGACTGTGGGTGGCGTCGGCATCTGGCCATCCGATCGCGTCGAACACCGCGATCGGCTTCAGGTGGTCGCGACATCGTGTGACCTTTCGGTCCGTGACCGTAAGCACCGAGACGAAGCGGTTTGCGTACGGAGGTCCGGTGAGGACGAGATTTCGCCGTATGGGCGGTACAGCTCAGAAGTGCTCCCCGTCGACGAGGCCGCCAAGGCCCTGCTCGATGGTCCAGAAGAACGGGTCGAGCCTATGAAATCGGCCAAGTTCTCGGTCACGGTCACCGTGCCGTACCTCCTCTCCACGCCGGCCACTCGCCAGATAGCAGACGCGTATAGCCGCAGGAGTGGGGCCCGTGCCGGAAGTGGCACCGGTCGGACAGCTACCTTGCACGTCGGATCGGCGGGACCCATTCACGGCCTGGTGTTATCCGCGGGCCGTCCCCGTTCTCTTACTAGCTTCTCTTCGTTGTACTTTCGGTGCTGCTCGAGAATGCGCTCATGGGTGGCTCCGCCATTCGGCACCTGGGGGTGATGGTGTCGGCACAAGATGTACGGCGTTCCATCCAGAGGATGGTGACCGATCCGCCAGCAACCCTTGGTATGGCAATTCACTTTTCGGACTCCGGTGTACACACCGACTCCGACCGCACTGATCAGGGTTGCCTCTCCAAGGTCAGAGCCGAAACCAGACCAGAAGTTGTAGAACTCGTCGGGCCCGCCGTGGACTATGCCGGTGTGAAGCGCCACCCAGTGTCGAAGAGCTCCAAACAACCCAATGAGAATTGCGACCACGATGACAATGAGGACCAGGACCAGCACAAGGATCAGGCGGTTGCCACTACTGCTAGGCGCGATCTCGGGAGGTCCCACGTTCGCAGCATTCTCAATTGGCGGTCTCGATGTTGAACTCGAAGCTGCTGTCTGGTTCGAAGGCGGTGTGGCAGTCGATGGATCCGTCACGGTGCCTCCAATGTTCGAGCGGGCCACGACATAGGGCTCGACGAGAAGCTGTCCCTTGGAGAAGGGTATCGTCGCAGCACCGTGAGGAGGGCGAGCCTTGGGGCGTCAGAGCGGCTTCTTTGGAACTAAGGGCGTCATGGACCCGCTAGCCGATCCCGCAAGTCGACCGCCTGCCCCGGGAGTACCGCGGATCGGTTCGTACTGTGTCCGTTAAGGCCCACTCACCCTGGTCACCTGCGGTAATCGTTGTGTTGAGGGACGGAATACGAACCGGCAAGGTATCCGGCACTCTTTGGCTCCGTGCTCTGTTCAGCCGAGCGGCTGGCTAGCGCTCGGCGAGTCACTCGGCGCCTCCTACCGCCTCTTCCGTCAGGTTGGTGACGAACACCCGGCCGAAGGCGAGGATCCCCCGCTGTGGGAAATAGAAGTCGGCCATGTGGGCCTGCTCGGTCAAGGGGCCGGGTTGACCCAGGTCCGCACCTTCCACGACGGCGTGGCTGGCGGTGACGTACCAGATCCGCCGTGGATTGGCTTCGAAGTGCTGCGCGTTTGACGTCTCGCCGGTGAGTTGGACCTTCCCTGCGTCGAGCGTCCGCCCCGCGATGGCCCCCATGGCGGTGAGTACGGTCCGCGACCGCCACACGGCCATGGGGGTGATGGCGCCCATGGCGCTCATGAGGCGTGTGACGAGGGTGGATCCGGTCTCGATCGTCCAGTCCACCTTCGCTCCGGCGATCCGGACGTGCAGGCGGTTCGACGTCTCCCAATCGATGTCGATGGGTCCAAGCTCGACGCGCCCGACCTCAGCGCCGAAGTAGCGGGTACACCCCACCGCGCTGTCCACCGACTCGTAGAAGGTCCAGTTCCCAAGAGGGTCGCGGTGCCAGATCGAGGTGAATCCGTCTCCCACCGACGAAGCCGTCCATCGGCGCAAGCCGAGGACGTGACCAGAGACGAACGGCAGTCCCATGACTCCGTAACCCGAGACGCGCTCCCCGGCCCCCCGGGGGAAGGACAGGGTGCTCCTCGACTTGCCTTGCGAAGTGCTCCGGAGGCCTCATCGATCACCGGGCCACGGTGACTCGCAGGAACGTGGCAGGAATCGAGGTCGATCCGTCATCCGGGCTGGAGTTGTGCTGTTGGAAAAGCGCTTGGAGCTTGCCGTGCAGCTCGTCTTGGCGGCCGTCTGCAGCAGCTGCCTCGTAAGCGTTCATTGTGGGACCGTAGAAGTGACGGAATATCTCCAGGTACTCCGAAGGAGACCCCGAGTAGACAAAGGTATAGGTGTCGCGCTGGAAAGAGATCCGCTCTTCGGGGATGCCGGCGCTTCTGAACCGCTCGATGACGTTGGCTTCGACTCCCCAGGTCATGGGGCTGACGAAGCCCTTCGGTGGGGGTGGCGTGTAGGAGGAGCTGATCTTCAGGAGCACGGCGACCAGCGTGGGGTCGTCGGGGATCCAGTTCCCCATCACGATCCGCCCGCCGGGACGAGACACGCGCACGATCTCCCGGGCCACGTCGAAGGGCCTGGGAGCGAACATGGCACCGAAGATGCTGACGACCAGATCGAAGCTCTGGTCCTCCAGCTCATGCAGGTCGGAGGCGTCGCCCTGCTGGAATCGGCAATTGGCGAGGCCGAGCCGTTTCGCCCGGGCGTTGCCGGCGTCGACCAGATTGCGGGCGAGGTCGACGCCCAGAACGTTGGCGCCGAGGTTGGCTGCCGGGACGGCGGTGGTCCCGTCGCCGCAGCCGAGATCGAGGACGTCGAGACCGTTCGTGATGCCCAGTCCCTTGACCAGCGCTTCGCCGCTCTCACGCATGCTCAGTGCGATCTGAGTGAAGTCGCCTTTCTCCCATAGCGCTTGGTTCGGGTTCATGCCGGACCACCCTTTCGCTGGGGCCGAGATGCGTCCTCATGGCACGCCCAGGCGCCCGATTCCGATATAGTACGATCGGTCGTACTAAGAACTAAGAGTACGATCGGTCGTACTAAGTGTCAACAGCCAATTTGGATGTCGGGCCCGAAGGAAGAGTCCCGGCGCACTTACGAGAGGGCCATGGCGACTTCCCCGGTTCCGGTTCGCAAGCAGCGAGAAGACGGGTTGCGGACCCGAAAGGCGATACTGCTAGAGGCCGTATCCCTGGCCACCGTGGAGGGCCTCGAAGGCCTGAGCATCGGCGGGCTGGCCAAGGCCCTGGGCATCTCGAAGAGCGGGCTGTACGCCCATTTCGGTTCGAAGCAGGAGCTCCAGCTCGCCACCATCGACGAGGCGGAGCGCATCTTCGACCGAGAGGTGATCGACCCCTCGACCCGGGCGCCCGAAGGGCTCGGGCAACTGGTGGCAGTCTGTGATCTCTTCTTCGATCACCTGCAGCGGCACACCTTCCCCGGTGGGTGCTTCTTCGCTTCGGCTGTACTCGAGATGGGCACCCGGCCGGGGCCCGTGAAGGAGCGCGTCGGCCAGTTCCAGCAGAGGTTCATCGGCCTGGTGTTCGCCTTCGCCGCCAAGGCGCAGGAGCTGGGACAACTCGCGGTCGACGAGGATCTCATGCTCCTTGTCTTCGAACTCAACGGCATCATCCTGGCGGCCAACACCAGCTTTGTGATGACCGACGACCCGGCCATGCTCGAAGTGGCGCGTCGCGCCGTTCGAAGGCGACTGGGTGCCGACGCCGACTCGCCCTGACCGGCGCTGAGAAGTACGGGCTTCCCACCTCGGTTCCGTCGAGTTAGGCGCTCCGCTGAGTCCTTCGGTCCGGAGGTTCAACGCAAGTCAATGGAGGTTCCCGTAAGGAGCGCGGGCCGGTTCGCTGGCTGGACATGCTTGCGGCATGACACAGACGGTCTCGGAGATAGCGGGAACCCGCAAGAACAACTCAACGATTCGTGTCGCCGTCCGAAGCGGCTGTGTCTGCAGCGGTCAAGTCGAGAACGTGGACCGTCACGGTGTTGGAGGCCACCTCGGTACCAAGGATGCCCTATCCGTCTTGGGCATGGAGCCCAACCAGGGGATCCACTTCCCTGGTGATCAATCGAGCGACGGCGAGCTGGTCCAGTCGGCCGTTCGGCGATGCTTCCCGTGCCTGGCACACCTTTCGATCAATCTCGGCGATCGCCGGCAGGAGCTCGACAAGGCGCGCATAGCGGGCCTCGGTTGAGAGCCGAACGAATTTCTCGACCTCCTCGAACCACAGTTCTTGTTCGGGTGTCACTGGTTCGACCGGCTGACGTCGGCCTGCGGCGACGAGGAGCGCGTTCGCCCGGTTGTGACGGCGATAGTCCCGGGCGGCACCTCCGATCCGGACTGACGCGGCAGCATCGAGCAGGTCTTTTCGGCGACCGCCGGCGAGGGACCAGAGTTCCTCGACGGCCCCGTCGTTTTCGCGCCCTTCATCGACCAAGGAGTACGCCCGGCGTTGCAGCTTCGCGACCTTCGGTCCGCAGGTGGCAACGAGGGGTATGTCAGCCTCTCACGTTGAAGTGGGGAGCGTGAGGTAGCCGAGGGTCCACCAACACGGGCAAGAGCACGCCATCGTTGCTGTTGCTCTACGACAGCGACGACAAGGAGACCTCTGACGATGGATGACGCTATCGGCCACGGATAGCGG
>CAWILM010000015.1:0-56865 GCA_963836935.1 uncultured Acidimicrobiaceae bacterium
GGGAAGCTCACCCCACTCGTCGCGCAAACGTCGGTTGACCGAGTCCTCGCAACCCTCGGGCATCTCGCCAACGGGTTTGCGAAGCCCCCGCACAAACGCGCGAACTCGCGGACAACCACCAAGGAGTATCGAGAAAGACGACGGTTTCCGCGCGTTCGAGCCGGAGGGCAAGTGTCTCGTTGTAGTTGCCGTCGATGATCCAAGCCTCGCCAGCGAGCAGCGCGTGTTGCCGTTCTCGCCACTCGTCGTCCGACGGTCGCACCCAGCCCGGCTTCCAGTAATGGACGTCGAGGTGAATCACCGGCAAACCGGTCCTTGCCGCAAGCGCACGTGCGAACGTGCTCTTCCCGGACCCCATCATCCCGTCGACGAGGACGCGGTGGCCGATCATCCGAGACGCATCGTTCATGGCGCAGAGTATGCCAAGTGCGCCGAGCAGTTTTTCCCGCTTGGCGCTCGTTATCGCCAATGAGGAACGAGCGTCCGCGTAGCGCAACCCACCATGCTGCTTGACGGACGCGCGGCCTCGAATAATGCAAAAAGGCTCTCTACTTCTCCACGAGTAGTTGATTTGGCTTCGACGCTGGAGTTTCCGCTGAAAGTAACGATAAGGGTATAGGTGCCGTAGGTTTGTTCAATGCGGGCATAGTTGACGTCTCCACGATAGAAACCCGCCCACTCACTTCGATCGTCAAGATACCACTGTGAGCCATCAGGTAAGTCGATGTTTAGATTCTCATATGTTGACTCGGGACTCTTCTTGCCGATTTGTTCAATAAGTAGATCGCGAGCAGCAAAGATGACCTCTGGGGAGAACTTTGTATTTCGGTAGTCTTTGATCTTTCTGATCACAGCGAGAGTGTAACCCGCCACAGCAGGCCTAGACGTCGGGATGGGAGGCCTTCCGGCGGTGTCGGACCCGTAACACGCGTAACGGGACCCGTAACAGCTACCGTGGGTTCATGACCGCTCGATCATTGCAGGTGCGGCGGATCTGTCCTGAGTGCCAGCGCCCCGCACTGGTCGATGTCCGCGCGACGTACTGCTCCCCCGCGTGCAGGCAAGCTGCCTACCGTCGCAGGCTGCGACAAGGAAAACCGCGGGCTTTGTCCGTTATGTCGCATTACGGGTTGTGGGACGACACGGATCTACGACTGACGGTAATGTCCGCTGTCTCCGATCAAACGGCCTTGAGCAGCCTAACTGTCGCCCGCGCTTCGCAACCCCGTAAAGGCTTGGCGTCCTCGGTCTTGAAGCCGTAGTCCAGTACTCGGAGGCCGTGCTCGGCGGCGAAGACCATCACCCCGTAGAACGCGACGCCGAAGTACACCGGGAGAGTGCCCTGTGCCTCGTAGTCAAAACCGGCGGAACGCCCCACGCATTGCCGCGGTACACGACCAATTCCATGAACCCGACGACATAATCACCGACGCGTGCGACGACACCGTATGTTGATTGTTTGACGGCTTTGCGGAGAATGCCCAGTCTGGCAGTAACCGGTCGCAGTCTTTGTCAATGTCGTATCTGTTGTAGAGGTTTACGAGAAGGGGCGCCACGGTTCTGATCAGGTCCGGGGTCAGCGGCTCGACGGTGATGGCAACCCCGCCCTCCCTCAGCTTGCGGAGTTCCCGGCGGACCTTGTTGCGGTGCCTGCGCGGGAGCGAGTCGATGTAGCCGTCCAAGCCTCCTGGGGGTGGCACTAGGACGAAGTGATCCGGCCCGGGGAACTCGCGATAACCGCGATCTCGCAGGACATCCCGAAGCAATATGTCGCCCCCGTCCACACAACGACACACCACCGACCGCTCGTCATTTCGCCGAGCTATGTCCTCGGCTTCAGCAAACAACCGGTTAACTACTTGGCGCCGGGCCTCCTCGCCTAGGCTCGGCAGGGTCAGGGCACCCGTGCGACCTTCGTAGGGTCCACCTACGAGCCGCGTCTGGCAACACATCCATCCCCGGGAAGACACCGCCGAGCCGCATTAGCTCGTCCGTCACTTGGTCGTCAACTCGGTATGTGGCAAGCCCACCGAGCAGCGTCCCATTCACCCGAGCGAGCACGTGCAGAGGAGTCTTGTTGCCGAATACCTCAAGGAGGTGCAACACCTTCGCCGATAGCCATAGCTCGTGGGAAGGGAGTTCTATCCCGGCGCCGATCACGAGTTCGTCCCAGCCGGGCAGGCTCGCCGCAGAAGACTCCACCGTCACAGTGAGTTGCATGCCGTCTCAGCATAAGGAACAGACGGGGGGCGCAGGCTCTGGTGAACCGCCAAGGGGTGGCGGCCGAGATCTTTAGCGATCGCAAACGGCAGCTCACCCGCAGCAAAGCGATCCCAGATCTCCTCGCGCACCTGCTCTCGCATTGTCGGAACCCTGCCCATCGCCACCTCCTCGTCGACGGAGCGAATCATCTGTCGAACGAGGTGCGTTGCGCCTACCGCCTGAATCCGCCCCTGCAAATTGCATCGTCAAAGAGTCGGTGAGGCGAAGGGTGGCGCCAGCCGCTCTCAGGTGCAGCTCCCCCGCTTCGATGCCTCAGAGGAGAGTACCGCCGTCCCTGTCCGTTCGCGAGGACCTCGATCGCCTGCTGCGAGGCGGCGTCGACGAGGGGAGCAACATCGTCTCAGCTCTCGTGGACACCGTCACGAGGCTCGTCGTTCAGGAGCTGCTCGAGGCCGAGCAGGCCGACTATCTGGGCGGCCGCGGCCGCTACGAGCGCCGGGGGATCGACCAACGCGGATCGAGGAACGGCTACGAGTCGCGCATCCTGAGCGCCGAAGGTGCGATCAAGGTCCGGGTCCCCCAGGTGCGTGACACCGAGGAGCCCTACCGTTCGAGCCTCAAGAGCTTTCTGGACGGCAACTCCGACGTGCTCGATCGCCTTGTCACCGAGATGTACGCCCGGGGCCTTTCGACACGAGACGTCGAGGACGCCTTCAAAGACGCCACAGGCGAGCTGCTCATCTCCAAGTCCGCGGTCTCCGAGATCACCGACCAGCTGTGGGAGGACTACCAGGCCTTCGTCGCCCGGGACTTGTCCGAGATCTCCGTCGAGTACCTGTTCAGCGACGCCGTCTTCGAGTCGCTCCGCCGCCAGGGGGCCAAAGAGGCCCTCCTTGTGGCGTGGTGCATCGACTCGGAGGGCAGGAAGCACCTCTTGCACCTGGCCGTCGGCAACAAGGAGTCCGAGGCCGCCTGGACGGGATTCTTCCGGAACCTGATCGAGCGGGGCATGCGCCTTCCCACCACGGTCACCACCGACGGGGCGCCGGGGATGATCAGGGCCGTCGAGGTCGTGTTCCCAACTTCGGTGCGCATCCGCTGCTGGTTCCACCGCTTGTCCAACATCAGGTCCAAACTCCCCGACGACGAAGCCGCAGAGGTCATGGCCCACATCTACGCGGTCAGGGACGCCCCCACCTTGGATGCCGCCCGAGCAGCCGCCGACCGCTTCGAGAACACCTATAGACGCCAGTTCCCCGCCGCGGTGGCGTGCTTCGCCGACGACCGCGAGGCGCTGCTGGCCATACATCGGGTTCCGGTGCGCCATCGCATCAGGGTGAGGACCACCAACCTCGCCGAGCGCAGCTTCGAGGAGGAGCGCCGGCGCACCAAGATCATCCCCAGGCTCATGAGCGAGAAGGCGACGATGAAGCTCGCCTTCGCAACCATGATCCGCTCGGCAGAGCGCTGGTGCCGGGTCTCGATCAACGACATCGAACGCCACCAGCTCAAGCTGCTCCGTTCCGCTTCCGGCTCGACCCACCACCTGCCGAGGATCAGACAACCCGCCGAAGGAGAACAACAGAGCGCGCCGCGGCATGAAGCTCGGTGACCGGACGATTTACAGGACGCTCAGGACTTGACCCTCGTGACAGAAGCTTCCCGGTTGTCCAGGCATTGGAACACAAGCCCTGCGGCAGAGAACATTGCCACAGTGAGGCTGCGCGACCGTACCTCACGCGGCCGGTGAAGATTGCCAAACCCGCTTGTCCGAGCGGAGCGCAGGCTAGCCACGTCGTCCGGCTCCACCGATCGGGGGTAGCGGGATGGACCTGAACGCGCATGGTCCGACTTTACGAACCATGCCCGTACTTACAGGTAGCCGGTCAGATCAGACACCGGGACCGCCAGATGACGGCGCGAGAAGGTCCACACAGAGGATCCCTCTTCGCGCTAGTCACATCCGATAGGTCGCGAGACGCGGTGGGGTGCCCACGACCCCGTCCACTCACTCCTACGGCGTCGTCTCCTCCACGACAATCAGGTCCACGAATTCCGGAGGACCCTCGAAGATCTCCGCCATCGTTGCCCTCACTGCTTCGAAGCCCTCCTGGCCTGCCCGACCCCTCTGCTGTTCGCGGGCCTTCTCTTCGCTCTCGAAGACGACGAGCATGTAGACCTGGCTCGAGTCTTTTTGGTCCCGCATAGCGGTGGAACGCACCAGGCCCGAACCCGGCTGCTCAAACGCACGCAACTGCTCGGAAAGTTGCTGCAGCCCTTCGTCGTGGCCCGGCCGCAAACGGGTCTTTATCAGTTGTGCCTACATACCGACATCACCTCCCTTCTCACGCAGTTGCGAAGCGCTCGAGGCCCGCCGCTTGCAGTTCCTCGGGTGGCATCGCCACTCGGTAGTGCACCGATGCATCGAAGGTGAGCATGAGCGGTTCTGTCACGTGAGGCACTTGGCTCGCGCTTTGAATGTCGATGATCAGGACGGCTCCGCGTCCGACTCCGTTGTCGGTGAAGTAGACGACCTCGGGTTTGATCGCGGCAAGAGCCTCACCGATCTTCTGCCCAGCGGTGCCCTGCCGGACGTAGGTGTTGAACGGCTCCAATGGAAAGCTGACTTCAACTATGAATTTCATCTGCCCCCCTCAGTTCGAACGGCGAGATGCCGTTCGATTCCGCGGAAAGCTAGCAGGCCGGCCCGACCGTTGCCGTCCGGACCGGACTCCCCACTGAAACCCGCGTGCGAACCCGTGGCGTGCACGAACGGAGCGATAACAGTCGACGTGGAGTAAGACGCGGAGTAATCAGTGAGCGGTCATAGCGGGGGCTGAGTGCGTGGACTGGTCCCGACGCGCCGCTTCGGTCGACTCCGCACGAAACGGAGGTCGGGTGCCCGGAGATGTGACGCTGCAGTTGCGATTCCTCACCGCGGGGTTGATCGGTCGGCGTCCCCGTGGCACTCCCCATGCCGGAACTCTTCACTAGCGATTCCCGGACGTTTGACCCTCCTGCCTGAATCTCGGGCAGCAAGCAGGCGGTCGCTTTCCGGGGTCGCACTCCCCCACCACGCGGCCGTGTCCGACCGGAGCCCAGGAGTTTTCGCTGTGCCCACTGGCCGGTTGCCGCGAAGCAATGCAGCCTGCAACGTGACAGTCTCGAGCAACCAGCCCGTCTCCGCCGCGTGTTCCAGTTGCGTTCGCCGTATGGGCGAAGAGTAAGAGTCCCGTTCCGACCCTGAGAGCCGCCGCGTCCTACTTCTCCAGCGCCCAACAAGCGATCATCTGTTGGACAGAGGGCGGTCGGATGGATCCCGGCCCGTACCCATCCGTTCCGTCGGCGGTCCGCTAGGACAACTCGTAGCCCGTCAAATTGACTGTCTGGGAACCGGATTGGGCATTGTCAAAGAGGGAGAAGGTGCCGTAGTCCTCTATCTTTGGAAGAACCGGCTGGAAAGTCACCGTGAATGAGCAGCTCTGCAAGGGGCCAAGCTCGTCTCCGGCGGCGGCGCAGGAACCAGGCTGCCAAGTAAAGTCAGGTGCGTTGTGGCCGCCAACTCCTGACGATCCTCCGAAGGCCAGGAACACCTGCTTGCTCGTGTTCGTCACCGTGACGGTGAAGTTCTTGGGGCCAGTCGGGGTGGTTCCGAAGTCGATCGCGGAGATCGGCTTACCGGGCGGGCTGTCCAAGGTGAGTGTCGCGTACTGTCCCAGCCCGCTTTCGGGAATTGTCCAGACGCCGCCCGACATGTTCCCGTACACGTCGATCTGGTCCTGCCGGAGCCCAGACGCCGTCGGTGTGAAGGTCACCGTGAACTGGCACTGCGCTCCAGGGTCGATCACGGTGGCTCCGCAGTTCCCGGCGTCGACACCGAAGTCGGAGTAGTTCTGTCCACTGACACCGATCGAACTGACATACAACGGAACAGTTGACGAGGCGTCTTTGACGGTGAGATGCAACGGGGTTGTGGTTGTGTTGACACCCTCAATTCCGAAATTGACATTGCCGTGGGTGTAGAACGTTGGCGAGGCGCTGATCGAGATCTCAGAAAAGACGCCAATCCCTGACAGCGGCAATATCGCGGCCGAGCCCGAGGGCCCCCAGCTAATGTCAGTCAGCTCCAGGGTGCCCACGCGCGTTCCGGTGCTGGTCGGCACGAAGTCGACGGCGAAAGAGCACTCGCCGCCCTTCGGCGACAATACGATGCCCGCGCAGTCGTTGCTGGGTACGCCGAAATCGGAGGCGTTCACTCCGACGATGTTGAACCCACCAAGAGTCTGAGGCTGCTCGCTGTTGTTGGTGACCCGGACTTCGTAGTTCGTACTGTGAATCGAGACCCCTACTGTTCCTAGGTTCTCGCGCCTGACGCCGAAAGAAATTGGCGGAGGGGCTGCACCTACTGTGGCAACGGCATTCGGGGCCTTTGTCGTCCCCTCCCGGTTGCTCACACTCAGACTGAACGTGTAGGTCTTAGCTTTAGCGCCCGTGTCCCCGGATAGTGGGAACCCCCTCGAGATCGAGCCGGCGGTACACGAGAAGTTCCGCTCGGGCAATCCCGTGAGGGCCGGCGACACGGAAAGCGTGCAGACCTTGCCGTACTTGAACTCCGCCTTCAATGTCACAGTCCCCCCCTTGTCCGACAGGGAGCTGGGTGACGCCTTGAAAGAGGTGATTAGTGGAAGTGAGGTTACCGGTGAAGCCGCCCTCGCACTGGGAGCGAACCCCGTAATGACCGCCAGCATCGTAACTGGCGTCACTACAAGTGTCACAATCTTCCGTGCAGCCCAACCGTGAGAAGACATTTCTTCCTCCTAAGCGCAATGCCCGCCGCTGCAACACAAAGTACCATCCTGCGCGCACCTGGCGGACGAACCATTCAGCAGTGCCCGAAGCGGCTGAGGTTTGTTTGACTCCTAACGCGGTGCTCCGGGTCTCACAAAGCAAGGAATCCTCCCAGCCCAGAGTATGTCGAGTGGCTCGAGAGCTGCCAGCACCATCCTCTTGCAGGTGAGATGTCCCGATCGACCATGAGAGAGCAGATCGTGACCTCGCGCTTGTCTTCGCCCATGTGAGTGTTCAAGAGGACCCATGCTCATGAGCAAGTAGCCCAGCAGTGCCGTCAAGGTGACGACGAGGCCGACTGTCGGGGCGCGCTTGGGGTGGCGTTGGCCACACCCGAAGGCAAACGGCAGCACGAGTCACGGGGCGGACAGGAGGCTCAACGACCGAGTCCATCCTCCCGGGGTTATGAGGCTGCCCAGATACTGGTCACCGGACCCGAAGCGAGGCCCACGAGAACCGCAACGAGGAGCGCGAGGGGCGTGGGAGACCAGGAGCGAACAGGTCCAACTCCACCCCATCCACGGGCGAGCCGGTCAGCACGTGCTAATCGTTGTGGGCGAATCGGTCGATAGTACTCTTCGGTTCCGGAGCAGGAGTTGCGATGGATTACGGGAAGCTGGATTTGCAAGCCGCGCTCGCGGGCGAACCGTTGGCCGGGATCGAGCGCATCTGCATGCGCAACCTGCTCAACAGCACTGCCGAGCGCATCTACTTCAAGGATCTGCAGAGCCGGTTTCTCCTGGTCAGTGCCGGCTGGCTCGCCACGGCCGCGCCGGGCTACAGCTTGGAAGAGGTGATCGGGAAGACGGACTTCGACTTCTTCACCGAGGAACACGCCGCGGCCGCCTTGGCAGACGAGCAGAGGATCATCGGCAGCGGCGAGGCGCTCGTAGGCAAGTTGGAGCAGGAGACGTTCCCAGACCGGGACGGTCCCTGGGTCGCTTCCACGAAGATGCCTCTTCGCGATGAAAAGGGCGAGATTATCGGGACATTCGGGATCTCGCGCGACGTGACGGCGCAGGTGAACGCGGAGAACGCTTTGGCCTACCAGGTGCTCCATGACCCGGTGACGGGTCTGGCCAACCGAGTCGCGCTCATGGACCGGCTCTCTCAAGCCCTCCTCGCGCTCGAACGCCAGCCGGGCCGACTTGCGGCCTTGTATGTCGACTTGGACCACTTCAAGCAGATAAACGACTCGTTCGGCCACGACGCCGGCGACCAGGTGCTGCGCGAGATCGGTCGCCGCCTCGCGCAGTTCTCACGCCATTCCGACACCGTCGCCCGCCTAGGGGGCGACGAGTTCGTCGTGCTGTGCGGCGCGCTGCGCGATGACGATGACGTCGGCCTCATCGGGGAGCGGATCGTGCGGGAGGTGCGCGCCCCCTACATCGAGGATGGGTGCGACCTCACAGTCACCTGCAGCGTCGGGATCGTGATCACAAGCAATCCCCGCGCCGACCCCGAAGAGCTGATCCGCGACGCGGATGCGGCGATGTACGAGGTCAAGCAGTCCGGACGGAACCGGTATCGCGTCTACGACTCGGCCCAACGCCTGGGTGCTCAGACGAACATCCTCCAAGCCGAGCTCAGCCACGCGGTCGAGCAGTCGGAGCTTTTCCTTCTCTACCAGCCGTTGTTCTCCCTGGAGGACAGATCGCTGATCGGCGTCGAGGCGTTGGTTCGCTGGCGACATCCCCGGCGCGGGGTCGTACAGCCCGACGATTTCGTACCGTTCGCCGAGCAGTACGGGTTGATCAGCAGGATCGACGCGTTCGTCTTGAACGAGGCCTGCCGACAGATCGCAGAATGGACCACCCGCGAGGGCTGGCCCGCCACGTTCACCATGGCGGTCAACGTTTCGGGCACTGACCTGTCAGATCCCGAGTTCGCCAGCCATGTCGCCGAGGTGATCAGCCGCCACGGGATCAACCCCGCGCTCTTATGTCTGGAGATAACCGAGACGGCTCTCATCGGCGAACTCGGCCATGTCGAAGTGACGCTGGCAGCCCTACCGAAACTCGGTGTGCGCCTGGCCCTGGACGACTTTGGGACCGGCTACTCGACGCTTTCCCACCTGCAGCACCTGAAGGTGGACGTCTTGAAGATCGACCGGAGCTTCGTCGCCCAGATCAGCAAGAGCCCCCGCGACCGTGAGATCGTCGCCGCGGTGATGGCGATGTCCCACGCTCTCGGCACGACCGTGGTCGGCGAGGGTATCGAGACGAGCGACCAGCTCGATGCGCTCACCGGTCTGGATTGCGACCAGGGCCAGGGCTTCCTCTTTGCCCGCCCCCTGTCGCCGGAGGCGGTCGTGGCGCTTGTGGGTTGAGGACCGTCGGGTAAGCGGCGGTGCGGCCGTCCCCCGCCCTGCGCCGATGCCGCCCGTGACGTCTTCCCACCCGACCCGACGGCCAGCGTTCGCCAGGAGGGCGGCACTGACTCGGTACGTCTTAGCAGGGGGAACCTGTCAGTCCGCCTAAAGCCACAGGTGGCCCGCGGCTAAACATCGCGCCCGGATTGGCCGATGGTACTCATCGATCCTTCGCACAGGAGTCGACATGGTTGAGGCGAAGCTGCCCGAACAGTGGTCGCAGGAAAGCGAGTCCTTGCGCGATCTCAAGCTCACTTGCATGGACAATCTCCTTTTTCACCACCGAGGAGCGCGTGTATTTCAAAGACGTGCGCAGCCGGTTCTTGCTTGTAAGTGCAGGCTGGATCGCCGCCATAGCTCCTGACCGCAGCGCCGAGGACATCGTCGGCAAGACCGACTTCGACTTCTTCGGCAAGGAACATGCCCAGGCCGCCTTCGAGGACGAGCAGAGGATCATCCGCACCGGCGAGGCGCTCGTAGGCAAGTTGGAGCGGGAGACCTTCCGCAACGGAACAAGCCCCTGGGTTTCGACAACCAAGATGCCCCTCCGGGACGAAACCGGGCAGATGATCGGTACCTTCGGCATCTCGCGTGACGTGACGGCGCAGATCAGAGCGGAAAGCGCCTTGGCTTACCAGGTCCAGCACGACCCAGTGACGGGCCTGGCGAACCGGGTTGCCCTCATGGACCGGCTTTCCCAGGCGGTCGCAGATCTTGCGCGACAACCGGGCCGCCTGGCGGTGCTCTACGTCGACCTAGACCACTTCAAAGCGATCAACGACTCGTTCGGTCACGACGCCGGCGACGAGCTGCTCGCCGAGGTCGGCCACAGACTCGCTCAACTCTCGCGGCATTCCGACACCGTCGCCCGCCTCGGAGGCGACGAGTTCGTGGTGTTGTGCGGGGACCTGCGCGACGACGACGATGTGGGTCTCATCGGCGCGCGCATCGTCCAGGGGATCCGCGCCCCGTTCGTGGACGACGGGCGCGACCTCTCGGTCACCTGCAGCGTCGGGATCGTCATCACCCGCGATCCCCTGGCCCAGCCCCGACACCTGATCCGCGATGCCGACGCCATGATGTACGAAGCCAAGGAAAAAGGCCGCAACCAATACCGGATCTTCGATGCCGCAGAGCGCATCGGCACATTGGCGAGCCGCCTCCAGGCTGAGCTCAACCGCGCCCTCGACCAATCAGAGCTGTTCCTCCTCTATCAGCCCCTCTTCTCCCTCGACGACCAATCTTTGCTCGGCGTCGAGGCACTGGTGCGCTGGCACCATCCCGAACGCGGCGTCGTGACGCCCGACACGTTCATCCCCTTCGCCGAACAGCACGGGTTCATCGGCAGGATCGACTCGTTCGTCCTGGACGAAGCCTGCCGTCAGCTTTCCGAATGGACCTCCCGCGACGACTGGCCCACCGGTTTCACCATGGCCGTGAACGTGTCCGGCGCCGAGCTGTCGGACCCCCAGTTTGTCGCGCGTGTCGCCGAGGTGATCCGCCGCCACGGCATCGAAGCCGCGCGGCTGTGCCTGGAGCTGACCGAGACCGCGTTCCTCGGCGAGTGGGGTGACCTCCAAGAGACGCTGTGGGCCCTGTCAAGGCTCGGCGTGCGCCTTGCCCTCGACGACTTCGGCACGGGCTATTCCTCGCTTGCGCACCTGCAGCGAATGAAGGTCGATATCTTGAAGATCGACCGGAGCTTCGTAGCCCAGATCGGCCGCAGCGAACACGATCGGGAAATCGTGGCTGCGGTGACGGCGATGTCCCACGCCCTTGGGATAACCGTGGTCGGCGAGGGCATCGAGACGAGCCATCAGCTCGATACCCTCGCCGGGCTGGACTGCGACCAAGGGCAGGGGTTCCTCTTCGCGCGCCCCCTCTCGGCGGAGGCGGTGGTCGCGCTCGTCGGCTGAAGCAGTTCGCCTTTGTTCGTGCGAGCCGGCGGGTGGCCGTGCGGGTGGCGGTGCGTATCCACTTGCAGATCTGGCCGTCGGCGTCCGCGAGCGCGCGGGAACGCACGTCGTGGCATCGGTACAGGCTGTCGCAACGCCTGAGGCGACAATCGAGACTCACCGGAGCCTGGGCCCACGCGGCGATGTCCCTGGCTGCCTGACCACGCGCGGCGTCCTCCGGATGCACCACCGTGTTCCACCGCCACCCCCAAAGGTCCTCAGACGGCAACCCGAAGTACTCCGCGGCCTGGGAGTTGACATACTCGATCAACCGTTCGGGCGTCGCCATCCCCACGATAGGCGACATGAAGTCCGCCACAAGACGTAACTCGCTGGGCGTGAACAGCGGTGTCTGGATGCGGTCTCGATGCCCTGGGGCATCCACGGTCTCAAGGCAACCGTTTACCGAGACGGGTCAGGCCCAGCATGTCGAAAGTGGCGGCGGACCTGCCAGCAGGCGCACGGTGCCTTCCCCAACCGCCGCGTGGTAAGCCCGCTCTGGTCAGCACTCCCGACCGGCCCGTAAGGAGACGATGTCTTTGCGTCGCAGGGCGGCGAGCGCGCCGTGTCAGGCGTCGAGCGAGTCGAAAGCCGCCAGGGCGGCTCCTCTTGCTCCTGCCATGTCCAGGTCGGCGATGAGCGCGAAAGTCGCGACCTCTCGCTGCTCCTCGCGCAGGAAAGTGTGCTCGCGCACACGCGTGAGGAACCACTCCCGGAAGCTCCGCGAGGCCTCGACCACGCCGCCGCCCACGAAGTAAGCGCCGGGGTCAGCGAAATTGCTCGCAATCGTGAACAGGCGGCCGATCGCCATCGCCTGCTGGGTGAAGATCTCCAATGCCAGCGGGTCTTGTGAGTCCGCGTAGGCGCGCACCAATTTCGCGGCTTGAGCGAGAGACCCCTTCCCGGCGAGCTCGTGGTCCGGGAATCGAGTCAGCCAGTACGGAAGCAGATTCTGCTCGATCCCGGTCAGGGACGCGACGCTCTCGACATCACCGAAGAATCCGCAGTTGCACCTGGGAACAGGCTGGCCTTCGGCAAGCAGCCCCTCCATCGGTATGTGCACGTGGCCGAGCTTCCCCGCCATCCCCGCGGCGCCGCGGATGACGTGCCCGGCCTCTATCACCCCTCCCCCTAGTCCTGTGCCGACGATCGCCGAGACCGACGAATGCGACGCCCAGTTGTCGCCGAAGTGAGTGTGATGGGCATAGAGCGCGGCCGCGTTGCCGTCGTTGTTGTAGATGACGGGTACGCCCAGGCGACGCTCGAGCGCGCCGCGGATATCGAAGCCGCGCCAGGCTGGTTCCGAGAAGTTCGTCGCGCCTTTCGAAGAGATCACGCCATCGGGGCTGGCCGGCCCCGGGGTTCCGAGACCGATGGCGCGTACCGACTCTCGTTCCACGCCCGTCAGGCTGAGCACACCGTCGAGGGACCCGACAAGGGCTTCGATTGCCACCTCCGGCCCTTCTCGTACGCGGCTCGGGCTCTCGAGCAACCTATCCACGAGGAAACGGCCCGAGTCCTCCAGCACCGTCGCGCTGTTGGCCGTGCCGCCGTTGTCAAGCCCGACGACGACCCACAAGCTCGAGTTCAAGATCGGCCCTCCTTCGCCCTCAGCACCTGTTCGCCTCCCCATGTCTTGTGTGACGAGACAGGCCGAACCCGGAACTCCCCCTGATGTCAGGGCGCGGGTACGGCTCGTATCCGAGATCGAGTTGGAGACTGAAGGCCCTAGCCCCGGCCCTGTCCGGGCAGGACTGAAGCCATCTCCAGCCCGAGCCTAGCAACGCCGTCACAGTCCCCGAGGGCACGTTCCCCACGCTTCCGGCCTCGCTTGGCCCCACGGTGCTTGGAGCGGTCGCGACCTAGCCTGGCGCGGGTTTCGGGAGCACAACCGGATGACCCCATGTGAGGACGTGAAACGCCCCGATGACGTGGATCTGAGCCGGCGGACCCCACGTCCGCAGGGCCGCGTCCAGGTCGACGTTATCGATGATCGGCTTGCGGTACACGAGGAATTGCCACTCCTGTCCGGTATACCAACTCGTCTCGGACAAGGTCCTCATTTCCTGCAGGGCGCCACCGTTGGAGGCCGCCACCGGCCGTACGATGACTGCCCCACTGCTCTGGACCGTCGTGATACTGGCGGCCCAGTAGTCGCCGATCCCCCACCGGAGATGGTGAGCCTCCAAGTAGGAGACCAGCGCCGGGATCTCGTAAGGCTGCTCAGGACGGGCCAATGAGTAACCGACTCCGGCCCCAAAGCTCAGGACCACGGCCAGACCCAAGGCCGAGACGACACGGGCCGGCTTTCCCGCCGGGAGCTTGGACCAACCTCGGGCGACAAGGCGCCCGGCGAGAATGCTCGCGAACACGACGGACACCGCGAGATAGCGCACGCCGCTCTGATCGGGTCGCGCGAAGGTGACGAAGGGCACGGCCGAGCAGAGCACCGCGAGGACGAGGAGGTCGTCGAGCCGCCAGGTCTCTGGCCCGGCCGGCACCGGCTGTCCTGTCCGCCCGCGGCGAGCGCCGACGACGAGGCTCCACATCGCGGCCACGACGCAGGCCAGCACACACAGTGCGCCTGCGGCGTGCAGTTCGCGGAGACCGGCCGGCACTCCCCCGTTGTGCCGCAGCCCGTTGGTAAGGCCGAGCAGATCCGAGGCATAGCCGGGCACGTGCGTGAGGTTCCTCAGCATCTGTCCCACATGCACCGTGGACAAAGCCGCTTCTGACTTGAACGCTCCTCCCGCCGCGGCGAGCCGGCGGGCAAGGGCCGCAACGACCCCGCCGACCAATCCAGCCGAGATGCCCGCAACGGCGCTCTGCCACCTTCGCTGGCGCAGCGCGGCCACAAGACCCGCAAGGACCAGGGGCACGACGCCGTAGGCAACAAGCAAGAGGTCGCCGAGCATCCCGGCCGCGAGCAGAACTACGGCCAGGAACCATCCCAGGCCGAAGCGACCCCGCCTGAGCGCGGCGAACGCCAGGAGGGCGTACAGCGCCGTGCTCATATGAAATCCCCTAGCGACAAAGAACAGGGCCATCGCCGGGGTGGCGAACGCGAGCAGGGCGATCACGGCTAAGCCCCCTGCCAGCGCGGAGGCGCCATGGCTGGCCTCGCGGGCGATGAGAACCCCGACGACGACCACAAGCGCCGCCATGACCGTGGGTCCCGCGTACAACAGCGCTGGCCGGAGGCCCACGAGGCGCACAGCCACGTCGTAAAAGGGCGCATCGCTGGTCCAGTACGAGGCGAAAGTCAGGTTCCAGCCCTGGAGAAGCAGATGCCCGGCGGCCATCGTCTGGCCTTCAAGGATGATCGTCGCCCTGTCGGAGGTCGCGGCCTGACTGTGCGCCGATCTCGCGTAGAGAAGCACTAAGAGACCGCTGAAAAGGGCCGTGGTCGCAAGCGAGTTCACGGCCAGGCGTACGGACTTGCGCGTCGACCAGACGAGCCGGAGCCCTCCTAGCGGGCCGTCCCCCTCAGCGGTCACCGAGCCCGACCCCTTTCAAGGCGCGACACCTCGGACGACGCCTCCCGCTCTCACGTCGCGGGACTCTACCCCGAACTCAATGCCGCACCCCGGTGTATTGCAGTTGTCCCGCCCCCTCTGTTCCGATGGGGCCTCTGAGCGTTCTACGCTTGCAACATGCGAGGGAGCCCGTTGAAGAACGACGAGCCGCAGGAGGATTGTCCGGACACGTGCGCTCTGGTCGCGCTGCAGCCGGTGATGGACCTCCAAGACCGCACTGTGTTCGGCTATGAGGCCCTCCCTCGCGGCTTGTTGCGTGACGATACGCGCGGGTTCGTCCGCTGCTCGCTCCCGGCGGTGCAGTACACGAGTCCGGCCCTATTGTTCGTGCCCCTAACCGCAGAGCTCCTCCAAGACGAGGAGTTCGACCCCTTCCAAACGGCTGACGAGGTCGGAGCCGCACCTGGAGAAGTCGCCTGGGTCATTTCCGAACTGACGGCCATCGAGCTGCCCGAGGTGGTGGAACGCCAAGTTGCCCACCTGCGCGAGCGGGGATTCCTCGTCGCCTTGGCTGACGTCGCACCCGGCGTGCTCAGCAGGGGGCCTGTGGCCGAGCTCATGCCGAGCTTTGTGATCATGGATCCGGCCTACACCGACTACGTGTCCACGGGGATCCGGGCGCGTGCCGAGCTCGCCGGCTTGCTCGCGTATTGTGCCCGGCTCAACGCCCACGTCATCGTCCGAGGCATCGTCGACGACGCCGTGGCCCAGCGCCTGATCGGGCTCGGAGTGAGACTGGGGATCGGCCCCCACCTGGGATCGCCTGCCGTGCTCAACGCCTCAGCCGCCGAGCCGGGCGACGAAGTCGTCACATCCGCCTGGTTCCGCAGGCAGGGCGTGCGGGTGCTCACCGCACCGGGCAAGACGCTCGACACGCCGGCTCTCGTCGCCAAACTGCCAGCAAACGGACAGCTGCCGGTGGACGCCCAAGGCTTTGCCTGGTCCTTGGGCGAGGCTGCTCGCCTCATGCAAGCCGAGCACGATCCGAACCGGATCCTCCAGGTGACAGCGGAGCGCCTACCACTGACCGTTCACGCGGACCGGTTCGCGATATTCGAGGCCGACTGGGACCGTTATCGTCTCCGGGCGCACGTCCTCGCGGGCGAAGAACTGGCCGGACTCAACGAGATGGACATCTCGATGGACCGCGGGATAACGGGCTGGGCGTTCCTCCGCGGGTACCCCTACAACTGCCCGGACACACGCAGCCATTCCGAGGCCGTGTTGATCCCCGGCCAGGACGAGTCGACCTTGGAGGAGTCCCTGCTCGTCGTGCCGCTCATCGCCGGTGACCACCGGCTCGGCGTCATCGACATGTGGCGCAACGGCCGGAACCAGTTCACCGAGGAAGATCTCGAGCGCTGTGCGCTCTTCGGGTACATCACGGCTGCCGCCTGGCGGAACGCGCAGCTTTATGCGGAGCTCGAATTGCGTGCGACGACCGACACGTTGACCGGACTGCTCAACCACCGCTGGTGGGACGAGCTGGCAACGCGCGAAGCCGCTCTCTCCAGCCGAGCCGGAACCCAGATGGGCATCCTTCTCATAGACCTCGACCATTTCAAGCGGGTGAACGACCAGTGTGGGCACATGGCCGGTGACGCCCTGCTCCGCAATGTGGGGCACGCGCTACAAGGCGCCCTTCGCAGCGGCGACGCGGCGGTTCGCTACGGTGGCGAGGAGTTCCTCCTGATGCTCCACAACACTGACGAGACCGGCGCCACGAGGGTCGCCGAAGCCGTCCGGGACGTCCTGGCGAAACTCCCCGCGCCCGGACCCGGCGTGCCGCGCGTGACTGCCTCGATCGGCGTGGCGTTCTTCCCGCGGCACGGCGCCGTGCTCGACGAGGTCGTCAACGTCGCCGATGCCGCCATGTACCGGGCCAAGGCCGAGGGGCGGGACCGCATCGTGATGGCGCCCGATCCGGCGATCGAAGCCCCACCGGGTGATCGGAGTGGCGCGGCACCATAGGCCGGGACCGCCGTCGGAACCGCTTCAGCCCGAGAACTTGTCGCTCACTTCCCGACCCGGCGCGGCGGTGGGACCTGGGAGCCTTTCTTCCCGCGCCAGGCGCGAGCCATGGCGGAGGTGTCGAAGGCGACAGCGAAACTGCCATCGCGCGCCAGCACGACCGCGCCGCCATGTCCAGCCCGCGCGCCGACCGACCGCGAGCGCGTCCCCCAGCGCAACTTCGAGCGGCGCTCCCTGCGTGACGCACTAGTCGACCCGGTGGGCGAAGCCCACGACGAGAAAGGACTCACCCTCGCCCGTCGCGGAGACCGCGACGGTGCGATCGTCTGCCCAGGTTCCTGCTCCGGCGATCGGTGAATCACCCACTCGCCCCGGCAGCTTGCCGAGGCGTCCGCCGGTCGACGTGGCGGCGGCGAGATGGCCGTCAAGGTCGAGTGCCACGGCACCCACGGTCCCACCGCGCGAGGTCGCCCGGACGCCCTCGCCACACAGCGAGGCCGGATCCATCCGAGCAAGACCCGCGGCCTCCGAGAACCGGTCCGCACCGGCGCCGGCCAGCAGGACGGGACCGTCCCTCGGCCCGCCCAGCGCCATGACCGCCCGAGCCGCTCGTACGGGGTTCTCGGGCCACGTCGCGGCGCAAATCGCCCCGAAGCTGCCGGTTGCGCCGTCCATGACAGCCGCGTCGGTCTCGACCGTGCCCCGCGCCGTCGCGACGGCCCCCCTCCCGCTGTTGAAGATGCCGGAGGCTTCCATGCGCGCCACGGCCTCGACCACGGCATCGAGAGCATGGCCGGCCCCTTTGAGCACCTCCCACGCGGCCTCCAGAGCATCGGACATGCCTCCTGAGAGCCGAGCGAGCTGGTCCTGCGAGCGCGGCCGCACGAAGTCGCCGGCCCCGCCATGGATCACCACCGCGGGCGTGCCCAGCGCGCCTGACTCCACGAAGACATCTCCGCTCATTGCCTCGCCTCTCTCCGCGCGCGCCCGCGCCTACACGTCCCTCGCCGCCTCGCGCGGCCGGCCCGTGATGCGTCGCGTCGTCCACCGCTCCACGACGAAGGCAAGAAAAGGCACGAATCCCGCCGCCACCAGAGCGATCACATGCTTGAGACCCAGCCCGAAGCGGCGGGCGAGATCGGCCACGGTCACGAGGTAGACGATGTACAAGAACCCGTGGATCGGGCCGACGACCCGGACGACGACCGGTCTTCCTGCCCCGTACTGGAGGGGTACACCGACGAGGACGAGAACCAGGAGGCCGACACCTACGACATAGGCCATCACCCGGTAACGCTGCAGGGCGGAGTTCTGGGCCGGGTCCACGAGCCTTTCAACGTAGCTTCTCCTCGTCTGTCTCGTTGAGCCGGGCAAGGTAACGGTTGTAGGCGGCGAGCTCCTCGTCCTCCTCTTCGTCGTGCGGGTCCGTCCCTCCCGACAAAGGCCGGGCGGTGCCGTTCGGCGCCCTCGGGGTGATCGCCGTCGGCTGCTCGTGAACAAGCCTCCACCACATGTAGACGCCATAGGCGGCGAAGAACGGCCACTCCACGGTGTAGGCCCAGCTGAGCGTGTTGCCCGACAGCGCGCGGTGCAGCTGCCACCATCCAAGAGCCAGACAGCCCGGGACCACCACGAGCGCGGTCAGATGGAGGAGGACCGCCCGACGCGAGAACCACGCGGGACGCACACCCCGAGGTTAGTCCTCCCCGTCTCCAGCCTCCCGGGGCCGGTGCGCCCACGATCCGAGGTGCCGTCCTAGTCCGCTCGGCGCTGGTCGAAGGTCACCACGAGCTTGCGGGCTGCACGCGCCTCGTCGAGACGGCCCACCGGCGTCGTCCGCGGCGCGGCCTTCGCGTCATCCGCGTTGCCGGCGTCGCGTGCCTCGCGGGCGATCTGGACGAACGCATCGGCCAGGGCCGAGACCGTCTGCGGGCTCTCGGTCTCGGTCGGCTCGACCATAAGAGCCTCCTCGACGATCAGCGGGAAGTAGACCGTCGGGGGATGGAAGCCAAGCTCCATGAGACGCTTGGCCACGTCCAGCGCGCTCAGGCCGACTTCCTCATGGAGTGACTTCGCCGAGACGACGCACTCGTGCATGACTGGCCTGTCGTAGGCGATGTCGTAGGCGCCGCGAAGTCGTTCCTTGAACCAGTTCGCGTTCAGCACGGCTATCTCCGACACCCGCTTCAGGCCATTACTTCCGTTGAGGCGCAGGTACATCCACGCGCGGAGCAGCACGATCGCGTTCCCGTGCCAGGAGTGCACGCGCCCGATCGAGCGCTCGGGCATGGCGAGCTCGAAGCCGGTCTCGCCCCGGGTGGGCCTCGGGCCGGGGAGGAACGGAACGAGCTTGGCACCGACCGCCACGGGACCCGCACCGGGCCCTCCCCCACCGTGCGGGGTGGCAAAGGTCTTGTGCACATTCAGGTGCACGATGTCGAAGCCCATGTCTCCCGGCCGCACGATCCCGAGGATCGCGTTCAGGTTGGCACCGTCGTAGTACAGAAGGCCCCCGACTTCGTGCACCGCCTCCGCGATCTCGACGATCTCCTCCTCGAACAGGCCGAGGGTGTTGGGGTTCGTCAGCATGATCCCCGCCACGTCGTCGTTGAGCAAGGCTCGCAGAGCCTGCAGGTCGACCCCGCCCCGCGCATTCGTCCCGACGGTCGCGACCTCGTAGCCGCTGAGCCGCACCGAGGCCGGGTTCGTGCCGTGGGCCGAGTCCGGGATGATGACACGGCGTCGGCGGGCGGATTCGCCGTTGGCATCGTGATACGCGCGCATCAGCAAGAGCCCCGTGAGTTCCCCGGCCGCGCCGGCTGCCGGCTGCAACGTGGCGGCCTGCATCCCGGTGATCGCGCACAGAGCCTCTTCGAGCTCGACGAGGAGCTCGAGCCAACCCTGGGTGCACGTGGCCGGAGCAGCCGGGTGGACTCCCGTGAAACCCGGGAGGGCTGCACCGGCGTCTGCTGCCTTCGGGTTGTACTTCATCGTGCACGAGCCGAGGGGGTAGGCCCCGAGGTCGACGGAATACTGGCGGTGTGTGAGACGCGTGAAGTGCGCGACTAGGTCACGCTCGGAGACCTCCGGTAGCGGCACCGCCCCGGTCTGGAGAAAGGCTCCCGGTACGAGCTCTGCAGCCGTCCATGTGGGCAGGTCGGTCGTCCGGAACGAAGCCGCCTGGCGGCCGGGCTCGGAGAATTCGAAGATTGCAGGCTCGAAGTCGTGCGCCAGGAGCGGCGCACTGAGAGCACGGCCGGCGGGTAGCGGCGGCGCGCTCATCGGACGGCCCTCGCGAATGCAGCCGCGAAGCCTTCGATCTCTGCCCGCGTGCGCCTTTCGGTGGCAGTCACGAGCAAGCCCCCCTCGTATTCGGTGCCGTCGAACCCGGCCCGGATGGGCACCCCGGCGAGGTAACCGTCTTCCACCAGGCGTTCCACGAGCTTCTCGGGCTCAAGCGGGGTGCGGAGGGCGAACTCCCACAGCACCGGGGCCGTTGTCATGAGCTGCACGCCGTCGATCGAACAAAGGGCCTCGCGGGTGTAGCGCGTCGCTCTCGCACACCGCAGCGCCACCTCGCGCAGGCCCTGCGGGCCGAGCCAGGATAGGTGCACCGCTGCGGTGACAGCCAGCAAGGTCTCGTTCGTGCACACGTTCGAGGACGCCCGCTCGCGGCGTATGTCCTGCTCGCGCGCCCGCAAGGTCATGACATAGGCGTGGCGGCCACCCCTGTCAACGGTCTCTCCGACGATGCGGCCGGGGATTCGCCGCACGTCTTGGAGGCGGCACGCGAACAAGCCGAGATACGGCCCACCGAAGCCGAGCGCCGTCCCGAAGGGCTGCCCCTCGCCCACGACGACATCGGCCCCGAGCGAGCCCGGTGTTTGCAACAGGCCTACCGAGACGGGGTCGAAGCACACGACCAAGCGGGCGTCGAAACGGTCGGCGACGCGGCGAGCCGCGGCTATGTCCTCGAGACAGCCGAGGAAGTTGGGGGCAGCGACGACGACAGCCCCGGACGGGCCCTCGTCCCCGACCTTGTCCCAGGCGGTGACGCCGCCGGATAGCGGCACCGTGTCGATCTCGTTGCCGGAACCCCGTGCGAACGTCTCCAGCTGCCGGCGCCAATGGGGGTGGACCCCCTGGGAGCAGAGCACCCGTTTTTGGTTTGTGGCCACCACGGCGAGGTTCACGGCCTCGACGAGCGAGGCGGCGCCGTCGTAGAGGGAAGCGTTCGCGACGTCGAGACCACTCAAGCGGGCGATCATCGTCTGATACTCGAAGATGGCCTGCAGGACGCCCTGGGACACTTCCGGCTGATAGGGCGTGTAAGCGGTCACGAACTCCGAGCGGGATGCGATGGCCTTCACCACCGCCGGTATCTCGTGGTCATAAGAGCCTGCCCCGGCAAAGCACACCAGGTCACGGCCGCACGGCCGATTGCGCGTGGCGAGCTCCTCGAGACGCCACGCGACATCCGGCTCGCTCATCGCCGGCGGCAGGTCGAGCCCCCTGCGGAGCCGCAACGCCTCCGGGATCTCCCCGAAAAGGCCATCGAGGTCATCGAGGCCGAGAACGCCGAGCATCTCCGCGATCTCGGCGTCGGTGTGGGCGACAAACGGCGCGCTCAAGACCCTGCCCCTTCTGTTGTCAACCGCTGAAACGGTGGCTTGACGACGACCGCTGAAACCGGACCGCCCCGCAGCTCGATCTCGACCTTGGCGCCCATCGGCGTACCGGGAGGCAAGAAGGCGAGCGCGATCCCCCGCTGCAGCACGGGTGAGAAATTGCCGCTCGTGACTTCACCCGAGACCTCCCCGTCCACGAGGACCACATCCCCGTCCCGGGGCGGTCTGCGTCCATCGGCGAGGAGACCGCGCAGCCGGCGCCGGATCCCGGCCGTGCGCTCACGCTCCAGCGCATCGCGGCCCCGGAAGGGTCCCTTGTCCCAGCTGACGACCCAACCGAGCCCGGCCTGCAAGGGCGTGATGCCGGCGCCGAAGCTCGTGGCCATGAAGCGGCAGCCCGGCCTCGAGGCGAAGCGTGTCGCGCGCTCCGAGACCGGCCGGATTGACACCGGCGTCGACGACCGCGCGCCAGAACTCGGGTGCCATCTCGGACGGCACGGCGCACTCGACACCGTCCTCCCCGGTGTAGCCCGTGCCGGCGACGCGGCAGGGTACGCCTTTGTATTGGAACTCCCCCACCTCGAAATGCCGGACCCCTGCCGCATCGGCCGACACCTTCGCGAGGCGCTCGCGGGCGCGTGGGCCCTGCACGGCGATGACGGCCCGCTCGCCGGTCATGTCGTGCCCACCGAGCACGGACATCACCCTCGCGGTGTTGGAGGCATTCGGCATCACGTCGAAGCGTTCTTCTGAAACCCACCAGACGATGATGTCGTCGAGCACCGAGGCGTCGGTTTCGTCGAGGAGGTGCTGGTACTGCGCGTGGCCCGGCCCGATACGGTGCAGGTCGTTGGTGAGGCTCGTCTGGAGCAGTTCGAAGGCGCCGGGGCCTTCGACACGCACGGTGCCGAGGTGGCTCACGTCGAAGACTGCGGCGTCGTTGCGACAAGCGAGGTGCTCGGCGATAGTGCCCCCCGGGTACGAAAGGGGCATCTCCCAGCCGCCGAAATCGACGAGACGGGCGCCGAGACCCAAGTGCTCGGCATGCAGTGGGGAGTTTTTGAGCGTCACCCAGCCAATCTAGCGGTTGCCTCTGGGAGGTACTTTCCCAAAAGACTGAACACATCGCGCCGATAAAGGACCCTGACATTGACTTCCGGATAGAGCTGGGCCATCTGGCGCAGCTTGCGGTTCTTGACCGTGACGAGCTCTTGGCGAAGCGTCGTCAGCTCGAGGAAGACGGCGTGCTCGGTCAAGTAGAAGTCCGGGCGAAAGGCGCTCGTAGGCTGGCCGTCGGGACCCCAGGCCAGCACGAACTCCACCGGTTCGTACTCCCAAGGCACCTCGTAGTAGTCGAGAAGCTCCGCAAACAGACGTTCCGAGTCATGTGCAAACCGCACCGCGGCGTGCGGCGGCGGCTGTTTCGCCCGCGAGGAGCGCCTGTCGGAGAGCGTCTAGCCTCCCTCGGCAAGCCGGGCGGACCCGGAGGAACTGGCCGCGGCCTTCGCGGATACAGTCGGCGCCAGACCACCGGCCTTCGAACCCTTGCTGGAGCCATGGGCGGCGTCGATACGGTGGATCGCCGCGTCGACTTCGCCCACCACCCCGGCGAGCGGCACGACGTTGAACACGCCCTGACCGCCTCGCAACAGGTCGATGATCTCCTCGCCAGTGCGCACGAGCACCGATCCCTCACCCACGATGACGAGGTTTGCCGTCGTGAGGTCTTCTCCCACCGAGTCGCGGAGGCACTCGATCGCGCGCCTCGCCTGGCGCAGGTTGACACCGCCATCGAGGAGCTGCTTGATCACCTTCAACTCGAGCAGGTCCCTGTAGGCGTAAAGCCGCTGCGAACCGCTTCCCCGGGCCGGGGCGAGTGACGGGCGGCTCAGGCCAGTCCGGTCCCAGTAGTCCAGCTGCCGGTAGGTGATACCCACGATGCTGCACACCTGCGGCCCACGGAAACCGACCTGGTCCATCTCGTGCCCCTGTCCCTAGTTCCCGAACTTCCGCCCCTGCCCTGGTGGGACGACAGCGCGGTAGTTACACCCTCGTAACCAAGGTTAGGGCTCGCGCGGCTCGACGTCAACGATCGGTCGAGCTCGCGGAACTGAAGGCCGCACATCTACTGCAGCTTCAGCTTCAGGGTTGCGACACGAGGCCGGGGGCGAAAGGCGCCCCCTCAAGACGTGAAGTCCTCCGGTCGAATCCTGTCCAGGAACTCGCGGAACTCCCCGACGAGCTCGTCCGGGTTGCCCTCGACGGCGACGTCGTCGTCATCCGGCTCGATAACGAGCCCCTCGGTCTCCATGAGGTCGTCCGCTACGTAAAGCGGCGAGTGGGTCCGGGCCGCCAGGGCGATCGCGTCCGACGGCCTGCACGACACGACGACGTCACGCTCGCCCGCCCGGAGGTGGAGCTCCGCGAAAAAGGTCCCGTCACGGAGCTCGGTCACGAGCACACGCACAACTCTCGCGCCGAGGGTCTCGACGAGCTCGCGCATGAGGTCGTGGCTCATCGGGCGCGGAGGCTCGACCCCCTGGAGGGCGAAGGCGATGGCGGTCGCCTCCGGTCCGCCCACGAATATAGGCAACGAACGACGGGCCCCTTCGGTCTCTTCGAGCAGCACGACCGGTGTGCTCGACCCCAGGTCGACCCGGACAGCCCTCAGATGCACCTCCACCATGACAGCAACTTACCGCCGCCAGAGCCTTTCGAACATCACAGGCGGCTCCGAGCGCAGATCGGCCTCGTCCGCGACTTGTAACGCGGGGAGATTGCGGTAACGCTCGTCGAGGTCGAGGCCATAGCCGACCACGTGCTCGTCGCTTATGACCTGACCCACGTAGCGGATCTCGACCGGTAGCAGCCTGCGGCTTTGCCGGTCGAGCAAGGCGCAGGCGGCCGCTGATCGAGCGCCGCGCAAGGCAATCAGCCGGAGCACATAGGCAAGCGTCAGACCAGTGTCGACGATGTCCAGGACCACGACCACGTCCCGTCCCGAGACATCGAGGTCGAGATCCTTTACCACTCGCACTCGCGTCCGGCCGTCCCCGTAGGACGAGAGAGCGAGGAAGTCGAGCTCGCAGGGTCCCGGCAGTTCCCGTACGAGATCAGCGAGAAAGCAGATGCTTCCTTTGAGCAGTGCCACGAGCACGACGCCATCGGGATAGTCGCGCCTGATCTCGCCTCCGAGCCGATGCGCGATCGCGGCCAGTTCCGAGGCCTCGAGAAGGGACCTGACCCCGTGGTCCGGCTGGCTCACCCCCCGGTCAGTTCGCGCAGCGCGGCTTGTGAGAAACAGCGCATCAATGCTTCACCAAGTTCGGCGAGCTCGGCAAGGTCCTCGATCGCGCGGGCTCGCGAGCCGGGGTTCCTCTGCCTGAGCAGAGGGGTCACAACCTGGGCGAAAAGCCCGGTCTGGCGGTCGGCGGCGTGTTTGAAGATCCGCAGGTGCCTCGCCCCGATTCCATAGGGGGCAAAGCGGGCCGCGAGCTTTGCAACCAGTACCGCCTCCTCGTCGTAGCAGTGCACTCCCGCCACGGTCCGCCCGGCGATGAGACCGAAGCTCTCGAGCTCCTCGATGCCCGCCACCTCGAGGCCGCTGGCACTAGCCAGCTCGGAAAGCGTCAGGCTTGCCCCCGAGAGTCCCGCCCCCGGCACGCCAGCTGTCGGGCGGGACGAGGCCCGCCGGGCCGGCACGGTGGTGTCCTCTTGCCCTTCCTCCGCCAGGGCGCCGGCTGACGAGGACTCAGCCTCGGCTTCCAGCGAGGCGCCCTCAGACATGGGCCCCTGACCTTTCCCGCGGCGGCCCCCGGAGGACCCGGTGCTCCCACTCGCCTTCGTGCCGGCCGCAGCCGAGCGGCGACCCGTCGGCGAATGTCGCTCCTCGTGACCGCCCTCATGCGTGGAACCCGTCGAGCCGGTTTGCGACCCGTGCTCGGCTGACGACGCCGCGTCGGCGCTCGCCATCACCGGCCCTCTTGCCCGCTTGGCCGTGTGGTCGGTAGAGGAGCCGACCATGGCGACGGACTTCAAAGCCGCGGCGCCGCCCTGAACGCTCTCGCGGGTGACCGCCGCGGCCCCCGCCGCCGCAACGAGAACGGCGGCAGACTCCCGCTCGGGGGGCGGCTCGCCCATCTCGAACAGGTGGGGCGCAGGTGCCTCGGGGTCGCTCATCCCGTGTTCCAGACGGCCTTTGATCACCTTTAGGGGCAGGAAATGCTCGCGCTGCTGGCGCAGGATCCAGCGGAGACGTTCCACGTCGGGCTCGTAGAACTTCCGGTAACCCGAAGGCGTCCGCTCGGGGACGAGCAGTCCGCGGCTTTCGAGGAAACGTATCTTCGAGATCGTGATGTCCGGGAACTCCTCGCGGAGCAAGGCGAGCACGTCGCCAATTGCCAGATAGGAGCGCTCCCCCATTGCTACCTCAGCCCGCGCTCGTCGAGAGGAACACAAGCTTGAACTTGCCAATCTGGACCTCGTCTCCACCTTTCAAGGTGGCCGTCTCGATCCGCTCGCGGTTGACATAGGTGCCGTTCAGAGATCCGACGTCCACGACGACGTAGCGGCTTGCCTCGCGCCGGAACTCGGCATGGCGGCGTGACACCGTCACGTCGTCCAGGAAGATCTCGCTGTCGGGATGCCGGCCCACCCGGGTGACTTCACTTGTCAGCACGAACCGAGCCCCGGCGTCCGGTCCGCGCTTGACGACGAGGACGCCGGTGCCTTCCGACAGATCCTCCGCGGGAACACTGACCTCTTCCTCAGTCAGGTCACCCGAAGAGTCCTCCGGCAGGAAGGAGATGGTCGTGTCCGAGCTCGGAGTGAAGGGCGCGCCACAAGACGAGCAGAAGTTCGAGTCCGGCGGGTTGCGATGGCCGCAGTTGTTGCAGAACACCCCAGTACGGTACCTGAGACTAAGCAGGGCGCGCTCGGCCAGCTGCCCCTGGCTCATGAGGGAAATGACCACGGCGGGGTTTCCTGCTACTCGCGTTCAGACCGGCGGGTCGCTCGGTCCCACGACCGGCGACGCCTCAGGATTCCGTGAGCGAGCGGTATCCAGCGGCGTCCAGCAGCTCGTCGAGCTCTGCGGGCTCGGACGGCTCGATCACGCAGAGCCAGCCCGCGCCGTACGCGTCCGTGTTGATGACCTCGGGCTGGGTCAAAAGCGACGTGTTCACCTCCACCACGGTGCCACCGACGGGCGCGTACACCTGCGAGACCGACTTGGTCGACTCGACCTCACCGAGCTCCCCCCCTCGCACCACGGCGTCGCCGACGGAAGGCAGTTGCACGAACACGACGTCCCCAAGGGCTTCCTGGGCGAAATCTGTGAGGCCCACTCTGACCTTCGCATCTTCAAGGCGCGCCCACTCGTGATCGGAGGTGTATCTCACGTCCTGGGGGATGTCCATATCTCACAGCTCCTTGACGGTGGCGGCAGCTTCCGACGCCGCAGCGATCGTAGTCACTCGCCGGACTCTACCGCCTGTCCCGCGGTCGCACCGGGGCCGCGTCGACGCGACCCGGACAGCCGGTCAGGCTGTCCCCTCCGCGAGGATCGCTTCGATGTCACCGGCCACGCGATCGATCCGTTGCTCGGCCTCTGCCCAGGTTCGGCCCTCGGCCTTTATGCGGGTGACCGGAGCCTCCGGATCGGGTATCACGAGGGTCCAGCCGTCGGCATCGATCGTCTTCACCCCGTCGAGCAGCAGCAGACCGGCCGGCTCCGCCTGCTCAACCAAAGTGCGCATCACAAGACCCTTCTGTTCGAACGGAGTCGGTACCTCCCGCCGGACGATGTGAGTTTTGGGCAGGCGGCCCACAATCTGCGAAAGCACGGCCTTCTCCCTGGCGAGGAGAGAAAGCAGCCGTACGAGGCTTGCGACAGCGTCGAAGGCGGGCAGGAAAGCGGGGAAGACGAAGCCTCCCGCGGTGTTGGCGGCAAAGTGCACCCGCGGCGAGCCGGCGACCTCGAGCAACTGCGAGGCCGCCAGCTTGGTCCTCAGCACTTCGCAGCCGGTGGTCTGGCAAACAGCCTCGACTTGGCTGCTCGCGTCCACGGGCACCGCGATCGCGCCACGGGGCTCAGTTGCCGACACAAGCCGGACGAGCACGAGGAGGGCCTCGTCGTCGGAGAGGACATGGCCGGTGTCGTCGACGAGGGTCAGCTGCTCGCCGTCAGGGTCCAGCATCGCCCCGAGGTCGGCCCCCGAGGAACGGACGAGATCACCGAGCCGCGCCGCGTGTGCCGTGCGGTCGAAGCCGATGACACCGGAGGTCGAGACGTTCGGGTTGATACCGAGAATGTCGGCCCCGAGCTTCGCGAGGACGTTCGGCATGACGAAGCTCACCGTGCCGAATGCGTAGTCGAGCACCAGCTTGAACCTGGCGGCACGTATGGCATCGAGGTCGACAAGGCTTGTCAGCTCGTTCGTGTACAGCTCGAGCGTTCTCGAGGCAAAGCTGATGTCGCCGATCTCTGCTGCGAGCACCCGGCGCGATTCCTCACGGTCATAAACGCGCTCGATCTGGCGCTGGGCGGCTTCCCCGAGCTCCATGCCGTCCTCGTTCAAGAAACGCAAGACGACCGACTGGGGATCGCCGGGCACGAGCCTGACGGTCATCCCGCCGACCGCGGTCCCCGTTCGGGTCAGGAACCTCGTCACAGGCACCGTCGCAGCCTCGAGATCCTCGACACTGCATCCGGCCGCGATGATCCCGACGATGGCGGCACGCTTCAGCATTCGCGCAGCTCGGCTTGAATCCCGCGACACTGCGACTGTCGCGCCTTTCGTAAGAGTGGTCGCGTACGCCAGGGCGACGCGCATGGCGACCTCGGGAGAAAGGTCGACGTTCGCGATGCCCGCGACACCGAGACGCCCGAACAGGCTCCTCGAGCCCCGTGACTCCCAGATGATCGACGAGTTCACGACGGCGCCTGCTTCGATGATCTTGTGCGGGTACACCTTCACGCCCGCCCCGATGACCGCTTGACGCCCCACCTTCGATCCGGCGCCGAGCACAACACCGTCGTCGAGGTGCACGCCCTGACGCACATCGCAGGACCTCGCGATGACGCAGCCTCGGGCGCTGACCGACGAGGCGATATACACGTTGTCGTGGATGACGCAGCGCTCGATGACGCTGTTCTCCCCGATGCGGACGTTGGCGCCCACCACGCAGTGACCGTGCAGCTCGACGGCCGCGCCGATGCGGCAGTTGTCCCCGATGAGCGTAGGGCCGAGGAGGCGCGCCGAGGGATGAATCTCGGCACCCGCGCCGAGCCACACGCCCGGGCGAAGCGAGAAACCCGGTACGTCGACCCCGACCTTGCCGTCGAGGATGTCCGCGTGCGCACGCAAGTACGCCTCCAGCGTGCCGACGTCCTCCCAGTAGCCGCCGGCTACATATCCGTAGAGGGGCCGGCCCGCCTCGAGCATCGCCGGAAAGACCTCCGAGGAGAAGTCAACGACACGTCCGCCGGGTATCCAGTCGAAGACGTCCGGCTCGAGCACGTAGATGCCGGTGTTGATGGTGTCGCTGAAGACGTCACCCCAACCCGGCTTCTCCAAGAACCGCTCGACGCGCCCGTCGGCGCCGATGATGACCATCCCGAACTCGAGGGGATTCTCCACCGCCTCGAGCGCGAGCGTCGCGACGGCACCTCGCTCGTCGTGGAACTCGACGAGCGCCGTCAGGTCGACGTCGGTCACCACGTCGCCGGATATCACGAGGAAGCGGTCATCCAGTTCGTCGATGGCGTTGAGCACCGATCCGGCGGTCCCGAGCGGTGTCTCCTCGGTGGCGTAGACGAGACGGACCCCCAGCTCCGACCCGTCCCCGAAGTACGTGCGAATCATGCTCGCGAGAAACCCGACGGTCACGACGATCTCGTCGAAACCGTGGCGCCTGAGCAGGTTCACGACATGCTCGGCCATGGGTGCGTTCGCCATGGGGAGCATCGGCTTCGGCTGGCTGGCCGTCAGCGGCCGAAGCCTCGTGCCTTCCCCGCCCGCCATGATCACGGCCTTCACCGACCCGCCACCTCGTGCGCGATGGGCTGGGAACGACGGTCCCTGAGTGCCCGACGGGCGTGAGGAACGTACGCGGCCGCGGCCACGAAACTGAAGACCAGGGCCGGCACGAGCGCCACCCAGGTCGCGTCGGTGAGCACCCGGGCCCACGTCGCGTGCTCGTCCCCCAGCAAGAACAACGGGAGGCAGCACAAGAGCCCGAAGGTGCCGGCCTTGCCGACCCAGAGCACGTCGATGCGCCGTGCCCGCAGCGCAGCAAGTGTCAAGACCACTGCTGACACGAGCAGCTCGCGGCCGAGCACGACGCCGGCGAGCCAAGCCGGGATGGCACCGTAGATCTCGATGGCGAGGACTGCGGTCACGAGCGCCACCCGGTCCGCGACAGGGTCGAGAACCTTGCCCAGAGTGCTGACCTGGTGGAACTTGCGGGCTAGGTAGCCGTCGAGGAAGTCGGTCACGCCGACGAACATCAACACGAGAGTCGCCGCGATCCGGTCGCCGGGCCCGAACAGCAGCCAGCAGAACACGCCGAGCAACGCGATCCGAGTGAAGGAGATCACGTTCGGCAAGGTCCACACGCGATCGAGGCCGTCCCGGCCATTGACGGCCTCGCTTCGCACGACCTCCACCCCGCCAAGTCTACGGGCGCCCGCGCCCACTGGGCCCTGCCAAGCGGGCGTGCCCTGCCACGCGGGCGCCCCTGTCTCGATCGCGCAACGAGGCGCGACCTGTGCAGGTTCAGCTGTGACGGATGCGGGTGCCCGTCATGATGTTGGGCACCAAGCGGACATAACGGTCCGCCATCCCGTCTAGTGACCAAGACTCAAGTGGGAGCTGGCTCACACGAGCAAGTTCCTCCTCTTCGGTGCTGACGTGCGCCAGGCCCTGGATCATGACGCTCCAGCCCTGATGGTCCGACTCGAAGTGGTCGACCTCGAACGCCACCACGAATCCCGCGGATGCGTCGTTCAGCTTGGTGCCCTGGGCACACCGCCAAACGATGTCTCCTTCGAGCACCGCGAAGTTCACGGGGAGCACGATCGGCAAAGCGCGCGCGGTGAGGGCCACGCGACCGACATGCTCGCCTCTCAGCAGCTCGAGACAATCCTCAGGGTCTAACTCCTCGAAAACCGGTGCCCGATCGCAATCCACGTCTCAAGAGTCCGCCTGAGCAGCCCTTTCTGGTTAGAGGCGAAAGTCACCTTTCCTCCGGCCGTGCGTCGCCCGAGAGTTGCTCGGGTTCAGCGCCTAATCGGGACGGACCACTCGACGAGGGTCCCCGAAGGGCTGCGGGCAGTGATCGAGACCGAACCGGAAAGCGCATGGGCCCGCTCGGCGATGTTCCGCAACCCGTTCCCGGCGGTCCTTCCCTTCGGTGGGCCCACGCCGTTGTCCGCGACCGAGACGAGGAGCATGTTGTCCTCGGCCACGATGACCACCTCGACCGCCGAGGCCGCGGCGTGCCGGGCGACGTTCGAGAGGACCTCGGTCAGGACGGCAACCACCTGCGACTCCAGCTCATCACTCGTGACCGCGTCAACGGGTCCCTGGAACCCCACCCGGGGTGTGAAGCCCAGAGATTCGGCGGCGGCGCCCACGACCGCCGTGACCGCCGCCCGCAGACCCGACTCGGCCATGGCCGGCCGCTCGAGATGGAAGATCGTCTCACGGATCTCGCGGATGACCTCGTCCAGACCGTCCACGACGCGGTCTATCCGCCCGGCCACCGAACCACTCGTGAGTCGCTCGATGCTCTGCAGGCCCATGCCGAGAGCAAACAGCTGTTGGATGACAGTGTCGTGCAGATCACGGCCGATTCTTTCCCGTTCCGCGGTGGCTTGGAGCTGTTCGAGCTCAACCCGAGCCTCTCCCAAGGTGAGAGCGACCATGGCGGCGTTCGCGAAGACCTCGACGAGCGCGGTGTCGTTCGCGTTGAAGCCCGCCGCACCCCGCGGCCGGGCGACGACCAGCGCGCCCAGAATCCCGTCTTCCAAGCCGAGTGGGCAGAACAAGCCGGGCCCGAGGCCGAGTGCCTTCATCCTGGGTGGAACCGTCACCTCCGTCGACAGGTCGCCGACGATGATCGACTCCCCCTCTGTCATGGAGCGCTCGGCGATGCTCCCGTCCGAGGTGATCTCGAGACCGATGATCGACTCGGCCCCGTCGCCATCACTGGCGCTGACGACGAGGCCTTCCTTGCCTGACGGGACGACAACCCAAGCCAGGGCGGCGTCGACCAGACCGCGTGCCCGGCATGCGACCAGCTCCAAGGTCGCCGCGGTCGGCTCACCCGCGAGCAAGCGTTGGGTGATCTCGTTTATGGCGGACAGCCTCGCCTCTTGGCGGCGCCGATCCGTGGCATCGCGCACGAACGCCCCGACGAAGCTTTTCCCACCGGTCGAGAACGGGGCGAGGCTGACGTCGATCGGGAACTCGGTCCCGTCACGCCGCCTGCCCATGAGCTCGAGACCAAGTCCCATCGGTCGCGGCTCGCCTGATTCTGTGTACCTTCTCCGGTGACGCTCGTGCATGGCCCGAACCTGTTCGGGGATGAGCGCCTCGATACGAAGACCTACGACCTCGTCCGGATCGAAGCCGAAAAGAGCCCTGATCGCCTCGCTGGCAAGGACGATGATGCCGTCTCGGTCGACAGCGATGACCGCGTCCGGCGACGACTGCAGGAGTGTTGCGAGCACGTCGGCAGGGTCCGCCACACGCGACTGCATCGGTACGACGCTGCTGTGCTCTCTCACCGGGGTGCGAGCCTAGTCACCTTGTCACCGCGAAGCGCATAGTCGGCAGTCCCGTTCCATCTTTGGCCGCGAAGCGGTCCGAGCCCGGCACGTCGCCTCGTGCGATTCCGCGATCTCCGAGTACCGATCAGCTAAGCAAGTGGTGGCGCCGGTGTGCCCGTGCGGACGCCGGTGTCACGACCGCGCCAGAGGAGTCGAACTTGAGCCAGACCGTTGAAGCGCATGCAACGATCGCGGCGCCGCCCGACACCGTCTTTGCATGCCTCGCGGACTACAGGTGTGCCGAGATGTTCATCGAGGGCCTCGAGCAGCTCACTCCAGCGGGGCCCCAGACAACCGGCGAAGATCCACGCTTCGACGCGATCTTGCACGTCGGCGGCCGCACGTTCCGGGCCATCATCGTGCTCGCGTCGCTCGAACCGGGTCGCAGCGTCACTTGGTCCTCGGCCGGGGAAGAGAACCAGAGCCTCACCTTCGAACTGGGCCCGGAACCGGGCGGGACGGGTGTCAGCCTGACGGTTGCTTACGACCCCCCGGGCGGCCTTGCTGGAGCGCTCATCGCCCCGTTCGTGGCGCACACGGTCCAACAACGCGCGACCGGCACGCTCAAAAGGCTGCAAGAGCATCTCTTGCCCGCATGAACAGGTGGGCGCCAGCGACTTGTCCTGCACGGCCGCCGTGAGGCTTTGACGACGGGTGGGCAAGAACCCCCAAGCCAAGGCGATAACTGGCGCACGACCCCTGTCGCCTTGCGAGGGAAGCAAGGGGCCGTGCACCACGTACGAGTATTCCCCAAAAAAGCCCTCTTCGCGCCCTTTTTTGACACCGCTCCGCCGCAAGCTCACACAGGCTGAGCGGTCTTAGCAACGGCGCTTTCGTGTCAGGTCTGGAACCCGGTCATGTAGGCGCCCGTCACGGCAGTCGTGCCGGAGATGGCAACCGAGACTCCCAGGCAGGCGCCCACGGTCGTCTTGCAGCCCTTCAGCTCCGGTGGCCTTTTCCCAACCCCACCTGTCTGGTCGAACAGGTATGCCCTCCCGGCGAGGTTGGCCCGGCCGTAAGCGCCCACGACGGCGGTCGCGGGCGAGATGACCACCGAAGCGCCGAAGTTATCGCCTGCGACGGCGTCGGAGGCGATCAGCTCCGCGGCCTGAGTCCAACCGGACAGTGCTGACAGCTTGGACGTCAGGCGAGCCCGGGGACCTCTGCGCGAGGGAAGCGCCGCGGCTCGTCACCACGAACCGGTCAGATCCCCGCCGCCGCGTGCTAGCACGTTTCGCCCGTCGCGAGCGACCGGATCGGAACAGAGCCGCCCGTTCGCGAAAGTGGCAGGGGGTTGTCCCCTGCCACTCTTCCCTTCTGGACCACTTCCGGCGTCGTTTCTCGTCTCCTCACCTCGACGCCGGCCCGGCGTGTCCCCCCTCGCCAGGAGGTGTTACCGACGACCCGGTCCCGCTGGGCATCGCGACCGGCTTCCGGCCCCCCTCCTTCTCGCATGGCAACAGGGCCGTACTCGCTCTTATTCCGCCGCCGCTTCCCGCTGCGGCGAACTCCCGCGGCAGCGGTCTGTCAGCCGGCCACATGCTCCTCCGCCAGCCAGCCTGTGCAGGCGGGCGAGTCTTGAAGCTCTGCGGTCCGCGTCCACGGCGCCGGCAGGCCCGATATCGTGGCGGGGATACTGGCACGGAGGCGAGGCCCTGTTGTCCGTCCTGTTCAACGCCTATACTTTGACCGATGTAGTTGCCTGCGGGGGTTCGACATGCGAAAGGTTCCCGGCTCTCTAGTCGCAGTCGCGGCTCTGGCCGCGTTCGCTGTTCCCACCCTGCATAGCTCTGCGGGCACGACCACAGTCCCAACCCGCCACCTCACCGCCAAGGGAGGCACCGTTAATTGGCCGGTGGAGGTCCATAGTGCCAAGACCTGCTCGTGGTCTTCGTCGCCGGCCGTCGCAGGCTTCGCGGCAACTTTGAAATGCGGGTCCAGCCGCGTCAAACGTTCCTTCCGCTTCGGGGCAAACCCGTTGACGAAGACCAAAAGCTACATCCTCAGCCTGACCGCGCACGGCCAGACCGCGACGATCTACCACCTGAAGGTGGTCGAAGCCGGGGCGCCAGCACCCCCCTCGACTACTACGACCACGGATCCCTCCACGACAACCAGCACGACGATCCCCCCGACGACAACGACGACTAGCTCGACAAGCACTACGACCACGACGATGCCGCCCCCCCGGGGTCGCCCGGCTACACCTCGCCAAACTGGTCAGGGTACGTGCTCACGGGCGGAAGCGGCGGGTATCAAGCGATAGGTGGTGGATGGAGGGTTCCGACGGTCAACTGCGAATTGGTCCCGAACGGCCTCACAACCGACTGGGTGGGAGTGAACGGCTTCGGCAACGGGAACCCGGGACTGTTCCAGGACGGGACAACCTCCTACTGCGTCAACGGGCAGCAGGGCGACTACGCCTGGTGGACCGACGCGGCCGAGGGCTACGCGAGCCAGATCCTCTTTTCGGTCTCCCCCGGTGATGCCATCTACGCCCAGGTCTACCAAGACTCCTCCGGGTACTGGAACTACAGCATCGAGGATGTCACGACCGACGTGGCGTCCACGTCCCCGGAGTCCTTCGACGGTGCGGGCACCTCCGCCGAGTGGATAGCGGAGGATCCCGGCATCCCGAACTCAAACGGGCTCTATCCCCTCGCAGACTTCGGGTCAGTCACGTTCACGCAGCTCGGCCTGACGGTTCCGTCCGGTACTTGGACCGAGCCACCGTATTCCGATGCAATCGAGATGGTAGCGAACGGAGCGATCGAAGCCTCGCCGAGCGCTATCTATGGCGTTGCCGCGGCGGCCGACTTCACGGTCACCTATTACCCGCCCGCCAACATGGTGTCGTCGGCGCGCCTCGCCGCCTTCAAGCACCCTCAATCGACATTCGCGGCGGTCCGGCCGAGGCTTCCTACGAAGCAGGCAAGCACACCTACCGGCACGACCGGGCTGGGGCTCGCCCGCTGACGTCTGCCCCTTGGTCGGGCTGGCCGGATTAGAACCGGCGATCTCTTGACCCCCAGTCTGTCGTACGCCCTGACGAGCGTGTCATCCAGTGACGTTTACGCAGGTCAGATCTGGTGCGTCGTACGTCTCCTCGGGCCTTCATCACGTCCGCTGACAGGCAGTCTCGAGCAGTTCGATAGCACAGTCGGTAGTAGAGGAGCGCTACAGGAACGTGCTCAAGAGGAGGCGACGAGCTGGTAGACGACTGTGACTTGAACCGAGATCTGCTGCTGGCCCGCCTGCACAGGTACCGCCGTGCCGGTTGCCACAGGGGCGGCCGCCTTGCCGTTGTAGTACACGTACTGACCGGCGTTCTCCTGATCGGTGATCGAGACGATCGGGCCTACCGTCATTCCCCCACCGGCAGCAAGCTGGGCCGCCTCGGTGTTGGCCGCCTGCATCGCCTGCGCGCGCGTGCGGTGGCAAGCAGTGCCGACTGGTTCGAGATCGAGAAGGAGATGCCATCCAGCGTGACGCCGCTACCGGTCGCGGTCACAGCGGCGTCGAGAGCTGCCCCGAGCTTGGAGAGGTCGTTCATCGTCACGGTGAGCTCGTCATCGGCGGTGAAGCTTCTGATCCTGCCTTTCGAGGTGGTGTTGGGGGAGAGATCCAGCCAGCTTGTCTGCATGTCCTTCAACTGGACCCCACTCTGTTCCAGAGACTGCTCGAGCGTTGCCACCTGGGCGTTGTTCCCCTCGAGTGCTTCCACAGCGGTGTGCGCGGTCGTGGTCACGCCGATGTTGAACGCGGCGGTGTCGGGTGTGCCTTCCACTTGCCCCGTGCCAGTGACGGTGATCGTCGGTGGCGTCGTTGCCGAGGCGTCATGCGATGTGGTCACAGCATGGCGGGGCGACGAGTTCGCGCCGCTCAACGCCGCCGCGCCGACGATCGACCCCACGACGACCAGCGCCGCCACACCGACTATGCCTGCCGCGTGGGCCGTGAAGCTCTGACGGAGCTTGCGTCCGGGCAGGACTCCGGACTCTCGGTCGTTGACTCGGTCTTCGTTCACTTGGACGCTCCTTGGGTGAGTGCTCGACCCTTCCGCTGAGGGTCCAATGATGCAAAGCGCAGCACCCGCCGATTCGCGTACGTGAGACCCGACGCCGAAGCTCGTCCAGACCTAGTTGTTCGTGGTCCATCGGCCTCTGGATTTTGTGACAAGTTCTAAGCCGCGACTCCAAGTCGCGCGTTCGTCACGTAGTCGCCAAGCACGCGCTCGACCGTGGCGAGAGCCTGGCGAAGCTCGATAGGTGCAGGGGGTTGGTCGGCGTCGAGGAGGGGACGGAGCAGGCGAGCGTGCAGTTTGGTGTAGAAGACGGCGACTCGGATCCCCTCTGGGGTGACGGTGTAGGTGTTGGCTCCCGCTTGTCGTTCGATCAACCCGTGCAGACATAGCCGTCGCAGGTCGTAGCTCATCTGCGAAGAGCTGTAGTCCTTGCCGAGGAGTCCGGCCACCTGCCCGCGAAGTCTCTTGTTGGTGAAGCCGGTGACAGCGTGGACGACGAGGCAGAGTGCACCGGCCAGGGCCATGGCGCGTTGATCCCCGAAGCGCAGGGCTCCGGTTCGTTGGCCCTCGCGTATGTAGGGCTGGTGGATGCGCGCAAAGAGCGCAGAGCCGATGGCACAGCCCTGGCCGGCACGCTCGATCATAAGCAGACGGCGATTGACCTGATGGCCCTTTTCGACCAGCTCTCCCAGGTGTTCGAGCCGGGCGAGCACGCCGATGTCCCTGGGCTTGTTGATGACGGTCTCGATACGAAGTGCCCTCCCTCCCTTCAGGTACTGCTTGACACGGCTGTGCTTGAAGCTGAAGTCGATCTTCACCTCTGTCCCGGGCGAGAAGACCCGGGTGCGGAACGGCCCTGGGGTGCGACGCGGACCGCGAGTGCGCAACTGGGCTTGAAGACCACGGCCAGTGCGCAGCCTCACGAGCACCCTCTACCGCGCCGCTCGTCTCAGCAACAACGCCCGCGCTGCCAGTCGCGGTCCGGGTGCTACGCCAAGCGCGTCGTGCGCCGAAGGGCGTGCAGCAAGAGCATGGGTGCCACGGGTCGGCTCCTGAGGATGTTCGGACTCAAGTAGGAGGCGCTGTCGCGGAAACGGCGCCTGGTTTGCGCTCCTCGCCGCGAGCCCAGGCGCCGGTCTGAGGCAACATTACAAGCCTCACTCGAGCGTGATGAGCGGCAAGGGTGAGTATTTTGACCCACTCCGCGGAGACGAGTGGGTGCACGACGCCTGTCGCCTGCGAGGGAAGCACGAGGCCGTGCACCCGATCCGTGTCCCCTCGGAACTCGAGCCTGCAGGCAGCATACCTCCCGGCTTGCGGGAATACCGAGGGGAGGCCCGAGGGTCCTGGCGCTCCCCTCCAAGCGCCGGGACCGGCTGCCGTATTGCGAGCAGGGTACCGACCGTCTGCTGGCATTACAAGAGGTCCTGACCGGTGGCCGGACTCCACCATCTCGGTCTCACGGTTGATCCATCTGGCTTCTCGAGACGCGTCGCGCCAGGTCCGTCGGCGGACACCGATCGACGACTACGGGCGCGGTTGGCCGAGCAGCGCCCTGCCAATTATCTGGCGCGACGATGCACGCCTGAGATTCGATCGTCACCTAGCGGTGACGTTGCGGTGGCCTCTCGTGAAAGACCTCACGCTGGTCCTGTTTCAGAAGTCAGACGGCGCTGCCTCGGATCGTTGCCATCTCGTTTGCGAACGCATCGGATCCGCCGCCGAACCACATCTGAGACACCGGCGAAGGAACGTGGGCGAGCAGGTCCTCCCGCATGGCGTCGGGCATCGCCTCGAGTACAAGCCCGAAGGGAAGCCAAACTCGAGTGCCTTCGTAGTGCGAGAGCGCGTGCGCCGGTAGCGTCCCCCACTCCGGCGGCGACACACATCGCGCGGCGATCGGTAGCACGTCCGTCTCTTCTTGGTCCAAGTGCTCGACGAGGGCCTCGCAAAGCGACGTACAAGCACTCGCGAGAGCTTGACCGTCGACGACCGAACCCGATCTCCCAAACCGTTCTGCTGCGCTCTCGGCGGCTTGAATGCTCGAAACCAAGGCGGCGTGCTGGGCCTCCATCCGAGAGAACAGCTCTCGCTCTTCGGGAGCGCGCTCGGAAAGCAGCGGGTACAAGAGTTCGTCCTCGCCGTCGTGGTGGGCATGTAGAAGCCAAAGCACCTCGCCGAGGTAGTCGGCAAGATACCGAGCTCGCTGAGTGTCTCCGTCGTCCGCCGAGGCGAGTTGCCTCGGCGCGTCCCCAAAGGCCCGTTTGAACGCAGCGTGCACCGCGAGCATGTCGCGGGTATCGGTCAGTATCTGGTCATCAACAGACATCGGATTCCCCCCTCCGCCCCGAGTTTCGGAGCGCCCCGGAAACTTGCCAGTTAACACCATGACGTCGCGCCTTGCAATGGGTGTTTGCTTCCTTCCGGTGAAAAATGGATGTCTTTCCAGTGAAAGACAGGTGTCCCAGATCTCGCGGTCCGCGACCGCGATCGACAATCGTCGTAACTAGGGTGCAAACAGCCGCGAGCGCGCCGGAACCGTCGTTATCCACAGTCGCTTGGGAGTGTCTCCGGCGTAGCGTTCGCGCACTTTTGACGCTGTTGTAGACGAGTTATCCGCAGTGCGTCGCTGCTGTCGGCGGTGTCACACCTCGCGGCTACGTTCCGACGACCGTTCCTCTTTCGGGTGGAGCCTGACCCGAGGGAGCTCGCGTGTTTGTTCAGCGTGTCGTGATGCCGGCCACCGAGATCGAGTCGTGGACGGTGTTGGCTGGCGACGGCGCAGTGATAGAGCCGATCGAGCGCTTCCTCGCCTACTTGACGGCGTTGGAGCGATCCCCGAACACCGTGCGCGCCTATGCCCTCAGCCTGAAGCTCTGGTTCGAGTTCCTGGAGAGAACCGAGGCCGGCTGGGACAAGGCGGGAGTGGAGGACGTGGCCCGGTTCGTCGCGTGGCTGCGGGCCCCGGCGGAGAACGTGATCGTGCTGGAGTCAGGGACCGGTCGTCGCGCGCCAGCGACGGTGAACCGGCACCTGGCGGCGCTCTTCGGTTTTTACGACCACCACGCCCGTGCCGGTGTAGCCCTGGCGGCGGACCTGGTCGCCTGGCGGCGCGTGGGGCGAGGCTCTTACAAGCCGTTCATGCACCACGTGACGAAAGGCCGGCCGATACCGACGAGGCCGATCAAGCTCACGGTGGTCCGCCGCTCACCGCGCACCTTGGAGCCCGAACAGGTCGTGGCGATCCTGGCGGCGTGCGAGCATCTGCGCGACCGGTTCCTGTTCGCCTTGTTGGCCGAGACGGGGATGCGCGTCGGCCAGGCGCTCGGGCTACGCCACTCCGACTTCGTCAGTCGCAAGCGGGAGATCCACATCGTGGCTCGACCCGACAATGCCAATGGGGCGAGGGCGAAGCTGAGGACCGAGGCGGTGATCCCGACATCGACGCCCCTGGTGCGTCTGTACTCGGACTACATGCACGAGGAGTACGGCGAGCTCGACTCGGATTACGTGTTCGTCAACCTCTGGGGCGGTCGGCTCGGACGCCCGTTGTACTACTCGACGGTCCGCCAGATGATCGCCCGCATCGAGGATCGCACCGGGATCGCCTTCACTGCCCACATGTTGCGCCACACCCATGCCACCGACCTGATCCGCCGGGGAGTGCCGATCGAGGTGGTCGCCCGGCTGCTCACCCACCGATCGTCGACGACCACGAGTCAGACCTACGTCCATCTCGACGCCGTTGACATCCGAGAGGCGCTCACCCGGGCCGGCGTGTGGGACGCAGCCAGGAGTACACGGTGAGCCCCGGCGCCGCTGTCGCAGCTGCATCGCCAGCGCCCCGACCGACGCTTCTTCACGGCGGGGGTGCAGAGGTGGAGGCCGAGTACGCCTCGGACCACTGGGACGCGCGCCGCCTCGGTGTGCCTGCCCGCCGAGGCCGCACCGCCGCCCGCTTCGACACCATCACCCAGCCCTGGCTTTCGGATCCGGTCAAGCGGTGGTCGCAGCTCCGCCTCGCCACGGGGTGCGCGTTCCCCACGATCAGTGCCTGTGCACTGGCCATGGCGCGCTTCTCGGCGTTCCTCACCGAGGCCCATCCCGAAGTGGACGACGAGACCGGCATCACCCGGCCGGTCCTCGAGCACTACCTGTCGTGGCTGGTGTCAAGGAGCTACTCCTCGAGCACTCGAGCGTTGTCGCTCAGCACGGTGCGGGTCTTCTTCGACGCCTGCCACCGCCACGGATGGCTCCCGCGGCTGTCGGCCAACGCCGTCATCCACGTCGAGGAGCTGCCCTTCCACCACGAGCAGCTCGCCCGGTTCATCCCTGAGTTCGTGATGAACCAACTCGAGTCTGACGCCAATCTCGCTCGGATCGCGAACCCGACTACACGACACCTCGTCCTCGTGCTGATCGAGACCGGCCTGCGGGTCGGAGATGCCTGTCACCTCGAGTTCAACCCGATGATCGACGACAGCGTCGGCTGGCCGTGCCTGCGGTTCGACAACACCAAGGTGAGCGCCGAACAGCTCATCCCACTGAGCGCGAAAGCGGCGGATGCCATACGAACACAGCAAGACCACGATCGCCGGGTTCTGGCCGGCCGGCACACCATGGCTGTTCCCCGGGATGGTCGACAACCTCGACGGTTCCAAGCCCTACTCCCAGAGCACTTTCACCCGTCAACGGGCGGCATGGGAGCGCCGGATCGACCTGCGCGACGAGGCCGGCGAGGCGGTTCGGGCGACCGCCCATCAGTTCCGTCACACCCTCGGGACTCGGCTCATCAACTCGGGCGTCCCCCAGCACGTCGTCCAAAAGCTGCTCGGCCACGCCAGTCCGAACATGACCGCCCATTACGCCCGCATCCACGACAGCACCATCCGCGAGGCCTTCGACCGCTACCAACAGCAACGGGTCAACACCGACGGGGACCTCCTCAACTACGACCCCGAGGCCCCCACCGCGACCGCCGAGTGGGTCAAACACAACCTGTCGCGCGTGCACGACAGCCTCCCGAACGGCTTCTGCGGACGTCCTCCTCAGCAGGACTGCCCGCACCCCAACGCCTGTCTCACCTGTCCCGACTTCCAGACCACCCCCACGTTCCTCGACATCCACCGCCGCCAGTCCACCGCCAACCGGCGTCTCATCGCCCGGGCCGATGCCAACGGTCAGTTCCGCCTCGCCGGCAATCTCCGTCAGGTCCAAGCCAGTCTCGATCGGATCATCCCTGCCCTCGAAGCGCTCCCCGACACGAACGAGGACAACCATGGCTGAAGCCGGCAACTCGCGGTTCCTTGTCCAAGCGGCTGCCCACCGACACAACGAGAGGATCGCCCGGGCCAACCAAGCCATCGAGGAATTGGAGCGGTCGGGACAGCCGATCAGCTTCATTGCCGTCGCCGAGGCGGCCGAGGTGTCGAGAGCCTGGCTTTACCGCCACACCGATGTCCGCGACGCGATTATCCGGCTCCGGACCAAAACGTCGCGACCGTCAGGCAACCACGCGAATCAGCGAGCCACCACAGAGTCGCTTCGTCAGCTGCTCGACACTGCCCGCGGAAATCTCGCCCAGCTCCGCGCGGAGAACCTCAAACTGCGCGACCAGCTCGCCAGATCTCTTGGCCGACAACGAGCCCGACCGTGAACAATGAGGCCCGCATCCACGGATCCGCTACGCCAGCGACATGTCTACGGCGTGAAGGCCCTGTTCAAACAAGCATTCTCCAGAACGACTGCGGATAACCGTCGTTCTGTTGCTCTGCCCGTTGGAGGTAGCGGCAACCCACGGCGGCAACCCACGGGAGTTACGGATCGCGTTCCGGTAATCCGCCAGACAGGCGCTCCTGAGACCGAACAATCACGTCTCTGACCTGCCTTTCCGTTGTCGGGCTGGCCGGATTTGAACCGGCGACCTCTTGACCCCCAGTCAAGCGCGCTAACCAAGCTGCGCCACAGCCCGTAGTGTTAAAGTGCTGGTAGAAGGCTTGCGAGCACCTCCGATCGTGCGGTCAAGTGGTTGCTTGTCAACAAAGTGTCAACTATGATAGGGGCATGACAACTCAGACCCGCCGAGGGCGAAAGCCCAGCGCAGAGCCAAGGCGTCGCCCCCGTGGCACGGGGACGATCCGCCAGCGTGGAAGTACCTTCACGGCCTGCTGGTTCACCATCGACCCCGCCACCGGCAAGCGCCAGCAACAGAGCAAGGGCGGTTTCACCTCGGAGGCGGAAGCGCAAAGGCACCTCACGACTGTACTAGCGCAGGTACAGCGCGGCACCTTCCGCCGTGACGAGCGCGTGACCGTAACGCAACTGTTCGAGGACCACTGGCTACCCGTGAAGCGCTCAGGCGGTCTCAGGCCGAACACGATCGCCTATCACGAGTACGCGGCCAAGTGGGTCGAAGATCGGATCGGCGGTCTCCGGGTCGAAGCGCTCACGCCCGGAGTCGTCGCCAAGATGGTCGGCGCGATGGCAACAGATAAATTGTCCGCCCGTTCACGGCAAGCAGCGGTCGGCACGCTGAAGGCTGCCACGGCATGGGCGGCGCGGCCAACGGTCAGGCTCGTGACGGTCGACCCGTTGAGCGACTTCCACCGGCCGAGCCTCAAGGGCGACGCTGCCGGGACCGTGAAGGCGTGGAGCGTCGACCAGGCGCGCCAGTTCGTCGCGTCGGTAGCCGATGACCGCTTCGCCGCGTGCTGGGCACTCATGATCACGCGTGGCTTGCGTCGTGGCGAGCTGGCCGGGCTCAGGTGGTCCGCCGTCGACCTCGACAACCGACGCCTGACCGTCAAGGTTGCCCGCGTCGTTGTCAAAGCGAAGGTGATCGAGTCACTCCCAAAGTCTGGCGTCGGACGAACGATCCCCCTTGACGACATGCTCGTGACCAAGCTGCGCGAGCTGCGAGCCACACAAGAGGTCGAAGCCGAGATCGCAGCCGAGGCTTACGAGAACAGGACCGACCCCTACGTCATGGCTGACGGTCGCGGGCGCCCGATGCACCCGGACAGCATCTCGCGCCGCTTCGATGCACTGGTCGCAAAGGTGGGCCTGCCTCGTCTGACCGTTCACGGACTACGGCACACGACCGCGACGCTCATGCTCTCCGCTGGCGTTCCGACCAAGGTTGTGAGCGACCTGCTCGGGCACTCCTCCACCACGATCACGAATGCGATTTACTCCCACGTCCTGCCCGGAATGAGCGAACAGGCTGGCGAGAGGCTGAGCAGCGCAATACTCGGCTAGCCCCAACCCGCCTGCGGTTGACAGAACTACACGGCTGGCATTAGCCTTCATTGTCGTAATGAGGGGGCAGCGCTGAGCGACGATTTCGAGCCTGACGTATACGACGGCGCCGAGGCTGCACGCGCCGAGGCCGAACTCACTGTCGCCCGCTTGAGCTATCAGCTGCGCCAAGAAAAAGCCTGGCGTCTGCATCGTATCCGTCGCATATTCATTCGCGACCTGTACCCCATCGACAAAGCGACGGCGAGACGGTGGGCAACGATCAAGTGGACGTGGTACGTCCCCAGCGATCATGGCTTGGAGCTTGTCAAGTGGCTAGTCCGCCAAATCGAACTTGCCGCTGCCGCGTCGATTGATCTGCGTCAGCGGACTCCCACGGCCATCGCTCCCCCAGCCGAACTACTCAGGTCTCATCCTGTGGCAGCACGGGCACCGAACCGCCTGCGCGTCGCGCTCTCATGCGACGTGTTGGCAGCGGTCGCCTAATTTAATTAGCCGACAGTCCAAGCGACCTCCTCGCCTCTCACGCCTCGCTAAGCGCGCCGTCTTCCACCGTCGATTTCTGGACAGCCGGAGAGAGGCCAAATATGGCCAGGCAGGACAACGCTTCACAATCAAAATCCGCCGTCTTGACCGTTCCCGAAATCGCAGCACTACTCGACAGTAACCCCTGGACGATTTACGAGGCAGTGAAGGCTGGCACCTTTGCCGTGCCGCCCATCCGCGTCGGTCGCAAGATCCTTTTCGCACGTAGTCGCGTTGACGAGTTGCTCGGCATGAACACCGGCTCGCTGTCGTGAGTGCCGAGTGGCCGCTGATCACCAAGCCGAACGCTTACCGCTGTGCCGTCAAGACCTGCCCGGCCCAGCCTTACCTCGATGGGCTGTGCAAGTTCCACGCTGACGCCAAGTTCTACTGCGAAGAGATCCTCGGCCTGGACGAATACGACCTAGCGCGATTTGGTCGGTAGCCACCGTGGCGAGATGCGGCGCCACTGAGACATGCCCTGACGGGGCCTACCTCAATGGCTTGTGCAAATTCCATAACGACTGCAAGCACTACGCCGAGGCGATCGGCCGCGACTTTCAGCCTGAGCGGTTTGGTCGACTTCGTGAGCAAACACACAAACGACGCCAGCGCAGCCGCGTCAAGTACGAACGCGGCGTTCCCTGGTCCTTCTACCTCCGAAGCGATACCGATGAACAGGTGCCACCGCGCCCGCGGCAGTGGTGCGAGCGTTGCGAAGGTCTAAACCCGACCGCTTGGCACGCGTTGGGCGCGCCGATTCCCGAGACTGAGCCTTGGCGCTATTTCTGGCGCGTCTGTGAGTCGTGCGCCGAACAAATCCAGGTCGAACGCGCATACCTGCACCATTGCATTAAGAGAGTCAAACCATGTCCGAGGTGGAACAGCCCGAAAGAAGTCGACCGTTGTCGCCATGAGGCGTGCAAAGAGTACGCGGCGCTTGTCGACCAGTTCCGCTGCATCGTCTGTCTCAAACGTAAACCACTCAAGAACATCTGGCAGTGCGACGCGTGCTATCGGGACTGGAAGAAGCATGGTCGTCCGCAAGGACTCGACTGGCGAATATGGGTGCGCCGACGCCGCGAAGAGAGCGAATACGGAGCGTGGGAAAAGGCATTTTCCCTGGTCGAAAGTGTCGCTGACCTGCGTGAATACAGGGCCACATTGTATAATGGTATTAACAGGAATAAAGCTCTATTCGACCTCGACGCCTCGCGCCTGCCGTGGCGTGATCGTCTTCAAACCTTCCGTCATGAAGTGCCCATGTCCGCTCTGCCTGTCGAGGTCACCCTTAACGGTTCCCCGTCTCAAATCGCCGCGGCCGTACGCGAGCTAGTCGCTGCTGTAGCAGCCGCGCCAGCCGAATCGCCAGCGGCACAGTTCGCCCCCGCAAGTGGTAGCCCGCCTCCTGCTCCGTCGCGGGCCTCTTATCACGACAAACAGAAACGCCCGACGCTGGAACGCCGGGCTCCCGCACATCCCCACTACTTGACTTCGACAAGAGACATTGAGGGCAACGTGAATAGTATCAGAGTCATTAGCGACTGGTCAATGGTCGCCAAAATCGCCGAGCTAGACCCCGGTTGGCACAGTGGCGCCAACGCCGCCTGGAAAATCGCCGGTGAGTCCTATGAGGATCGCTCAGAGGTCAAAACGTGCCTGGGCGAACTGCACCGTGCCGGCGAGGTTGAGAGGCTCTACGTCCTGCACAACGACCAGCCGCTCCCGTGCTACAAGATCGACCCGCCGCGCCTACAGGCGCTGCTAGCGGAGCACGAGCGATGAGTACGCCGACACACCTTTCCAGCGGCTCTGTGGTCGTCTCAGTAGACGAGCTGACCACTGATGACCTCGCGCACCTGCTCGACCTCAAGCGTTCTGAGCCCGAACATCGTCGAGCTGTCGAGGACGAGGAGCTTTGCGCCACACTGTGGCGACTGGTCCACCAGATGCCGCGCAAGCTCGGAGCACAGATAGCCGACGCATTGAGCGACGCCAATCCCCGCGTCGTGCTCAGCGAATATTTCGGGTCGTTCCTGATGGCTCGCTTTGGGGCGGCAAGCGTCCGTGCCTTTGGCTATGCAGCGAGCGTCGCAGCATGACCGCCCTCATGAGTGACCGCGAACTGACCGAATTGTGGGAACGCTCCGAGATGAGCGACAAGAACAGCCAGCCGCCTGTAGATGAGCGCGGGTCATTCCCGACTAGCCGCTTCGGCTATACATCAGCGAGCCCGAGGGGAACCGGGCATAGTGACGATGACCTTGGAGTCGCGCCAGACGGCTACCGGCTCACCGATACTGGCAATGCGCAACGATTCGTGGACCACGCAGCAGGCCAGGTTCGTTACGTCCACCAGTGGGGGCGATGGATCGTCTACCGATCGGGTCGGTGGATCATCGATGGCAACGATGCCTTAGTGACCGAGGCTGCCAAGGCTGTCCCACGGGCACTCATGGCCATGGTGCCAGGGCTGACGGGCAAGGACGAGCGGAGGCAAATATTCAACGCCGCTGTCCGCGCTGAGTCGGGGAACGCCTTAGCAGCGATGGTGCGCCTGGCCCGAGGCATTCCTGGCGTCATTGTCAACCACGAGGAGCTTGACGCCAACCCGGAGATCTTGAACGTTCGTAACGGCACGATCGACCTGCGCACAAGCGAGCTTCGTCCACATGACCCGGGGGACCTCTGTACCAAACAGTGCCCGGTCATTTATGACCCCCATGCCGAAGCCCCATTGTGGCAAGCCTGCCTCGAACGCTGGCAGCCGAAACCGACGATGCGCGACTACCTCCAGGTCGAAGCTGGTGCCGGTACCACTGGGTACGCGACGGAAACCATCTCTGTCCACTACGGCGGTGGCGCTAACGGGAAGTCAAAATTCTTTGGGGCGCTGCAGCACGTGCTTGGTCCCTACTCCGTCACTCCCCACAAGTCGCTGCTTGTCGTTTCGCACCACGAGCAGCACGCGACGGTTAAGGCGAGCCTGTTCCGCGCTCGCCTGGCAGTGGCTTCCGAGACGGCAGTCACTGACCGGTTGAACGCACATGAAGTCAAGAACTTGACGGGCGGCGACCAGCTGGCAGCACGCCGGATGCGTGAGGACGAATGGCCTTTCATGCCGAACCACACCTTGGTGATGTTCTCGAACCACCGCCCCCACATTCAGGACGAAGGCGAGGTTGAAGGCGAGGACGAGGGCATTTGGCGCCGTGTACGGCTTGTCCGCTGGGAAGTGACCATCCCGGCTGACGAGCAGGACGAGCATCTGGGCCAAAAGCTCGTTGTCGAGGCTCCTGGCATACTCCGATGGCTCGTGGAAGGCGCCCGTCGCTACCTCGCTGACGGCATGAACCCTCCCGAAGAAGTCCGCGTTGCCACCGACGACTACCGGGCCAGTGAGGACACGGTCGGTCAGTTCCTGGCCGATGTCGTCATCTTCAGCCCAGGCAGCGAAGTGTTGTCGTCAACGCTGATAGCAGCGCATGAAGCTTGGTGTGTCGACGCTGGAGTAAAAAACCCGGGGCACTGGAGTTTAGTCACGAAGCGATTAAAGGCACGTGGCGCTCAGGCTAAGCGCGCCAAGAAGGGGCGCTACTGGAGCGGAATTGCTCTCGTGAACGGGCAGGCAGAGTCCTCGTCTGAACAAGCGGTGACGCGGGTGACGGCCTTTCCCATTGACTCTCAAGGGGGCGATTCCTGGGGGGTAATGGGAGACCGCGTCATCCCCGTCACACCCAAGCACGACCAGCACCTTTACGAAGAGGCATCCTCGGCCGAGCCACCGCTTTCCGACGCTGATGTTGCCAGAATGTTCAGTGCTGCCGACTTGGACGAATCATGACCGCCGACCGACCTGCTGACCGCGTTATCGACCTCACACCCGCGGCGACCGCATGGACGCGCCATCCCGAGCCCGAACCGCAAGAACGTTCTGGTGGAAGCCGAGGTGAAGCGTTATCGCAGGCACGCCAGGAAGTTATCCACAATCGTCGTGGCGTACATTATTCCTGGAAATGCTTTACATCGCAGGTAGATGAGGATTAGACTCGCAGTATGGATCTCGTGGCGTACCTGCGAGTGAGCACGAAAGGCCAAGCCGAGGACGGTTATGGGCTTGATGTGCAAGAGAAGGCCGTCCGGTCGTGGGCCAAGGCGAACGGCCATCGCATCGTCGCAGTTCACAAGGATGCAGGCGTAAGCGGCACCAAAGAAGCGATCGACCGTCCTGGTCTTTCCGCTGTACTTGACATGCTCCGCCCGCCACCAAGGGCGACCGGACTTGTCGTGGCCAAGCTCGACCGGCTCGCACGAGCCCTACATGTGCAAGAGGCGATCTTGCAGATTGCCTGGCGAGTCGGTGCCGCTGTGTTCACTGCTGATGCCGGCGAAGTCCTTCAAGATGATCCCGATGACCCGATGCGTACCTTCGTACGACAGGTCATCGGTGGCGTCGCCCAGCCTGAGCGCAGCCTCATCGCCAAGCGGATGCGCGACGGTCGCGCCGCCAAGAAGGCGACAGGCAAGCATGCGGTCGGCTCGTACCGCTTCGGCACGCGAGGCAACGGCGTAGGACGTGATCGAGATGCGGCGGATGATGACGACGAGCAGGCAACAATCTGTCGCATTATCGAGCTGCGACAGTGCGGGGCGTCATATCGCGAGATCGCCGGCACGCTCGACGCTGAAGGACACCGGCCGCGGCGAGCCGAGCGCTGGTCACCGATGAGTGTGCGCAACATCGCCGAGCGTGAGCTGAACAAGCAATAACGAGCCGCTCCTGCTCCCGAGGCGCTTTATTGGCGCCAGACACGCCGGCATCCTTGTCCAGTGCTACGGCCGGCGCCGACCGCACGACGTCATCAACCGCACCGAAACGTGCCCGTCAGCGCAAACTCGACGCTCTTCGTGACCCTTTAGAGCCCCAACAAGGAGGGGGAAGATGAAGATCTTCGTGGCTCGCCATAACCCTGAGCAGAATCAGCAGGCCGTTGTCGAAGTCTTCAGCAACCACGGACCATCTCTTGGGAAAGCGGAGGACCGATGAGCATGGTGGCTGAACAGAGACCACCAAGACCTCAGTGCACGGCGATCACACGAGTTACAGGTGAGCAGTGTCGCCGGAACGCCCAGCCGGACTCGGATAGGTGCTTCAAGCACGATGGGCGACCGATCCCGAGACAGTGCACCGCTCATTCGAAACAAACCGGCGAGCGTTGTGGCAACAGCGCCGAGCCGGGGCTGTCAGTTTGTCGCTTCCACGGCAGTCGCTCGCCACGTGCCCAGGCGAAGAAGCTCGAACAAGCGACGGAGGCGAAGGCTTTGGTCCTGCTGGAGAATCTCAGCGAGGGCGACCATCAGCCGGTCGTGAATCCGGTCGTAGAACTCTCGAAGCTTGCCGCTGAGGTCCTCTATTTCAAGGACATCTTCCGCGATGAGGTGGCGAAGCTTCAAACATTGGAAACCTACGACGCCACGGGCGCAGAAGAGGTCCGTGCGATCATCCGGCTCTATGAGCGTGCAGTCGATCGCTCGCAGCGCCTGTTAGTTGAAATGAGCAGGCTCGATCTCGACGCACGCCTCGTGCGCATTGACGAGTTGCAGGCGGACTTGATGTTCACGGCCGTCATCGCGGTGCTCAACGAGATGGGGCTCGAACGCCAGCAAGTCACAAGAGCCCGTGAGTTGCTGGGAGCAAAGTTGAGGGCGTTGACATGACATCGCTCGCATTGCTCGCCGACAAGTTCGCTCCGCCGACAAAGCCACCATCACCCTACCTGCGCGATCCCGCAGCATGGGTGGCCGACAGGCTCGGTGAGACCTTGTGGTCAAAGCAGATTGAGATCATGCAGTCGGTCGTCGTCAACCGTCGTACCGCCGTCAGGTCCTGCCACGGCGTCGGAAAGTCGTATTCAGCCGCCCGCCTGATCGCCTGGTGGATCGAGACTCATCCGCTCGGCGACGCGTTCGTCGTCTCGACGGCACCGACCAACCCACAAGTCGAGGCGATCCTCTGGCGCGAGGTGAACAAAGCATTTCCGAAAGCCAATCCGCCCTTGCCCGGTCGCATCTTGACCAGGGAATGGAAGATCGGCAACGAGCTGGTCGCGTACGGTCGCAAGCCCGCCGACTACGACGCCAACGCCTTCCAAGGAATCCACGCTCGCTACGTCCTTGTCATCCTCGACGAGGCCGGTGGCATACCCGAGCAGCTCTGGACAGCGGCAGGTGCTCTCGTGACCAACGAGGGCAGTCGCATTCTCGCTGTGGGAAACCCGGACGACCCGACTTCGTACTTCGCCAAGGTCTGTCAGCCCGGTTCCGGTTGGAGCACGCTACAGATCAGGGCCGCAGACAGTCCGAACTTCACGGGCGAAGCCGTCCCGCCTGAGATGCTCGACATGCTCGTCAGCCAGGCCTACCTCGATGACCTGATCGCCGACGGCTGCGGACCCGGCACGTCAATCTGGACCTCCAAGGTCGAGGGCGAGTTTCCCGAGGACTGCGACGACTCGGTTGTCAGGCCATCGGCAGTTGCCAAGTGTCGACTGCCCGAACAGTCACACGACACCTTGTTACCCGTGGAACTGGGCGTCGACGTCGGAGCCGGCGGTGACTACTCGGTTGTCATCGTTCGACGCGGGCCGGTCGCATCGCTCTACAAGCGAGTGAAGACACCCGACACGATGACGCTCGTCGGCATCGTGATGGACGCCATCTCCGAGACGGGCGCGACCAGGGTCAAGATAGACAAGACAGGCATTGGCCAGGGCGTCACCGACCGCTTGAATGAGCTGCGCGCGGAGAAGAAGCACCACGCCCAGATCGTGGGCGTCATGGTCGGTTCTGGTGCTCATCGCTCTGATCGCTTTCCGAAACTGCGAGACGAGCTGTGGTGGCAGGTCGGCCGCACGATGTCGGAGAACGGCGCCTGGGACCTGTCACAGCTCGACGACGCGACCGCTGCCCAGTTGACCTCTCCTCGGTGGGCACCTGATAGTTCCGGCCGGATCAAGGTGGAACGCAAGGAGGAGACACGAAAGCGGATCGGGCGCTCACCAGACGACGCGGACGCGTTGTTGCTTGCGTTCTACTCGGGCAGCGGTTCATCTGGCGCCAAGGAGTGGCTGGAAGCTCTAGCCCCCCTCCACCACTGCCCCGACGGCAGAGACACGCCTAATCGCGTGGGCCTCTCCCGTTGCCGACACTGTGGTGAGGAGCTGCCGCCCTATGAGCCTCCGCCACCGTACCAACCACCACCTACACCCGAACCATCCGACAGGCCGAAGCCGTTCAACTGGAACAGCGTGGCGCCAGAGCCACCGCCGAATCAGCAGGCGATAGCTGTCATGGAAATGTTGCAACAAATCGGAAGGCCGCCGTTCTAAGGCCAAGAGGCGACACCCGCCGTTCACGGCATCGGTAGCAATCATTTGCCGACTTGCAGGCCAAGTGCACCGAAATCACCCGTTGTGCCGCCGCGCGCAGCATTTGAGGATCAGGAGGCAGTTCCTCGCTCCGCCATGGGACACGGCAGGCCACGTCGGGCGCCTCATCCTCGCCCGTCCATACGTGGGCGGCGAGTACGAGGCGATGGCCGAGGCGCTCGCGAACCAACAAGATCGAGAAAGGACAAATCCATGTCTCATGAGACCTGGCAGCTCCTCCCGGAGCTGACTGCGGAGGAGTACCAAGCCCTGAAGGCTGACATCGCCGTCCAGGGAGTGCTCGTGCCGGTCGTGATCGACGAGGACACGGGTGAGGTGATCGAGGGTCACCATCGCCTTCGGGCCTGGACGGAGCTGCGGGCCGAAGGCGTGAAGGTCCCCGACTACCCAAAGCAGGTGGTCCGCTTCGCGAACGATGACGACAGGGTTGCCTTTGTCCTCGCGGCAAACCTCTTCAGACGCCATCTCAGCCGCGAACAGCGGGCCGAGGTCGCTGCGAGGCTAAGAGGGCACGGTTGGTCGCTGCGGCGCATTGGAGAGGCAGTAGGCGTGAGCCACCCGACCGTTCTCGGCGACCTCAAGATTGGTAAGGATCTACCAATCTCAGAACCCGATCGCATCGAGCGCCAGGGGGGCGGGACCTATCCGGCACGACGCCCACGGCCGACCATCTTCGTGCAGTCCGAGCGGGACGCCAGGCGAGCCGCGAAGGCGCTCCAGGCGCTCGATGACGACGCTTCCGGCGTCCTCGGGCTCTCCCGTGCCGAGGAGCGGGCACGAGACGCCCGCTTCGCCCAGCTCCGGGCCACCACAGTCCCACCGAAGATCGAGGGTCCCGCCTACGAACTCCGCCTCGGCGACCTCCGCCAAGTGTGGGCCGACGTGGCGGACGGTTCGATCGACTGTCTCGTAGTCGATCCGCCTTATGACGAGGCCGGCATACCGCTGTTCGAAGACCTCGCACGCCTGGCCCTGCGGGTTCTGAAGCCGGGCCGTCTCGCCGCTATCTACTGCGGACACGTTCATCTCGACCGCGAGATGGAGCTGCTCGCCAAGGGCGGCCTCAGCTACGTCTGGAGTGGGGTCAATCTGCTACCAGGCCGGCACACACAGATCTACCCTCTCATGATCAACGGGCGTCACCGATCCGTATTGCTCTTCTCGGCCGGCACTTTTCAGCCCCGCAGGTGGATTCACGACGCCTACTTCGCCGAAGGCCAGGGAGGCCCCGACACGCGCCCGCTTCACAAGTGGCAGCAGGCCGTCGAGCCGGTGCAACACTGGATCCGCCAAGTCTCCGAGCCCGGCGAGGTCGTGTTCGACCCGACCTGTGGCTCAGGCACGACGGCGCTCGCCGCTGTCGCCGAAGGCCGACGCTTCCTCGGCGGAGACCTCGATCCCGCCTGCGTCGAGACGACCCGTCGCCGTCTGGAACAGCTCGAAGAAGAGCAGCTCGTCGTGGCAGCGCTGGCTGAGGGTGAGGCGGGGTGACCCGGCTCGATCCTCCAGACGGGCGAGACACCGCGGGACAGGCGAGGGACAACGCCACCTTTCCGCCATGGCTAGGACAACAGGCACTCATCGGTTCGTCGATGACGGCCGGACCCACGGACAACGTCTCGGTCGCCGAACCCCTTCGACAACACGAGCCCCATCGTCACCTTGACCCCAATGTCGCCGAGTCCCTCCGCAAGGCACGCCTAAGCCTGGAACCACCGCCCAGATAGGCCTTTGATAGCCTGACCATCCGCGAAAAAGGTGCCGCGATCAGGGAGAATTGGACTCGCCAAAGAAGCAATTCGCCAGATCAGAAAGGCACCTTTTCGATGCCATTTTCTCACAGCCCGTCGCGCCTGTCGGTGATGTTCGATGACGACCGCGCCGTCGCCGATGCGGGTCTTGCTCTCGTCGGTGTGCTGAGCGAGATGCTCGGTCTCGAAGTTCTTGCCGAAGAGCTGGTCGAGGTCCATCCCTTCCCAGGACGTCGGGTCGCGACGCTCGTGCACGCCATGGTCGCCGGCGCGCAATGCATCGATGACGCCGACGTGTTGCGGTCTGGGTCGACCGTGGAAGTTCTCGCCCACAAGGTGATGGCGCCTTCGACGCTCGGGACGTTCCTCCGGGCTTTCAGCTTCGGCCACGTCCGCCAGCTCGACAAGCTCTCCGAGGCGATGCTCACCCGGGCGTGGTCGCTTGGCGCGGGGCCCGGTGCCGAGCCGATGACCATCGACCTCGACTCGACGATCTGTCCCGTGCACGGGGACCACAAGCAAGGTGCCGCCTTCGGTTACACCCACGTCCTCGGTTACCACCCACTGGTCGGCACGCGTGCAGATACGGGCGAGGTCCTCCACGTCCGGTTCCGAACCGGATCGGCCGGATCGGGCCGAGGGGCGGAACGGTTCGTCAGAGAGCTCGTCGGGCGTGTGCGACGTGCGGGGTCAACCGGCCCGATCAGCCTTCGGGCCGATGCGGGCTTCTACTCCCGCCATGTCATAAAGGCCTGCCGGGACCACGGTGTCACCTATTCGATCACCGCACGGCAGACCGAAGCGGTGAAAAGGGCCATCGAGGCAATCGACGAAGCGGCCTGGGTCCCGATCGACTACACCGATGCCGGCGAGGCGTGGGTGGCCGAGACCACCTATGGCGACGGGCATCGCCTCGTCGTGCGCCGGACAAAGCTCGCCGATCCCCAGCCGGCGCTGTTCCCCACCTTCCGCTACCACGCTTTCATCACCGACCGTGTGGGCGACGCCGTCCTCCTCGACGCCGACCACCGGCGCCACGCCGTCGTCGAGCTCGCGATCAGGGACTTGAAGGAGGGATCGGGACTTTCGCACTGCCCTTCGGGGCGCTTTGGCGCCAATGGCGCCTGGACGGTGTGCGCGACGATCGCCCACAACCTCATCCGCTGGCTCGGCTCACTCGGGCTTCAGATCCACGGACCGCTCGTCTCCAAGACGATCCGACGGCGGTTCCTCAACCTTCCGGGTCGCATGACGCGCGGTGCACGACGGCGCCGGCTCCACTTGCCGACGAACTGGCCCTGGGCCAAGCAGTGGACTGCCTGCTTCGAGAGCCTCTGCGCGCTCCGGACCTGAACCAGCCCCCACCGAGATCGCTTGTGGCGTGCCCGGCGATCTCCAGCACGAGCACCATCGGTGACAGGCGAAACGAACACGCCCCCGACTCGGACACGGGCCGATAGGTAGTCGCGATGCCGCCAAAATCCAGCAACTCAGGGCCCAGCAGTCACCTCACCGGGGTCGGACGGTGGATCGAGGCTAAGTTGCGGGTGGTCGCTTCGAACGGCTGCCCGGTTCACCGGGGTCGACGCCGGCTACCTGTGCCACCTCGAAGCCGGCCGGCGCGTGCCGAGCATCGTTGCCGCCGAGGCGCTCATCTCGGGCTACCGGATGAGTCCTCCCGACGCCGAGAGGTTGCGCTCGGTCTCGCTCCACGGTGTCGGTCGTGACTTCGATCCGAGCCCGTATGAGTGATCCCACTAGACATGTTGGATTATGTCGAGCACTAGGAGCATGGGTCAGAACCCCCTGAACTAGCCACGCGTGCTTCCCATCTCTGTGATGCGGCGAAAATTCGCGATTTCCCCGAGTACCGACAAGACTTTGTGCCATGGAGAACGTCACAGTTGACGACCAGCTGTTCGAGGTAGCGGTCGGCCCACGAAAGACGGCGGCGACGCCCTCTGCGGTGACGGCCAAGACTTTCCGCCACTACGACCCGTCCCAGTGCTTCCTCCTGCCCCCGAGCCTGGACGACTGGCTGCCCGAAGACCATGAGGCACGGTTCATCTCCGAGGCCGTCGAGGATCTGTTGGAGCTGTCGGTGATCTACGCCTCCTATGCGACGGCCGACGGGGCACCTCCCTATGACCCGCGCATGATGCTGAAGCTCCTGCTCTACAGCTACTCGATCGGCGTGACCTCCTCGCGCGAGATGGAGCGGCGCTGTGTGACCGACGTGGCCTTCCGCTTCCTAAGCGCCAACGCCACACCGGACTACCGCTCGATCGCGCGTTTTCGCCGCCGCCACCTCACCGCTCTCGACGACCTGTTCACCCAGGTGCTGGTGTTGTGCGCAACAGCCGGGCTCGTCTCCCTCGGCCGGGTCGCCCTCGACGGCACCAAGCTGCGAGCCTCGGCAAGCAGGCACAAGGCCATGAGCTATGACCACATGAACAAGAAGATCGAACAGCTCCGGGCCGAGGTGGGCGAGATCCTCGCTGAGGCCGAGGCAATCGACCGGGAAGAGGACGACGCCTTCGGTGTGGACCACAGGGGCGACGAGGTACCTGCCGAGGCCTCGCCCGGCGCGGACGCGCATAGCAAAGATGCGTGAGGCCATGGAGGCCATCGAGGCCGAGGCCAAAGAACGCGCCGGCGCCAAAGCAGCGAGCAAGGCCGAGCGTGCCGGTGCCGACCAGGACGAGATCACCCAAGTAATCGAACAGGCAAGAGACAAGGCGACACCGCCCGCAAAGGCCCAGCGCAACTTCACCGATCCCGAGTCGCGCATCATGAAGACCGCCGATGCCTCGTTCCACTACTGCTACAGCGGACAGGCCGTCGTCGACGAGAAGTCCCAAGTCGTCCTCGCCGGTGCTCTCACCCAGCAAGCCACTGACATCGACCAGTTGACCCCGATGATCGAGGCGATGGAAGCCCGGCTCGTACTCGCCGGGATCGAAGACCACCCCAAGGTGCTGTTAGCCGATGCCGGCTATTGCTCGAACGACAACCTCGAAGCACTCGCCGGCGGCAACCTCGATGTCCTGGTTGCCACGGGCAGGCTGAGCCACGACGAGCGTGTCATGGCCACGCCAAAAGGGCGCATCCCCAAGGACCGCGACAGCGAGGCAACGTATGGCAAGACGCCTTCGGACAAAGGCCGGCAACGCCGACTACGCCCGGCGCAAGGCGATCGTCGAGCCGGTGTTCGGCCAGATGAAGCTCCGACAGAACGCTGGCCATCTCCGACTGCCGCGGCCTCGAGCGGGCGCGGGGTGAATGGATGCTCCACCTCGTCTGTCACAACCTGCGCAAGCTTGCCAACGCCGGTGGCCCAGTGGCGATCGCCGCCGTGTGAGAGGCCAGAAGTACCTTCGCGTCCCCTGATTCCGGGCACTTCGTAGCCAACGGGAAGTCGCGACTTCACCAGCACACCGCTCTCTCGCTTCATCGAGCGTTGGGGCAGGTCCGCTTTCCAGTTCGGACCCATG
>CAWILM010000016.1:0-107014 GCA_963836935.1 uncultured Acidimicrobiaceae bacterium
TAACGACAAGACCAGCGGATAGTTCCTGGTCGGTTGGCCTGATTGGCGGTCTTGCGGACGTGGCGGCGACGATCTGCGTCTGCCGCAAAGTGGTAGTCATTCCGGCTCGGGTCAGGCTCGTGACCTTTGGCGAACGAGACCTTCGTCTGAATGCCATGAAGAGGGGCCTCCCTCGGTGACAGCGTTGATGTCACCGAAACCCAACCACCAAGGGAGGCCTTACACACATGTTGCACGCTGGACTGGATCTTTCAAGGCACCGCCTCGATGTCCATCTTCTCGCCGAGGACGGCACGACCCTCGAGGTGACGACGGCACCTCCTGATCTCGACGGCCTGCGAGGGCTCGTGCGCTCAGTCGCCCGCAGCTACGGCAAGAAAGAGGAGGTCATGGCCGTCATCGAGTCGATGAACGGGGCTCGCTTTGTGCACGACACCTTGGAGCTCTACGGCTGATCGGTGGAGATCGCCGATGCCCAGAAGGTAAAGGGCCTCGCTCCTCTCGCCTGCAAGACGGACCGCATCGACGCTCACGTCTTGGCCGAGCTGAGCCGGCGCGACCTCGTCCCGGCCATCTGGCTCCCGGACCCGGCGGTGCGCTGTGAGCGCGAGCTTGCCCGCTTCCGGCTTCACCTGGTCCGCCACCGCACAGCGTTGAAGAACCGCATCCACTCGAGCCTGCTCGCCTTCGGCCACCCTCGTCCGGTCTCAGACCTGTTCGGTTTCGAGGGCCGAGCACTCCTCGCCCGCTTAGAGTTCCCAGAACCCTGGCTCAGCGACATCGAGGCCTCCCTGCGGCTCATCGACGCGATCAGCTTCCAGATCACCGAGATCGAAGACGAGCTCGTGGCCGACGGCGCCGATCATCCCTATGTACCCCTCTTGCGCACCGCCCCGGGCATCGCACATGTCCTCGGCTACACGATCGCAGCCGAGATCGGCGACATCGAACGCTTCGCGAGCCCGACCAAGCTGTGCGGCTACACGGGACTGTGCCCACGGGTCTACCAGTCCGGTGAATCAGACCACCGCGGCAGCCTGAGAAAGAACGGCCCGAAGTACCTCCGCTGGGCGCTCATCGAGGCAGCCACCCATGCCTCCCGGCATCCTGTGTACGCAGAGCGCTACAAGAGAACGAGCACCCGTCTCGGCCGCCAGCGCGGCAAGAAGATCGCCCGGGTCGACATCGCCCGCCGCCTCGCCGAGGCGATCTGGTGGATGTTGACCACGAACAAGCCGTTCGCTCCGGCAGGCGCCGCGTCAGATCTGGCCGCATGACGGCCCCCTTCTTAATTGCGCTACCGGAGCGAACCTCCCATTGCCCTCATCCTTGCCAAGAGCAGGCGATAGAGAGTTGAGCACCGCTCGAACCAACAACGGGAGGAACGACGAAGAGAGCACCTAAGGGCCGCAGGCGAGCTGCGGCCAGGAGCCCATGATCGTTGGCGGCGGCCGGTCCGGCATCGCCGGCGTCAAGGCTCTCCCGCGTGGCGGCCATCTGTTGTCGACGGGTTCGGGAGGCGCCTTGACCCCGGCTCGGCGCGTCGGAGTATCGCTTGCGCTATAGGGAACCGTTGACATCCGGCCCCTCTTCATAGAGATCTGACGAGCCTTGCCCAGGCGCTGCAATGGGGCAATCGTCCAGGATGGAGGTCATCGAAGTTGCCGACGAGGACTGTCCGACGAAACCTCTTACCAGCCCGATGCCGGTGCGTGTTTCACGAGAGCCTGCACACGCGTTACCTCGGCTCGTGCTGCGGTGAGGGCACATCCATAGCGCTCCGCCGCGGCTTTGGTCGTGAGCCGTAGCCCTATGCGGCGGGCTACTACCGCCTCGACCGCGGCCGCTAGCACGTCCCCGGCTTCGACGTTGTCTTCTCGGTCCTCGGCCGGAGGGCCTTCGAGCAGGTACCACCAGGCCGCTAGGCACCGCGACGCAAAACCCAGACCGAGCAATTCGCTGGATTGCCGGAGCAGCAGACGAGCAGCCGGCTCGAGCGGTGCCAGCGAGAACGGTGGTGCCACCAGTAGATCCGCGTTGCGTGCCCGCGCGACCTCGCCATAGCCCCCCAACAGAAGCGGGCCAACCAACGTCAGGTTCCATGGACCGATCGACAGGAGGCGGCCGGAGTCCAAACGCCACTCGAAAACGAAACGCAGCTCGCGCCCACGTGATGTCTCGAGCCAGCCAATTGTTTCCGCGACCGCGGTTGCCGGAAAGACTGTCGTCTCCGAGACGAATCGCCGTGGCTCCTCGGTATCATGCATCCCCACGGCAAGAGCCGGGCCAGCGCTGCCGTAGAGCCGGACAAGAGCGGCCATCGGCGACCACGACACGAGCTGACTCTGTTTCATGGGCGCGTCGTCTAGCACCGATTCCCAGATGAGGCGAACCAAGCGGACGCCCGTCCTGTCGGGACTCAAAGCCGCACCGCCTTTCGGGGTGACACGGCCGAAGGAGCCCTTCGAAGTGGCGCGACCTGAAGCTCGCTTGGCGGCCGGGCTGCCAGCAGGCGCCTCATCCGCCGCCGCCCTTGTAGCGGGAGTTGGCCGTGCACGCCCCTGCTGAGCCTCGGATGGCGGTGGAGTCGTAGACGACGCCGGCGGTTGCGAGGCGGCCACCTCCAAGGAGGCGACTGAGGAGACGGCCGGCTCAGGTGTCGCTTCGGGTCGCGTGCAGTTCCGGCAACCAAGCGCGCTCTTGCCGGCCACGAGCGTCGCTCTCGAACCGCACGACGGGCATGCAGGCGGCAGAAAGGCCGAGACCAGAGGTAGCCACACCAGGTCGAGCGGGTAGGCGCGGGAGCCTCGCTTGACCACAGCCGACGCCCGCCAGGCGGGGACGCCGAAGACGTGCAGCCGAAACGGGTCGACAGTGGCCACCGGCATCATCTCATCAGTCACCTCAGCCCGCCTGCGCTCCCATTCGACGCGGGTCGCGTGGGCCTGCGCGGCCAGCAAGCCGCGACGATCCTCTGTCGCGCTGGCGCTGCGTTGGTCGATTGAGGCGAGCATGCCCTCGTAGTAGTCGTCGACGACGGCAAGCTGAGCGACGAGGCGTTTCGATCTTTGCGCGGCGAGCTCGGACGCCCGTTCGGTCGCCTGTTCGCGGATATGGGAGTCGGCCGCCGCCACGCCGTCTCCCGTCCAGGCACTAGCTCCCGGAGCGGGACCGGGTTCGACGGTCGACGAAGACAACCGCTTCACGAGCTCAGGCGGTAGCTCGCTCCCGTCGGCCAACATCCAGCAGTCGGCCAGCTCTTGGAGCTCTTCGTCTATCGACAATCGGAATGTCAACATGGCACCGACCCGGACGACGGTTAAGTAGAAGGCGCTCGGCTGGGAATGAATGTCGATACGTCCGTGGTCGGCGTGAACACGCTCCCGAGCATGGGCTTGCAACACGGCGGGCGACAGCGCGGGTCCGGGCGGAAAAGGCAGGTGACAGTGGCCGGTGTCGCCCTGCTGCAGCACCGACTGGGCCGCGGCTCGCAGTAAGTGATGGCCGGTCGCGAGCAGCACGTACCCTTCTTCCCTCGCGACCTCGGGGTCCTCTGTGAGACCGAGGCTCTCAGGCAAGCGGTAGGCGGCTTGAAGCGACTCCGGTAGCACGAGGACTGCACCCTCTGGGAGTCGCTCGACGAGGGCTCCCTCGGTGGCTGCATACGCTGCGAAGAAATCGACGCCACTATGAAGCGCCGCCGCAGCCGTCACCGTGGCCTCACTCTCGGCCGATCGTCGTCGCCCTCGGCCTCCTCGTCGCCTTCGAGGGTGGCGACGAGCTCGTCAGTCCGCGAGCGGCTGTCGATGTGGGCCAGGCGCGCCTCGACGAGCATGTCGCCGAGGCGTTCAATCTGCGCCGCCCGTGTGGCCTCGTCGTCGCTTCGTACATGAGCTTCGAACACAGCGTCTTCGAATACGAAGTCGTCGCTGATGCGGCCAAGGACCATGTCGAGCTCGCCGATAACGAGTTCGAAAAGGTTGAGTTTTGAATGCAGGAGGTTCAGGATGCTTTCCTCCAGGGTGCCTCGGGTCGCCATGTTCGTCAGGACGACGTCGTGCGTCTGTCCGATCCTGTGGATGCGGCCGAGGCGCTGCTCAATCTGCATCGGGTTCCAAGGCAGGTCGAAGTTGATCATGGCGTGACAGAACTGCAAGTTGCGACCCTCGCCAGCGGACTCCGTGCTGAAGAGCACGTCGGTCTCAGTCTCGAATACCGCAATGGCGGCGTCCTTGTCCCGGCGTGACAGGCTGCCGTGATAGGCGCTCCAGTTCCGACCGGTCGAGGCTGCCCACTGGCAGAGGTGGGAGAGCGTGTCGCGAAACGACGTGAACACGATGACCTTCTCGCCTGCCGCCAGGTGCCGATCGAGCAATCCAGCCAGGGCGTCCGTCTTTGCGCAGCCGTCGGCTGCCTTGGCTCTTTCCACCAGATCCCACCAGCCAGCCCGCTCGAGAGTCGGTGCCACAGCCAGCGGCGACGAGCCGGCGAGCCGTTGCACTGTCTTCAGTACCATTTCGCGGCCCGGACCGGCCGCACGCGCTTCGGCACGCACACGTTCGGAGATCTCGGCATAAAGGGCTCTCTCGGCCGGTAGCGGCCTCACTATGACTGTTTCGGCAAGACGCCTCGGCAGCATCCGTGCAACTTCGCTGCGTCGATGGCGAATCATCACGTCGCGCAGGCTGCGACGCAGCTCTGAGGTTGCTTCCGCACGAGCGGCGGCGCTCCGAAGGGTCGAGCGGCTCTTGACATCCGCGTCCGCGCCTTCGGTGGTAGGGCGCGGGTCGCGCTCTGTGACGCCGTACCGCCGCCGGAAGTCGGCTGTCGTGCCGAGGTGGCCGGGGCGTACGAGGGACACGAGCTGGAACAGGTCGTCGAGGCGGTTCTCCACCGGCGTCGCAGTCAGCAGCAGCAGGTAGCGGGAGCGGAGCGAGCGCACCAGCAGAGAGGAGGCGGTGCGCGGGTTGCGGATGCGGTGGGCTTCGTCGACGACAACTAGATCCCAGTCGAGCGATGAGAGCCGGCCGCGCAGCGGATCCCGGCGGGCTGTCGCCAACGAGGCGATCACCACGGCTTCCGGCTCACCTGTGAGCGGAGCATCTATCGGAGTCTCCTGTAGTAGCGAGCCTTCGGGCACGACTGCCGCCGTTCGCCACCCATCTCGGGAGGCGACGACCGTCGGGCAACCGAACTTACGCTCTAGCTCCTCGCCCCACTGCCCGACGAGCCCAGTCGGAGCCAGCACAAGGACGTTCGGCGCAAGTCCTCTCTGCCTCAGCTCGGTGATGACGATCCCGGCCTCGATGGTCTTGCTAAGCCCAACCTCGTCGGCGAGGATCGCCCGCCCGCTCATCTGCTTGAGGACGACGCTGGCTGCTCTCAGCTGGTAGTCGAAGGGCTCGAAGTGGAGCTCGGATAGTGCCGCCAGAGTATCGAAGCCCGGTTTGCGCCACACCGACAGCGCCGCTTCTACCAGCGCGGCACGTTCGTCTGAGACGGCCTGCAGGTTGTTGAGTTGGTGAATCAGGCGGGTGTATGCAGGCGGGACAGTAGCGCGATTAGCCGCTGGCCCAACCTGGCCGGTCACGCCTGCTGGCATGGACGCGGGCGCTCAGACTGCGGCATCAGCGGGAGTCTACGAGACGCGAGAACGCCTCGGACTAGAACGGCGCGTCGGCAGCGTGCGCGGTATCTCGTTGCCACGATTTGCTTGCGCTCCGCATCAATCGATATGTCGTCAGACATCTCGGGCTGACCCAATACGAGCGCTCACACTTTCCAGAGGCGCCAAGTGCCCGTCGGCTGCTAGGTATGTTTGCGAGCCGTATGGTGGCGAGCCGTGAGTCCCGACCAGAGATCTCGTAAGCGGACGAACCCGGGGCGGTCTCAGCAGGTCGTTCGGACGCGGCCGTCTTCGGACGACGCTCACGATGTCGTCTACTTTCAAGCGCCATCACGCCGACGACCCGAGCGAGGCGGTTCCCGGTCAGGAGTTCCTCGCCGGCTGTCCGACGAAAGTGAGGGCTAGGCTTCGTGAACGCCAGGTACGTAGCGCCACGGTGGGCTACCCGCTGCTCAGTTACTGAAGGGTCGACGCCTTCCCACGTGACAATCTGGACCTTCTCCACCTCCTCCTGGGTGGCGGCGACGGCCTGTGCCGACTCTTGCACATCAGACGCCATCAACGCCTCTTTACGACCACGTCCTCCCATAGAGTTCCAAGATGCGTGACTGCGTGGCATCCAGGCGAGCCAGCATTACCGAGGCGAACCTCTTCATCAGCTCGTAGCCGAAGACTGGGTCGGCCTCCGCCTTTGAGCGAAGGCAGTGGGCGTCCACCGCGATCGCCCCAACTGGTTCGGCAGCACGCGCATCGAACTGCCAGCGATAGGGGGGAACAGCCACGACCACCCGAGCGCCGCCTCGGGCTCCAGGCTCTCGATCACTATCGGCGGCCGGCCTGGAGCGTGTGTCTGCAGAGTCACGCAGCCTCTGCGCAATAGGTACAGCGTGTCTGCAGCTTCGCCTTCGACCAGCAAGAACTCTCCCTGTTTCACGGCCACGTTACGGGCACAGCCGGTAACAAGGGCGCCCATGTCGCCCGGCAGCCCAGCGAGCAGCGGATGGTTGGCAACCAGAGCGGCAACGTCCTCAGGCATGCGCGGGTTTCCCTCGCCAAGAGGCGCGGTCATCTGTAGCGGGTTCTGGGACACTGCGCCCCCTCTCCAGCAAATTTCACTTCTGATAAGCAAGGCTGCGCTCCTCGCAATTCCTGCGGTAGGGCCGTTTGGCCCTATGTGACCGCATTATGGTCAGAACCAGTTCGATCGTCATAGTTCCGACAAGTCACTTATCGGCCAAGTCACTGATCGGCCAGGTCGGTTCCCGGGCCGGAAACCTCCAGCCGGCATGACCGGACTCTCGGCCGACTGCTTCGTCATCACGACATCGACTGGCGATCCAATCGATAAGTCGAAGTCACGGCAGACTCACGAGCCTCGCCAGTGCCGCCCACACCGAAACGTGCGGCGTCCGCCTCCCACGCCGGTAGTCGGAAGCGGACGCCCTACAACGTCCGGCCGTCTCCATGATCTCGGCCAGCGGCACGGCCGCGGGACACGGCAGGATTTCCCGCCGGAAATTGCTCTCGACACAGCCGTATTCTTCTTTTGGCAGCAGTATCCTGGGGCTCAGGCGGTTACTCCTAATGATGGATGTGTTCACGGTGCCGACCCGCTACTGGCACGCTCTGGACGATGGGCGGGTGCAGTGCGATGTCTGCCCGCGGGCGTGCAAGCTGCATGACGGCCAGCGCGGGCTGTGCTTCGTGCGGGAGCGCCAGGGCGACGAGATCGTGCTGACAAGCTATGGCCGCTCCAGCGGGTTCTGTGTAGACCCGATCGAGAAGAAGCCGCTCAACCACTTTCTGCCGGGATCGTCGATCTTCAGCTTCGGCACCGCCGGCTGCAATCTCGCGTGCCGGTTCTGCCAGAACTGGGACATCTCCAAGTCCAGGGAGATCGACACGCTTGGCGATGCCGCGTCCCCCGAGGCGATCGCCGTCGCGGCCAAGTCGATGGGCTGTCGAAGCGTGGCCTTCACATACAACGACCCTACGATCTTCCTCGAGTACGCGAGCGACGTGGCGGACGCCTGCCACGACGTTGGGCTGCAGGCGGTGGCGGTGACGGCCGGCTACATCTGCCCAGAGCCGCGTGCCGACTTCTACGCGCACCTCGAGGGCGCCAACGTCGACCTCAAGGGCTTCACCGAGGACTTCTACCGGCACGTCTGTGGCGGCGGGCTGGCCGCGGTGCTCGACACCCTCGAGTACTTGAAACATGAGACGAGCGTGTGGTTTGAGCTGACGACACTGCTCATCCCAGGACTCAACGACGCCGACTCCGAGCTCGACGCAATGACCTCCTGGGTGGTCGAGCATCTCGGCCCGGATGTGCCGATGCACTTCACCGCGTTCCATCCTGACTTCAAGATGCTCGACCGGTTACCCACCCCGCCCGATACGCTGACCCGGGCGCGGCGCATCGCGCTGGCCAACGGTGTGCGCCACGCCTACACGGGCAATGTGCACGACGTCGACGGGCAGAGCACCTACTGCCCGGCGTGCGGGGCTCGGGTGATCGAGCGCGACTGGTATGTGGTCGGCGCCTACCGTCTCGACGACACCGGGCACTGCCAGGTGTGCGGTGCCCAGCTGCCCGGCGTATTCGACGGCTCGCCCGGTGGGTGGGGTGCGATGCGCCTGCCGGTGATCATCGGGCGAGTGGCCCGCGAGGATGCCCGATGAAGGACCCCAGCACGCTGAAAGTCCGCCCGCCGGCCGTGGCCGGCACGTTCTATCCGGCGGCACCGGAGGAGTTGCACGGTGCCCTGCGCGCGGCCTTCAACGCCGCCGTCCGGCCGGATCGCGAGATGCCCGCCGCGAAGGCGCTCATCGTGCCGCACGCCGGCTACATCTACTCCGGCGCCGTCGCTGCATCCGCCTACCTGAGCCTCGGCGCGGCACGCCACCGAGTGCAGCGGATTGTGCTCCTCGGCCCCAGCCACTACGTTCCCACCTCAGGGATCGCGGTCACCAGTGCGGATGCTTTCGCTACGCCCCTCGGACTCGTCGCGGTCGATGCGGCGGGACGTCAGCTCGCGCTCGCCCAGCGGTGCGTGAGCGTCGATGACAAGGCCCACGCGTACGAACACAGCCTCGAGGTCCAGCTGCCGTTCCTGCAGGTGATGATCGACCGCTTCGAGGTCCTGCCGCTCGCGGTGGGTCGCTGCGCGACGGCCGACGTTGCCACCGTGCTCGATACGGTCTGGGGTGGTCCCGAGACGGTGACAGTTGTCAGCAGCGACCTCTCGCACTTCCACCGGTACGCCGACGCCGTCGTGCACGACCGTCGCACCGCCGCCGCGATCGTCGCCCGGCGACCGGACGAGATCGGCGACCGTGACGCCTGCGGCGCCGCCGGCATCCGCGGCTTGCTGAGCGCCGGTCGTGCTGACGAGCTGCTTGTCGAACAGCTTGACTTGCGCAACTCCGGCGATACTGCCGGTGACCGGGAGAGGGTGGTGGGCTATGGCGCCTTCGCTCTCGTCTGAATGATGCTGACCCCCCCCGAGCGCGAGCTGCTGCTCGACCTCGCCGACGCCGCCATTGTCGGCGGCTTTCTCGGCGCCACGCCCTGCGCGCCCCGGTCGCGCTGCTGCCTGGCGCTCTGCGCGCGCACGTCGGCGTATTCGTCACCCTCACGGTCGACGGGCAGCTCAACGGCTGCATCGGCAGCATGGAGGGTGTCGAGCCGCTCGGACACGGCGCCGCCCGTCACGCCTGGTCGGCCGCCTTCGCCGACCCGCGGCTGCCTCGCCTGCGCCCTGCGGACTACTGCGGGCTGCGCATCGAAGTGTCGGTGCTCTCGCCGTTGACAGCGATGCTGGCTGTGACTAGCCACCAGGTTCTCGACCAGCTGCGCCCCGGGGTCGACGGCCTCGTCATCGCTACCGGCTCCCGCCAGGGACTCTTCCTGCCGGCGATGTGGGAGCAGCTCCCCGAGCCTGAGGTATTCCTCGACCATCTCCTACTGAAGGCGGGACTCGTCCCCGGTTGGTGGCCGGAGGGGATGCAAGCATGGCGGTTCACCGCCGAGACGTTTGCCCGTGACGTCGGCGAGCAGCCCAATCCATCCCACGCCGCCTGAGCCGGGCCGACCCTAGCAACCGCCGCGCGGCTACCACCACATCGTCGGGTGGGAATGGCGTGCGGATGACGGCGTCCATTGGCCAGCGTGGAGTGGCCTCCCGGGGGAACCCCCCAAGAGGCGCTGGATACCACGCCCACGCCGCCCGCCCGCGCGGGGGTTAACTGCTCGCTAGTTGGGCGTCTGGGCACGCAGACAGACCTTTGAACGCGGCGTGCCAGTGGGAAATGCAACGGCCGGAGGTGCAGCGCCTAACTGGCCGGCGGGCACCGCCTAAGGAAACAGGAAGGGGCAAACCTGACAGACACCCCGGCTGAGGGAGTCCGGGGCTAGTTCCAGGTCGACGGCGACCTCCCTCCTCGATCGGTTCGCGCTGCCGTCTTGGATCAACGTTCACACGAGTCCTCTACCAAGAGCGAAAGAACCTCTTGAGACCGGCCGTTCTTATGGGAGAACCGTTGTTCGATATCAAGACGAGCGGCACCGCCCCGGTGCCGATAGTGCGATGACGGCGCTGCTCGGGACTGATCGGACCTCCATACAGGTCCTTATCCCCTACAGGCAGCCCGCTGGCCGGCGTTGAATGGCTAACTAGGAAGGTGCGGCTCGATGATGGGCCGCCGACGCTGGAGGCGAGGCGATGGTGCAGGTGAGTTCGTACGAACGGCCGAAGAACCTGGACGAGGCTCTGGCAGCGCTCGAGGTGGCCGGAACAGTGCCCATGGGCGGTGGCACGAGGCTCGCTGCTTTGGCTGGATCGGGGCGCGTGCGCGTCGTCGACCTACAGGCGGCCGGCCTGGGAGGGATTCAACGGCGCGACGACGGCAAGATCCTTATCGGCGCGACGACGACGCTCGACGACCTTGCCAACAGTCACGACGTCCCCGCGGCAGTACGCGAGGCCGCCCGCCGCGAGCGGCCTAGCAGCCTGCGCACGCTCTCCACCGTGGGTGGCTGTGTTGCCACTGCAGAGGTCGAGAGCGAACTGCTTGCCACCTTCCTCGTCTACCGGGCGTCGGTGCGGATCGCCAGCTCAAGTGGCGCCTCCGTTGTGCCGCTCGGGGACCTGCTCGCCGATCCCGAACGGCATGCGGGCGAGGTCATCACCCACGTCGAGATCGAGACCGGCGGGTACGCCGCGGCCGCGCGCGTCGGACGCACGCCAAGCGACACTCCAATTGTCGCAGCGGTGGCCCGCAGGGACCCGGAGGGGAACATCCTCGTGGCGTTCGCCGGCGTGGCCACGGCTCCCGTGCTGGCTGAGTCGACGGAGGAGTTGGTGCCACCAGACGACTTCCGCGGTTCGAGCGATTACCGCAAGTCCATGGCCGAGATCCTCGGTCAAAGAGTACGGGAGGCTGTGAAATGAGCACGATCCGGCTCCGTTTGAACGGTGTCGACCGCGAGATCGAGTGCAAGCCGGGCGACAACCTGCTGCGTGTGCTACGCCGTGAAGGGCTCACAAGCGTGCGTTTCGGCTCCGAGACAGGTGAGACCGGGGCGGCAGGGGTCCTCCTTGATGGCCATCTCGTCTCGTGCGACGTCCTCCTCGCCGCCAAGGCAGACGGCCACGGCATCACGACGGTCGAGTCCCTTGACGTCGCCCGCGGCGAACTCCACCCTGTGCAGGAAGCGCTCGTCGAGACGGGTGCCATCCAGTCGGGCTACTCGGCCGGAGCCATGGTGCTGGCGGCGATTGCCCTCCTCGAGCGGGAGCCGAATCCGTCCGAAGCCCAGATCCGGGACGCGTTCTCTGGCATCCTCGACCGAGAGAGTGGCTATGTGAAAACGGTCGAGGCGGTGAAGCGGGCAGCTGCCGTCCTCCGGGGCGAGAAACCCGATCCCTTCCTTCCCCTCGTCGTCCGTCCACTCACGAGCGCCGCCGGAGCCGTCGACACCGGTGTCGAAGATCATGTTCCTGCGCCGGAGACCGTGCCGGACGCAGTCCCCCGCATTGTTCCGTCTCCCGACGTGGCGGCGACCGCGGTCGTCGGCAAGTCCGAGCCGAAGGTGGACGCCTTCTCGCTCGTGAAGGGCAAGCCCGTGTTCACTGACGACGTCGAGCTACGGGGCCTCCTGCACGCCAAGGTGCTGCGAAGCCCGCACGCCCATGCCCGCATCCTTGCCGTCGACGACAGCGAAGCTCGGGCGCTTCCCGGCGTGCACGCCGTCGTGCACTACGGCAACACGCCGCGGGTGAAGTACGCCTCCGGGGGACAGAGCGCACCGAACCCGTACCCCTGGGACCAGGTGAGCTTCGACGACCGAGTCCGCCACGTCGGCGACCGAGTGGCGGCAGTCGCCGCCGACACGGATGCCATCGCCGAGGAGGCATGCAGGCGCATCAAAGTGACCTACGAGGTGCTGCCCGCCGTCTTCGACGCCGCGGAGTCGAAAAATCCCGGCGCTCCGGTCATTCACGACGAGGAGGATTCCCTCGGGATCGTCGACACCACCACGAACGTCAGCTCGCATGTGGAAGGTAGCACGACTGACGACATGGAGGCAGCGCTCAAGGCCGCCGACCGCGTCTTCGAGGGCACCTTCCGCTTGCAGCGGGTAGCGCACTGCGCCATCGAGCCGCACGTTGCAGTCGGCTGGCTCGACCCGGACGAGCGCCTCGTCATCCGCACGTCGACGCAGGTACCGTTCCACGTACGCCGCATGATCGCTCCGCTCGTCGGGCTGCCCGTGAAACAGGTCAGGGTGGTGAAACCGAGGATCGGAGGAGGCTTCGGTGCGAAGCAGGAGATGCTCATCGAGGACATCGTCGGCCACCTCGTGCTCGCGACGAGGCATCCGGTGCGCCTGGAGCTCACCCGTGACGAGGAGTTCGAAGGGTCCCGTATCCACCACTCCCAGACGCTCCACTTCCGCTCGGGCGTCACGACTGACGGCAAGCTGTGTGCCCTAGACCTGTCGGTCACGTGCGATACCGGCGCCTACGGAGTTCACGGCTTCACCGTGAGCTCGGTCACCGGACTGCGCGCTCTCTCGTCCTACAACTGCCCGGCAAAGCGCTTCAACTGCGACGTCGTCTACACGAACGGCCTCGTCGCTGGGGCCATGCGCGGCTATGGCGCTCCGCAGGGGGCCTTTGCCCTCGAGTCCCATCTCGAGGACGTCGCCCGGACACTCGGGCTCGATCCGGTCGAGTTCCGCCGCAAGAACTGGCTGCACCTGGGCGACCGGCTCGACATCGCGCCCCGCCTCGGTGAGAGGGGCGCCGTCATTGACATCGCCCCCGAAGACCTGCCGCAGGTGGCAAGCTGCGGAATGGATGAGTGCGTCGCCCAGGGGCTGCGTGCCATCGGCTGGGAGCGGCGCGATGACCCCGAGTGGAAGCGGCCGCACGACCGACCCGAGATCCGTCGGGGGCTCGGCTTGGCTCTCTGCGTCATGGGATCCGGCATCCCGGGCGTTGACATGGGTGCCGCTTCGATGAAGATGAACGACGACGGCTCCTTCAACCTGCTGATCGGTGCCACCGACCTCGGGACGGGAGCCGACACGGTCGTCGCCCAGGTCGCCGCAGAGGTGCTGGGCGTGCCCCTCGAGGACATCATCGTCTATGAGGCGGACACCGACTTCACGCCCTTCGACGTCGGTGCCTACGCCTCGGGGACGACGTACATCTCGGGCATGGCAGCGAAGAAGGCAGCTACCGTCGTTGCCAAGCGGATCGCTGAGCGGGCCGCAGCCATCCTCGGGTTGGACTCCCCTGAGCTGGTCGCGCTGCACGATCGCCAGGCCTGGGCCCCCGATGGCCGGTCCGTGTCGCTCAGTGAAATCGCCATGCGCTCACTCCACCTAGAGGAACAAGAGCAGATCATGGGCGTGGCTTCCCACCTCGCCACCGAGTCTCCATCCCCGTTCGCTGCTCAACTGGCCGAAGTCGAGGTCGACGTGGAAACCGGGCAGGTGACCGTGAGGAAGTTCGTCTCCGCTGTGGACTGCGGAGTCGCCGTGAACCCGCTCACGGCGAGCGGTCAGGTAGAAGGAGCAGTTCTCATGGGCCTCGGCTATGCCCTCACAGAGGAGGTCGTCCTTGACGCGCACGGCAAGGTGGGCAACCCTCGGCTCGGCTCGTACTGGATCTACCGTTCGGACGACGCCCCCTCGATGGAGGTCTTCCTCGTTCAGACCCTGGAGCCGTCGGGTCCCTTCGGCGCCAAGGCGATCGGAGAGATCGGCGTCGTCGGCGTCGCTCCGGCCGTGCGCAATGCCATCCTCGATGCCACCGGCGTCGCCCTTCATGAGACGCCCTTCACGCCCGAGCGGGTGTGGCGGGCGCTCGGGGAAGCGGATGCTGCCGAACCAGTTGCAGAAACGAGTCACAATGCCCCTGCCGCAACAGTGAGCTGACGACGGGTTTCGAGGGCACGGTCGTGCCTTCGGGCGCAAGTCGGCATGACTTCCCGTGGCTGCCGCGCCGAGACTTGTCGTCGCCTCGTCGACCGTGAGCACGAGTGGGCAAGCCATCCGGCTTGCGACGAGATCGCGTCGGCGACCCTCGTAGCTTGTGTATGTGCTCAACGACCGGCCCACCACATAACCGGGGCCAAGACGGCCGATCAGTTCGGCCTGCTCGCGACACAAAGCCGAGAAGGCAGGTGAGGAAGAGTTGGACTCGATCAGCACCTCATCGAGACCAACACTTGTTCAGACGCCGTACAAGCATCTCAGCGTGTTCACGACTTCGGTTTCGCGAACACAATGGCGGCGTCTGCGTCGACTGTGCCAGGCACACTCGGCTCCCACACGAAGATGTAGCAGGTCAGGTTCTTCTTCGCCGTCCCACATGACCCGTCCCCCACCGTGCCGGTAATCACCTGGAAGGAGGTCTTGGAAAACGATCCAGTCGAGCCGGTCGTGACGGGCACTAGGTGGGTAGTCGCACAGGCTGCCGGATCATCCTTGAGTACCCGCGGCGTACATTCGACGATGCCGAGTTTTGTCTTGTGCGGGAAGTTCTTCCCAATGATTTCGACCTTCTGACCTTTGTGGAGATCACTAGAGGGCACCACCGTGATGCTGGGCGTCGGTGCTTTGCGGGGCGCTGTCAACGCGCCAGCGACTCCGATCGTCGTCGTGCCGACGAGAGTAAAGACGACCGCGGCACTGGTTACGAAACCAAGAAGCGGACGAAATGGACGTGGGCAGCAGGACATCCTTTGCCTTTCCTTTCTTGACGTTTGACTTCACGAGTTGTTCGTCTTCCGACAGCCTTGTGATTGACGGCCGAGAACCAGACACCACTGGAGCCTTGGGCGCAAGCCCTGGGCGGTGTTGCCGAGGGAGCCTCGCCCGCGGCTCCATAGGTGAACAGCGCAAGAAAGATCGCGTGGACGAGAAGAGCGGCGTCCCTCCTGTTACTCCCTCCTTCACCGGCCGCGCTAACGGATGCGCGGTCTGCCCTGGGAAAGCCAATCTGCCCTCCTTGCCCATGGACGGATGGGTCGGTGCAAAACCAACCTTGACTTCCAGACTTACTATGTTAATTTAACACAGTAAGTCGCGGGAAAGAGTATGCGCGCAGAGAGAGGAGCCGTAGAGCAGATGCGGTCCAAAGCCCGGTCCACGGCACCGTCTTCCCTTGGGAGCCTTGGCGCGGATGGTCCCGGGAACCCTCCCGTGGAGTCTCAAATGCTGCGGGGCTCTCGAGCATTGCTGCGGGATATCAACGTCAGCCTGCTCATCGAACTCGTTCGCCGTTCTGGTTCGATCTCCCGCGCGGAACTCGCTCGCCAAAGCGGGCTGAGCGCCCCGACGGTTTCCACGATCGCGGGCCAACTGCTTGAGCGTGGAATCTTCATCGAAGTTGCGACTGCACCCTCAAACGGTGGTCGCCCGCCCGTACTGCTGAGCGTTGACCCGAAAGCTGGCTACGTGATCGGGATCAAGCTGCGCGGCGATGGTCTGACTACCGTGATCTGTGATCTCGACGCCCAGGTCATAGCGACCAAGGAGGCGTCGGCTTCGCTGGTCGGTGATCCGGTCGCCGCCCTGCAGGCGATCGAGCAGGAGACTCGAAAGGTCCTGCGGGCCGCCTCAGTAGTCCGATCGAAGGTCCTGGGTGTGGGAATCGGCCTGTCTGGGGTGATCGACTCCAGACGAGGCGTGTGCGATTTCTCCCACCTGCTCCAGTGGCGTGACGCTGATCTAGCAGAACCTCTTCGGCGCCGTTTGCGCTTGCCCGTTTGGGTCGACAACGACGTGAACACACTCGCCGTCGCGGAAAAGTGGGCCGGTGATGCACTCACAGCACGTGATTTCGTCACCTTGAGCGTAGGGCGGGGCATCGGGCTCGGAATTGTCATTGACCGATCGCTCTACCGAGGCGCGGCTGGGGGTAGCGGTGAGTTCGGACACATGATCGTCGAGCCGGGCGGACCGAAGTGTGAATGTGGGCGATTCGGCTGTCTTGAAGCGCTGGTCGGTGAAGACGCAATGCGTCGTCGAGTCGGCGAGCGCCATGGGCGCGACGTGACGAGAGATGAATTCATTGCACTTGCCGCTGCCGGTGACGGAGCGACGCTCGAGGTGCTTGACAGTGCGGGTCGAAAACTGGGGTTGGCAGTCGCGAACATGGTCACTCTGCTGAACCCCGAACTCCTGATCATCTGCGGAGAGGGAACCGATCTCGGTGACCCATTCCTCGCCCCGGTCGTGACCGCAGTGCGAGAGCAGACATTTGCTGATTTGGGCCGACAGGTCGAGGTGAAGGTACAGCGCTGGGGGGATGAGGCTTGGGCTGTCGGAGCCGCGACGCTCGTGTTGCGGGAGTCGTTCAGCCTTCCTGAACCCGACGAGAAGAGCCATGCCATCTGGCACCGATCCGGTCCTGAGCGGTAGAGGAAGCGGACATGGACACGACTTGTGTTCGACGGCGAATCAAGTGAGCCGAAGCAGCACAAGAGCGATGATGCGTTCGAGCGTTACGTCCATGCTGCGCAACCAAGAGGAGAACGGAGCGATAGTCGCTTCGCCGGATTTCGGAGAGTATCGATATTGCTGGCTACGCGATGGTTCTTTCGTCTCATACGCGCTCGACCAGGTCGGCGAACATCAGGCGTCAGCCAGATACCACGAGTGGTCCAACCGGGCAATAGGGCGCATCAGCGCCCTAATCGACCGCGCCATCGACTGGCATCAAAAAGGCAAGGCCCTTCACCCAGACCATATGCCGCCTGCCCGCTTCTCCCTCGATGGCTCGAATGTCGCAGATGACTGGCCCAACTTCCAGATTGACGGTTACGGCACGTGGTTGTGGGCTCTTGGGCAGCACCTCCTCAGCACCGGCCAGGACGGGGTCCCACCGGACTTGCTCGACTCCGTCGAGCGGGTCGCGCGTTACCTGGATGCGTTTGCCCTCAGCCCATGCTTCGACGTCTGGGAAGAGAGCGGGTCCGCGCTGCATACCTCCACGCTGGCGTGCGTCTACGGCGGCCTAACGGCCGCTGGGCGACTGCTGGATGACAAGGACCTTCTTACGCGTGCAGAGACAGTTCGATCCCGGGTTCGCGGCAGTGCCGTCCGTCTTGGGCGCTATGTGAAGTCGAGCCAGAGTGACGACGTGGACGCGAGCATCCTGTGGCTGTCGATACCGTTCTGTCTCGTCGAGCCAGGTGACGACCACTTCGTCGAGACCGTCCGGGCGATCGAGGCGCAACTCAGTCTCGATGGCGGACTTCGTCGGTACCCGACCGATACGTACTTCGGGGGTGGAGCGTGGCCGGTTCTCACGGCGTCGCTCGGATGGCACTACCGAGCAGTCGGTGACTTTGACGCGGCCCGTCGATGTCTGGACTGGGTGGCTGGCCATTTCGATGACGAAGGTCGTCTCGGCGAGCAATTCGGCGGGGAGCGTCGCGACCCAGAGCACTACCGCGAGTGGGTGAGCCGGTGGGGTCCCCCGGCGAGGGATCTCACATGGTCGCACGCGATGTATGTGGTGCTCTGTGCAGCGCTCGACGACCTCGGCGGATCGCACGCGGAAAACGCGCTAACTCTGCCGACCAGCAACGAGGAAGAGGCGACAAAGTGACCCCGCGGACACGCGCACGTATCAGGCGGGTCGAGTGGCAGCCGACTGATTCGCTTACGCGTATTGCAGGAATGTTCGACCAGACAAGCGATCACCGAGCGGAGAAGGAGGGAAGAAGCAGCAACACAAGGCCCAGGACCATCAGGAATCAACCAGAAAAGGGAAAGTGATCATGAAAGCAAGCAATCCATCGAGGTGGAAGACGAGGACGGCGGTGCGACTTCTTGTCGCCGTCGCCACGATCGGGGCTGGGGGCACACTAATCGGTCTTACCGGGCCAGCGAGCTCGGCGTCGACCGTGCCCCACAGCACGCCAGTAGTGACGCTCCAGTTCTGGAACGCCTACAACGATGTAACAGAGACACCCGTGATGAACGGCGTCGTCATTCCCAGCTTCGAGTCTCTGAACCCGGGGATCAAGGTAGTTGACGACACCCTTCCGTACGCTGGGATGTTGCAGAAGTTCATCGCGGCGTCCGCCGCGGGCGACCCACCCAACTTGATGCGTTCTGACATCGCCTGGGTGCCCCAGCTCGCGTCGGAGGGGACGCTGCTGGAAACATCGGCTCAGCCATGGTTCCCACCGATCAAGGCAGCCGCTGACCCGGGCCCGCTGTCGACGAACTACTGGAAGGGCGGCTACTACGGGCTCCCCGACGATACGAACACCCAGGTCTTCTTCTGGAACAAGGCGGACTTTGCTGCGGCTCATCTCTCGCCTCCAACGACATGGGCTCAGATGATTACGGACGCGAAGCTGCTGACTATTCCGTCCAAGCAGCAACACGGCCTCGGCGTCGACAGCACCGACATCTGGAACGTCGGCCCGTACGTCTGGACCGACGGCGGTAACTTCACGAACAAGGCGCTGACGACGACGACCAATTACATGGACGGCGCCAACACCGAAAACGGCCGTCCAGACGCTCGTGACGCTTGACAAGGACGGGGTCATCGGTAGTGACATGGTCGGCGGCTCAGGATCGATCAGCGGCGAAACGGGCTTCCCGCTGGGTGAGTACGCGATGTACCTAGACGGTCCGTGGGCTACGACGACCTACAGAGGACAACAAGTTCACCGGCTACGGCACGTCGCTGATCCCGGCGGGTCCAGGCGGCTCGGTCTCGGTCGTCGGTGGCGAGGACCTCGTCATCGCAAAGGGGGCCAAGAACATGGCCGACACGATCAAGTTCGTGCAGTTCCTGCAGTCGCCGTTTGCCCAGCTCGCAATGGCGGGTGCTGGCGACATGGCGGCGTACAAGACGGACTCCGCGGCCGAGGCGATTGAGAACCCGGCTCTCAAGATCTTCGCCGAGGAGCTCCTCACTGCGAGGGCTCGGCCAGTGACCGAGAGCTACGCCCAGCTTGATACCGACTTCTCCACCGAGCTGGCTCTGATGCTTGCCGGAAAGGTCACAGTCGACGCAGGGTTGAAGATCGCGTCCCAGGAAGCGAATAAAGCGCTCGCCTCCTCGAGTTGAGCAGAGCAATGAGCCTCGAGCGACACTCGGCGACAGTCTTGCCGGGTGTCGCCTCGCGGCGCTCAACCCGCTCGTACCGTGTCCGCCGGATGGCGACGCCCTACCTTCTGCTCGTGCCGGCGATCGTCGTCTACGGGGTCTTCACCGTTTACCCCATCTTCCGCCAGTTCGACATCAGCTTTTACAACTGGCACATCTTTCCCGGCGTGTCGAATCCCTTTGTCGGCTGGTCGAACTACACCGCGATCTTCCGCGACCCAGTCGTGCGCACGGCGTCGTTCAACTCGTTCCTCTTCATCGTGATCACGGTGCCGGTCCAGATGGCCATCGGACTGTTCGCTGCAGCAGTCCTCACCGACCGCCTGCCCGGATCGATGTTCTGGCGAGCAGCCGTGTACATCCCGGTCGTCACCTCATGGGTGGTAGTGAGCTGGGTCTTCTCCTACATCTTCGCCTCGCAAGGCGGCGTCATGAACGCCGTCGTCGGCTTCTTCGCGGGCCACACGGTGAGCATCGATTGGACGGCCCAGACCTGGACGGGAAACGGGGTCATCTGGCTTCTCAGCATCTGGAAGGGTGTCGGCTGGTCGTTCATCATTTTCCTCGCAGCGCTCGATGGCATTCCCCGCCAGTTGCTCGAGGCGGCCAGGATCGACGGGGCCTCAGAAGCGCGGGTTTGGCGTCACGTAGTTCTCCCGTCGATTCGCGCAGCGGTCACCTTCGTAACCGTGCTTCTCGTTATCGGCGCCGCACAGGTGTTCACCCAGATCTACGAGATAACCAAGGGTGGTCCCTACAACTCGACGCAATCGCTCATGACCTACATGTACGAGCAGGCGTTTTCGTACTTCGCCTTCGGTTATGCGGCAGCCCTTGCATCGTTGCTCGCTGTGGTTCTGTTCGGGTTCAGCGTGGCCGAGATCCGTATCCTCCGACAGCAAGACGTCTGAGGGGACTGGAACGTGGCACCGGCTGTCGAGCTCGACCAGACCAAGCGGACGACACCCATCGCGGGAACCGGACCCGGCCTCTTCGGCATCCGTAAGCGCAACCGTTCACGACTTGTCATCGCAGTTCTTCTGGCACTCGTCTCTCTGGGCCCCCTCCTCTACATGCTCTCGCTCTCGTTCCAGCCGAACGGCGGTCTCCTCGGCGCGACGGTGCTCATCCCGACCCACCCGACAGTGCAGAACTACGTGCAGGCCTGGACCGAGAACAGTTTCAGCCACTACTTCTTCAACAGCCTTCTTGTCGCGATCGCGACCGTTGCCATCACGGTCACCGTCGCGTCACTCGCCGCTTTCGCCTTTGCTCGCTACAGGTTCCCGTTGAAACAGGTGATCTTCTATATCTTTCTTGCCAGTCTCGCCGTGCCTAACCTGCTGCTGCTCATTCCCCAATTCCTGTTGATGGACCGGCTTCATCTGCTCAACTCACTCGAAGGTCTCACCCTTCTCTACGTCGCCTCCAATCTGCCTTTCACGATCTTCCTGCTACGGGGCTTTTTTGAGGCGATACCGCGGGAATACGAGGAAGCGATCCGCCTCGAGGGGGCCGGCACGCTGAGGGTACTCGTCAACCTGATTGTGCCGTTGTCGTTGCCCGCGGTCGCCGTGGTTTCGATGTTCATCTTCAGCGCCTCCTGGGACGAGTTCCCGGTCGCGTTGACGATGATCAACACGGCGTCGCGCTACACGCTCCCTGTTGGCCTGGCCGACTTTATCGGCGTGCACACGATTGCCTGGGGTCCGTTCTTTGCGGCGTCGGTCATCGCAACGGTGCCGGTTATCATCGTCTTCCTTGTTTCCCTGCGCTGGTTCCGCAGCGGGGTGTCTCTCGGTGCCATCCGCTGAGCCGAAACGCGTTGGACCCAGCCGCACGACGCTCGGAGTTTGTGGAACACGGGAAGGGCCGGCCGGACGGACGGGCGAACTGTGGCAGTTGCGTCTTGGCGACAGGAGGAGCCTGAGATGGCAAACAAGAACATTCCGGGTACGGACAGAGCTGGTGAGCAACGCCCGCTTGGTGACCTGCGTGCCTTCTATCGCGTTGGTGAGGAGGTGAGAGTTGCGACTCTGCCGGTCGGTACTTCTCGCGTTGTGGCGCGCCGCGCCACTGGCGACGTGGTCGAAGCCGAGCTGGGCGAGGGCGCCCGCTTCTCGGGACTCTCTTCCGGCACATATGCCGTTGAGGCGCTCGACGCCACTGACGACCTTCTTGCCGAGGAGCTGACGACCGTCGGCGCGCACGCGGGCGAACGCCCGGTGCACGGTTTTGCCACCTCGTTCGAGGACCAGAACGTCCCGGACGCGCTCAGCTGGCATCGGGCGCTGCGCTCCACGGTTGTCCAGGTCTACGACTGGATGGCGAGTTACACCGAGCCGCTCGGTTCCAAGAGCGGCTGGACGGATCCCTCGAACCGACCGGTCTCCTTCAAGGCGTTGCGTGCGCTTGCCACCGGGCTCCAGGAATTCGGTGCCGTGGCCCACGCCTACGCACCGGTGTACGCCGTCGGTAACGCCTTTGCCGCTGAGCACCCTGAAATGCTCATGTACCGGGGGGATGGGGAGGCCATTCGCTTCCTTGACCAGATCGTGCTGGCCAATCCCGGCAACGCGGACTGGCAGCGCCACTTTGTGGCCGCCTACGGATCGGCTGCCGACGCGATCGGTTTCGACGGCTTCCACATCGACACCTACGGCTATCCACGGGTTGCACTTGACGTGGACGGCAACAGCATCGACATGCGTACTGCTTACGAATCGTTCCTGAGGTTCGTGCGCGATGCCTGGCCGACCAGTTTGATTAGTTTCAACCAGGTCAACGGTGTGCCGTCGGCGGCGCGCCTGCCCGATGGGCCGGGATTCAGATACTGCGAGGTATGGCCCCCCAACGACAATTGGCGCCATCTGGAGGGACTGTTGGACCGAAGCTCCGGGAGGGCGGGCCTTCTCGCTCCGTCGGCCTCACGAGACGCACTGATGAGAGGCTCGGTTGCTTGCTACCCGCCGGTGTGGGGAATCGACGACCCGCGCGGCGCTCGTTCAAGGCGTGGCGCGTGAGGCGTCACTGCGGACGGTCGTGTCCACTGAGGCGATCGCCACCAGTCTCGGGGCGAGCGCCCTGCTCTACGGTGACCTGGCAGCAGCGCTTTGCGATCCTTACTACCCCAAGCATGCGCGCCTGACCGCGGACGAAGCGGCGACGGTGATCGCTTGGCGCCGCTTTGCCTTACGGTGCCGAGACCTGTTCCTCGACGGCGAGGACACGAGCTGGTACGAGATCGACGACGAGAACGGCGCGGTCGCGGCGAAGGCAGTCGCGCCCGTACGACCAGAGCCCGTCGGTGGGGCGCTCTTCGCCAGGGTGGTTCACGCCGAGGGACGACGTGACGCTAGGCGTTGTCGACCTCACCGGGAGCCAGAACGGGCGATGGTCCGAGCCGACCGCAAGGGGGAGCGTCTCCTCGGTAACGCTCAGGGTGCTGCTGGACCACCCGGAGAGGTGGCGAGCCGAGGCCGCAGTGCTTGGCGCCGGTGGCGATCGCTTTGCTCCCCTCCTCACCCGGGAGGTGCCCGCATCACCGGGGTCGCGCGGTCGAAGTGGAACTCCCCCTGGTTGCCGGGTGGTCCGTGCTTCGTCTCGAGAGGTGGAAACGCAGTCGCCTCCAGTGAAAATGAGGGATTGCCTCGCGCTGGCGTGCGTGATCGCTGTGGCGGGTAAGGCACTCGTAGTCATTCGGGCCCTCGATGGGGTCTCCCTTCGTGACCTACCAGTCGACCTTTCGCCCCTCGTTATCACCTAACCGTCTTGTCCAAGTGCGTCGGAAGCACGGCTGGTCCCGTGGACAATGCGATAACCGTGTCACGCGTCCAAGGCACGTTAGACGCCGCCGCTGGCCTGCCAGGTGTCGCTCAAACTACTTCAAGAAGACCGTCTGGCTCGTGCGCGATTCGTGCGCGAAAGGCCGGACTCGAATGGTTCGAACGGGCGTCAGCAGTCCACTGAGTTGGCCTTCAAACAGGACTTTCGCGAAAAGCAGCCTGGACGTGAAAGGGCCGATCTGATTCGCAACGTGGAAGTCGCCGTTCGGTCCGCTCACCTTCCACCAACTCTCTAGATGCCCAGTTCAGGGCATAGATGCTCAGAGTTTCCGGCAGTGTTAGTGACGTCTTCCCGCGACCATCCCGCCGGCACTCCGAAGAGTGGAAGTCGGCTGACCCTCCCCCAATTATCCACTCGGACGACCCGACCTGACCCATTCCGCGAGCAGCGGGTCTACGACAAGCCAGCGACCGTCGCGTCGCGTTATTACGCCACTGCCTTCGAGACTCTCCAACGCGCGAGCGACCGCAGCCCCTTGAGAGTGTCCGTCCGAGCGCTGATACGGAGGTCTGCCCAGGGACACCGCCACGAGCGTCCTTCGTTGCGATGAACTCAGCTCGACCCAAGCCGTCTTCAGCTCGTCCTCGACGGCCACTATGAGAGAACTCCGGGCGGTTTCCCACTGATCGAGATCGGCCGTCTGTTCTGCGGCGTTCCAGAGGGCGTGGGCGGCCGCCATCGCACGTTGGGGGTGTCCTCCCACGAGATCGAGCAGCGCGCCGAGGGCCGCCTCCGTTATCTCCTTGTTCGAGCGTTCAAAACGGCTCGCCAGGTACTCGGCCAGCGGCTCGGCTTCAAGCGGCTGTAGGAACACGCGTCAGTCTGGCCGTAGAACGCACGTTTGCGATCCGAGAAGAGCATCTCCATCATCCGCAGCTGCGAACCGGCGAATACATAGCTAGCCACATCGCCGTGGTGCTGAATCTCGCTGCGGACCACCGCATTCGCTTGTCCGCCGACCGCGTCGAGTTCCTGAAACTCATCAAAGACCACGTGGACTCTTTGTCCCGTCTTCTCGAAGACCCTCGTGGGAAGAGCGAGTCGGGCCACGAGCGCCTCTCTACGTCCGGCGCCGAGGTCGAGTGACGCCGATACTGGCACCGGGCCTCCGCCGATGGTCAGCGCCGGACGCAGGGACCGGCGAAGCCCTGCAAACCATTTTCCGATCGTACCGGTGAGGGCATCGGAGTACGCCCGTTCCACGTGCTGCGCGAAGTCTTCGAGGGTGACGATCCCAAGCAGGTCGACGTAGACGGTCACCCAGCCGGCCCTATCGAGGCGGTGCTGCACTCGCCGCAAGAGTGAGGTCTTGCCATAACGCCGAGGAGCCACGAGCCTGGCGTTGTTTGCCTCTTCAGCTAATGAAACGAGCCGCGCTCGTCTCGTCCTCTCTGTCGATCACTTCGGCTGGGGCGACGGGCTTGGTGACTTGAAAGGGATTGCTCACGCGACCAACTGTAGCGCTGCCACACATTATGTGAGTCATTTGACACTGAAATCGGTGTCGGGCAAAATCGGCTGCTCCGGGCGGCGTCAAGTTCAACGCGCGAATATCCCGGATTCGCGCGACGACCTTCATCCCGCGGTCGTCCCGCGACCACCGCCGTTCGCGGCCGTTCGCCGTGTGAATAACGCCGTGAGCTGGCCTTGTCCCCCGCCCTCGTTCGCCAAAGTACGCCAGACCCACCTTCGCAACGTGGAAGTCGCCGTTCGAGTCCGCTCACCTCCGGGCGTCCACATTCGCCCACATGGCGACCTAGGGCGGGCGGTCAGGGTACGGTGGACCGGCGTCCGGATCAGAAGGGAACAGTGGGTAACCACGTCTCTGGACAGTCATAACTCCCGTTGTGCCGAACCTGCTCCCCCAGGTAGAGTTCATTCGTAGTTCTCAGGGGAGGGGCTCCGTTCGGTTAGGACGGAGTGGGGGTGCGTCTGGCGGGCTTGGCGCCCTTGGTGCCGCAGAGGTGAGGTATGTCCGCAGACGAAGAGACTGCAGTCGTGGCGTTGGTGGGTACCTATCCCCCGACCGTCTGCGGTCTCGCCACCTTCACGAGCAACCTGTTGGCGGCGATAGCCGCTCCCGAGTCAGGTTGGCGCGCCGTCGTCGTCCGATTGGTGGACCACGCCGAAGCCGACACACGCGGGGAGGTTGTCGCCCAGTGGATCGCCAACGACCGCGTGTCCCTTTCTCGGGCGATCGCGGCTGTCGAGTCGGCGGATGCGGTGGTGCTCCAGCACGAGTACGGACTGTTCGGTGGACCTGACGGTCGGGACGTGCTCGACTTGATCGATGCCCTGCAAGTGCCCCTCGTCGCGGTATTGCACACGGTGCTACTTGACCCGACCCCTCGTCAGCGGCACATCCTCGATCGGGTGATAGCGGCAGCGCCCTTGACCGTCGTCCAGAGCGAGGCCGCCCGTCGTCGTCTGATAGCGGTCCACGGCGCGGACGCCGAACAGGTCGTCGTCGTACCGCACGGCGCAGCCGCGAACCTTGCAGGACCAGTGCTAACCGACATCGAACGACCGGCTGTCCTGACCTGGGGCCTCGTGGGCCCGGGCAAAGGGATCGAGCACGGCATCTCCGCGGTCGCGCTCCTGCGGCAGCGTTCGCCGGCACCGGTGTACATCGTCGCCGGGCAGACTCACCCCAAAGTCCTCGCCGCACAGGGCGAGCACTACCGCCACCAGTTGCAAGACCAGAGCCGTGCGCTCGGCATAGCCGACCGGGTGCGCTTTGACGGGAGCTACCGGAACTGGGAGTCCCTGCGCGCTTTGGTTCGCAGCGTCGATGTCGTGCTGTTGCCCTACGACTCGCGCGACCAAGTCAGCTCAGGTGTTCTCGTGGAAGCCCTCGCGTCGGGTAAGCCCGTTGTTGCGACGCGATTCCCGCACGCCGAAGAGCTGCTTTCCCGAGGTGCTGGCCTCACTGTGCCCCAAGGTGACTTCCGGGCCATGGGAGCCGCTCTCGACCGAGTGCTGTACGAACCCGGCTTGGCGGTGAGAATGGCCGCCGCCTCACGGCGAGAGGCGCAGACGCTACTTTGGCCGACGGTCGGCGCTGCCTACCGTTCGCTCATCGCGGAGGTCTTGCCAAGGAGCGCAGTGGCGTGATCGAGACGGTGGCGCCGTTGCCGAGTCTTCGTCACCTGACCCGATTGTCCGACGCGCTTGGGATCTTCGAACACGCGAAGTTGGATCGCCCGCGGCCGGAATGCGGCTACTGCACCGACGACGCCGGACGACTGCTCGCTATCGCTTCCCGACTAGACCGGGACCCCGATTCTCTGCTCCTGGCCCACGTCGCCCTCGGCTTCCTCGAGCGGGCTCATCTCGGCCGGGGGCGCTTCCGCTTGCGGCAGCGCGTGGATGGCACTTGGACGGAAGATCGACCGAGCGACGACTCGGCTGGCCGCGCCTTGTTCGGTCTCGGGACGGCGGTGGCACGGGCACCGTGGCGGGACGTGCGCGATCGAGCCCTTGTGCTCTTCGGTGAGGCCGCGAACTTCCGTTCTGAACACCCTCGCGCCGTCGCCTATGCCGCCCTCGGCGCCGTCGAGCTGTTGCAGGCCGTACCCAACCATGCCGGTGCGCGCCGCTTGGTCAGTGATGCCGCAGACAGCCTGCCCAGTCCTGCCACCGACGACGCGTGGCCGTGGCCGGAGCCCCGACTTAGCTATGCCAACGCGCGACTTCCGGACGCCACCCTGTCGGTAGCGACCCTCATGGGTAACCGGCGCGCCGCCGGCGACGCGGTTCGCCTGTTGGAATGGCTCGTCAACCAGGAGATGGTCGATGGTCACTTCAGTTTCACGCCGGTCGCTGGTCGCGACCGGAACGGGCCGCAACCAGCGTTCGACCAACAACCGATCGAGGCGGGGACGATGACAGAAGCATGCGCGAGAGCCTTCGCCTACACGGGAGACCGCCGGTGGGCACAAGCAGCGCGCCGCTCCGGTGCGTGGTTCCTGGGAGACAACGACGTGCGCGTGACAGTCTTCGATCCTGCTAGCGGCGGCGGCTTCGATGGTCTGGAGCCAGAGGGTGTGAACCGCAACGAGGGGGCAGAGTCGACCTTGGCGTTCGTGGGCACGATGCTCCAGTTACAAGAGCTGCCCTCTGCAGACGCGGTCGCGGCCGGTCATTTCCGGCGGTCCGAGCGAGTTGCCAGGTCTCAGGCGGCCGCGCGGCAGGGCGTTGAGCAGGTGGCCGACGTGAGCGGTGGCCACGCCGACGCAGCGGTCGGCAGCACCGTAGGTGAGGTAGAGCTCGTCACCGTCGCGGTGTGCTCCCTGAACGAACAGGACGTTGTCCACATCGCCCCGGCGTTCCCAGTCGAGCTCCGGCTCGAGCACCGGTTGGGGGAGGCGGCTCTGCAGTCGACCGGTGACGTGGTCCAATAGCGCCAGGTTGATCGTGTACGAGTCGTCGGCACGCCGTTCGTGAAAGAAGAGCAGGAACCCCTCCTCGGTCGGTACGGGCGGCGCCCCCGCACCGACGCCGAGCGCCCCTGGTGTTGGCCGGATCAGCGTGTGCTCGTCGAGGTCGGCCATGTAGGCGTCCCAGTAGTCGGGGCCCGCATGCCACAGGTGCTCGAGGTCGTCGAACACGGCGAGTTGCATGTCAGGGTGGATGCGGTGGATGAGCGCGACGCGGTTATCGGAGAGGGTGAAGACGACCGCGTCCTTGTTGGCCACGCCGGGTGGTCCGAGCAGCTGGCCGGTCGCCTCTTCAAGCTCGAACCTCTGGCCGTCCCAGTGCAGGCGGTGAGCGCCGATGCGCCACGGTCCCTCTCCGGGCGGGGGCACCTGCGTGTAGGTCATCACCAGTCGCCGGTTGCCGCGGTCCTCCATCCACTGCACCCGCGGGTCCTCAAAGCTCAGCGCGCCCCCACTACCTGCGCTGGCAAGGACGTAGCCGTACTCGTAGTGGTACCCGTCGGTGGAGGTGAATACCACGATGTCGGAGACGTAGTCGACAAAACGCGGGCCGGTGCCGTCGCCGGGGTGGTAGCCATCCCGCACGGCCCGCACGAAGAGGTGGTAGAGGCCGGCGTGATGCAGGACACCGGCGTTGAACAGCGGCCCGTAGCCGAGCACCGTACCTGCCTCGACGATGGGCCGGTCGCACAACCGCCGGACCGCATGCATTCGGATTGCGATCACCGAGTTGTCGAGCACGCCGCCTCCTGCTCGGATCGATAGGGTAATGACACCCGTGTTATCGACACGATCAGAGCACTGCTTAACCAGCTAGGTGGTGGATACCAATGAGCCCCAGCGCCGACCCGCGTGAGCTGTTCCAGCGCTTCGAGGGCAATCCGATCCTGCGTCCGCACGACTTCCCCAAGCTGGTTAACGCAGTGTTCAACCCGGGCGCCACAGTGGTCGATGGCCGAACACTGCTGCTGTTGCGCGTCGAGTACCGCACCGGCCTCTCCGCTCTTGTCGCGGCGACCAGCGAAGACGGGCTGACCGGATGGGAGATCGACCCAGTTCGGGGATTGCAGCCAGAGTCGGACCGTTTCGAGGAGCACTGGGGGATCGAGGACCCGAGGATCACCCGTGTCGGTGACGAGTACTTCGTGGTCTATGTCGGATACTCCACCGCTGGGCCGCTCGTCTGTCTGGCCAAGACGCGTGACTTCGTGCAATGGGAGCGAAGCGGTGTCCTGCAGCCGCCCGAGGACAAAGACGCCGCGCTGTTCCCAACGCGCTTCGCTGGGCGGTGGGCACTAATCCACCGACCGGCACCGGAAATGTCGGGGTTGGGTGCTCACATCTGGCTGTCGTTCAGCCCCGATCTGCGCCACTGGGGCGACGCCCGGGTGCTGCCGCGGCACGGCGCGGTGGTTGGTGGGACGCCAACAAGGTGGGGCTCGGGCCTCCTCCGCTCCTCACCAAGGATGGTTGGCTTCTCTGCTTCCACGGAGTACGGGTCACTGCATCCGGGTCGATCTACCGGCTCGGGTTGGCCCTGCTGGACAAGGACGACCCGACCAAGGTTCTGGCGCGCGGAAACGAGTGGGTGTTCGGCCCGCACGAAGGCTACGAACGATCAGGCGACGTGCCCGACGTTGTGTTCCCGTGCGGTTGGGTCCTGCGCGACGACGGCGACACCCTGCACATCTACTACGGCGCCGCGGACAGCGTGGTCTGTGTGGCGCAGGCGAGTCTGGAAAAGCTGCTGAGCCACCTGGAGGCGCACCCATACCCGATGGACGAAGAGCACCCGTACCCAGTGGATGCGGGCAGCGAGCCTCCAAAGGGGCGAAGTTCGTAAGCCGAGCGAGCGCCGCCAACGTCGACACGTGCGGCGGAACCGTCATGGCGGGCAGTTAGGGCTCCTGCGGCCAAGGCCTCCGAGCCGGGCAACGCCCCCATGCGGCCGCCGGCCCCACTGCGGACAGACAGAAGCTCGAGTGGCCGTGCCTGTGGGTCGCAAGAGACGGTCATCAGTCGGACACTTCTCGCGCATACAAGCAGGGATCAGCCAGGCAAAACTTTGAGCACCGTGGTGCGGTCGGGCGGCCGAGGTCGCGGCCGATCGCGAAGACTTTCGCGTCGAAGGCATCGGGCAGTCGGAATTGGTCTCGGGCCGCGTAGACGACGACGTCTGGCCCGGCGCCCCGTTCCACCAATCCAAGTCGCCCCATGGCTCTTCGCACTTGGACATCGGCTGAGGCGTCAACCCATCGAGTGTGACGGAGGACCCCTTTGAAGTCCCGGACCAGGATGTTGCTCGTCATGATCCACCAAGCGCCGAACGAGCGGGGCACTTGACGGTCGTCCCTTCCAGATCCGAGACGCGTCAGATCCGTACTGTGACCAGTTGGACGAGCATCACCTCGAAGCAGTCGTTGTTGGGCGCGGCCGGTGACAGCCAAGCGAATGGCGATCCTCTCGGCGGGGCACGAGCAGGGCGATCGCCTGGAAGAGGGTGTCTCGCACCTCGGGGTCGAGCGCGAGCAGGGTAGTAACGACCTCCCTTTGGTCGTACGTCCGTATGACAGCACCCCGATCTTCTCGGGACCACGACAACGACCGGTTGATGGTCTCTTCCGCCGCGAACTTCCTTGTAAGAAGCTTGTTTCCCTATTCGCGCGGCCTCTCCTTGCGGAACCCCCGGCCGCATCTGGCAATCTCTTTGTAACTTCGTAAGTCCGCCAGACTCCGATTCTTCCGTTCCAGCTGGCGCGCAAGCCGCTTGCACAGCAATCGGTGAATCGAACGATCTTGGCAGCACTGTCTGCGGGAGTGCTCTAACCGGCGACCGCTGGTGCCACCCAACAGACCCCGGGGCCCTCAGGATCCGCCCCGCGCGGGCCGATACACAAAGAAGTGAACGAGAGTGTCCGTGCGGACGTCGACTACGAGGCGTTGTTCGAACGCGCAAGGCTGGCGTCGACGCCGGAGGCTTGTGAAGCGTGCCTGGTCGAAATCGCGCAGGGGCTCGAGTCGGTAACGGCTCCTGCCGACCAGGCCCGGCTGCTCATGTGCCGGGCGCGAGTGCGATCGAACCAGTGGCTCACACGCGAGGTCTGTGAGGATGCCGTCGCGGCGATGACTCTCTTCGAGATGGCTGGCGACGCTCAGCTTGCGGTCGCCGCGGCGAGTCTCGGTGCGGGTCATGCCTCCCGCCTTGGCGAGGTCTCGCTCGCCTCGGACCTGGCGACACGGAGCATCCTGGGCCTGGACTCGGTCAACGACGACCGTCTCCGGTGTGAGATCACCAACCGGCTCGCTATCTTCTGCTACTCGTTGTTTGACTACGACCGGGCAGTGGAGATGTTCGAGGTCTCACTCGCCGCCGCCGAGCGCTTGGGTGACGGAGAGATGGTCAACCGTGAGCTGCAGAACATCGCTGACGCGTTGCTGCTTGCCTCCCGCCAGCAGCGAACGTCCCACCTGGGAACCGGCACCGACAAGCTTGAACGCGCCGAGGCGGTCATACGAAGACTGCGCCGCGAAGGGACGGCGGAGCTTAACCGTCGATTCGGAAGCCACCGCCTGCTAGCAGAGGTCCTCTGTGACTTAGGCCGCGTGGAGGAAGCGCTGCAGGTTCTCGACGAGTTCCGGTGCGAGCCGAACGCCATCATGCAGGCACCTCGAGCGCGCCGCCGTCGCACTGGTCGAGGCTCGGTGTCTCCGCCTGGCGGGCCGTATGGAGGAAGCCCTCGCTGCCGCCGACCGCGGCATGCGGATCGGCGAGGCGAGTGACGACGAGCACGAATTGATACTCGCGCTCGAGGAACTGGCCGCCTGCAAGCAGGCTGCTGGTGACTTCCAGAGCGCCCTGACGGACACCCAAGAAGTCAACAGACACATCCGGGCAATACACGAGCGCCAGACAAGACAGCTCGTGCAACATGTCTGGGCACGCGCGGACTTCGAACGGGACCGCCGCCATCTCCAAACCGAGGCCGCGCAGGCCACGCGATCGGCCGAAGAGGACGTCCTGACCGGCATTGGCAACAGGAGATTGCTCGAACGTTTCCTCTGTGAAGAGGCGGTTCGGCAGACCGAAGTGGCCTGCATCATCGCCGACATCGACTCCTTCAAGGAGATCAACGACACGTTCGGCCACGACGTCGGCGACGCGGTCCTGCGGCAAGTCGGCCAGCTCTTCTCGAGCAAGGTACGAAGCGGGCAGCGAGCCATCCGCTATGGCGGCGACGAGTTCGTGGTGGCGCTGGCGGGTGTCGACCTGGCAACTGCCTACGGATTCGCCGAGCGGCTGCGGCTCGCGGTCTCCGGCCTTGATTGGACGATCGTCGCGCCGGGCCTTCACGTCACCATGAGCCTCGGAGTCGCTTGCGGTCCGGCGAAAGGCTGGCAGGCGGCGCTCGCCGCCGCGGACGAGCGCCTCCTCGCCGGCAAGCGACGCGGCAGGAACACCGTCGTTACGGCTTCTATTGACGCCCTCACCGCTTGAAGGCGGCACCGACCCCGCAACGAGCTCCTTGAGGGCCCCGGGCAATGGGAGAGGTCTGCAAACTTACCCGTTTACCAAGCGGTCATGTGCCCTGTGTTGCCGTCACTCTCACGCTCGCCTCCCATGAAGCGCTCCCGCACTTTCTGTCCTGTCACCCGGCCCCCACGCCGCCCTGTGGGCGAACGTCGGCGTATCGTCGTAGCCAACCACCGGCATAAGCGGCACGCGGAGTCGGCCTCCGCTCACGCTCCATCCCGCGCGCTGACCTAACCTACCCGGCATCTCGGCGCCCCTAGTCCCTCCTCCGTCCCCGGCCCCGGCTCGTTCCCCATGTCCTCCGTCGTGTCCTGGGTCCAGTGGTCCTTCGCGCCGCCTTGTCTCTCTGCCCACCGGCAGGATCAGGGTCGAGGTCACGTCACGGGAATCTCCGTGTCATCGTTCGGCGTGCTCACAGTGAACCACATGAGGCTGAGTACTCAGCCGACTGGTCCGCAACTCGACAGCTGCCCCATCACTCGCACCGGTATTGTCGCTACGCATGCCCCAATGGGTTTCAGTCTTCGTCTGGTGCGCCCGACTTGGGCGCGAGTCCCTCGGCGTTGGCTGGGCGCGGCTAGAAGGCCGCCGCCCTCGGACGCGTAGCGAGCGATGACGAGGGACCCTTGTGTACTGGGAATCGACCTCGGCACGGGCTCGACGAAGGCGATCCTCCTCGACACCGGTGGCGCTGAACTAGCTGTCGCCTCAGTTCCGGTTCCGCTGTCGAGACCTCGGCCGGGTTGGGTCGAGTCGGACCCGGAGGACTGGTGGTCGTCGGTGAAGGGCGCCGTGGCGAAGGTGCTCGCAGCTGGAGAGTCTCCGGTTGGCGCGATTGGGCTGTCCGGTCAGATGCACGGGGTCGTACTGGCGCGCCCGGATGGGAGACCGTTGCGGCCAGCCGTGCTCTGGCTGGATCGTCGCGCGGAACGCAGTCTCGAGGCTTACCGGGCTCTGCCACCGGCTATGCGAACCCTGTTGGGCAACCCTCTCGTCCCGGGGATGGCAGGACCCTTGCTCCACTGGCTGGCCGCGCAGGAACCGGCCGTCCTGAGGGACGCCGCGTGGGCTCTGCAGCCGAAAGACTGGCTGCGGCTTAGGCTCGTCCGGCGCCGCGGGCAGCGAGCCGAGCGACACGTCGGGAACCCTCCTGTTCGACGTGTTCCAGAACACTTGGGCCCTCCCCGTCGTCGAGGCTCTCGCGATTCCGGCACGACTACTGCCACCGCTCAGTGCCTCCGACGCCGTGGCCGGCCCACTTGATTCCTCCATCGCCCGAGAGTTGGGTCTGCCCGGTGGCATTCCGGTGGCCTTTGGCGCGGCCGACACCGCCGCTGCCTTGGCGGGAACAGGGCTTTCGGAGACCGGGCCGGTGCAGCTGACGGTGGGATCCGGCGCCCAGGTAGTGACGCTTCGCGGGCTGCCTCGGCCGGACCCCGATCTCCGCTATCACGTCTTCGCTTCCGCCGCCCCGGGGCTCTGGTACGCCATGGCCGCAGTGCAGGCCGCTGGGGTGGCCCTGGCATGGGCATTGAACGCCTTCAATGCGACCTGGGAAGAGGCCTACGAGATACTCGATGCTGCGCCTTGGGGCGGCGCTGACTCCCCCGTTTTCATCCCGCACGTGGCTGGGGCGCGGTCCCCGTCGATGAATACCTCGGCGCGGGCGGGTTTTCTCGGTCTCGAGCTGCGCCATGACCGCGCGGACCTGCTGCGTGCGGTCTTTGAGGGTGTCGCCTTCTCGATCGCCGAGGCGGCCGGGGCGCTCCCGGAGTTCGTTGACACCTCTGACCTCTATCTTGCGGGGGGCGGCACGCTTCACCGGACATGGCGCCAACTCCTTTGTGACCTGTTGGCGAGAAGGCTGTTGATCGTCGAGAACCCCAACGCCTCAGCGCGGGGAGCTGCCCTCCTCGGCGGGCGCGCAGCCGGGATCATTGGGAAGGCGGGTTCAGTGCCCCGAGTCGTAGAGGAGGTGAAACCAGAACCCCACGCTCACGAGTCACTCGCCATGGCGTTCGAGCGTTGGAAGAGGGCCGAGACCAGTAGCGTCGGCAACTCGCCTCCCTGAGGAGGGAACCTGCCAATGCCAGCCCCGGGAAACGGGCAGAGACCTACCCGGGTGTTCCCCTGGTGCCGCCAGGGCCGCCTTGACAAGCGAAGTGCCGAGACCGACGCCGAGCCGGGCCGGGTACGCCATCAGCTCCCCTGAAACGACTCCGGGTCCCCGACGGCCCAGTCGGCATCGCTGTTCAGAGGCGGCGCGGTCATCGACCTCGCGCCGAACCTGTTCGCGGACATGCCCCACCGGTCGACGCACCCCGACCTCCCGATCGTCACCAACGCGAGAAGCTTCGGGCACGACGGGTACTTCCTCCAGACCCTCGTGCTCCCTGAACACGCGGGCTGTCATGTCGACGCGCCGGCCCATGTCCACAGTTCGATGCCCGAGCAGACGATCGACAGCTTCCCGCCGGACTGCGTAACCGGTCCGCACAGAAGCTGGACGTCTCCGGCCCGGGGATCGCCCCGGGCGAGCTCTTGACGCTCGAGCAGTTCGCGGGGGGTCGAGTGGAGGGAATCTCTGTCGAATCAGGGGACGTGCTGTTGGTCGAGTTCGTGTGGGACGGGCACCTCCCCGGCGGCTCGGCCGGGGCAGCGGGGTGGGTGGTGGGGCAACGAACAGCCCTGGTTCCTCCAAGGAGCTGTGCGCCTACCGCGCCGATCGAGGCGTGAAACTCGCGCGGGTGGACGCGGGCACGACCGCAGGCCACGGCACAAAACGTCTCCCACCCCGGAGCCTCATCATCGAGGGCCTCCACAATCTCGCCAAGTCGGCGGCCTGCCCCTGAAGATCCTCGATGGATCCGGCTCGCCCCTGCGGCCGATCGCGTTGGTGCGGCGAGGCTGAGAGTGCTCATCGCGCCGGTGAGCTGCGCTCGCCCGCCTGCTGCCTCGGCGCTGACCCTCGTGTCACTCTTGAGTCAGTCTTCGTGATCCAGTTCGGCGGCTGCCAACGAGGCCGCCTTGGCGGCCGCTCGAAGAAAGTCCTGAACGGCCTCCCGTTGTCCAGCCGGGACCTTGGCGGCGATCGTCCTGATCTGCTCGTGATAGGTGACCATGCCGACCGGTGTGCGGTCGCGGGCCTGCGGTGACAGCTCGACCAGGATGTAGCGGCGGTCGCTCGGGTGCGGGCCGCGCCGCACCCAGCCGCCCTGTTCAAGCCGGTCGACGAGCATCGTGATCGCCCCGGAAGTGAGCGACAAACGGTCGCCCAGCTGACGCTGGGTCAACGGCCCGTCGGCCTCGAGGTGCTCGAGCGCGTCGAGGTCTGTCTCGCTGATGCCAGCACTGCTGGCAAGTGCGGCGCGCATGCGGTCTCGCTCGAGGCCGAAACGTTGCAGGCTGGCTGCCAGCTCGTCGGGCTCGGGAATCAGCATTGACTTCAGTATAGCGAGTTCCTATACTGCTTAGTGACTAAGTTACCGTGATACTAAGCGATAGGACTTCCATGATCAAGTCCAACCTCACCGGCGGTTCAACCTTGCTGCTTTCCAGGATAGAAACGCGCGGGCTCTCCAGGACCTACGCGGACGGGACCGGGACGGCGAGGGGCATCGCCCTGCGTTCTCAGTCATCGGCATTGGCCGAGCCCGATGCCGCGTCCGTTGAAGAGGAGATCCGATGAGACTCGACTCGTTCTACTACCGGTTCGCTTACCGGTTCGCAAAGCCCAGGTGGGACAGTTCCGAGCCGCGCCGGGAAGCCGAGAAGCTGGTCGAGGGTCGCCCGCCTGGGCGTGCCCTGGACCTCGGTTGTGGGACCGGCGCCAACGCCGTCTACTTGGCCAAGCATGGCTGGGAGGTAGTGGGCGTGGACTTCGTCGCGGACGCCATTGAGAGGGCCAAGACTCGCGCCGTAAGCGCCGGAGTCCCGGTCAGGTTCGTCGTGGGCGACGTTGCCCAGCTTGGCGAGGCCGATGTGACGGGCCCGTTCGATCTCCTGGTGGACGTCGGCTGCTACCACGCCATCCCCGATGGCCTGCGGGATGCCTACGCGGTCGGCGTCGGCGCCGTTGCGCGGAGGGGCGCCGACTTCTACTTGGCCGGCATCAACGATCCACCTGCAAGTTGGCGTCTCCTGCGTGCGGGGGGTATCAGCCCGGTGGAGGTGCACCGTCGATTCACGGATTTCGTGTTGGAAGACGAGCAGACATCTGCCGGTCCGGGCGCGATGCGGCGTTTCGTGCTCTACCACCTCGTCCGCAAGTAAAGAGGCGATGACTCTTGCCGCGTCAAAGGACCCGGTCTCTGCCCGGTGGTCGGATGCGCCCTCACTTGAGGCGCCTCGCGTCCTTCGACTTGGTGCTGCTGAATCTCCCGTGAAAGCCTGAGTGCATGTACAAGCCGACCAGCGCGTCAACACCCTCGCGGCATCCCGACCGGGCGAGTTATGACGCCGCGACCGTGCACGAGATCCTCGACGCGGCGCTCATATGCCACGTTGGCTTCGTCGCCGACGACCGCCCGCACGTGCTGCCGATGACGTTCGTCCGTATCGGTTCTGCCGTCTACCTCCACGCCTCGACCGGCGCGCACATGGCGAGGATGGCGGTTAGAAGAGGCGGCCTCGAGGTTGCTCTCGAGGTCAGTATCGTCGACGCCCTGGTCTTTGCTCGCGCGGGCTTCAACCACTCCTTGAACTACCGGTCCGTGGTCGCGCACGGGATGGCCACCCTGGTGGACGACGACGCCAAGAAGGTGAGCCTCGACGCGCTGCTCGAGAAGCTGGCGCCGGGACGCAGCCGGGATGTCAGAGCGGCGACCGAAGCCGAACTGCGTCAGACAGCCGTCCTGGCGCTTCCCCTCGTCGATGTGTCGGCGAAACTACGCACCGGGCCGCCGGCCGACGACCTCGAAGACCTTTCCCTCACCTACTGGGCCGGTCTCGTGCCGATCCGCGAGGTCGGAGCATGCCAGAGGCTTCACCGGACCTCGCGCCGGGCATCGCCCTGCCGCAATACCTCTGAGAGCCGTCGCGGAGCGCCCAAGCGCTCGCCGCGCCCGCCGTCGCAGGCCCCGTCGGGCCCTTCTTCACCGCGGATTCCGCGTGACGACAACGGGTGCGCTAGACCGGTGCGGTGACCCGCAATACCGAAAAGCCTGTGCGTGTGCTCCGTGTCTTCACAGACGCGGCCGGTCTTTGGGGCAACTCCCTCGGGGTGATCGACGGCGGGCTGGTCGATGAGGCCGACCGCCAGCGAGTCGCGGACGAGCTCGGGTTCAGCGAGACGGTCTTCGTCGACGACCGTGCGACAGGCACGCTTCGCATATTCACGCCGACCGTGGAACTCCCGCTCGCCGGGCACCCCCTTGTCGGCGCCGCCTGGCTGCTCCGGCGCGAATACGCCAGCCCGGCCCTGTTCGAGCTGCGGCCCCCGGGCGGACTTGTGCGGGGCTGGCGCGATACCCGTGACAGAACCTGGATCGACGCTCCCCTCTCAAGCTTGCCGGACTGGACGCTGGTCCAGTTGGGTTCGCCTATCGCCATCGATGATCTGTGCGGGCCGCTGCAACCCGAGCACGATCACGTCGTCTACTGGGCCTGGATCGCGCCCGGTGTGATGCGAGTGCGTTGCTTCGCGCCCAAGTTCGGGATCGTCGAAGATGAAGCCACGGGTTCGGCGGCTCTTCGGCTCACGGCAGCGCTCGGACAGCCGATCGATATCAGACAGGGCAAGGGTTCAGTGTTGCATGCACGTCCAATAGATTCCGGCCGGGCGGCAGTCGGCGGGCTGGTCGTGGAGGACGAGCCGCTCGGCATGCCCTAAAGCCTGGTATGCCACGGACGCGGACGACGACCCGGCCCCGCACGCCTCGGCTTCAATTACCGACAGACGACCGACGGCGGAACAGGTCACGGAGCAAACCGCTTCCGCGGCCCTGGTAACGACTTCGTTCAGCACGCGAAGCGCGAGGTCCGAAGTGTTGGAGTCCGCGTACACGCCCCAGTCCTCACCAAGCCGCAGCAGCCATCCAGCCTCGTCCAGGCCGACAGGGCCCTCACGGCGGGGCGTGTATCGCGCCTTCTAGGAATCCGGGAACCTCGATGACCTGCAACGGGAGCACGAAGTCCCTCGCGTTCGCTGGGAAGCGGCGAGCGGTGAAGCCTTTCACTGCCATCCCGGCATGTGACCGAGACGCCACGTGATTGTCGTCACCGGCGCCGGATCCGGCTCGGCGGCGTCTTCGCCATCCAGGCCCCAGGTTCCGCCCGGTCCCCGCCGCAACGACCAACGGCCCTCGACAGGTTCCCAGGCGTACTCCTCGTCCGACAGCCCGGAGAGCCGCTCACCAAGTCAGTTCCAGACGAAGTCGAACGTCGAGATGAGCCGTTGCCCGATGTAGGTCATCGCCCCTTCTCAGCACGACCCGGCGCCGTCTCATTCCCACTGCCTGAGAGAACCCGCGACAAGGATCCTCGCTATTCGTGCAAGAGTGCATCTACCGGGTGGCCAGGCGGTCGACCAATTCGCCCGCTCGGGGTTTGCGGCCGCACTCCGGGTTCGGGAGGCGAAACGCCCGGCGCAACGGTTCGATGCCGGTGCGTGCAAGGAAGGACGGGCCTGGTTCGTGGGTTGGTGGCGACAACGGCAGACGGGGCCATGACCCACCGGGCTTGATTACGTCATGAACCCCCGTCGCCTGCCCGTCGGTGGTTGGGCTGTAGCCATGGCGCTAATAGTCGTCATGGCGGGGTGCGGCCGAGGAGCCTCCTTCCCGCGCAAGAATCATGCCTTGACTGCGCAGTCCTCAGGTCGCTGCCCCTGGGTACAGGAGTCACGGCAGCACAGCGTAGCGCCCCAACGGCTGGCCGCGCAGGTGGTCGCAAGAATGACGCTCCCCGAGGAGATCGGCCTCGTCCAGCTGGTCCGTCGCGGCCGGATCGAGAACGTCAACAGCGGAGTGCCCGCTTTGTGCATACCTCCGCTCACGCTCGTCGACGGACCCAACGGCCTTGCTTTTGACCTCCGGGGCGTAACCCAGCTCCCGGCCTCGATCGCCCTCGCGGCCACCTTCGACCCGAAGCTCGCCTACGACTACGGCGAAGTTCTCGGCAGCGAGACCCGCACCAAGGGCTTCGATGCGGTGCAGGCTCCTGAGTTGAACCTTGCCCAAGTGCCCCAGAGTGGTCGGGTCTTCGAGGCCTTCGGCGAGGACCCGCTCCTCGCCTCGGTGATGGGTGTCGCCGATGCAGACGGGATCCAGTCCCGCAACGTGATGGCGGTCGCAAAGCACTTCACGGCGTACAACCAGGAGACACAACGTGAGACCCTCCGCGAGATCGTCTCCGAACGCGCGCTGGCGGAGCTGTACGACCGACCGTTCCAGGCAGTGGTCACCGAGGCGCACGTGGCTTCTGTTATGTGCGCCTACGGTTCCCTGAACGGCGTCGCCGACTGCGCCGATCCGCACCTTTACAAACTGCTGGGCTCCTGGGGTTTCACCGGCTTCGTCCGTTCCGACCTCGGGGCCGTGATCAACCCGGCGCCTGCGTTCCGAGCCGGACTCGACCTGATCAAACGGTCCGAGATAGACGCAACCAGGGTGATGATCGCTCGCGCTGTGCACGACCGCTCGATCACGCCCAGCATGCTCGGCCAAGCCGTCATCCGCGTGCTCACCGAGATGTTCGCCTTCGGCCTTATCGCCCACCCTCGGACCGCCGCCGTCACCACAGCGGCAACGACTCCGGGCAACGCCCTGACCGCCCTTCGGGTCGCCGAGCACTCGGTCGTGCTGCTCAAGAACGCCGGCGACCTGTTGCCACTCGCCCGCGCGCCGGGCTCGGTCGCGATCATCGGAGACGATGCGGAGGGCGCAGCCGTGACCGCGGGCGAAGGGAGCGCCTACGTCAATCCGCCGTTCCTGGTCACCCCGCTCAGAGCCCTGCGCAACGCCTTCAGCCAAGCGACGAGGATCCGGACTGCGGCCGGTGAGCCGGCGCTCAGCCTGCTGCCACCCATCCCTGCGGCTGAGTTCGTGAGCGGTGGCCCACTCCCAGCGGAGACCTCGACGGGTAAGAACCAACCCGAGCCCGGGGACGACCCCCCACTCGACACGACGGCCGACATCATCGCTCCGCGCCGCCGCGCTTCCTCAGGCCCGCGGACTGCGGGCTGGTGGTCGTGGAAGGCCGTGATCCGTGTTCCCCGCAGTGGCCTGTACGAGTTCTCCCTCCAGCACGGCGGCCAGGCCCGGCTCGCGGTCAACGGGCACAACGTGCTCGCCTCCCCGGGTCTCGACGCTCGGCCCAGCTGGTCGACCACGGTCGAGCTACGCGCGGGCCGGCCTTACAGGCTCGTGGTCGAATGGCTCTCGGTCAACGGCCAGCCGGAGCCGCAGCTGGGGTTCGAGGACGTGTCCCCCCTCATCGCTCGTGCGGTGGGTGTCGCCCGGGCCTCAAAGGTGGCGCTGGTCTTCGTCGGCGATCTCCAAGGTGAAGGTGTCGATCGGGCCAGCCTCGATCTTCCCGGCGACGCGAACGCTCTCATCGCGGCGGTCGCCCGGTCCAACCCCCACACCGTCGTCGTGCTTAACACCGGTGGTGCCGTCCTGATGCCGTGGCTAGCCCACGTCGGAGGTGTCCTCGAGGCTTGGTACCCAGGGGAGCAGGACGGGGCTGCCGTGGCAGCGATTCTCCTCGGTCGCGTGGACCCGTCAGGCCGGCTGCCACTTACCTTTCCTGCGACGGAGGCCAGCGCGCGGGCCGCCTCCGGCGACGGCTTCCCCGGCGTGAACGGCACCGTCCGGTACGCGTCCGGTCTCGACATCGGATACCGCTGGTACGAGGCACACGGCGTGCGGCCGTTGTTCCCGTTCGGGTACGGGCTCAGCTACACCTCCTTTGCCCTTTCCAGGGTCAGCCTGCAATGGACGGGTAAAGCCGAGCTCGCCCGCATGACCGTAACGGACACTGGCAAACGCAGCGGGACCGATGTCGTCGAGGCTTACGTCCGTTTTCCGGCCGGTGCCGGTGAGCCACCGCGCCAGCTCGCCGGGTTTCAGACGGTGACGCTCACCCCGGGGGCGCACCGACAGGTCACCGTGAACCTGCCCGTGGGCAGTTTCGAAGCCTTCCTCGGGGGGCGCTTCCGCACCGTCCGCGGCCGTTACATGGTCGGCTTCGGTCAGTCCAGTGCCAACATAACGGTCTGGCTGCACACGACGGTGCCACCGGCGAACCCGCGCGTGCCCAGGTGGGTGGCGCTGGCGATCGTCCTGGCCCTCATCGGCTTGCTCGGAACCGTCGGGTATCGATTCGGAGCCAGGACGACGCGAGGCGGCTGCTCCGCAACGGCTGGTGCCATTGGGGCCGACCAGTCCAGATCGCAGCGATGAGCCTCAAGGCCGGGGCCACGGTCCGGGCCGGGCTTGCCCAAAGCCTGACGTTGCTGGGATCTGGCTGAGTGTGATGCCGCGGCCGGACCGAAGGACGGGATCCGACAGCAGACCTTCATCCGCTTGTTACGATGACGACTTCCCGGCGCGGTCACTTGAATGTCAGCCCGGGACGACACCGTGTGGCTGTTTCTTGGACCGCTCCTTAGGGGGAGGCGTGCCGTTTCGTTGGGAGGAGAGAACATGGATTCACCCTCGGCGCCGCGTGCGCTCGGGACCGCAGGAGGACCGCGGGCTGCGGCGAAGCTCGGTCCGTTCGCGCCGGCGGGGGTGCGTCGAGTGAGGCCCCGGGTCCTGCTGGCAGTGGCCATGACATTGTCTGCCCTCGCCTGGGCGGGTGCAGCAGCAGGCGCGGTTGCGGGCAGGCCTGTAGGAAAGACTCCGCCCACCTACCGCATCTCGGAAGCGGGTGTCAATGCGACCGCGGCCCCTCGGACGCGTCGGCTTGTCGGCTATGAGACTGCGACGAGCCGTGGCAGCAACTCTCGCGACGGCTGGTATCCGGACGAGCCGGGCCTGAGCCCTGAAGTCGTCGGGTCGTCCGACTTCGGACAGGTCTTCCAGACACAGCTCAACGGTCAGATATATGCGCAACCCCTTCTCGTCGGGCACATTCTCCTCGTCGCTACGGAGACAAACTGGGTCTACGGCCTCAATCCCGTGACGGGCGCCATCGAGTGGTCCCGCCAGATCGGCAGGCCGTTCGCAGACGCTCCCCTGAAATGCGGTGACCTGGTCCCCGATCTGGGAGTGACGTCGACTCCCACGGTCGACCCAGCCACCGGGATCGCCTACCTGGTCGATCAGGCCCACCTTCCGGGCAACGCGGGTGTGGCGTGGTTCATGAACGCGATAAACCCGGCCACTGGCGCTGAGATGCCCCGCTTCCCGGTCGAGATCAAGGGCCCACCTTCGAACAACCCGCGCCAACCCTTTGTCGCCACCAAAGAATTGCAGCGCACCGGCCTCTTGTTCCTGGACGGCGTCGTGTACGCCGCGTTCGGGTCGCATTGCGACTACCCGCCATATTCCGGGATCATCGTCGGCGTCGCGACGAGCGGCAAACAGACGACGATGTGGAGTGACGAGGGCGCGGGAACAGGCAGCGGCGGTGGGATCTGGCAGGGCGGGGGCGGTCTGGTCTCACCGGGTCCCGGCCAGATCTTCTTCGCGTCAGGCAACGGCTTCGGCGAGAGCGCGGATCCGCCGGTGCCAACCCCGGGTTCGAAACCACCGGCGAATCTGGCCGATTCAGTGGTACGTCTGATTGTCCAACCGGACGGTTCCTTGAAAGCCAGGAACTTCTTCTCGATGTACGACGATCGTGTCGTCGACGAGCACGACTGGGATCTGGCTGGCGCACCGGTCGCGCTGCCACCGGAGTTTTCCACACCCGGATACCCGCACCTCCTTGTCGCCACGGGCAAGCAGGGCGTCGTCTACCTGCTCGATCGGGACAACCTCGGCGGCGCCGGTGAAGGTCCGCACGGGAGGGACCTCGTCCTCGGGGACTATGGGCCGATCGGGGACACGATCTCGACCGCCGGAGCTTGGCCCGGTGACGGGGGGTACGTCTACGTCTCGACGACCCAAAGACGCGAGCGGCCGGGCCGGGGAGCTGGACGTCTTCAGGTTCACGGTCACGTCGAAAGGGCTGCCGACACTGCGCCTTGTCGGCACCGGCTCCCAGCCGACCTATTTCGGGGTTTCCGGTCCCCTGGTCACCTCCGACGGCGTGGCCTCGGGTTCCGCGGTGGTGTGGATCATCAACGGGGCGGGCCACCTCCAGGCTTACGACCCTGTCCCAGAACACGGGAAAGCGGGGCTCCTCGGATCATGGTCCATTGGCAACAACGTCGCGTTCACCCCGCCGGGTATCGGCAACAACATGGTCTACGCGGGAGATCAAGCCGGCCTGCTGTTCGGGTTCGGCGTGAAGAATGCGCCGGGTGTTGCAACAGACGGGCGAAGGGTCCTGCGCTGAGGCGTTAAGAACGTCGGTGGACCCGGCCACGCCGGTGGGGGGTTCCCTCGGGGTGACGCGCCCGGTATTCTGAATCCAGCACGGCGAGGCGTGCGACTGCGAGGGGGGAAATCCAAGTGCTGCATCAGTTCAATCTTTACGACCTCTTCATCGTGTCGTTCGTGCAGCTGGTCCTGACGACAGTGCTCGTGTTGAGCCCAGCGCGGAAACTCGATACCCGCCTCCGGTGGGAACGCTCCAATGCCAGCGAGGTGATCCTGGGTGCTCTGGGCGCCATCGCCCTCTCGGCCTTGTCGTGCTTTGTCACCTTCGAGGTGTGGGGAAAGCCCGCTGGTGGGCTCGAGACGGCCACCTCCGTGCTCGTCGTCTTCGAAGTGCTCGCCGTCACCCTTCGCCCCGACACGCGTGTCGTCGGTTCGGTCTTCCATGCCTCTTTCCTCGCCGCGGGCTTCACCTTCCTTGCGTTCGCGGGGTATGTGGCGGCCGCGGCGACTCACTCGGTCGCCGAAGCCTTTACCTCTTCGTTCTTGCTATTGCTTGACCTCGCGGCCTTCATGGTGTGGGGCTCGAACGTCAACTATGTCAGCGACGTCCTGTGCCGCAGGCGCCGTTCGCGTCCACTGCCTAAGGCCGACCCCCTCTACCTGCCGTTCGTCTCTCTGCACATCCCTGCGTACAACGAGCCACCGGAGCTGCTCATCAAGACGATCAAGGCGGCCGAGGCGATCGACTACCCGAATTTCGAGGTGATCGTCGTCGACAACAACACCGCGGATGCCGCGGTTTACGGCCCAGTGGAGGAGTACTGCCGAGATCGCGACCGCGTTCGTTTCGTCCACGTCGCACCCTGGCCAGGTTTCAAGGCAGGCGCGTGCAATCTCGCCTTGCGCCGTTACACCGACCCGCGGGCCGAGATCATCGGCTTGATCGACGCCGACGACATCGTGCAACCGTACTATCTGCGCGAGACGGTCCCGTACTTCTCCGATCCCCATCTCGGCTTCCTGCAGACCTTCGAGGGCAACCGGGATTACGAGGGCAGTGCCTACTACACCGCCTGTGTCGACTCCTACCAGGGCTTCTATCTTGCCATCATGTCTTCCCGCAACGAGCGAGACTCGGTCCCCTTCGTGGGCACGATGGGTCTGTTCCGTCGCAGTGCCCTCGTCGGCATAGGTGGGTGGAACGAGTGGTGCATCAGCGAGGACACTGAGGCTTCGCTTCGGATGTCCAAGGCGGGCTGGGGCGGGCTGTACGTACCGCGCTGTTTCGGCCGGGGTATCGTGCCGCCCACCTATGCCGGGCTCAATACACAGCGGCATCGCTGGTGTTTCGGCGCGATGCAGATCTTCCGGCTTCACTGGCGCAGCCTCATGCCCTGGGACCGCTCGCCCGACAACCACCTTACGAGTCGGCAGCGCAGGGACTATCTGATGGCCTGCCTCGGATGGGGCCGGGACCTCCTCATGTTCGGCTTCGCCGTACTGCTGCTCGTAACCACAGGCCTGCTGCTCTCCGGCTCCAAAATCGCCCTCATGGCTTTCGGCGGCGACAGGTCGCTCCTGCCTATGTCGCTGATCGTGATTGCCACCATCTGCATGATGTGGACGTTGCGCCATTGGACGACCATGTCGCATCGGCGGGCCCTGCTGGGCCTCGTGATCAGCCTCTCCGCAACATGGATCACGGCTCTCGCCTGCATCGAGGGCCTGACACGACGCGACGGGGTGTTCTTGAGGACCTCGAAGACCGGCAGCAGTCACCAACGCCTGCGCACGGCCCTGCGGTTGAGCCGGTTCGAGACCTTGATGGCGGTCGCCCTGTACACCTCGGCAGGACTCCTGGCCTCATCGGCACATCCGCCTTGGCTGCTGATCGTCATCAGCGCCTTTCAGGGCACGGTGTACCTGTGCGCCCCGATCGCGTCGTTTTGGAATCAACTCGCGCAACGTGTGCCGGCTGTCACCTACAGGCAACGCTTCGAGCAGCGGCGTCTTCGCCAGGCACATCGCGGCCGGCCGCCGGTGCCTCTGCTGGGCCCAGCGGTCGCGGTCCTGTTCGCGGTCGGCGTCGGTGGGATGGCCGGTGCCTTCCTTTCTCCGTCGGCGCTTCTAAGTGCCAACGCGTTCAATCAGAAAGCTGTCTTCCATTCGTCTGCAGACACCCGGGTCTACGTGAAACTGGGCTCGGCATTGTCGATGCAGGCGTCCTACTATCCCGTCACCTCGGTCGAGCTGTCTCAGCCGCGGTCCTCAGCATCGGGATCGCCCGACCGACTCAGCCTGAGCTTCGACACGTCCTCGCTTGCCCTGCTCGACGAGGTCTTTCGTGACGACGTCGCGGGAAGGGCGGTCCCCGCCCTCACACTCCTGGCCCGCAATCAGGGCGCCAGCAGGCTGGCCACCACGAAGGCGGCGGACACCTTCTACAAAGCCATCGTCACCTCGTTCCAGGAGAACCTGTCGGGCTCGCCGACAGGCCGTGTGTCATTCTCGCTGCCCGCCCTAGGCCACCTGCTCACCTCTCCCCAAGACCTCCGGAACGCGGGCGCCTCCGCCCACATGGCGGCGGCCTCCACGGCGGGCACGCTCGCGGTCTACGCGGAAGTGGACACGTCCCGGGCCATTTCCTACCCGGTCACCTCGGTCGAACTCTCTCAGCCGGCGACGTCCTCGCCGAGGTCGCATGGCCTTTTCAGCCTGAGCTTCCAGACGTCCTCCCTGGCCCTGCTCGATGAGATCCTCCGTGGCGGCGTGCCAGGAAGGGAGATTTCCGCCCTCACCCTCGTTGTCCGCGAGGCGGGGACGGCTGCCAACGAGAACCACACCGAGACGAGAGAGACCTTCTACAAGGCCATGGTCACCTCCTTCGACGAGAACCTGTCCGGCCTGGCGACGGGCAACGTGACTCTTTCAGCCAGCTAGCGACCGCGCGCCCATGCCCGCTGATCGCCTCAGCCGGCGGGCCGGAACTCACTGGGTACAGGCTGCGTCCGAAAGCCTCGTCCCTACCTCGAGGCAGTAGGACGAGACCCGCAGGGAGAAGTAGGAGGGCCCCGTGCCGTACAGGGCTCCGTCCTGCGGGCCGAACTCCATGCCGAAAGGTATCGAGTCGAGCCAGTAGCTCTTGCGAAAGTCGCGCCAGCCGTAGTCGTTCTGCAGCAGCGCACCCACAACCGAGATGACGTAGCTGAGATCGACACTCACTGTGCCTCGGGCAACAACGTCGGCCTTGTTCAGGACGAACCAAACAGTGCCGCCCCAAGGTGCGGTCTGGCCCTTTGCGAAAAGGTTGCTCACGTAGACGGTCCAGGCGAGCGCCGCCGGCGTGGACGACTCCGTCGGTCGCGAAGGGGATGGTGACGTCCTCGACCTGCATGCTCGCGGGCAGCAACGCCTGCTGGTCATAGTCCGTCCAGACCATGACCTCGAGCGTTCCTTGTGTTCTGCAGGGTCTCTTCGTGTCCGAGTGATTGAGCCAAAGGTCGTACGCGATGTCGTAGGTCACCAGGGGCGCGCTCGCGTCGTAGGTCGTAGTGCCGATGAGATCGGAAGAAATCGCGCTCACTCTCATGGGGAGAGGCAGCCTTCGCGACTCCGGCGGGGAGTTGACCGTATGGCATTGATTGTAGCCATAAAGCACGTTTGGATAGCCCCGCACCCAGGTATTGGCGCTCGGCGCAAGGCAAGTGGCCTGCGTACAGGGCGGCGTGCTGGGAAAGGCGCCCCGCACTTCCAGGGCACCGGCATGGCTCATCGACATGGCCAGCGATCCGGCGGTCGCCGCGCCACCGCCCAGGTTCCACTCGTCCCCGTTCAGCTGGGCGGCCCCGAGGCGGAGACCCGACGATCCACAGCTCCTGTGCACGTAAGGCCCGTAGAGGCACTGTGCGGTCCAATCCCAAGTTGCGCCCCTCGCGGCAGGATCTGGCAGAAGCGAGACTCCTGCCGGTCTGGCGTCGGCTTGTCCACAGCCGGCGAGAAGCGGGGCGAGGATGCACCACGCGACTAACAGCAGGTCCCAACGTCGCCGATCGCCAAGACGGAAGGGCCTCGCAACGAGCCTGGCGACGGTTACCACTCGATGGCTCCTGACTGGACCTGACGTCTGAAGACCGCGTGCGCGACTTAGAAGAAGTGAATGTAAGGGTGACCGTCCCGCATGACGATAGCGAACACCTTCCCGACAATGGCCGATCTGGCGATCGTGCCGAAAGCGCGGGAGTCGCACGCATCCGAACGGTTGTCTCCCATCACGAAGTACTGGCCCAGCGGTATCTTCGTGCGGAGTATCGGAGTGGATCCCAGTTGCCCGTACAACGCGTCGTACCAGCCTCGCTCGTGCAGCTCGCGACCGTCGACGTAGATCCTGTTCCCATCGGACCAGATCGTGTCGCCCGGCAGAGCGATCACCCGCTGCACCAAATCCCCGGCCTGGCCCTCGCCTGTGCTACAGGCAAGAAGCCGCGGCTGGCGGAAGACGACGATATCCCCGCCCCGGACGGGTCCTTCCAGCGCGCTCGACTTCACGACCAAGATCCGATCGCCCACCTGCAGTGTGGGCAACATCGAAACCGAAGGGACGGAGAAGGGTTGGAACACAGACACCCGCAGGAACACGGCGGCCAGGGTCGCCAGGCTCAGGACGACGATCCACTTGGCCAGCAGCCTGCGGTATTTCCTGCGACTCGGCCGGACCCTGCTTGCCGGCGGTTCTGGCTTCGCGGCCGTGGTCGGCCGGCCCATGTCCAGCCCCCGCAGGCGATAGTCGGTGCCTCCGCGGGGGCGGAATGTTCTCGTGGGCCTCACGCGTGGGCCGTCGTCGACCCCGACAAAGCTCGAAACCGAGCCTTGCTCAGATGGGTCTACAGACACGCCAAGAGACGAGGGCGGCTGTTCTTCCGTGCCGGGAGAGTTCACGCGGATGATCAAGAACCTGGCTCGGAGCCCACCGTCACCAGGAACCGCTGAACCTGTTTGGCCTGCTCGTTGTTCAGCTCCCCGAACACGAGTCCGAACTCAGTGCCTGTCTCTGTATCCCTTCTCCAGCTGACGCTGGCGGCGACGTCAAGACTGACCTGGGACTTGGATACGTGATCCTCGAGCAGGAGGGGCGGGTCGAGCCTGCCACCGGATTCGAGGACGGGCTCCGCGTCGGGAACAAGGCAATGGACTCCACCCTGGCTGACGTTGACCAGGTTCGCGACGATGGTCTTGCGCCCGTTCCTTATCTGCGCGCGTCCGTGGGCGCGCACCCGTGCATGGCGCCGGCGTTCGCCGGTCACGGTCGTCTGGCGGCTCCTGGCCCCAGTTGCCAGGAAGAAGCCGTCGGCCGGCGGCGCGTCGTCAGCGATCGCATCGGGAAGCTTGAACACCTCTGCGGTCTCCCTGAAAGTGCCCCGGCGCGATGAACGCCTGCGAGTCCGAAAGAACGATCGCTGATGACCCGCGCGAGAAGCCGCGGGTCGCCATCCGGCGACGGTTTCGAGAGACCAGGCGCGCTTTTCTGCCGGTACCAGGTTGGACCAGTTGGCCGGCATACGTCGGATCAGCGACGACGGGGGATCCTCCCTTTCAGAAAGCAGGTGCGCCCCCCACCGGGCCGCGATCGAAGCCGCATAGGTGGGCGTTACCCGGACGCTGTTCGGGTCGTAGGGAAGGTCGAACAGGCCCTGGTCGCCCTGCCACTCGGGCCGTCCCACACTGATCGCCTGAGCAACGTCGGGCCAGCGCACCATGGCGAGCAGATACGGGCTCCCGAGGTCGGGCAGCACGAGGTACTGCACGTCGGCCACGTCCGATGTTCTGGTCATCGAGAAATCCGAGGAGCTACCGACGCTCGGCTCGGGCGTCGCTGCGGATCCTCTCTACGACACCGGGCGCGACGGCACATCGGCCCCAAGGGCCCTCAAATCGTGCGCGCCGTACGCCGTGTAGGTGTTGCCCGCGACCCTTCCGGGTATTTGTAGACCGAGTCATCATCCCCTCGCACTCTCGATCCGATTCGGACGTTTCGCAGGCTTCCCCCCCGCGAATCACTCAATATAGCAAGGAGTAGACACGACAATACCTGTTCATCCCGTACAACTAATGGTCATGAGTTTGTACGACATATCCAGAGTGACGTGTCTCCGGACGGCGAAGTGGGGCCGGTCACGAGGTCTTCTGTTCGCTCGAGTCCTCGCCGGCGCGCGCTTCCCTACCTCCGCCTGGGTTGTTCCTGAGAGGCAATCAATATGGGCGGACCATCCCAACCACGGGCAGGAACGCCCTGAGGTCAGAAGAGGATCTGTCAGAGCGCCCAATGAGCAACTTCCGCGGGCCGTGGCACGACAGCGCGAGACCGCGGCATAGTACGAGCGCACCGGACTGCGAGGGCGACTGGATCGTTCTGGGCGACCAGTTCTCGTCGATTTTGCCCTGATGCTTCTAACGGGCGCCACGGCCTAGGCGAGACCCGAAGGCAGACGCGCTGTCCCCTCTCATGGTCGACGCGGGATTCCGTTCGCAGGGCGGGAACGGCCCCTTGGCCGCCAAGCCGCCGCTTCGACCACACAACGGCTGGGAGCCCCTGCCAAGCGGGGCCACGCAGCCGACCGGCCGCGATGGCCCCCGACCAGAAGGCGCAAGGCCGATGCCGACCCAGCCGCTGTCCAGTTCACTCGAACACTGCTCTTCGTTGTCGGGCGATTAGGCCTGGACGCCAGTCGCTTTGCCGCGTCAGCGGAAGCCGGAGGAAGCGAACAGGTAGAGGTCGAACGTCGCGACGGTGCTCGTAACGACCATGAGGGTCAGCACGACGGTGTGATACGGCCGCTTCAACCGGGCCGCGTGGTTGCGCTCGAGGGCGCCCGAAGCCGCGGGGCTGGGGCTCAAGGGAGCCTCCTCGACGAGCTCTGGTCGCGGTGCCGCCACCACGGGCTCGTGTCCGGGCGCTTCGCCAGGACCCCTTACAGCCGCTGTGTCCGGCCCTACGGGATGCGAAGTCACCTGACGGCGTTCGAGGACCACGAGCCCCTGACGTGCGATCGCGAGCAGGGCGAGACCGAAACCGGTCAGCCACGAGAACCTGTCCAATCGGCGGTTGATCTCCAGCTCGAAGGTCATGACCATCAGCGCCAGGAGGACGGGGACATAGGGCGTGACAAGTGAGACGAGTGAAGGTTCGTCTCCTTCGTCGGGCAAGGCGGCCACGGCCACACCGGTTTCGCGGCGACGCGCCGACCGCGACGGCAAGATACCCCGCTACCCAACCCACGTCGACAACGTTGCCGGTCGTGTAGCGGCCGACCACGACGAGATAGGTGTACGTGCTGTCGGAGACCGCCATCGCGAACAGCCCGGCCAGCACCCACAGCAGCGGTGCGCGACCTGGGGCGGTCATGGCGCCTAGCGAAAGCAGGATGAGGAAGATGATGACGACGTCCCCGAACGGGTACGCAACGGCCACGATGCCACCCGCCGTTGTGAGGTGCGAGTGACGCCAGAGGGGCCCGAGCACGAACGTCCAGCTGAGCAAGAGCAGCGCCGTCCCGACCGCGAGGCCGTCGAGAGTGGCCAGCGTCTTGCGGCTCCCGGCCGAGCGCATGCCGGGGTGGCACAACAGGGCTGCCGCCGCCAGCGGGATCGCCCCGAGATAGCCGACATCGGCCCATGACGGCACGGGCACCCCCACACGGAGGATGAGGTCGTAGACCGCCCAGATGACCTCGGCGAGCGTCCAAGCCCCGAGAGCCGTGCCGAGCAGTACCCAGAAGCGATGCGCGGCACCCAGCTGTCGAGACGCCGCGGACAGGCACGCCAGACACGCCGCCATCGCCGCAAGGGCTGTGACGATGTCGTCGAAATAGCGCACGCCGCTGGCACCGCCGATCCGAAGGAGCAACCACAACAGGACCACGACGGTGATCGATGATGCAGCTGCAGCCGCAACGATTCCTACGCGACGCCCTGCGGCCACTCGCACACTGTTGGTATCGGCACCTTCACACGGCCGGCTGAGCCAATAAGGTCCTTCGGCCCTGGCGACTTGACCAACCAGTTCTCGGTAAATGCAAGACGGCCGGTTTCTGCCCGGACGGCACCGCCGGCACACCGCAGGACCACCGGAGCCGAAGTCACCTCGCAGGTCGCCGGTTCGTGCAGCTGGGCAACAATTCAGGTGGTTGCCGCGACCTGGCGCACCGGCTCGTAATTCGACGCCGGGAGCACCGCCGGCCAAAAGCCACCGGCCAGCGCGCAGGACGCGGCGACGAGCAGCGTGAGGGGGACCGAGTGGGTGAGCAGCGCACCTGCGACCGCGGCGCCGATCGGGCTCCCGACGAAGTTGAGGTTCATCGAAACCGCGAACGCCCGACCGAACCACGACGGGTCGGTGGCGCGCTCGGCGAAGGGAGAACATCGCGACCGTGAGCGGGCCGTTCGCCATGCCGATGCAGCCGACCAGCACGACGAGGACGACCTCGTGGCGGTCGAGGGCGAGGAGCACGAACGCCACCGCTGTCGCCGCGCAGGAGATCGCCAAGAGGTGTCTTTCGCGGCTCTCGGTCCCCAAGCGCCCGGTGAGCAGTCCTGCGAGGAACCCACTTGCGCCCATGATCGCGAACAGCAGGCCGACCGTCGCCGACCCGCCGTGCAGGCCCCGGAGCACGATGAACGGGATCGCGACCGTCAAGATGCCGCCGCTGGCGTTGAAAACCGTCATCGTGCCCGCGAGCATCCGGAGCACCCGATTGCGCCACACGTAGCCGATCGCGGCCCTGGCGTCGGCGAGCACCGAGCCGGTCTCAGGGGACGGCAGGTCGGGGACCGCGAGCCGCACGAGCAGCACCCCGGCGCCGAGCAAGATGACCGCCGGGGCGAGCAGGGCCACCCGAGGACCGACCAGCGCGACCGCGACGCCCGCAATGCCCGGGCCGAGCACGGTGGCGATGACGTTCGCGCCCGAGTCGGCTGCACTCGAGCGGTCCCACAGGGGCTTGGGCGCCAGGATCGGGAAGAGAGACCTCCCGCCAACGCGGCTGAGGGGAGCCGTGATCGACGCCGTCGAAACGACGAGGAGCAGCGCGGCGGTCGGCAGGCTGTGGAGGAGCGACAGCACCCCGATCATGGTCATGCACGTTGCGCCGATCAGGTAGTCGAGCCTCATCAACGTCACTCGCGAGCCGCGGTCAAGTAGTGCACCGGCGACTGGGCTCACGATGATGCCGGGCACCTGGCTGCACACGACGACGATGCCGGAAAGGCTGGCCGAGTGGTGGGTCTCGAGGACGAACAGAACGAGGAGCACCGAGAACATCTGGCTCGCGATCCGGGCCGCCAACGTGGAGGCGAGCAACTGGGAGAAGCCCTGCACCTTGAACAGCGCCCGGTAGCTCGTGTCCTCTAGATCACTTGCGAATGCGGTGGTTGCGATCGAACGAGACTAACAAGGCGGTGATGCGGGGAATGCCGATCGCGCCGTTGACCTGGGCCTGTTCTCAGCACCGGCCAACTCGGTCGCCCCAGACGATGGCACCGTCCGGTCCGGCGCCGATCGCAACCTCGGCCCTCACACGGCGTCGAGGTTGGCGCAACCCGCGCTCTCCGCTTGAGGCGAGAAGCCTCGTGCGACGCTAACCGCCTGCCGGCGGCGGGATCCTGGCGATGCGGCTGGCAATGTTCACCGCGTGATCACCCAAACGCTCGTAGAACCGGGCGAGAAGCGTGACCTGCGCGGCCACTGCGGTCGGCATTTCGCCGCGAGCCACTTCTCCTGTGAGCCTCTCGTGGAGGATGTCGATTTCCTCGTCGTCCTCGTCGAGGTCGATCACCGGGGGATTGTGGGCAGCGAACGCATCCGCCGCTGCCTTCCACATCTCGAGGGCCACCTCGGTCATGCGCTGGACGATGCCTCGGCTGAGCGGGCTCATCTCCGCTCCCAGGTTGAACACGGCCCGCTGGGCGATGTGCTCGGCGAGATCGGCGCTGCGCTCCAGCTCCGGAAGGATCTGCAGGACGCCGATCAACCGACGGAGCTGGTCACCGCTGGGCGACTCGGCGTCGATCTGGTCCCAGACCGCTTGCTCGACTTCCGACGTGAGCTGGTCGATCAACTGGTCGTGCTCGACCACGGCGTTGCCGAGAGCGATCTCGCCGCGCAGGAGAGCCTGCGTCGCACCCGCGAGGGCTTCGGTGACGAGGGCGAAAAGCTGCGCGACGCGTCTATCCACAGGAGAGCCGTCGAACTGCGTGCCCATCACGGGGAACGATAACCACGTGGTACCTGGAATTACCACCCTGTTCACTTTGCGTTCATATAGATGTCGTTTGGAAGTCATTCAGGGCGGCGAAAGTAACGGGAGCGCGAATTCCTGGAACGGGAAGCCAGGGTCCCGTCGGAGGGAGAGTCCCCGTGCTGCTCGGAGAACCTGAGGGTCTAAGTCAAGCGCTCGCGCCCGTCACGATCAGCGATCTCCTCAACGAGGCGCCCAGAAGCAGGTTTCACCGCCGGGCCGTCCTCATTTCGGGGATGGGCTTTTTCACCGACGCATACGACCTCTTCGTCATCGGCACGGTCGCCGCCATCGTGACGGCCCAGTGGCACCTCAGCACCACCAAGGCGAGCTGGGTGACCGGTGCTGCCCTTCTCGGTGCCGTCGCCGGGGCCTTTCTGTTCGGGAGGATCGCCGACCTCTTCGGTCGCAAGAGCGTCTATGCCCTGGTGGCAGCCATCATGATCGTCGGGGCGCTCGCCTCTGCGTTCTCCCCGGACTTCTTGTTCCTTGTGCTGGCGCGTTTCGTGCTGGGTCTCGGTATCGGCGGCGACTACCCGGTCTCTGCGGTACTGATGAGCGAGTACTCCAATCGGCGGGACCGGGGCCGTCTCGTGGGCATGGTTTTCTCGATGCAGGCGCTCGGCCTCATCGTCGGTCCCCTGGTCGGCCTGGCCCTGCTGTCCTTGGGGGTCCCCCAAGCTCTGAGCTGGAGGCTGTTGCTGGGCCTCGGCGCGATCCCGGCCGCCACGGTCATCTACCTGAGGGCGAAGATGCCGGAGTCGCCCAGGTTCCAGGCGCGTGTGCAAGGCGAGGGCGAGCGCGCTGCCCTCCAAGCGGCCGCTTTCTCCGAGGGCGTTCTCGATGCCTCGGTGGTGACCGCCGAGGGCGAGAGACGCATGGGTCTCGGGGAGTTCCTCACCAACCCCCGGATGCTTCTCCTCCTGTTGGGCACTGCGGGAACCTGGTTCCTGTTCGATTACGCCTACTACGGGAACACCTTGTCGCTGCCGGCGATCCTGAAAGGTGTCGACGCCCACGCGACGCTCGAGGCAAAGCTCGCCTGGACGCTCGCCATCTTCGTGGTCTTCGCGGTGCCCGGCTACGCCCTGGCCGTGCTGCGCATGGACAGGATCGGCCACAAGAGGCTTCAGCTGATCGGGTTCACCGTCATGGCTGTCGCCTTCGCCGCGCTGGGCGCGATTGCGCGCCTGACCGCGACGGTCGTGCCCTTCCTGCTTGTGTTCGGCCTCAGCTACTTCTTCGTCGAGTTCGGCCCGAATACCACGACATTCGTGCTGCCGTCCGAGGTGTTCCCCGTGAGCATGCGGACCACCGGCCACGGCGTCGCCGCTGGAGTCGGGAAACTCGGTGCCTTCATCGGGGTGTTCCTCGTGCCGCAGTTGCAAGAGCACATCGGCCTGCGCGGCATGCTCATCGTGGCGGCAGGCGCGTCCGTCCTCGGCTTCATGTTGAGCCTCGTGCTCCCCGAGCCCGCCGGCAGGTCTCTCGAGGATGTATCCGGCGAGGATGACGGCGCCCGCACGGCAGTGGGCGACGGCGCCGTCGCCTGCGACCGGTCGCGTGGTACGCCCGCCTTGACCGAGGACCGTCTTCGCGGCTGAGGCCGAACGCCGCTGTCGCCCGGGGCCGCCGAGCGGGAGGCCTAGCATGGGCTTGCCGTGCTCCCGGGCTATGCCGTCTACATCGCCGCAGTGATCAACGCGGGCGGCGTCACCGGCTACATCCGCGACACGCTCCGCGGCAACACGTTCCCCCACCGCATCACATGGTTCCTCTGGGGGTTCATCCCGCTCGTGACCGTCGCGGTGCAACTCCGAGAGCACGTGGGGATTCAGACGGTCATGACCTTCTCGTATTTCGCCACCGCCATGGCCGTTCTCGTGATGAGCTTTGTCGCACGACGAGGGTCGTGGGAGGTCACACCGTTCGACTGGGCCTGCGGAGGGGTCTGCGTCGCAGCCGTCGCCGTCTACGCCGCCACCTTGAAGGGTGACCTGGCTATCTCCCTGCTGCTGACAGCGGAGTTCTTCGCCGCCTTGCCGACGGTACGCAAGTCTTGGAAGGCCCCTGAGACCGAGACGTGGACTGTCTTCCTGGCCGGGGTTGTGCAGCTCGAGCATCACGCTGCTCGCGGTGAGGCACTGGACGTTCCCGACCTACGCCTTGTCCTCCTGGATCGGGCTTCAAAGTGGTACCCAGGTCGGGCTGGTCCGCGGCTGTCTCGGCCCCCGACTCAGGGCGACCTCGTTGCTACGGGCCCAGCACTGAGCGGAATCGAGGTGCGCCCGGCCTGGGGCGCTTCGCGGCAGGGGGCACTGCCTCAGATCTCGATGGCGTCGAGGTAGGTCACCTTCGCGCCGAGGTTGCCGGCGCGGATAACGAGGTGCTCCTCGAACTCGGCGACGAGTATCCGGTAGGGCACGGTGCCGCGCGGCTTGGGGAGCGTCACAGTGCCCGCCCAGACCGTGTTGGTGTCGCTCGAACTCGTGACGGTGAGGACCGTGCCGGCGGGCTGGGCCGGGTCGATGACCCATTGCAGGTCGGGGTCGCTCGTCTCGACGGTCTTCAGCTGGAGATAAGCCCGCATCGTGTCGGGCGTGTCGGTGGAGGAGGTCGCGAGATAACCGGGGCCCAGCACCTTGACGTCGACCTCAGTCGGCGACGGATAGGTGAGCCCCATAGACCGGTTGGGCGTGAGCTGGATGAAGTCGGCCTGCACGACACGGGAGAAGCTCGACACCCGGGAGCGACGCCGGCTGGTATCGCGCGAGCGCCAGCTTCACGAAGGGGAAGTACGACCCGCCGGCGCCAATGGAGATGTCCGCGAACCACAGGCGGCGGTCCTTGTCCCAGCCAACCTCGTGGCCGGCGACGTTCACCCATGGGACAAGGCCGGTCTGCTCCTCCAAGAGGAGCCCAGTGCCTTTGTGCGTGGCGAGCCCGAAGTCGTCCACCTGCGGCGAGCCGACCGAGCCGGTGACGAAGACCGGATCCGAGCCGAAGCCGCTGACGAAGGGCTGCAGACCCGTGGGGAACGCTGCGCCGGGCGGGGGGCTCGCCACGACGACCCCGAGCAGCTCGCCGATGCCGCTCTTGAACCACGGGCGCCCGAGATAGACCCGGAGCACGTTGCCGACACGGCTCGAGCTCGGCGAGGTGGCCGATGGCACGTTGACCCAGTTCCAAGCCGGGATGAGATAGCGCACGTCGGGTGCCGGTGGGCGGGCGGTGCTCGGGATCGACAGCGGATACCCGAACTTGGTGGGTGGCTTGGCCAACTTCTCGAGACTCGAGCGGATGACTGGGGGCGCCACGAACTGCACGTCGACCGATGCGTTGTCGGGGATCGACCCGCTTGGGATGCGGGCGATCGAGCCCGCCTTGTCGTCCTCTTCGAAGTCCACCCCGGACCGGTAGATGGTCGCGCTGTCGCCGGTCGCGCGGACGTCGACAGTGCCCGGCGCGAAGCCGGCCGGCGAGCAGACGACCGCCTTGCTCGCGGAGGGTCTCGGTGACGATCTCGGTGAAGTACTCGAGGAACCGTGTCGTCGCGGTGGCGCTGTAGAAGACCTCGTGATGTTGAGTGTCGCCGAAGTCGTGGCGGATCTTGTCGAGCACGAGGAAGTCACTCTGCCCGAGCGTGAGCGGGATCTCGTCGACACGCGAGGTCTTGTCGAGCAGGACGGCGCCCTCGGGGCTCGCGCCGTCGTCGTAGGGGTCCACCCAGGCGGCGATCACGTCCACGCGGATCGTGCTCTGCACATTGGCGCGGGCGGCACCGCTCAGGAGGGCATAGGTCGCGCCGTAGGGGCGCGTGACGAAGAGCTTCTCGAGGACGGGCGGGGTGAGCGGCTGCCGCACGGCGTGGACGATGACGAGCTCGCGATAGGGCGTGAACATGTAGTGGAGCCTCTCGAGGATCAGCGCCTCGAGGGTCGGCGTCGCCTTGCCCGCGTCCACGATCCACTGCCACAACGCCATGACCGCGAGGTCCTTCGGCGCCATGTAGGAGCTGATAAGCACGGGCGTGATGGACGCCTTCGGCGCTTTCACGCTGATCATGCCGTCGAGGTCCTGCACCGCGGGCAGGAGCGGCGCGCCCGACCCGGCGCGCACGACGAGGCGGACGGCACGGCGGTCGGGCCAGGCGCCGACCGAGTCGAAGGGAACCCGCACGAAGGCGTCCTTCTTGCCGGGGAGGTTGAACAGCGACACGCCCCGCGAGAGCACGTCGGGCAGGTAAGGCACGCCGAAGGGAGTTGCGGTCGCCCCGGGCGGGTAGAAGACCCACTCGTTCTTCCCGTTGAGGGGCTGGGTGTCGATCATGCCGCCGTAGAGGTCGCGGACCGACGTCGCCTTGTACGTGCGGCCGTCCCGGTCCGCGATGAGCGTGTAACTCGAGGGGTCTGGGTGGCCGTCGGGGCCGTCGAGGACTCCGTGCGTCTCGGCCATGTCCTCACCCGTCGAGGGCGGGGCGATGTGGCGCTCGCATGCCACGATGCTCGGGTCGTCGTCGGGAATGTCGTAGTTGGAGCGGATCACGAGGTTCTCGACGTGCTCACCCGGGGTACGGGGTGCCGTCGGGACCAGGACCGGCGAGGGCACGGGCTCGAACCGGCGGTGCGTCACCTCCGGGGTGGTCCAGGTGAACCCGCCCCCTTTCGTGAAAGGGACGCTGTTGCCTGCGAGGTCGACGGCCCGCGCCCGGAACCGATAGGTGTGGCCGAAGCGCAGCGTCGGCAGCGTCCCGGGCGTCGCGGCATAGTCGATCTGGAGGGGAATGTTGCCGTCGGCCGGGTTCGCGTTGGCGGGTTCGAGACCGTCCGAGGGGATGTCCGACAGGTGCTTTCCCGGTCGTGGCGCGACAAGGCTCCATCCCGACCACCGCAGCAGATACTCCGGCACGTACACGGGCGGGTTCGGCGTGCCGCCCGAGGTGGCGCTCTGGGTCGTGGCGGGCTCGACCCAGCCCTCGTCGCCATCGGGAACAGGCACCACCGTGGGCTGCGAGCCGATGCCGTAGCCACCGAGACCCGGGTTCTTCGCCGCCGTGCGGGCACAGAGCTGGAACCAGCGACCGCGCTCTTTTGACCACACGTCGACCCGGTAGCCCTGCGCGAGGTCCTCGAAGTACAGCTTCACAAGGCCAGGCGGGGTCGCCTCGATGGCAGCGTTGAAGGCGTTGTTGTTCTGCCAGTTCTGGTGCAGCGAGACGGCTCTGCCGGTCCTGGCCACCGCCAGGCCGGCCGAGCGGAGCGATGGCACGGCGTAGTGCGTGGGCGTGTCCGCCGTGGCCATCACGGTGTTGGCGTGCTGGATGCCCTGGACGAAGTTGAAGGCCTTCAGGGTGGCCCCGTCGAGGTCCATCGCGACGACGTTGTAGTCCGGGTCGGAAAAGCGAAGATACCCGGCTGTGATGTCCGGGTCAGAAGCCCTGTGCGCCGGTATCCACTCGGTGGCGTCGGTCATGGTGACCGGCCGCACGTTCTTCGTCAGCGGCGACCCCCCGAGCTTCGGCTTCCAGCTCGGGACGACCGACACCGCGACATGGCCGGACAGGCCACCCGGGGGCGCGAGCTCGAGCTCATACACGAGCCCGAAGAGGCGGAGCAGGGCGGGGTGGCGCCCGAGAAGCGAGACGCCCTGGTGGAAGTCGAACTGCGGCACCGCAGGGGGGAGAGTCTCCTGGTAGGTCTGGTGCGGCGCCGGCGTCGTGAGCGGTTGGAGGAACAGGTACGCCTGCGTGAGGTCCGACGAAGGCGCCGGGCCTTTGCCCGGCGGGATCGGGCCGCCGCCCTTCGGGAACATCGCCTTCACGGTCTCGATCTTGTCGTAGAGCTCACGGCTGTCGAGCGGCAGGGCACCGAAGCTCTCCTCACTCGTAAGGAGCTGGAAGGGCGGCCAGCCCCCGACGGGCTCGGTGTTCGCGAGCGCCGCATACGTCCTCCGGAAGAACTGATCCACGAACCCCGCCGGATAGCTGTAGAGCGGCGAGGACGTCGGGCTCGAGTACTCGTAAGGATCGACCGGCGTCGCGGCGGGGAAGAGCGCCTGCCAGAGCGGCAACGACGGCACCTCGCTCACGATGTCGGCGTCGTAGGCGTGTGCCCCGATCCTCACCTTGAAACGGACCTTGGTGGCCGACCAGTTCTCCCAGTCGGAGAATTCCGCCAGCGTCGACACCTTGTTGCCTGTCGGGAACAGCTGTGGCCCGACGTGCACCGAAACGCGCAGCTTGCCGTCCGCTGCCTTCCCGTGCGGGCAGGCGGTCCAGAGCACCCTTTGCCTCGTCATGCGAAGGCCTCGCAGTAGGTTTTCCAGTTCTTCTCGGTCAGGGCCTGTCGGAAATCGGGATCGCCGCTCCCGCCGATCGTCTTTTGCATTGTGACTCCCACCGACACGCTCACGAACAGCACGCTCACCGAGACCGAGACGGTCGCGGTGCCGTAGGCCTTGCCGGGGTCGAGGTAGGTGAGCCCGAGGTAGAACTCCATCGAGATCGAGATGATCCCGAGCACCGACAGATTGCCGTCAGCTCGCAGGAAGCCGGTGAGCTGGACCTGCTTCTTCGGCACCGTCTGGAGCGAGAAGTAGATACCGGCCATTATCGAGACGCCACCGCTCGCGACGCCGAGATCGATCAACAGATCGGCGCCGAACTCGAGCGAGACCTCGATCAGCTCGATGCCATCTGCACCTATGCCGAGAGAGAAGAAGCCGCCGCCTCCGAACAGGTCGATGGTCAGGATGAATGGGTTGTCACGCGACGACAGGCCGAAACGGACGCGCACCGGGGTCCCGTCGAAGGGGATATTGACGCCGGCGGAAAGCGCGAGGTTCTGGAGAGCGAAGACGCCGACTCCGATGTCCGGCAGGGCGAGGGAGTAGCTCGCCTCGATGCCGCCGTCGGTCACCGAGATCGAGGGCCCGCCGAGCGAGCTCAGGAGGTCTTCGAGGGCGTTGATGAACTTGAGGGGACCGAGGAACCTGACCGAGTCGATGTCCGGCTGGATCGAGGTCTTGGCGCCCGTCTTCGAGTCGAAGGTGAGCGAGTTGAACTTGATCCCGATGTATTGGTTGCCCTCGCCGAACAGGAGAAGCTCGAAATTGGTAAGGTCGCCGTGGATCGAGTACGTCGTCTGGCTCGGGTTGGCGATCGGCGTGTAGATCTCGGCGTGGATGGTCAACCCGCCACCTTGCGGCTGGAAGAAGCCGAGCGGGTCCTTCTGCACGGCCGGAAGCCAGTCGATCTTGACGTCGAGAGCGGTGGGGAGCTTGGTGTCGTCGTTGCCCGGGTAGATGAGCTTGTCCGAGATCTGCGGGGCTTGCGCGTTGCTGGCCGACTCATTCGGGTCGACCGTCTGGATGATCTGTGCGACCGGGATCGCACCGAGCAGCTTGCCTATGTCGCCCGAGAGCATGTTGAAGTACTTCGCCGGGTCGAACTTCCCGGCGATCAGGTCGCTCAGGTCACCGCCGACGGGACCGAGATCGCGGGCGATCCCGCTCACGTCGAAGTTGGGCGCGGCCATGCCACCGACGAGGTTGGCAGGAAACGAGAGCCCGGGCGCGTTCGCGGTCACAGCCAGGTAGACCTCGGTCACACCGGACTCGAAGCCCTTGTTCAAGTAGTTCGACGAGATCGAGACGCTCGGGCTTGGCAGCGCTGTCGACCCGGCACCCAAGATCTGTTCGGCCCCGGGCAACCTGACGGCCGCCGAGTCGAGCGCCGGATACACATTCGCCCGCCCATTCTCGGCGACGAAAGCCGTTAGGCCGTAGGTATTGACGTGCTGGGCCGTTGACCCCGGCGGCGCGCCGACGGCGTCGGCGAAGGCGAAGAGCGACCCGCCGAAGGACGGAGATCTCCGGCTCGGGTCCGCTGCGGCATAGGCAGCCACGACCTTGTGAAGGTTGGCCGTGTTCTGTGCGAAGGTGGATGACACCCAGATGACCCCGGTTGTGAAGTCGACCTTGCGTCCCTCCGCGTCGGTGCCGACGAAGGAGAACGGGACGTCCTCGAGGCCGCTTCTTACCCACAAGACGTCGTCGGTATCGGCAGTGAAGGGGCCGACGTTGATGCCGGGGTCGACCGAGTTGTCGAAGTCGATCGGGGGCGTGGTCACCGTCTTCACGAGAAGGTTCCGGATCGGGTTGCCCCTCCCGTCGTACGGCTCGTCACGATCGCCGCTGTAGGTGATCTGCGGTTCCTTCACGGCGATGTACTGCTTCTGCACGAGGTAGGCGACAGCCTCGCCCTTCGAGTTGACCTGGATCTCCCGGTCCGAGATCGTGATGCGGCTGGCCCGGTTCCCCCACGGGAACAGGTAGCCGATGTTGACGACACGGACGTAGCTGTCCCGCCCGACCGAGGCCCGGTGCCACCAGGAGGCGGTGTCGACAGGCGAGTTGGGGCCGGGGACCCAAGAGCCTTGGATGTTGACCGACGCCCCCAGGGCCGAGAGCAGGAGCAGGTCGACCTTGATCGGCGCGTCGCCCGTCGTGCTGCCGGTGGTCAGGGACACGATGTCGATCCGGTCCTCGGGCGTGAGCGACATGAGCCAGGGGTCGCGGGGAGGCGGTGCGAAAGCTCCGGGGTAACCGGGGGCCCAGAAAGCCTTGAGCCGCGGGGTGACGACCGGCGGCTCGAAGGCGCCGGCTCCGAGCCGGGTGTGCCAGAGCTCGGTGATCTTGTTGAAGACGACCGGGCTCGGGGCGTGGTGCCAGGTGCCGTGCGCGAGGGGCGTGAGCCACAGCTGCCAGGGGATCTCGAGGGCGGTGTGGAGCGGGTCGGGAGCAGCCGGTGGGGCCGAGCTCGAGGTCGCGACCGGAACCAGCTCGGGCTTCGCCTTGGACCAGTCCAGAAGCCCCGCCATCGTGTAGGGGACCTTGGCGGTTCCGGCAATCTCGAACACGAGCCAGCTGAAACCGGCGAGGGCACCTCTCATGGGCGTCGTCGGCCAAGTGGTCACGCCCGGGGTGTAGGCGACACACTCCTCGCCAAGGTGCTGGGAGGGGAACACGACGACCATGTGCATCGGCCGCTTGGGGTCCTCGGCAACGATCTCGGCCTGACCGGCGTTGACGACAGCTTTGGCGTTGTAGAACTGGAAGCCGAGGTACACCATGTCCGTCGTCCGGACGACCTGGAAGACGAGGCTCGGCTTGGCAAGACCGCTCGAGCGCGGCGCGCAGCGCCTCCGGGAACGACTGGCCGTAGGAACGGAACGGTACGAGCGGGTACTCGGACGAGGGAGCCGGGCGTGCCAGCATGCGGGGGCCGACGGCAACGCCCGCCATCGCACCGCCGATCAGCTTGAGCGCCGAACGGCGATCCATCTCGTTCCGCGGTTTGTTCACCGTGTCGCCGCGCCTCCCCCCGACCGCAGTCTCACTCTGTGAGGACTCGGCCACTCTCAGCATAAACACGTCGTCAAGAGGCGCCGGGGCCGAACCGCTGCCGGTCATGGCGGCGCGCCGCCTGCGCTCGTGTCTTCTGGCGTCGAAATTTCCTCCCCGCGGCGCGGGCTCGCCTCCTTAGCAGGGGCAAGGCAGGGCGCGAGCACCCCTTCAGGCAGCACCATGACAGAATCTCGTCTTCTCGACCTCTGGCTCGTCGCCGGTCAGGTCGCGCACAGCGGGAGGAACCGTGCGAGTCATTGTCAGTTGCGTGCCGCAAACCGGTCACATCCTGCCCTTGCTACCTCTGGCCCAGGCGTTCGCGGCCCAGGGCGACGACGTCGTCGTTGCAAGCGGACCGGACGCGGAAGAAGCCGTCTCGAGTCGGGCCCTGGAGTTTCGCCGCGCCGGTCCCGACTTCGGCTCCTGGTACAGCGCGCTCCGCGCCCGGACGCGGGGCGTGCCCGGTGACGGGCTAGACCCGTCGCGGGTTCTCGGCTACTTCGTGCCCCGCCTGTTCGGCGAGGTTGGGATGGCCCTTATGCTCGACGAATTACTAGAGCTCGCAAGGCAGCTCCGACCGTCCCTCTTGGTGTTCGACCCCTACCTGTTCGCGGCTCCGCTGGTCGCGGCGCTGACAGGCACCCACGCCGTTCAGCACTCCATCGGGCCACTCGTGGACCCGGACGTGCTCGACCTCGTGGCCGACGCCGTGTCTCCCATCTGGCGCGAGTTCGGCCGCGAGGTGCCGCCCACGGCAGGCGTCTATTCCGGCACGACCTTGACTATCTGCCCCTCCTCGCTCGACCCTGCGGCCGATGGTCTGCAAGGCGCGCAACCTTTGCGGCCTGTCCCCCTGCCGCTGGTGGACCCTCCGGGACTGCGCACCGCGTTGGCCGACCCGGAACGGCCGTTGGTCTACTTGACACTGGGAACCTTCTCCAACAACGCCGTCGATCTCTTCCGTCTCGTGCTCACAGCCTTGGAGGACGAGCCCGTCAACGTTCTGGCGACGATCGGACGGGACAACGACCCGGCCGACCTCGAGCCCGTGCCCGGCAATGCCCGCGTGGAGCAGTTCCTCCCCCAGGCCGAGCTGCTTCCACACTGTGCGGCCGTCGTTCACCACGCCGGGGCCGGCACTAGTTTCGGTGTGCTCGCGCACGGACTGCCCTCGCTCGCGCTGCCCCAGAGTGCCGACAATTTCGTCATCGCCACGAGGCTCGTGGAGGCGGGCGTTGCGCACAGGTTGCTGCCCGGCGAGGTGACGACCGCTGCCGTGCTCACAGGGCTCCGATCCGTGCTCGGGGCTTCCCACTACCGTCAGCGCGCGCGCGAGCTTGCAGGTGAGATCGCCGCCATGCCCTCGCATGACGAGGTCGCAGCAAGGCTCCGGGCGAAGCTGTGAGGCCCGTTGACTCCCGGTACGGTCCTCGCCCGGCACCGCTGTGCCCGTGCGCACCGTTGACGACCTCGCCCCGGTGGCCTAAGGGAGCCCTCTTACGGCCCGGCGGAGTCAACACGGCCCCGGGGTTTGGCCCGGGGCCGGGGGGAGCTTCACGGTCACGCCGGATGGACATGCTCTCCAGTTTTCAGTCAACAACTCCGTAACCCGAATGTCAACCGGTTCCTCGCGCGAACCGGCCACCACTGCGAACCGGTAGTCGACCGCCTGGGGCGTCCTCAGTCCCGAGCCGTGGCCGCGCGGAGCCTGAACACCGGATGCAGCCGCGACCCGGCCACGAACCGCGGCTCCGGGTCGGCGGCCTTGCATCGAAGAAGGGAGCCGCCACAGGGGCACGACGGACATAGGTCTTGAGGACCGGCCCGGCTTCGTCGCGGCCCAGCTCCTCGGCCGTGGCCACCTCGCCCGTGTTGCCACGCCGGAACTTCACTCGATTCAAGACGCGCGGGTTGTGCACCCAGCCCACCGCGCCGTAGGGCGATACGAGGAAGCGTTCGCCCTCGGACTCCAAGAAGATGACCGGCGTCGTCCTCTCCTGACCGCTGCGCCTCCCGGTCGTCGTCAGGAGGTAGCTCGCCTTGTCCCCAATCCCACGCCGGAAGCCACGAACGCGCTGGCGACACGGCGAGGTGATAGGTCTGTGCGACACCGACATCTTGGCCTGTTGCCGGGACGAACGCTGGTCCGGCCACCTGGAGCGGAGAATCGACCGGACGGCCCGTCCCGCGCTACAGCCCGCGGGCTCGCCCTCAGCTCTTGTCCTCGATCTCCCAGGCGTGGTCGAGGACGTGCCAGGCGATCCGGCGCGCCGCGTAGCGGGTCGGCCAGCCCTTCGCGTCGACGGGACCCCCGTCGGACGGTACCGCGAGAACCGCGACGATGGCGGCGCGAGTCGCCGGGAGGTCCGATCCGAGCCTGATCCCGACCTTGCGGGCGTAAGCGAGCTCCGCCGCGGCGACGTGCGCGACGATCTCGTCCCGGTCGCGGCCGCCACCGCGGGGACCCTTGTGCAGCACGGCGGGTGCTTGACGGGCGACCCGGTCGAGAAACGGCCAGCAGCTCGCCACCACCACGGCGATCCGCGCAGCGCCGGCGCCGTCGAGGGGCTCGGTTTCGGCCGCCGCGACAACCGCCGGCGCACCCACGTCGGTAGTCACGTTGCCCGGGGCGCGCTCCACGACGTCAAACTCGGCACTCCCGACCTCGAAGTGCAATCCCGCGCCGCGCAACACCTCGGCGTAGCGCCCCGCGTAGGCGGCCAGCGTCTCGAGCGCCTGTTGCTCGCTGCGCCCCGCACGGCACCACCCCGGCCAGTCGAGAGCCGAAGCGAACACCCGCCGGGTCCCGGTCTCGACACAGACACGAATCGTCACGCCGAAAGTACAGCACGCAGGTCGCTGACGCGGTGGCCGGCAGGCCTCAACGCGAGCGCGCCGGACCGGCCCCCCTTCGCCCGCGAGACCCGGCGGGCGACGCGGCAGCGTCGTGTCCGGCCCTGGGAGAAGGCGCCGTCATTTCGAAAAAGGCCGTCGCGGGAATCTCCGGGTGCTCGTGGGAGTTACACCCTTTCTTAGGCCAGGCTGAAGAACAGTGGGGGGCAGCGATGCCTGTGAATTCCGTCGCCGGTTCGATCGGCGGCGACTTGTACTTCACTGCACGGAGTGCGTCGACATCCGACGTCGATCGCCGCGGACAAGAACCACCGTCGCGCTCGACTCTGCAACTGGCCGAGATGGACAACGCGACCTTGGGAAGGCGGCACCGTCATGTCCGATGAAGTCGAGTTCCAGCTCCTCACGCGCTCGTTGGAAGACCAGGAGCTTGGGAAACGAGTGGTCACGATGAACCGCTTGCGCCGCGCTCTGTCGGTCACCGCCCTATGTCTGGGTCTGATTGCCCTGGCCCTGGTGATGGCGCTCACGAACACGGCGTCGCTCGTGATCACGCTGACGGTCGTGGTCGCGATAGGCATCGAGGTGGGACGCCTGGGGCTGCGCGAGTACAGGCGCGAGACCCGATAGCGAAGAGGCGTTTCGGCGCCGGCGCTCCCATATCGACGGCGGCGGCCCGGCACCGGATGTGCCGGGCCGCCGGCCCACAGCTCGAGACCGAAGGCACTACCCGCCCGGAGACCTGTGGTTCGGCGCCCAGCTCGTACAGTGGTCCGAGCGCTCGAAGGCAGGCGCGGCGCGGGCAGGTGAGTCTCCGCGTCTCATGGTTCAGCCGGAGGTGCCCCCCATGGGCGGACCGCTCGGCTGGGGACCCCCGAAAGGCTGATTGGGATCGGGCATGGTCGTGCTGATGAGCGAGGTGTACAGCTCGCTCGGCTCAGCACCTTGTTCCGACGTCGGCTGCACCGTGGTGGCGAACATCGGTGGCTGCCCGTCGTGGAACACGCCGTAGCGGCTGAGCCACCGCATGAGCTGGTAAGCGATTATGGTGCCGAAGCAGCCCATCGCGATGCCGTTGAACTGCACGTTTCCGTGGTCGAAGATGAGCGTGTAGTTGCCAGCACCGGCAATCAAGCCGATCGCGCACGGGATCAGGTTGACCGGGTTGTTGAAGTTGACCCGGTTCTCGACCCAGATACGCCCGCCGAGCACCGCGATCAGGCCGTAGAGGATGGTCCCCGCGCCGCCCAGCACGCCGGCCGGCAAGGTGGAGATGAGCGCTCCGAACTTCGGGATGCAGCCGAATAGGATCGCCACGACGGCAGCGACGTAGTAAGCCGACGTCGAGTACACCTTGGTGGCTGCCATGACGCCGATGTTCTCGGCATAGGTGGTCGTACCACTACCGCCACCAAGGCCCGCGAGCATCGTCGCAAGACCGTCTCCCATGTAGCCGCGTCCCAACGACCGGTCGAGGTTCCGTCCGGTCATCGTCGCCACGGCCTTGATGTGGCCCGTGTTCTCGGCGATGAGGACAATCACGACCGGGACGATGAGGAAGATCGGACGCATGCTGAAGTGCGGGCCGGTGAAGTGCGGCAACCCAATCCATCCCGCCGACTTGACGGCCGTGAAACTGATCTGGCCCTGAGCCCAGCCGATCAGGTAGCCGAAAGCCACACCGACCAGGATTGAGAGGCGGCCGATGAAGCCGCGGAAGACGACGGTCACGAGGACAACCCCGCACAGGGTCGCGAAGCCGGTCCAGGGTTGCTTGTTGAAGTTCGAGAAGGCGCTCGAGGCGAGGTTCAGGCCGATGAGCGCGACGACCGCACCGGTTACCACGGGGGGCATCAGCCACTCGATGAAGGCCGATCCCCACTTGTTGACGAGGAGTCCGATGACGAAGAAGACGGCGCCCGCAACAAAGATGCCGGCCAGCGCGGACGGGATGCCGCCCTTCTGCTCGGCGACCAGCACCGGTGAGATGAAGGCGAAGCTGCTCCCCAGGTAGCTCGGCAGCCCCAGCCGCTGTCCGCGTCCGATCGTGATGAGCAAGAAGATCAGCGTGCCGCATCCGGAGAAGAAGATGGTGGTGTTCGGCGGGAAGCCGATCAGCACCGGCACGATGAAAGTCGCCCCGAACATGGCCAGCACGTGCTGGAAGCCCAGACCTACGGTCTGGGGCCACGCAAGCCGTTCGTCAGGCGCGACCACCTCCGTGGGGGGAATGTGCTTTCCGTCGCCGTGCACCGTCCATAGGCCCAGTGAACTCACTTGGCACCCCTTTCGATAAAGGCCTCGTCCCACGGCCAGGGGCCACGACAACGGTTCCGTGGCTTGCCGGCCACTGGTGATTTGCTACCTCGTTTCGCACGCTACCGGTGTTGTTCATGTTTGAACAGGGTCCAATGTCACATGACTGCCAGGAAAGATGACTTCGCCCCATAGGATTCAAGAGTGAAGTAGCCTCACGGCGTGAGCGCCGCCGAGATCATTTTGGCCGAGAACTACCTGCTCAATATGGTCGTGCCCGCCGGAATCGGGCAAGTTCTTGCCATAATCGAGCCGTCGTCCCGTCACCTCATCGACACAATGGCCGGCCCCGCCTCGCATGCCCGCGCGGGTGGGAACGCCTGACATACGGGGAGTGCGGCGACTGTGACGGCGGGATTGAGCCGCTGGTTCGGACAACCCAAGCTGGACATGTCCACACTGAGGTGGGCGCGCCCTGCGAACCATATCCAGCACGGTGTCGCCCGCAACGGGCTGATCTACATGACCGAGGACGCGCTGGGTTTCGAACCCAAGCGCATCGACGCCTTGTTCGGTGCCCGGGCCGTGTCGTGGCCCCTGTCCTCTGTCTCGGACGTCCAGCTCACCCCTACACTCCGCAGGCTCCGCGTCCGGATCACCACAGAGGAGGGACGCCAGCGGTTCCTCGTGTCCGACGCGTCGGCGATCTACAACGACCTGCGCTCACTGAAGCTCCGCTAGGTTGGCGATGACCGCTCCTGACCGGACTGCGCCGGGAGAGAGAGGAAGTGCGTCCCCGTGTGGGTGCTCGTGATCGTTCTCGTAGTCGCGGCCTTCGCCCTGATTGTGTTCGACGCCCGCAGGGGCGCGACCCGGGTCGCCCGAGAACGAGCCCGGGCGGAACAGGGTGACGCGACTCCAAAACGCACAACCTCGGGCCGCGTGACGCCCAAACGGAGTGAACCCAACCGCAGTTCACCCCGCTCTCGGGGCACACGGGCCCGCAAGCCCCGATAGGAGGCGGAGGGCGGCCCGGCGCCCGGCCCGGTCGTTTTTGGCCGCGCCCTGCTAGCTCAGGCGGAGGTTGACAAGGGTTGCCGTGGTGTTGCGGTGGCGTTCCCCGATCCGGCGCGTCGCGGAAATGCGCTCGGACCAGCATGAGACGGAGCTGGCACGCTAGCGCGCGATCGACCGCAAGCTGCTCGAATCCAGCTTGACCCCGACCACCGTGTCAGCAGCGAGATTGAGCGCCACCGCGCTCGAAACGTCCGCCATGAGGGGCCCGAGGCCTGTTGCCAACCCGACCCGGGTGACCGGTCCGAGGAACGTCAGGCTCGTCACTCGCCCCTCGACGAGACCCGGGGCGACCTCGGCCTCGTTCGACAGCATCTCCAGCCTGATGTCTTCGGGGCGCAGGAAAAGCTCTACGGTCTCGCCGACCGGGTGGTTGAACGTCGGGTCCGGGACATTCAGGAGGAGCGGTCCGCAGCGGACGACCCGATCCTCGAGGGACACGACCTTGCCCTCCAGTTTGTTCATCGTCCCGACGAAGTTTGCGACAAAGGCCGTTCTCGGGCCGCTGTAGATCTGGGCCGGCGTCCCGAGCTGCTCGATACGACCGTGGGACATCACGGCCACTCGATCCGAGATCGACAGAGCCTCTTCCTGGTCGTGGGTGACGTACAGGGTCGTGATCCCGAGCTCAAGCTGGATGCGGCGCACCTCCGCACGAAGCTGCACCCGCACTTTCGCGTCCAAGGCGGATAAAGGCTCGTCGAGCAGAAGGACGCTCGGCTGGATCGCGAGCGACCGCGCGAGCGCAACCCGCTGTTGCTGGCCTCCCGACAGCTGGCGGGGGTAGCGACTCATCGCCGAGCCGAGGCCGACGAGCTCGAGGACTTCCCGGGCACGTTGTGCACGCTTCTCGCGGCTCTCCTTTCGAACTCTGAGGCCGAATTCCACATTCTGCTGTGCCGTCATGTTCGGGAACAGGCTGTAGGCCTGAAAGACCATGCCCATATTGCGCTTGTTGGCAGGTTTGCCGAGCACGTCTTGACCTTCGACGAGCACCTCACCCGAGTCAGGCCATTCGAATCCGGCGATGATCCGCAACGCCGTCGTCTTGCCGCAACCGCTCGGTCCGAGCAAGGAGACGAACTCGCCGGAATGAACCTCGAGAGTCAGATCGTCGAGCGCGACAACATTGCCAAACATTCGACGTAGGCCACGGAGTTCGATGGTTGCCATGCGAACCTATTTGTAGTCCGTGATCGCGACAGCGGCCGCGCTGCGGCCGCCGCGGCCGAGCAGGTACAGAGCCAGCATGGCCCCCCAAACGAAAATGAAGCTGATGAACGACAAAGCCACGCCCTCGTAGGCCGTGCTCGTCCCGACGGTGTAGGTGTAGACGGAGAACGTGCTGAACTCCAGCAGGCTCGCGACGGTGTACTCACCCATCGCGATCGCGATGGTGAGGAGCGATCCGCCGATGATGGCTGCTCGGAGATTTGGAAGGATTACCCGCAGGAGGGTCCTGGGCATCTTTGCGCCGAGGCTCTCGGCAGCCTCGACGAGAGTACGCAGGTCAATCGCGCGCAGTCCCGCGTCGAGCGCTCGATAGAGAAACGGCAGCGCGAACACGACGTAGATGAGTGACAACACCTCGGGGCGTACGAACAACCAGGTGATGTTCTTCAAGAAGGGCAAGAGCCCGACTACAAGCACGATCGGCGGCACCACGAAAGGGAGGATCGAGATCAGGTCCATCACGGGCCGGAGCCCGGGAAGGCGGAGGTGGACCCAGAACACCGTCGGCACCATGAGCACAAGGCTGACAGCGACGGTTTCGAGAGAGATCTGGATCGAGAGCCAGAACGAGGCCCTGAACATGGGGTCGTCGAACACGGTCAGGTACCAATGAAACGGGCTCTGGCCCGGCCCGATTCCCGCCAGGCTGAACTGCACGACCGAGTAGATCGGCACGAGGAAGACGAGCGCGGCGAGCACCAGCCATATCAAGTGCCAGACGGGCACACGGTTCCGTGCCCGCCGGAAGCGGTGGGAACTCGGGCGAGCTTCCGCGGCGGCGGTTACCTGAGCCATCGGCTCGCTCGACGCTGAAGAAGGGCGTAGACGATGATCGTGATCACAATGATCACGATCATCGCGAGGGCAAGTGCGTACGCGTCCTGCGGATCGAGGGTGATGTCCCCGTTGATGAGGTTCGCGATGTCGATGGTGACGAGATTCGAGACGCCGAGGGTCTCCGCTGTCGCGTAGGCGGAGAAGGCGTTCCCGAACAGCAACACCATCAGGCCAAGGAGCGACGGAGTTACAACCGGTAGGCCTACGTACCGCCAGAACTCGAAGGAACTTGCCCCGAGGTTTGACGCCGACTCCCTCCATTCCTTGCGCAATCCCTCGATCACAGGGATCATGAGCAGGATCATGAGGGGGAGCTGGAAGTACATGTAGACCAGGGCGCAGCCGAACAGGCCCTGGAGGCTGAACGACGGGTAGATGTCCAGCCCCAGGTGTTGCAAGAGCGTGGTGATCACGCCGAGCGTGCCCAACGTCGCCACGTAGGCGAACCCGAGCGGTACACCCGCGAAGTTCGCGGCCATGCCCGAGAACGACACGAACGCAGGACGAACAAAGCGGGGCACGCCGTGGTGTAAGACGGCGTTGGCGACAAGGAAGCCCAGCACCCCTCCCATGAGCGCGCTCAGGGCCGACAGCTCAAGGGAGAACTCGAAGGCCTGCGGGTAGGGCGCGTGGAAAATGTCGGAGATATTGGAAAGCGTGAAGGCTCCGTTGGCGGTCCGGAAAGCACCGACGATGAGCTCACCGGTCGGTATCAGCAAGAAGAGGCTGATGTAGGCAAAGAAGGGAAGCATCCCGAGCAGGGCCCATCGTCGGGAACGCGACCGCTTTCGCGGCGCGTTCCCAACGAGGACGGCTGGTTGTAATCCGGACTCGGCGAGGGCCACCGGGCCCTCCTAGCGGCGTCTGGGCCTCGAGCTAGACACCGCCTACCATCGAGTCCCAGTTTGCCACGACGATCGCGCTCGCCTTGTTGATCTGGGCCAAGGTGGGGAACTTCAGACCTCTATACTCGCTCGCCGATGGCAGCTTCTTCGCAAGAGCAGCTGGGATCTTGCCGGCGGCTGCCATGGCCGTGTACCGCGCCGGGTGGACGTACCCGGCGAGATACTCGAGCTGTCCGAGGTCTGAGTAGAGGTACTCCATCCAGAGCTTGGCTGCGTTCGGGTGCGGTGCGTAAGCGCTGATCGCCTGGCAGTAGAAATTGCCGAATTTGGCATCCGTCGGAATGTTCACCTTGTACTTGATCCCGGGGTATTGCTCCCTATAGCCGACGTTGAGGTAGTCCCAGACGATCGCGATCGGCGTCTCGCCACTCACGATCTGGGACGGGTGGGCGTCGATCGGGTTGAAGTTCCCGACGTCCTTCAGCTTCTGGAAGAACTTGAGGCCCGGCATGATGTTGTCTAGGGACCCGCCGTTCGCGAGGGCGGCGCTCCAGACGGCGCCAAACGAGGAGCCCGCGACGGCCGGGCTGTTGTCGATCGCGACCTGGCCCTTGTACTCCGGTTTGAGGAGGTCCGACCAGGACTGCGGCGGGTTCTTCACAACCTTCGTGTTCGTACCGAAGGAGGTGACGCCGTAGTAGTCGCCGTACCAGGCGCCATTCGGGACCTTCATGGAAGCCGGGATCTGGTCCCAGGTCGCTACCTTGTACGGCGCGAAAGCACCTTCTGCTGCACCTTTCTCGGCAATCTCGGGTGAGACATCGACGGCATCTGGGTCCTTGGGCGTGCCCTTGAAGGACAGGATTGCAGTTAGCTCCTGCGCCGAGGAGCCGAGGGGGTTCACCACCGGGCAGTTGATCCCGTACAGCTTGTAGAACTCGCCGATGACGGTGTTCGGGGTCGACTGGGTACCGTAGTTAGCCCAGTTGTAGGGGTCGGCGATCAGGTTGAGCGTGCCTTCTTTCTTCGCTGCGGCCAAGAGGCCAGGTGGCAACGCGGGCGGGGACGCGGCCGCTCCCCGCATGGCCCTTGAGAGGAACGGGCTTGCCGAACTGGCGCCCCCATCCAGCAACACCGCGCCGGCAACTCCGGCAGCGCCCAGTCCCACCTGGCGTAGGAAGCGCCTCCGGTCGTAGACCGCCCCGCCTGATTCGCCTACAGCCTCACCTTTGTTCTGCCGAGCCATGCCGCCTTCCCCTCTCATGTCTTGGTTTGCGTTCGCGCATCCTAACGACGCTCGCGCTGGAGTCAAAGCAAAATCTCTGTGAATTCTCGTCGGTGACGTGCTCGGGCCTTCCCGGCCTGACACGGGTACCAACGCGGCAGACACGATCTGTCGTTACTTGCAAGCGTTGCAACCCTTGTTTATGCGTGCCGCCATGGCAGAGGTCCACTCGTGCCACGTGGCCGCTGCGACACGCGTTTGCCAGACCGAGCCGTAGATGAACGACTAATGAACAACTGATGAACGATCGATGAACGAAAGCTGAATACTCAGTAAACATCAAGCGTCATAGAGGTGACCCACCAGCGTCGGAGCACAGGATCCACTCTGTGGCTGACTGCCTAGCCTCCGTCGACGCGGTTGACCGCGCCGCTGAAGCTGCATGTCAAACCCACCCGGCTCCTCCGGCTCACGTGCCCCGGAAGACGGGCTGGCGCTTCTCGGCGAAGGCGTTCAGGCCTTCGAGGTAGTCGCTCGAGTCGTAAGCCTCCCGCCGCAGGCCCTGGATGCGCTCGTACACCTGGGCGGCGATGGGCTGGTAGTCGTTGAGGACACGGAGCTGCTCTTTGATCACCGAGATCGCGAGAGGGGACTTCGACGCCATCGTCGCGGCCAGGTCCAAGGTGAACGCCTCGAAGCCTCGGCGGCGTCCACCAGGTGGTTTATGACCAGCCACTCCTTGGCCTTCTGGGCGTCCACGGGCGCAGCCGCGAAAAACAGCTCCTTGATGAGATTGATCGGGAGGCGCCCGAGGAAGTGGAGCAAGCCGGTGGTGTTGTAGGGAAGCCCCAGGTTCGCGGGCGTGATGGCGAACATCGCCGTCTCGTCGGCGACGATCACGTCGCAGCTGAGCACGAGGTCGAACGCCCCGCCCCACACCGAGCCGTGCACCATGGCGATGACCGGGGCCGGGAACATGCGCACGGCGCGGATCAGCTCCTCGAGGGGGTCGTTGTAGGCCAGTGGATCGCGTCGGCCCCGGGGAAGCTCTGTGATGTCGCGGCCAGAAGACCACACGCGCATCCCCGTCGCCCCACGGAGCACGACGGCCCGCACGTCCTGGGTCCGCAGGCTCTCGAGGGCGGCGACGATGCCGTTCGCCAGGGCCGCGCTGATGGCGTTGCGCCGGTGCCGGTCGCTGAGGGTGATGACGCCGACCCTGCCCATCACCTCGGTCCTGATGTTGCCCCCGACGAGGCTCTGGGCCGCGTCCTCACCGGAGCCGTCGCCCCCCGAACCCGCACCTTCGCGCGGCGGCGCCTGCCCGTCTCGGGTGGCGCCGGCGGCGAGGGCCACGTAGGTTCGGGCGAGCGCGTCCCTGCCCGCCCCCAAGATGGCGTTCAGGAGCTCGAGCGCCTCGATGCGCTGGTCGCCGGAAAGTGTGGCGGCGACCTCACGCCAAAGCACCTCCTCCAGGACGTTGAACTCTCCTTGGACCTCAGTGATGTCGAAACCCACCGCGAAGCGGTCGGCCGCGAGCTGCTGGGACGACGCGATGATCGGCTCGACAACTCCGTCCCGCAGGCACTTGACGACGAGCTCGAACAGGTCCCGCAAGTGCCTGCGGCGCATCTCCGGGCTGGAGGACTGGTCGCTCGTATGGCGCCGGTCCAGCTCGGCGACGGCCTCCTCGACGACTCGTTCCTCGGCGCCGGCAATTACAGCTGACGTTTCCATGACAGGTACCCTCCGTTCCCTTGCCGTCCGGGGTGAGCGTTGAGGCGGCCGGGACCTTCCCCTGAGAGCAGACGGGACCCCTGCACGCAAACGATGACCGTTGCCGCCGAGTCTAGAACCTCGCCCATCCGGTCCATAAACGGCAAAAAAGCCCGCCTGCTGACGTGCGCGATCGCATCCGGCAGCACGCGCTCGCGGCGTCATGACTCTCTCTCGGGACCGTCCTCGTCTTCGGCTCGGCTCGTCGGAGCAGTGTCGGGCCACACGACGACGCGCCCGCGCACCGAGAGGGTGACCCGCGCGCCCACTTCGGGCAGGTCCCGCGCCATTGAGCTGCGAGCCACAAAGGTCTCCGACCCCTCCCAATCGGCGCGCAGTCTGATCACGGCGTCGTGGCCGTAGTACTCCGAGGCGAGGACTACTGCGGTTCGGCCATCCTCGCCTCGAGCGGCCGAGACCACGATCTGCTCGGGGCGGACCAGGACGACGAGCTTGTGACCCTCGAGTGTCGTGGAGACCGTCCGCGGGTGGCTCTCGACCGGCAGCAACCCGAGCGAGGTCTCGACGGCACTGCCGCGCGCCGTGCCGCGAAGAAAGTTCGTCTCGCCGAGACCAAGGGCGAGCTCGGGGCTCAAAGGGTGCGCGTAGAGGCTCTGGGGCGTGTCGTACTGGCCGATCCGGCCCTGATGGATGATCGCCACCCTGTCTGCCAGCGAGAGCGCCTCGTCCTGGTCGTGGGTCACCAGCAGCGCCGTCGCGCCCGCCTCCTTGAGCACGCGGCGGACGTCCTGGCGCAGCGTCGCCCGGAGCGTGGCATCGAGCGAGGCGAAGGGCTCGTCCAAGAGCACCAGCGAGGGTTGGATGGCGAGGGCGCGGGCAAGGGCGACACGCTGTTGCTGGCCGCCCGAGAGCTGGTGGGGATAGCGCCGTTCGAGGCCTTTGAGCCCGACCATGTCCAACAGCTCTGCGACCCGCCTGCCGCGACGCTCGCCGCGGGCCAGGCCGAAGCCGACGTTGTGCTGCACGGACAGGTGCGGGAACAGGCTCCCCTCCTGGGCCACGAAGCCGATGCGCCGGCGATCCGGCGTCACGTAATGGTCGCGGTCGTCGACGACCTCGCCCGCGAGGCGCACAACGCCCCGATCGGTGCGCTCGAAGCCGGCGATAACGCGCAGCAGTGTCGTCTTGCCACTTCCCGAGGGCCCCAGGATCGAGGTGAACGATCCCGCCAGGACGGCGAGGTCGAGGCCCTGCAGCACGGGCTGGGCGCCATAGGACTTGTGGATGGCGGTCAGTTCGAGATCGATCACGTGAGCACCCCCGGGCCCGGGGCGAGCCCACGACGGGGAAGCCTGTCGAAAAAGCGGCCCAGCACATAGCTCGGCACCACCGCCACCGCGATGATGACGAGAGCGAACGGGGCGGCTTGACCGTAGGAGAGGTTCTGCTGATAGGCCCAGAACTGGGTCGCGAGCGTCTCCGCATTGGTCGGGATGAGGATCAACGTGGCGGTGAGCTCGGTCACCGCCGACAGGAACACGAGGCAGAAGGCGGCGGCGACCCCGGGTGCGACAAGAGGCAGGGTCACCCGCACCAGGGTTGGGAACCGGCGCACCCCAAGCGAGCCCGCCACCTCCTCCAAGGAGACGGGTGACTGGGCCACAGATGCCCGCACGCACACGAGAGCGAGCGGGAAGAACATGAGCGAGTAGGCGAGCACTAACAGCGGCGCCGTCTGATAGCCGAAGCTGCTCGCGTAGTGGGTGGTGAAGTAGGACAGTGCGAGCGCGACGACGAGCCCGGGCATGGCAAGGACGAGGAACGTCGTGCGCTCCAAGAACAGGTGCAGGCGCCCTGGATGGCGTGCCGCGAGCAGTGCGACCGGCAGCGCCATCGTGGTCGCGACGAGCGCCGCGCCGAGGCTGTAGCCGGCCGTGTGCAGCGCGGCCGAGCCGAGCGAAGCCCCCGTGAGCGAGGGCGCCCCGCCCGCGAAGATCCAGTAGACCGACGACCCGATCGGCACGCCGAGGGCGACGACGACGAGCAACGCGTAGCCGGCCAGGACAGGAAGGCGTGCCCGACCGAGGCGTCTGCGGGTGAGCACTCGCTGCGCCCCCGGCCCGGTGCGGCTCACCCGGCCGCCGCCGCTCGAGACGCTCTCGCCCGCGAGCACGGCGAGGCTCAACAGGACGAGCACGAGCGAGAGGGCACAGGCCACCGAGGTGTCGACGATGTTGAACTCCGCGAAGATCTCGGTCGTGAAGGTCTGGAAGCCGAGGATCTCGAAGGCGCCGTACTCGGCGAGGATGACGAGGGCCACAAGCAGGCACCCGCCGAGGATCGCCCGGCGCGCCTGGCCGAGCGTGATGCGGAAGAAGGTCTTGAGACGGCTCGCGCCGAGGCTGCGGGCGATCTCCTCCTGGCTCGGGTCGGCTCCGCGCAGGCTGGCCGCGACGGGCAGGTACACAAGCGGGTAGACCGCGAGCGTCATTACGAGCACCGCTCCCCTGAAGCCCTGCACCCAGGTCGACAGCGACGACCATCCGAAGCTCACAACAAAGTCCGGGATGGCGAAGGGGACGACGACGAGAGCGGCCCAGATGCTCCGGCCGGGAAGGTCGGTCCGTTCGACGCCGTAGGCGGCGAGGGTCCCGATCACCGCACAGAGAACGGTGACGACGAAAGTCAGCCGGACCGTGTTCCACAACAGGCTCGCCGTGAGCGAGCGCCAGATGAGGTGCCAGACGTTGGACACGCCCGCACCGTCCGCCTCGGTGAGGAGGAAGGCGAGCGGGAGCATGAGAACTGCCACGACAAGCAGGGACGCGGCCAGGAGGACCTTCGGCCGGCGGGCGGAGCGGGTGGCCGCGGTCAAAGCAGCTGCACGTCGCGGAGCAGGGTGACCGCCAGGGACCCGGTGCCAAGCTCGCCGACGTCGATCGGGTTCGGCCTCAGCTCGTCGAAAGGCGTCTCCGGCTGCACGGTCGTCACGCCCGAGGCGAGCGGGTACTCGAAGCTGATCGAGTGGGCGATGATCTCCTGGCCCTTTGCCGAGACGAGGAAGGCGAGGAACCTCTGCGCGGCCGCCTTGTGCCGGGACGACCTCAAGATCCCGGCCCCCGAGATGTCAAGAACGTAGCCAGGGTCCCGCGGGGCGAAGTAGGCGATCCGCGAGTGAATGTCGGGAGCGCCTATCTCGGCGCGCATCCTGTACCAGTAGTACTGGTTGACGACCCCGAAGGCGGCGATCCCGCGGTTCACCACCTCGGAGATGGTCTCGTTGTCGGGGTAGACGTGGCTGCCCGCGTTGGCCTTGACGCCGTTCAGCCACTTGAGCGCCGCGTCCCTGCCGTAGGTGCGCAGCACGGAGGTGACGATCGGCTGGAAGTCCGTCTCGCCGGCTGCGAGAGCGAGCTCACCCCTGTAGCGCGGATCGGCGAGCTCGAGCACGTGGGTCGGCAGGGCGCCTTTCTTGATCAGGCTCGGGTTGTAGATGAGCATGCTCACGCGCGCCGAGACCCCGACCCAATCGCCCTGCGGAGAGTCGAACCTGGCTGGCGTGTGCACGAACGTCGCGCGATCGACCGGCGCGAGTAGGCCTCTTGCCTGCAGGTACTCGAGCGCCGGGGAGTTCTCCGTGAAGACCACGTCCGCAGGCGAGCGCGGGCCTTCCGCGACGATCTCGGCGTCGAACGCGTCCTCGTCGTCGTTGCGGACCGCAACGTCGATCCCGGTGGCCTTCTCGAACGCGGCGACGAGCGCCTCGGTCGTCTGCACATGCTGGCCGTTGTAGAGAGTGATAGTCACCTGGCCGGCACCCGACGACGAATCGCCCGAGCACGCCGCCAACAAGAGCGCCAGGACCGAGATCGCCGCGAGGGTGCGCAGGCCCCTCACGGCCGCGCGGACCTGGCGAAGGGCGTGGACGCGAGCCGGAGCGGACAGACGGGTGCGAAAAAGCGTTCGGACGGAGAGTTGAATCGCGGACGCTCCTCGTAGATCAGTAGTGTTCCCCCCACGCGTCAGGCCGACTGGTGAATAGTACCGGGCTCACACCGATGACCTGCCACAACACCTGTGGCGGGGTGCAATAGGCGTCCGCCGCCGAGGGCGCCTCGTCAAGGATCTCGGTCCCCTCGCGGGCTTCGGCTTCGCTTCACGTTACGCGACCGCACCGCCTGCAACTGGTTGCTTTGTGAACGCCAGCAGGTCACGCTCCTTCAAGGCGCGCACGAGGTCCGTCATCGCGGGCTCGGTGGGCCCGGGCGTCCGCTCAGATTCGGTCGAGGACCACCCGGCTGAGCGAAGGGCCGTCCAGGCCGAGGCGGGCGAGGATGTCGGATGCGTCGCCGTGGGGCAGGTATGCCGTCGGCACACCGCAGGTGACGGCCGCCGGGCCGACGCCGGCCGGAGCCGCGCGACGGAGCGAGTCGATGATCCGGGACCCGACGCCGCCCTCGATGATCCCGTCCTCGGCGGTGACGACGAGATCGTGGGTCAACGCGTCCTCGAGCATGGCCGGATCGAGCGGCGTGGCGACGCGTGCGTCCCACACGGTGGCCTCGATGCCCTTGAGGGCCAGGATCTGCGCGGCCTTTTCGCAGGCGGAGACGAGCTTGCCGACCCCGATGAGGCAGACACCGGACCCGGCGCGGAGCCTGTGCGCCCGCAGCCCGCTGCCCACCTGCGGCCGTGAGCGGGCCTCGCTCTTCGGCCACCGGAGGGCGACCGGGCCTGAGGTGATCTGGAGGGCCTCATGGAGCATGTTGCCCACCTCCTCGTACGACGACGGTGCGAAGACCGTCATCCCGGGAACCTTGGTGAGCAGCATCATGTCGAGCACGCCGTGGTGGCTGGGGCCGTCGTCGCCGGTGATGCCGGCCCGGCCCAGGCAGAAGACCACCGGGAGCCGGTGGAGGCCGACGTCGTAATAGACCTGGTCCCAGGCCCGGCTGAGGAAAGTCGAGTAGATCGCCACGACCGGCCGCAGGCCGCCCATGGCCATGCCGGCGGCCGCGTTCACGGCGTGTTGCTCCGCGATGCCGACGTCAAAGAAACGGTCCGGGTAGCGGTCCCGGAACTCGATGAGCCCCGTCGGTCCCGGCATGGCGGCGGTGATGGCGACGAGCTCCGGGTGAGCCGCCGCCTCGCGCACGACCGCCGCGGTGAACGCCTCGGTGTAGCTCAGCCGCGGACCGCGCGCCACGAGCGCGAGGCCGTTATCCGGATCGAAGGGGCCGACGTCGTGAAGGCGCTTCTCCTCGTCGAGTTCGGCGGGCAGATAACCGCGTCCCTTGATCGTGTGCACGTGCAGCACGACCGGTCCGGGCCGGCCCGCGGCGCGCGTCAGCGCCTGCTCGAGCGCGTCGAGGTCATGGCCGTCCACAGGGCCGAGGTAGCGAACGCCGAGGGCCTCGAAGAAGTCGCGAGTCGGGGACGGTCCTGTCGAGGTACCCGGGCCGCGGCCCCGCGTCGCGAACTGGGCGGCGGACGAGATCCTCGACACCGTCGGCGCGTAGGAGCGCCCGTTGTCATTGAGGACTATGACGATGTTCGCCCCCGAGACCCCGATGTTGTTCAGCGCCTCGTAGGCGACGCCGCCGGTCAGGGCGCCGTCGCCGATGACCGCGACCACGCGGCGCGGGTCCCGCTTCAGCCTGCGGGCGCTCGCCATCCCGTAGGCGTACGACAGCGCCGTCGAGGCATGGCTGTTCTCGACCAGGTCATGCTCCGACTCGGCGCGGTTCGGGTAGCCGGACATGCCGCCGCCCTGACGCAGGCTGGCAAAACCGTCCTGCCGGCCGGTGACGAGCTTGTGCACATAGGCCTGGTGACCGGTATCCCAGACGATGGCATCGTCGGGGGACGAGAACACGCGGTGGAGGGCGACGGTGAGCTCGACGACCCCGAGGTTCGACCCGAGATGGCCCCCAGTCGCCGAGACGCTGGCGACGAGAAACCGACGGATCTCGGTGACGAGCGAGCGGAGCTCGCGCGGGCCCATCTCCCGAAGGCCTTCGGGTGAGACTGTCGTTGCGAGCAGAGAGTCGGCTGGGACGGTGATGACGCTCATGTCGGTCAGTGCGTGTTGACGAGCGCACGAAGCGACTGGCGGAGCGAGCTCATGCTCGCGATGACGGCCGAAGGCTCATAGCCGCAGTGAGCCATGCAGTTGGCGCAGCGCGGGTCGTTGCCCCGTCCGTAAGCGCTCCAGTCCGTTGTCTCGACCAGTTCGCGGTAGCTGGCGGCGTAGCCGTCGGCCATCAGGTAGCACGGTCGCTGCCAGCCGAAGACCGAATAGCTCGGAATGCCCCAGGCCGTGCACTGGAAGTCGACCTTGCCCTCGAGGAAGTCCAAGAAGAGCGGGGAGTGGTTGAGGCGCCACTTGCCCCGGCGCTTGTCGGCGAACGCCTCCTTGAACAGCTGGCGGGTCTGGTCGACCCCGAGGAAGTGCTCCTGATCGGGCGCTTTCTCGTAGGCGTAGGCGGGCGAGATCATCATCGCGTCCACGCCCAGGTCGTCGTTGAGGAAGTCGAGCACGTCACGAACCGTCTTCGGCGAGTCGGTGTTGAAGAACGTCGAGTTCGTCGTCACCCGGAAGCCTCGTGCCTTGGCCTCCCGGATCGCGGCGACGGCTGTGTCGAACACCCCGGCTCTGTCGACGGCGGCGTCGTGGCGCTCGCGCAGGCCGTCGAGGTGGACGACCCAGGAGAAGTACTGAGACGGGCTGAAACGGTCGAGGCGCCTGCTCAAGAGCACGGCGTTGGTGCACAGGTAGACGTATACCTTGCGACTTATGAGCGCCCGGACCATGCGCTCGATGTCGGGGTGGAGCAGCGGCTCGCCACCCGCGATCGACACCATGGGCGTGCCGCTCTCAGAGACGGCCCGCAACACGTCCTCCACCGACAGGCGTTGGCGGAGCACCTCGGTCGGGTGCTGGATCTTCCCGCAGCCGGGGCAGGCCAGGTTGCAGGCGAAGAGAGGCTCGATCTCGACGATGAAGGGGTAGTACTTCGTCTTCTTGAGGCGATGCCTGAGGAGGTGGGCACCGATGCGCATGTTCTGACGAAGAGGAATCGGCATCATCGCACCTGTGTGGGTAGGGAGAAACGGACTGTTTCTTCTGCGGTCCTCTCCTCGCTCAGGCGCACGGGGCCGAGCAGGCGGAAAGTGTCGAGCACTTCTTGCACGAGGACGTCGGGGGCCGACGCGCCTGCGGTGAGCCCCACGCTCCTCACCCCCGCCAGCCACCCCAGCTCGAGCTGCGAGACGTCCTCGATCAGCTCCGCGCGACAGCCTTCGCGCTGGGCCACCTCCACGAGGTGGGCAGTATTGGACGAGTTCGCAGAGCCCACCACGAGCATGAGGTCGCATCGATGGGCGATCTGGCGCACGGCGTCCTGGCGGTTCTGGGTGGCATAACAGATGTCGTTCGCCGGCGGGGCGGTGATCTCGGGGAACCGGCGCCGCAACGCCGCCACGATCTCGGCGGTCTCGTCTGTGGCGAGCGTCGTCTGCGTGAGGTACGCGACGGGACGCGTGGGCTCGGCGCGAGCTCGAGCCGGTCCACGTCGCCCGCGCCTTCGACGACGTGAAAACGTTCCGGCGCCTCCCCGAGGGTCCCGATGACCTCCTCGTGGTCGGCGTGACCGATGAGGACGAGGTTGTAGTCCTGGCTCGCGTAACGGCGCGCCTCGGTGTGCACCTTGGCGACGAGCGGGCAGGTCGCGTCGATGACCTTCAGGTCGCGTCGCGCGGCGGCCTGCTGGCGGACCGCCGGGGAGACGCCATGGGCGGCCAGCACGACGACCGCTTCCTGCGGCACCTCGTCGATCTCCTCGACGAACACCGCGCCCTTGAACTCGAGGTCTCGGACGACGTGCAGGTTGTGGACGATCTGGCGGCGGACATACACGGGCGCCCCGTGGAGCGCCAGGGCACGCTCGACGATCTCGATCGCCCGGTCGACGCCGGCGCAGAAGGACCGGGGAGCGGCCAGCAGCACCTCGTGCTCACCGCAGGCGCGTGCCCAGCGTTCGAGCGGCCGGCGCACGGCGAGCAGCGACCCGAGCGCGCGGGCGCCACCGAGCACCGGACCGCAGTCGCTCGTGTCCGAGATGGAGCGGATCACCGCGAGCGGGTTGTTGGGGAGACAACCCATGACCCAGGCCGATTCCATGTCGACGGCGACGGCGCCCGAGGCCGCGAGGGCGTCGCGCTCGTGGGCCTTCACATATCGCGGCGAGGACACGAGCGGGCCGGTACGCACGCCAAGGCCCGCGCGGCGGAACTCGGCCGCAAGGAACAACACGCCCGGGAGGTCGAGCGACCCAGGCGACTCGGTGTTCCGCAGCTCGCTCGCTATGACGAGGTCGCCGGCGCGGAGCTCGGGCGAAAGACCTCCCGCCACGCCGACGAGGGCGACGGCGGTCTGCTCGTCGAGATTCGCGGCGAGCTGCAGCGCCGGCACGCCTCGCGCGGTCGGGCCCGGCCCCGATGATGACATCGGCGCCCCCGACGGCGAAGGCCTCGACCCGAAGCGCCGTGAGAACCTTGAGATCAGCCGTGGGTCTCTCCGTTCAGGAAACGGCCGAGGGCCGTGACCGGGAAAACAAGCCGGTACAGGTGGTAGTTGATGTAGAAGTCGCCGGGAAAGCCGGTCCCCGTGAACCAGGGTTCGTCCCAGGAGCCGTCTTCGCGCTGGGTTGCGACCAGGTACGCCACACCGTGCCGGGTCGCCTGGGAACGCTCGCCCGCGGCGAGCAGCGCCAGCAGCGCCCAGGCCGTCTGGGAGGCGGTCGACGGCCCGCGACCGCGTTGGGAGTAGTCCCGGTAGGAGCGGAGGTCTTCGCCCCAGCCACCGTCCCCGTTCTGGTGGCCTTCCAGCCATGCGACCGCTTCCCGCACCGCGGGGTCGTCGGTCGCTAGCCCCGCCGCGACGAGCGCCGGCACCACGGCTCCGGTGCCGTAGACGTGGTTGGAGCCCCAACGGCCGAACCAGGACCCGTCGTCCTCCTGGGCCGCAGAGCAGCCACCGCACGCCGCGGTCGACCGCCTCTTTGCATCGCCCGAGCTTGGCGAGCATCTCCACGACGTGCGCGGTCACGTCCGCGCTCGGGGGATCGATCAGCTCCCCGAAGTCACAGAAGGGGAGCTCGCGGCACAGCGTCTGGGTGTTGTCGACGTCGAAGGCCCCCCAGCCCCCGTCCCGGCACTGCATGCCCTCGACCCAGGCGACCGCGCGATCCACGGCGCCGGCCGCCGGCTCGTCGGTGCGGCCGAGCGCGATCACGACTTCGGCCGTGTCGTCGATGTCCGGGTAGTTGTCGTTGGCGAACTCGAAGGCCCATCCGGCTGGATGCAGGTCGGGGCGCCGGACGGACCAGTCGCCCTTGACGGAGATCTCCTCCGCAACGAGGAATCTGGCCGCGGACCGCATCACCGGGTCGCGCGGAGAAAGCCCGGCGTCGGCGAGGGCCGTGACGGCGAGCGCCGTGTCCCAGACCGGAGATTGGCAGGCTTCGATCCGCCTCCCGGCGTCATCCTCGATCGTGAAACCCTCGAGTCCGTCGATGCCCGCTCTCATCGCGGGGTGGTCGAGCGCGTAACCCTGCAACCTGAGGGCGATCAGCGAGTACACCCAGGGCGGCTGGATGCCGCCCCATGAGCCATCCGCCTCCTGGCGTTGCAGGATCCAACGCTCGGCCCGGCGCAGCGCGGCCTGGCGGATGAACCTGACCGGACGGCGCTCGTAGGCCTTGAGGACGCGGTCGAGCGCCTGGAAACGGCCCGCCCAGGTGCCGAGTGAGGCGGGAGCCGGCTCGGGGAGACCACTGTGGAGCTCGTCGATCCCGAACCACAGCAGCTGGGCCGGCTTGTGCGCGCTCACGATCGTCAGCGCAACCACCGTCTGGCGGGCCCAGCAGCCGAAGTCGTAGATGTTGAGCGGGACGAAGCTCGGCAGGAAGATCAGCTCCGGCGGAAGCACGGGCAGCTCGGCCCACGGCCACAGGCCGAACAACGCCAACCAGACGCGGGTGAAGACCCTCGTGCGCTCGACGCCGCCGGAAGCCCGGACGAACGCGGCGGCGCGCTGCATGTGCAGGGCCTCGGGTGCATCGCCGGCCAGACGCAGCGCGACATAGGCCTCGACGGTCGTCGACAGCTCGGGCGGCCCGCCGTAGAAGTTCGCCCACGTGCCGTCCTCGCGCTGGCACGACCGGATCCAGCGGGCGGAGGAGGCGGTCTGCTCGGCTGTGCGAATGCCGAGGAATTGGCGCAGCAAGAGATCCTCGGCGTCGATGGTGACGTTCGTCTCGAGCTCGCCCTTCCACCAGCCCTGCGGGTGCTGCAGCGCCACGAGGGCGTCGACGGCCCTTTGCAGGCACGCCCGGGCGTCGTCGTCGGCCTTCGCGCCGGGCGAGGAGGCCACGGTGGCAGGCGCGGGACCTGGGCTCTCGTCACGGGTGAGCGCGCTCATCGGTCCCGTTCGGTCACGTAGCGGGCGATCGCCGCCAGCTCCGAGCTAGGGCCGGGCGCAAGTGGCACCCGCTCGAGCGACACGAGGGCGGCACGCAGCTGCAGCTCCCCGATGGCGAGCGTCTCCTGGCGCGCGCCGCACTGCTCGAGGAGAAGGGTCGCCCTCGAGACCTCGGCCTCGGTGAGCTCGCGTTCCAACAAGGACCCGAGGCCAGCGGGCAGGCCCGCGCCGCAGGCGAGCGCGATGGCGACGGGCAGCGACTTCTTGTGCTGGCGCAGGTCGTTGCCGACCGGCTTCCCGGTGACACTCGGCTCGCCCCATATCCCGAGCACGTCGTCGATGGCTTGGAAGGCGATTCCGAGATGGCGGCCGAAGTCCGCCAACGCCTCGACGACGGGCACCGGGGCGCCCGCCAAGACGGCGCCCATCGAGGCGGCGCACGACAACAAAGCGCCCGTCTTGCCCGCTTCCATGTGCAGGCACTCCTCCACCGACAACGAGGCCCGCAGCTCGGAGGCCATGTCCTCGGTCTGACCGGAGATCATGTCCTGAGTGGCTTCGGCGAGCCGCCCGGCGGCCCTCACCCGCTCCGGCGTCGGGTCCTCGAGAAGGATCTGGAAGGCGAGCGTGGCGAGGGCGTCGCCCGCGATGATGGCATGACCGACACCGTGCTCAGCCCAGACGGTGGGGCGATGCCTCCGCTCGAGATCGCCGTCGATGATGTCGTCGTGCACGAGCGAGAAGTTGTGGACGAGCTCGATGGCGACCGCGCCGGGAAGGCCGGCGTAATCGTCGGCTCCGACGGCGGCCGCGCACGCGAGTGTTATCCCCGCCCGCACGAACTTGCCTCCCCCGGCGAGGTGCTCGCGCACGGCCGGCCTCAGCGCCGGGCACAGGCGGAGCACGGCCGCATCGAGGGCAGGCCTCACCACCGATCTTGCCCGCGTGAGGGATTCCGCTGCGAGAAGCGCGGTGTCGCGCCGGGCCGGGGAGGAGATCGTCGTCATGTCCCGACCCCTTCCAACTGTCGTGGGTCCCCGGCACCGGCCCCCGCCAGGAGAGTCAGGGCCTGGGTTGCGGCCTGCCGGCCGCTTCGGACCGCGCCCTCCATCGTCGCCGGCCACCCGGTGTCGCACGAGGCCCCGGCCAGGAACACGCCGGGCACATCGGTGCTGGTCTGCGGGCGGAACGCCCTCGTGCCGGGAACCGCCCGGAACGTCGCGGCCTTCTCGCGGGTGACGAGCGCGTCCACGAGGCGGGCCTGGCGCGCAGCCGGGAACAGCTCGCCGAGCGCCGCGAAGAACAGGGCGACGAGCGCGGGGGAACCCTTGGCAATGTAGTCGTCCGCCGCCGAGAGCGAGATCGCAAGGCACTGGCCGGAGCGGACCCCGCTCGAGACCGTGCGGTCGAAAACGAACTGCACGGGTGAGTCGACACAGGCGGCAAGCGGGAGATCGGTCACCTTCCGATCGAGAACGAGGTGGACGTTGACGATGGGCGAGGTCCCGAGCCGCTCCGCCTCCCGGGCGCCGCCAACCGCGCCGAGCGGCGCGCCGATGCTCGCCGAGACACGCAACGGCGTGGCGAGGATCACCGCGTCGACGACGGACTTCCTCGGGCCGGTGCTCAGCACGAAGGTGCCGAGGGGCGAGCGCCCGATGGGGCCGACCGGGCTGCCCAGCACCGTTTCGACGCCCGCGGCCTGCAACGCCCGTGCGGCGATGGTGCCGTGGAGCTCTCCGAGCGGCACCCGGGACCAACCGATGTCGCCGGCGTCGGACCGGTCCAAGAGGCCGACCCGGAAGACCTTCGTGGCGAGCCCGAGCGACGCCTCGGCGGCGGCGACGTTGATCGTGGGAAGAGCGATCAGGTTCCAGAGGCGGTCGATCGCCCGCTTGCTCTGTCGCCGGCCCGCCAGCCAGTCGCCGAACGAGACGGCGTCGAGCGAGGCGTCATCGGGGTCGAGGCGCCCGAGCGCGAGGGCGGGGCGCACGAGGCGCACCCGCTCGACCAGCGAGAGGTGGCGATAGGTCCCGAGCGAGACGGCGAGGTGCGCCGGGGCGGGCAGGCCTGACCTCTTGATAGCGGCGCGCACGCCACCGGGGGCGAGCACGGGCACGTCGAGGCGGTCCTGCAGGAACACCTGTCCCGTCGCCCCGATGCGCTCGATGAAACCCCTGTAGGCCGTGCAACAGCGAAGGAACACATGCTGCCCGTTGTCGAACGAGAGTCCGTTGTGGACGATCGAGGCCGTGAGCCCGCCGAGGACCGGGCGCCGCTCGAAGAGCACGACTTCTGCTCCGCCGTCCGCGGCGGCAAGCGCGGCCGCCATGCCGGCCAGGCCGCCTCCAACGACGCCGATGCGCGCCACGCTCATGGCCGCGCCCCGGCGAGGCTGCGCGCCGCCACCAATGCCTTCTCCCAGGTGGGCAAGGACATGCGCCCGCGCGTGACCGCGATCGGCTCGGCCTTGATCCGGACCAGCAAGCGCCTGTAGATCCCGGCCATGGCACCGACGCAGGCCCGGCTGCGGCTGTCGAGCAACGGCAGCAGCTGCAGGCCCTCGGCGAACCAGCGGTCCGCGCGACCGCATTCCAATGCGACGAGCCGGACAATGTCGGAGGGCGGGCCCGTCAGCTCCGGGTCGCAGCCGACCGACTCGGCGTCGTTGCTCGGCAGGTACACCCGCCCCAACGAACGGTCCTCGACGACGTCGCGCAGGATGTTGGTGAGCTGGAGCGCCACGCCGAGCGAGTCCGCGAGCGGCACGGCCCTCGGGGGGTCCGCCGACCCGAAGATGGCGAGCGAGAGGCGCCCCACCGAGCCCGCCACCTTCCGGCAGTAGCCGACGAGATCGTCGATCGTCTCGTAGGACGTGCCTATGACGTCCATTTCGCAGCCGTCGATGATCTCGCCGAAGCAAGACATCGCGAGCCCGTAGCGGCGGGTCGCGTCCGCCACGGCCACCAGCACGGGGTCCGTCGTCTCCGGGTCGATCGGGTCGATGCTCTTTCGAAGCGCCTGGAGCCCGGCGAGCTTCTCCGAAGGGGCCGCCGGCCCGTCCCCGATGTCGTCGATGCGGCGGGCCAGCGCGTAGACCGACGACAAAGCCCGGCGTTCCGGCTTTCGCAGCAGCCTGATGCCGTAAGCGAAGTTCTTCGCTTCCTGGCGGGTGACGGCCTCGCAGAAGTCGTAGGCGAGCTCCGTGTTCACGACAGGCTCCGCGCGGTGCTGGCGGCCGCCAAGGCGGAGAGGGCTCGCCTCGCGAACACGAACTTGCGGGGAGCGCAGTGATGCCTGAGCACGTCGTACCCGGCCCGCTCGATGGAGTCGAGGGCGGCCATCCCACCCGCGCCGAAGCCCACGACTGCCGTCCGGGGGCGGAACCGGAGCGAGGCGGCAAGCGGGACCGCCGCGGCGAGCAGCCCGCGCGCCCGGCCCACCTGCATGGCGACGAGCCGCCGCAGCGCCGGGGACCCCTCGGGCCGAAGCAGGTCGGCCTCGCTGCACCCGAAGCGCTCCAGGTCCTCGGTCGGCAGATAGATACGACCTCGCCTCGCGTCCTCTCCGATGTCCTGCAGGTGCTCGACGACCTGCAGGCCTATGCAGATCTCGTCCGACAACGCCATCCGCGCGGCCGTCTGGACCCCGAAAACGGCCAGCACGAGCCTTCCCACCGGCGCGGCCGACAGCATGCAGTAGTCGACGAGGTCTCCGAAGCTGCGATAGCGCGTCACCCGTTGGTCCATCCGGTTCGCTTCGATGAGGTCGCGAAACGGCTCCAGGCTCAAGGCGCGTCCCCGGATCACGGGCGTGAGCTGTCGGAGCACGGGGTGGGTGGCGTCGCCGACGCCCGCGCGGTCCAGCTCGGCCTCGAGCCAGTCCAAGTGCGCCAGCCGGTCACCCTCCGCCTCGTCGCCGAGGTCGTCTGTCAGCCGCGCGAAGCCGTAGATCGCCATCAGGTTCGCCCGCACGTCGCGCGCCAACAGGTGCGAGGCGACCGGGAAGTTCTCGTTTCGTGCTTTCCAGGCGAGCAGGGCGGGCGCGTCAAAGTCTCCTCCGATGGAGCGCCCTGACTCAGTTGTCACCATCGGCCACTCCTTCGCGTAGTGCCGATGACTACCAGTCCACCTTTGTTATACGTGCGGAGGTGCCTTCGTCAAGGGAGGCATGAGCTGCAAGTCGGCCTCACGGCGTGGCCGGCCGGCCGCCTGACGACGTGAATCATGTCCGTGACCTGCGGGTCCCGACCCAGCGGGCCCGGGCGTCCCGCGACGAATCAGGAGGACGTGGTCAGCGAGGAGTTGGACGATTCGAGTGTGGGCCGCAGCAAGCCGACCACGGCCGCGTCCACGACACGGCGGGCAACGAGCCTCGCCGCCTTGCCCCGCGTGCGGAGCCTGGGCACCACCCGGCTGGCGAGGCCGGCGGTGATGACACCGACGACGCCCACGAGGTTCGGTTGGTGGCGGAGCTCGCCGGTCGCCACCTCCAACAGCAGGGGTGCCATGGGCGCGAGCAGCAGTTTCAGTTTCTCCACCGCCTGCAGTTCGCTCATCGGCGCGGGCAGCTCGTCAAGCTGCTCTCCGACCGCGTCGACCGTGGAACGGGCCGCAGCGAGGAAGATCGCCTCTTTGGAGTCGAAGTACCTGTAGAAGGTCCCTTTCGCGACGTCGGCCGCGCTGCAGATGTCCGCCACGTTGACGCCCGCGTAGCCGTGCTGGGCGAAAGCCTCCCGCGTGGCCACGACGAGCCGTGCCGAGACGGCGGCAGGGCCGGAGCGTTCCAGATAGGCGTCGATAATCTCGTCCCACGCCTGGGTGGAAAGACCGTTCTCACGACTGCACACGAGCAGCTCGGGCAAGGCTTCGCGGATGGTCTCGAGCGGCATGTTCCGGCTCTCGCGAAGCAGGTGGATGAGATTGAGCGCCGCGACGTGGCGCTCGTCGTAGAGGAACCGGTTGGACGCGAGCTCGGTCGCCTCGGGCAAAAGGCCCAGGTGGCGGTAATGGTGGATCGTCGGTACGGGAGTGCTGGTCCTGTCTGCGAGCACCGAGATCGTGAAACCGGGGTGGGCCGCGACCGGCGACGTCTCCCCGCGCGGCAGCGACTTCAGAGCCTCCGGGCTCTGGAGCGCTCCTGCCTCGTTCCAGGGGTCTTGTTCCACGGGCCTCTTCTATCACTCCGCTGTGCGGGTAGTACCGACCGGGATTCTATTTGCAGATCGTTACCTGAAAGAAACGCCCCAGGCAATAGGACTGCCCGCGAGAGCCTCGCTCTCGCGGGCCTGAGAAGGCAGCCGAGGGCACGACGAGACACGTCCTGGCCGCATGACAGCTGGAGCGCCGAGGCCTGGGACTAGTCGGGCACCGGCTCAGGACGGCCGAAGAGGTACCCCTGACCTGCCTGAACGCCCACTCCGCGCAGCAGGTTGAGCTCCTCCTCGGTTTCGATGCCTTCCGCGAGGCTCATGGCACCAAGGCGGTCCGCGAGTCCTTTGAGGGCGGAGGCCATGGCTTCTTTCATCGGGTCCGAAGCGATCCCGTGGGTGACGTCGATGTCGATCTTGATGATGTCCGCGTGGACGTCGAACAGGCTGTTGAAGCTCACCGAGCCCGAACCGGTGTCGTCGATGGCGATCCGCACGCCGTTGGCACGGAGCTCGCCGACAGCTTCGCTGACCTCCTCGTAGTCTCCGGTGGCGGCATTCTCGGTGATCTCCAGCACGACGCGCTTGGCGTCGACGCTGCCGAGGACGTCCCGGAACTCCTCGGACCCGGCCGTGGCCGGGGACACGTTGACGGAGATGAACGCGTCCGATGGCAGACGCTCCAGCTTGGCGAGTGCCGCTCGGATGGCGGTCATCTCGATCTCGAGCAGGAGGCCGACCTCGGCGGCCTCCGCGAACCACGTCCGCGGGGAAACGCTCGCGTCCCCTGGAAAACGGGCCAGCGCCTCGTAGCCGATCACCTTGGTCGTGGCCAGGTCCACGATGGGCTGGAACACGACGTGAATCGATCCTTCCACCGCCAGTTCCTCGACGCGCCTGCGAGCTTCGGCAAGCCGCAGCTTGTCCGACGAGCCTGCCTCAGGAATTGAGCGCGACCCCCTCGAGCGCCTCCTCCAAGTCGAAGGTGGCGACCCCGAGCGTCTCTGCTGCCTGTCGGGCGACGGCGTCGAGCGTCTCTGCTGCCTCGAGCGCGACGACCTCGAGCGGCTCCTCGGGCGCGACGACGCCGTCGGTCTCGTGTGTCCCCATCGCCCAAGCGTCGGGTGTCGCCCCGGCGTCGAGCACGACGACCTCAGGGGACTGATCAGCGGGACGGGACGCGCGCGGCTCCGGGGGGGACCCGAGGTCTTCGTGAGGCGGGCCCACGGCGCTCCTTCTCTTCGGCTTCCTCGCAGATCCCATGGCCCAATTATCGTCCAAGAGGCGAACAGACTTAAGAATGCCCCTCGGAGTCCGGCGAGAAGAGGACAGCGGGTTGTCCCCGCGGCGCGCCGGCGGCACCCTACCCATTCGAGCGGTTTCCCGCGTGATCTGCGATCCCCGGGTCGGCGGGCGGTACGCTCCAGGCGCCATCATAGGAAATGGGCCCTCTACCGATGCGGAGGCCGATTGAACCTGCTCTTGGTGACGCTTGACCAGTTCCGGGGCGACTGTTTGTCGGCCGCCGGCCACCGCGTCGTGCGCACCCCGAACCTCGACCGTCTCGCCGCTTCAGGGGTGCGGTTCGCCCGCCACTACAGCCAGGCTGCGCCCTGCTCGCCGGGGCGCGCCTGCCTGTACACCGGCACGTACCAGATGAACAACCGGGTCGTCGCGAACGGCACGCCGCTCGACGACAGGCTGGACAACCTGGCGCGGGCTGGCCGGAGGGCGGGTTTTGACCCCACCCTGTTCGGGTACACGGACCAGGGAGTCGATCCACGTGTGGTCCACTCACCTGACGATCCCCGCCTTTCCAGCTACGAAGGCGTGCTGCCGGGCTTCACGGTCGGGCTCGACCTCACCGGCGCGCACACGCGCTGGACCGAATGGCTGCGGGATCTCGGCTACGACGTGCCGGAAGGGGCGCGCGGGGCGCTCGCGACCGAGCCCGATCGGTCCGAGGAGGTCGGCGTGTCGGCCTTCTTGACCAACCGCTACCTCGACTGGCTCGAACGCCAAGACCGCCCGTGGTTCGCCCACCTGAGCTACTTGAGGCCCCATCCCCCCTATGCGGCCGCCGGCCGTTGGGCCGGCGCTTTTCACCCTGACGACGTCGACATGCCGATCGCGCCCTCGCAGCATCGCCATAGGCTGCACGAGGCCGCCCTCCGGCTGCCGGAAACGGCGGCTCCCACGGACGAGGGTGCCCTCAGGCGGATGCGGGCCCAGTACTACGGAATGATCGGTGATGTCGACGCCCAGGTCGGCCGGGTGCTCGACGCCCTCGGGCGACTCGGCCAGTGGGAGGACACCTTCGTGCTCCTCACGTCGGACCATGGTGAGCAGCTCGGCGACCACGGCTTGATGAACAAGCTCGGCTACTTCGAGGAGAGCTACAAGGTGCCGGGCATCGTCCGCGCGCCAGGGCTCGCGGGGGCGCACGGCTCGGTGGTAGAGGCCTTCACCGAGAACATCGACTTCTTCCCGACCATCTGCGAGGCACTGGGCATCGAGATTCCCGCCCAGTGTGACGGGTTGCCGCTCACCGGCTTCCTCGAAGGGCGCCCTCCCCCATGGTGGCGCGTGGCGGCGGCATGGGAGTTCGACTGGCGGTACCTAGGCCTTCCGGACGGCGCCTTCGACTGGCCATGGGACAGGCACCTGGAACGGGACAACCTCGCCGTGCGCCGTTTCGAAGACGGGGCCTACGTCCAGTTCGGCGACGGATCCTGGCGTTGCTATGACATCGGCACCGACTCGACCTGGCGGACCGAGATCGACGACCCGTCCCGCATCCTCGCTTACGCACAGTCGATGCTCGCCTGGCGGGCGGAGCACGCGGACCGTCAAGTCACGAATTTCCTTCTCGAGGACGGCGGCATCGGGCGCTGGCCCGCAGGGTCGCTCGTCGCACCGCCGGGTTGACGGGGCGGATCTTCGCTCCCGGGTCCCTGCCGGCCCCTGCGGTCGGGTGCCCGGCGCGTTGGGGGCGATCATGTCGAAAGGCCTGACGAAATCTGAGGCTGACCTCCCTTGTAGTTGTCAAGTTCCGGCCCCTGGCGCCGACAATTCTCATTGATGAACGTCGACGCAATCCTTGGCTCGTCACTGGAATCACAGCCGTCCCGCCAAACTGCGGCCCTCGGGGACCTCGGGCCCGGGCGCCGATCGCGAGTTGTCCGATGACACTGTTCAACCAAGTCGTACCGGCCGACGAACACCCCGCCCCGGCGAGCGCCAAGGTGGCCGTGCGCGGGAGCGAGGAAGAGTTCCGGTCCCTCGTGGTCAACATCCCGGGTGCCGTCTACCGCCGCGAGGGCGTCGAACCCTGGACGATGCGCTTTGTGAGCGACCACATCGAGATGCTCACCGGCTACCCGGCGAGCGAGTTCACGAACGAGAGCGTCAGGTCCTTCGAGTCGATCATCTGTCCCGATGATCGCGAGCACGTGCGCGGCGTCGTCTGTGAGGCACTCAGCCGCGGGGTTCCGTTCTCGCTCGAGTACCGCATCATGCATGCCAACGGCTCCTCGCGATGGGTCGCCGAGCACGGCCGGGGGGTCGCAGACTCGACAGGGCGCCTCTTGTGGGTGGGCGGCGTGATCCTCGACCTCTCGGTGCAGAGGGAGAACGAGCTCCTAAGAGAACGCACCGACGTCCAGTGGCGCCACCGGTCGGGCCATGACAGCCTGACCTGTCTCCCCGATCGCACGCTCATCCGTGACCGCCTGCAGCAGATGCTGCTGCGTTGCCAGCGGGAGCACTTCCTCATCGCCGCCCTGCTCGTCGACCTGGACAACTTCCGGTCCGTCAACGACACCCTCGGGCAAGAGGCCGGCGACGAGCTGCTGAAAGCGGTGGCCGCCCGTTTCACGGGAGTTCTCAGGGCGAGCGACACCGTCGGGCGGCCCGGTGGGGACGAGTTCGCGATTCTCGCAGATGGACTGTCGCTTGCCGCCGGGCCGGAACTGCTCGCCGAGAGGCTGCTCGACGCCATGAAGGAGCCTTTCCGAGTCGAAGGATTCATCGACACCCCGATCTCGATCACGGCAAGCATCGGCATCGCGACCAACGACGGGGACGAACCGGACGACCTGCTGCGCGACGCGGCCATCGCCTTGTGCCAGGCGAAGGCCCAGGGGCGCAACTGTCACGTCCGTTTCCGGCCCGAGATGAAGACCGCCGCCATGGAACGTCTCGAGCTCGAGGCAGACCTGCGGGAGGCCCTCCAGGAAAACCAGTTCTTCCTCCTCTATCAACCGATATTCGAGCTCGACAGCGTCGCCGTGTGCGGTGTGGAGGCGCTCTTGCGCTGGCGGCACCCCGTCCGGGGCATCGTCGACCCGGAGTCCTTCCTGCCGGTACTGGAGGAGACGGGGTTGATCGCTCCGGTCGGGTCGTGGCTCCTGAAGCAAGCCTGTCGGCGAGCTGCCGCCTGGCACCGCCTCGGTCATCACCTGACCATGACGATCAACGTCTCGGCACGTCAGCTCGCGACAGGGGACTTCGTCGACCTGGTGCAGTCGGCCCTCTCAGCCACCGCGCTCGAGCCCAGATCGCTCATCATCAACGTGGCCGAGCAGAGCCTGAAAAGGGACCTAGAAGCCATGCTCGCGACGCTCCGCGAGCTCAGGGCACTGGGTGTGCTCGTCGCCGTCGACGACTTGGGCGCCGGCTATTCGGCGCTTGTGCGCCTGCGCGAAGTTCCGATCAACGTCCTCAAGATCGGTCGCTGCTTCGTCGCCGCCATGGCGGACTCCAAAGAGGCGATCAACTCCATCCACACGCTTGTGCAACTGGGCCGGACGCTCGGGTTGGAGACTCTCGCCGAGGGGATCGAACAGGGTTGGCAGCTCGCCGGCCTACAGGACGAGCACTGCAAGTTCGGCCAAGGGTCCTTGTTCTCCCAGCCGATCGCCCCCGAAGCCATCGAGGCAATCCTCACTCTCGAGCCCGTTGTCCCGCTTCGGGGTCACCTTCCGCGTCAAAGCCGCCCAGCGTCGACAATCCGGCGCAGGAACTGCTGAGTACGACTGTTCGCGGGCGCGGTGAAGACCTGGGCCGGCGCCCCCTGCTCGAGTATCACGCCCTCGTCCAGAAAACACACCCTGTCGGCAATGTCGCGGGCAAAGCCCATCTCGTGGGTGGCGATCAACATGGTCATGCCGGCAGCCGCCAGCTCGCGGATAACGCCCAGCACCTCGGACACGAGCTCGGGATCAAGGGCGCTCGTCACCTCGTCCAACAGCATGATCCCCGGCTTCATGGCGAGTGCCCGGATGATCGCGACCCGCTGCTGCTGACCACCGGAAAGGCGGTCGGGATAGTCGTCCTTCTTGTCCGAGAGGCCGAAGCGGGCCAGAAGCGCCCGCCCCGCCTCCTCGGCCTCCTCGCGTGCGACGCCGAGCACCCGGGTCGGCCCGAGCGTGATGTTGCGCAGTACGGTCATGTGCGGGAACAGGTTGAAGGACTGGAAGACGATGCCGATGTGGCGGCGCACGGCGTTCTCGTCGACGCCCGCCGCCGTGACATCCTGGTCCCAGAGCAGGATCCGGCCCCGATTGACCGGCTCCAACAAGTTGACGCAGCGCAAGAGCGTGGACTTCCCGGATCCCGAAGCCCCTATGAGGCAGATGACCTCATGGGGCGCGACGGACAGGTCGATGCCGCGCAGGACCTCGAGGGCGCCGAACGACTTGTGGACCTTCTCGAGCCGGACGGCCTCTTCGCCGGTGAACCCCGGCGCGCCGGCCCCGTCGCCGAGCAATGACCCGCCGGCGGGCGTTCCACCCTGGTCCGAGGTGACGCCGGTCTCGTTCATCTGATCGCACCGCTGCCGGCCAGCCGGCGGCTCACGTCACGGGCTATCAACCGGTCCGTGAACCGGGCGAGGGGAATCGTCAAGCAAAGAAACAAGAGTGCGGCTACGGTGTAAGACGAGTACACGAACAGAGTCGAGGAGTCGATCTGCGCCGCCCGGTTCGCCTCTATGACAGCCCCGAGCGTCGAGACGAGGGCGGTGTCCTTCTGCAGGCTTATGAAGTCGTTCAGCAGCGGTGGGATCACGGTGCGGACCGCCTGGGGGAGCACGACGAAGCGCAGGGACTTCCACTGCGACAGCCCGAGCGAGCGGGCTGCGGCCACCTGGCTCTGGTGAACGGAGTTGATGCCGGCCCGATAAACCTCGGCCACATAAGCGGAGTACGACAACACGAGGGCGGCAATCCCGTAGACGAAATCGGACTGGGTGGATATGCCACGGATGTAGAGGGCCGGAGCACCAAAGCCGATGCCGTAGATCACGATGATGAGCGGCACTCCCCGGAAGACGTCGGTGTAGACGACGGCGAGCATCCGGAACGGGAACAGCACGGGATTGCGCAGCTGGCGCAACACCGCGATCACGAGCGCACAGAAGAGGATCAGCACCTCGGCGATGAGGAACATCTCGATGTTCAAGATGAGGCCCTTGCCGACCGAGTACAACCCCTGGCTCGGGTCGCCGAGGAACGCCTCTTTCATTTGCTGTGGGTTGAAGAACGTGTGCCGTACCGCCGCGGCCCCCGGGGCGAAGACGAACAGGGCGATGACTCCCCCGAGGAACACGACGGTGCTCGCGGTCGAGATGGCGGCGGCGCGTTGGCCACCTAGCAGGTGCGACCCCCTGCCGTTCCCTGCGAAGCTGCCGGGCGGGGGGACGCCGGCTGCGAGCAGCCGGTGTTCGTCCAGGTAGGCGCCCCCGTGACTTTCCCGTGTGGGCAACCGGTCCGCCTCTCGGCCGCGGCTACGGCTTGATCGTCGGAACGGAGGTGTAGATGCCGAGGTACTCCTTTTGGAACTTGGCAAGGGACCCGTTCGCCGTGAGGGTCTTGATGGCCCTGTTCACACATCCCACGAGCGGGTCGTTCTTCGCGAACAACAGGCCGTAGTGCTCCCCCGTGCTCGGGAACTGACCCACGAGAACAGAGTGGGGGATCTCCGAGGAGCTGATGTACTGCGCGGTCGGCGTGTCGGCCACCAGTGCCTGGATGCGGCCGTCCTGGAGGGCCGACTTGGCATCGTTCAGCGTGTTGAACACCGACGGCTGGTGGGTCGGCCGGAGCTCGGTGTTGATGAAGGCCAGGCTAGTCGAGCCGATCTGGTCGCCGTAGATGTAGGTACGCAGGTCCGCCGGCGTGTGGTGCTTGACGATGGGGCTGTTCTTCAGGGCGATGAGCGCCTGCTGCACGGCGAAGTAGCTGACGCTGAACGACACCACCGTCGCGCGCTGGGCGGTGTAGGAGATCTCGTTGATGTCGAAGTCGAACCTCTTCGGGCCCGGTGCGAAGGAGGCGTCGAACGGCTCGACAGTCCATTTCACCTGCGCCTTCGTAAAGCCGAGCTGCTTGGCGATTGCGTAGGCGACCGCACTCTCGTACCCCTTGCCGTTCGACGGCGTGTTGTTGTAGAACCACGGCTCGTAAGCGGGGCTGTCGGTCGCGACTGTCAGCACCCCGCGCTTGAACAGCTCTGGCTGTACAGCCGCGTAGGAGCACGACGAAGCTGTGGCCGCAAGGGGCACTTTCGCCGTCAATGGCGGCGAGGCTGCCGATCCGGCCGCCGTCAGACCGAGCCCGATCACGGCCAACGTCACAAGAACAAGGGTCTTACGCATTGTCGGCTCACCCACCTCCGCGAGACTGCTTCCTGTTGACCCGCGCGAGACCCCGGCGCGGTGGCAACGAGCGTACCGCCGACCAGGGCGGCCGGGCGTCCCTTGTCCAGAGCAGACACAAGTTCGGGCGCTTGGGCCATTGACTAACCGGCTCGGGCAGAATACGGTATCCGCACTTCGTACCGGGCACGACCGGGGGGTTAAGTGCCGGGTACCGCGGTGGAGGGGGTGCCGGCGCGCGGCCTCGTTGGCGCTGGCGCCCTCACCACCCACCCATCGGTCGCCCTTGCTCGGCGCGGGCAGCCGAGCGATGGTGCGAGACTCGGTACCCGATGGCACGGATCCTGGTGACCTCGCCGCTCCCCGATGGAGCCTTCGACCCGCTCGCGGGCCACGAGCTCACCACGGCGGAACCCGGCAAGTCACTTACGACAGAGGAGATCGCCGAGGCGTCCCGGGACATTGATGCAATCGTCTGCCAATTGAAGGACAGGATCTCCGCAGCGGTGTTCACCGCCGCGCCCCGCCTCAAGGTCGTCGCCACGGTCTCTGTCGGCTACGACAACGTCGACGTCGGCGCAGCCACGCGAGCCGGCGTTGCCGTATGCCACACGCCTGGCGTTCTCGACGACACGGTGGCCGACCTCGCCTTTGCCCTGATCCTGTCCGCGTCCAGGTTGCTCTCGGAGTCCGAGCGCGACCTGCGCGTCGGTGGGTGGACCGGCGCACGCTTCGATGGCTATCTCGGCCGGGACGTGCACGGCGCCACGCTCGGCCTGGTCGGTTACGGCCGCGTCGCCCGGGCGGTGGCCCGGCGCGCCGAGGGGTTCTCGATGCGCGTGCTCCACCACGCGCGGCGGCCCACCGGGCTCGAGGGCGCCGTCAGCGAGCTGGACGACCTCTTGGCGATGGCCGACGTGGTGAGCCTGCACGTGCCTCTCACCGAAGACACGCGCCATCTGATCGATGCCCGCAGGATCGGTCTCATGAAGCCGACCGCGGTCCTCGTCAACACTTCCCGGGGGCCTGTGGTCGACGAAGAAGCGCTTGCCGCCGCTCTCGAGTCCGGGCGGCTGTTCGCAGCCGGCCTCGACGTCTACGAGAACGAACCGGCCGTCCCCCCACGGCTTATGGCCGCGCCGCGGACCGTGCTCCTCCCGCACGTGGGAAGCGCCACGTTCGCGACCCGCTTGGCGATGGCCCGCCTTGCGACCACGGGCGCAGCAGAGGTGCTCGCGGGCCGCCGTCCCCCCAACACGGTCAATCCCGAGGTGTTCGACAAGTGATCGTCCTGGGTGGCCGTCCGCCGCGGTTAGATCGAGACCTCGGCCGCCCGAACCACTTCCACGGTCCGGCCCGGGTAGGCCAGCGTCTCGAGGTGGCTGTTCACGAACGCGACGACCGCTTCGGCACCAAGCTCGCCCTCGGGCAGGACAGCGGGCGTCGTCGTGTGGGCGTCGCTGACAAGGGTCACGTCGTAGCCGCGCATGAGAGCGGACAGCGCGGCAGTCTGCACGCAGAAGTCCGACTGCGCGCCCGTCAGGACAAGTCTTTGCACTCCTGACCTGCCGAGCTCCGCCGCCAGACCGGTGTCGGCGAAACTGTCCCGATAGGACTTGGGCACCACGGTGTCCCCCTCCCGGCGGTCCAGGGTCCCGATGAGCTGCCATCCCGGGCTCCCTGGAGCAAGCTCCGGGTCGTCGGCCTCCCCGTGCTGGATGAACACGATGGCGGTACCGGCCTCGCGCGCCCGTCGCAGCAGATCGTTGATCCGTGCGACCACGCCCGCAACGTCCGCGCATCCGGCGAGCACCGCTTCCTGCATGTCGATAACGAGCAGCGCCGTGCGCGCTGGTGTGGTTTCCATGGCCACATCTTGCCGCCGAGCGTGCGGCTCGCCGGCCGCGGTCCTCCAGCGCCGGCCCGAGGCGTCGCCAGACTTCGTGCACCGCTTCGCGACGCCGGTGCCGCCGGGGGGAACGGATACGACGACGAAGAGCGTGGCCCTCAGGTGACGAGCAGGGAACCGTCCTCGTTGAATGCGAACGCCCCCCAGGCCACTTCCCACAGGTAGCCGTCCGGATCGGTGAAGTAGCCGGAGTAGCCGCCCCAGAAGGTGTCTGCGGCCGGCTTGACGATCTCGGCGCCGGCCCGAGCAGCCGTCGCCAGCACCTCGTCGACCTCGTGGCGCTCCCGCACGTTGTGCGCGAGGGTGATCCCGCAGAACTTCGCGCGCGGTCCGTCCCAGCCCGGACCGACGTCCTCGGCCAGTTCCGAGTAGGGGTAGAGGGCGAGGGTCACGCCTCTCGTCTGGAAAAAGACGATGCCGTCCGCGGGGCTGCGGGTCGTCGGCAGCCCGAGCCCGTCCCGGTAGAAGGCGCAGGAACGGGCGAGGTCCGCCACGCCGAGGGTGACAAGCGATATGCGAGGTTCCACGCCCCAAGCTTGCCAGCTGCTCGAGCTCTTTCCGAGCGCGAGACGGCCGTCGCGCAGTTGTCGCCGCCTCGCCGAGGTTCCCCGGTGCCGGTAGGGCCGAGCGCGCTCGGACTCTTACGGCGTGCCATCCTGATGAGACCGCGCGGTGCGGAGGTCTCGCCATGAAGGTCGCAGTCGCCCAGTTCGCTTCGAGGACGGACGCGCCATCCAATCGCGCCCGCGTGCTGGAGCTGGTCGGGAAGGCCGCTCGCGATGGTGCGGAGCTCGTCGTCCTGCCCGAGGCTGCGATGTACCCTCTCGACCGGCCTGCCGGCGAGCTCGCCCGGGCCGCCGAGACTCTCGACGGTCCTTTCGTCACTGCATTGGCCGCGGCTGCCACGGCGTCCGGGGTGACCGCCATCGCCGGGATGTTCGAGAAGGTGCCCGGGGAACAACGCGTGTACAACACCGTCGTGGCCGTCGGTGCGGAGGGCCTGCTCGGCCGCTACCGCAAGCTCCACCTCTACGACGCCCTCGGCCACAAGGAGTCCGACACGCTCGTGCCGGGGCCGATCGACGGCGACGAGCTCCTGGTGCTCCGGCTCGGTGGGTTCGTGATGGGTGTTGCGACGTGCTACGACCTGCGCTTTCCCGAGCTGTTCCGCGCCTTGGCCGACAGGGGGGTGACGGCCTTCGCCGTGCCTGCGGCCTGGGTCGCGGGGCCTTTCAAGCAGGACCACTGGACGACGATGTGCCGGGCACGCGCCATCGAGAACACGTCGTACCTGCTCGCCGCCGCCCAGCCACCGCCCACCTACTGCGGCCGCAGCCTCGTGGTCGACCCGATGGGCGTCGAGATCGTGGGGCTCGGCGAGACCGACGGCGTCGCGACGGCCGAGATCTCGCCTGAAGTCGTCAGCTCGGTGCGCGCTTCGCTGCCGGTGCTCGCCCAGAGGCGCTTCGAGGTCAGGCCGAGACCGTGACGGCTCAGGCGCCCGGCGGTGAGGATCTCGCGACCTTGACCGGCGGGAACCGGCCAAGAATCTCCTCGACTGCCCCTGCGGTGGGCAACGAGGGTGTGGCGCCTGCGACCCCCACGGCGAGGGCACCGGCGGCGCTGGCGCGGACCAGGCTCGCCTCGAGGTCGCTACCGCGGGCGAGCGCGCTCGCGAGCACGCCGCAGAAGGCGTCACCGGCCGCCACCGTGTCGACGACCGGGACCGGCAACGAAGGCACGGCGAGCACGCGCCCGGCGTCCACGTAGACGGAACCTTTAGAACCGAGGGTCACGACCACGGCTCCACAGCCGCGGGACACAAGGGCGCGCCCTGCCCGGACCGCTCCTGGGACGTCGTCGACGGCAACTCCCGTCAGCGCGGCTGCCTCGACCTCGTTGGGAAGGCAGAGGTCCACCTTCGCGAGGAGCTCGTCGTCCACTGCCAGCGCCGGCGCCGGGTTGAGCATCGTCGTCTTGCCAGCCCGCCTGGCCAGATCGAGCGCGGCTCGCACGACCTCGAGGCGCACCTCGAGCTGGACGAGTAGGACGGCGGCATGTTCGATCAGTCCCGCCGCTTCTGTCACGTGCCGAGCCGTCAGGGCGTGGTTGGACTGGGGCACGACGATGATGAAGTTCTGACCGGCGGAATCCACCGTGATGTGTGCGATCCCGGTGGCACAGCTCGGGTCCGTGGTCAGATGCGAGACGTCGACGCCCTCGCCGACGAGCTGGGCCCGGATGGCGGCGCCGAAGTTGTCCGACCCGACCCTGCCCACCATCGCGGTGGCGACGCCCTGGCGGGCGCAAGTCACGGCCTGGTTGTTGCCTTTCCCCCCGGGCACCATCGTGAAACAGCTGCCGATCACGGTCTCGCCGGGCGCAGGCAGTCTCGCCGTGACGGCCGTGAGATCCATCGACAGGCTCCCGACGACGACGACTTCAGCCATTCCTGCTCAGCCCATGTCGGTCACTTGGACGCAGGCCCGGTCAGGTGTCGAGGTGCAGGAGCAGCCACTGCAGCAGCATCGTGGCGTTGACGTTGCGGTTGAGCCGCGTCGAGGCCTCGTCGATGGCCGCGATCGCGGCGAGGGTGGAACGTAGGCGCGGGGCGGAGACCTCCGGATCGGTCAGGCGTTGACGGCACACCGCCGACAGCGCAGCGAGCCCGGCGCGAATCTCGTCCGTGCGAATCCGCCTCAGCTCCCGGTTGTGCCGTTCCTCGATGACCGACCGTCCCGGGATCGCCTTCTCGCCCCGCCGCTCGGCCTCCTGCTGAAGGCCGGCCAATTCCTCGGCTTGCCGCGCACGCACGACCTCGACGGGCTCGGCGATGGAAGCGAGCAGCTCGTCGGCCAGCTCGGCAACCCTCGCGCCCGTCCCGTCCAGCCGGCCCCAGACGCCTCGCCATAGTTGCAAACGCGCCGCGAAGCCCGAGTCGCGTGCCAGCAGCCTGGCCCGGTCCAGACGTCCGCCCGCGGCCTCGGCGACAGCTGCCGCCGTCGCGGGGTCGACGCCCTCGCTCTTTAGGACCTCGACGAGCGCCGCGTCGGCGAGCGGCTTGAACGGGACCTGCACGCACCGGCTGGCGATCGTGACGAAAGGGCTCGGCACGGTCTCCGCGATGAGGATGATCACGGTCGTGTCCGGAGGTTCCTCGATCGTCTTCAGCAGCGCCGGTGCCGCCTTTTCGACGAGATCGAAGTCGATCAGGACCAGCACCTGGTACCTGGCAGCTCTCGGGGTGCGAAGCGCCAGGCGCGTCACCTCGCGTGCCTGATCGACCGAGATGGAGGCGCCTACGCGCTCGATCATCTCGAGATCGGGATGCCGCAGCGCGAGTGTCTCCCGACACGACGCGCACTCACCGCAACCGCCGGTCGGGCACAACAGGGCCGCTCCGAAGGCCACCGCGGCGTCCCGGCGGCCCGTGCCGGGAGGCCCGATGAAAAGATAAGCGTGCACGGGCGCGCGCAATGCTCCGCGGAGAAGCTCGACGGCCTCCGGCTGGCCCTGCACTCGGTCGAGGACGGAGGCGCGGGTCAAGGCCCCGGCCGCGCTCATCGGCAATCGCCGATACCGAGACGGGCCCGGACCGCTCCCAGCACTTCGGCAGCAACCTCGGGTGCCGGCGCCGTAGCGTCAACGACCACCCAGTGCTCGGCGTCATCGGCGGCGATCTTGAGGAAGCCCTCGCTGACTCTCCTGTGGAACTCCGGCTCCTCGGCTTCGATGCGGTCCGGCCTGAGACCGGGCAGCTGCGCCTGTTGGGCCGCACGGCGGCACTCGGCGAGCGCCCGGGGCATGCCCAAGAGGACGGAAAGGTCCGGCCACCTGCCGCCGGCGGCGAGATCGCAGGCACGCCGCACCTCGTCGACGGGCAGTCCGCGACCGTAGCCCTGATAGGCGAGCGTCGAACCGGCGAACCGGTCGACCACGACGTGGCGGCCGGCGGCCAGTGCCGGCTCGATCCGCACCGTCAGGTGCTCGGCACGCGCGGCGAGCATCAGGTACAGCTCCGCTCTCGGTGCGAGCGTGCCCAGCGAGCGGTCCAGGAGCAGCTCGCGGATGCGCTCGGCGACCGGGCTGCCACCGGGTTCACGGCTCAGCTCGGCACCGATCGCCGCGGCGAGGAGCGCGGCCTGGGTCGACTTGCCGACGCCTTCGCCACCTTCGATCGCGATCAACCGGCCGGTGGTGCGCACGGCTCGAAGGTTAGAGCGTCACCCGAGGCGGCACAGTCCTGCCGGAATCACCCGGGCCGGCACCGCCGCTCAGGCCGGCGACGGGGACAGTCCTCTCAGCTTGTCCACGACCTCGGTGATCGCTTCATCCTGCGCGGCGAGGTGCTTTTGGATCTCGATGGCCTCGTGCAGGACCGCCTCGGCGTCCTTGTAGGTGTCCTCGGCACGCTTGTCGCTTGCAGCCGCTTGGATGTTCTGGCCGACGATGATGACCGGCAGGAGCACCAACTGGAGGAAGTTCGAGCTGATCCAGGCGATGATGATCGTCAGGTTGTGGCTCTTGATCGCGGACGGCAGGCTTATGAGGGCGATGATCGCGAAGATGTAGGCGCAGATCATCGTGCCCACGCCGAGGGTGATCATGAGGCCGACTCTGGCGTTGAACCTGGCGAACCCAGACTTGCCCTGCACGCGGTGGTCGTTGACTTTGGTCGGGCGCCCCTCGCCTCCGAGCACGGCCTTGGTGCGGGGGTGGATGAAGTGGCGGTAGCTGATGATGTCGGGCATGGCGAAAGGCTAACGGTGGGGCCGTTGCGAGCGCGGGGACCCATCGGGCGGCCGGCAGCGGCTGCCCTCGAGGCAGGAAGGCCCGAGGATTGCTGGGTTGCTAGGCCTCCGCCTTCAGCCCCGGCTCGAGCGGCTTGGACTTGCTCCGGAGGAAGCTGCTCACGCCGGCCGCGATCACGCCGCCCACGAGCGGTGCCACGATGAATAGCCACTGCTCAGGCACGGTTGACGTGACAACCCGACACGGGCCCGAGGGCGTAGACGAGCGCCAAGAGCACGAGGCCAAAGGCGAACACGACCCCGGCGTCACCGATCACGTTGATCCCGCCCCCGGTGCTCCCGACCGCGAAGAATACGAGGACGAACGTGCCAAGTCCTTCTGCAACAAGCTTCTTCGCCAATCGTGGCCCCCTCTGGTCAGATTCCCGTCAAGCTTCGACAACCCAGCCGACAGAGTGTCCCGCCGCCCGGCCAGGAGCTGGGGATCTACCAGTCGTCGGATTGTGAAGCCGACCCCGGACCCGCCGTCCTGATGGCGGCTCCCGGAGCTTCTGCGAACCGCGTTCTTCTTGGCCGGCGCGGCCTTCTTGGTGGCGGTCGCCTTGCGAGCCGGGGCTTTCTTCACAGCGGCGGTCGTCCTGCGGGCGGGGGCCTTCTTGGTCGCAGCCGCCTTGCGGGCCGTTGTCTTGCGGGCGGGCGGCTTCTTCGCGGCGGTCGCCTTGCGGGCGCCCGCCTTCTTCGCCGCGCCGGTCGTCTTGCGGGCCCCGGCGCGCCTCGCGGGCCCGGCGGCCCGGCGCTCCGCGATCGAGCTCGAGGGCGCGTTCGAGGGTCAGCTCCTCGGGATCGTCACCTCGGCGCAGCGAGGCATTCGTCGTCCCGTCGGACACATAGAGCCCGAAACGCCCGGAACGCAGCACGATCGCGGACCCGGACTCGCGATCGGCACCGAGCTCGCGGAGGGGAGCTGCGGAAGTGCCGTAGCGACGCTGCTTGGGTGCCGAAAACAACGACAGCGCCTCTTCGATCGTCACTGTGAACAGCTGGTCCTCGGTCTCGAGGCTTCTCGTCTCCGAACCCCGCTTCAGGAACGGCCCGAACCGGCCGTTCGCCGCCACGATCTCCTCCCCGGTCTCGGGGTCGGTCCCGACGGCCCGCGGGAGCTTCAGTATCTGCAGGGCCTGTTCCAAGGTGACGTCCGGGGCGCTCATGGTCTTGAGCAAGGAAGCGGTCCGCGGCTTGTCGGCCGCAGCGGCCGCCTCCCCGAGCTGGACGTAAGGCCCGAAACGACCGGCTCTCACGAGCACGGTCTTGCCCGTCACCGGGTCGGCGCCGAGCACACGATCGGTGGAGGGATGCTCCAGGAGCTCCTCGGCCCGTTCCAAGGTGAGCTCGTCAGGAGCCAGATCGCCCGGCACCGCCGCCCGGTCCTCGCCCCGCTGCAGGTACGGGCCGTAGCGGCCCACACGGATCACGATCTCGCGCCCCTCGGCGTCGGTGGCGAGCGGGATCGAGTTCACTTCCCGGGCGTCGATCTCGTCGAGGTGCAGCGACACGGCCTCCTTGAGCCCGTGGGTGCCGTCCACTGCGAGCGAGCGGCCGGCCGCCCTGGCGGGACGAACGGCACCCGGGCGGTGCTCGCCGAAGTAGAAGCGCTCGAGCCACGGGACCTGTTCCTCGCTGCCCGAGGCGATGTCGTCGAGATCGTCCTCCATGGAGGCCGTGAAGCCGTAGTCGACCAGGTTCGCGAAGTGGTCCTCGAGCAGCCCGACGACGGCGAAGGCCTAT
>CAWILM010000017.1:0-120454 GCA_963836935.1 uncultured Acidimicrobiaceae bacterium
GGACTAGGCCCGCTTCGCTCAGGATCTTGACGTGATGGGAGATGGTCGGCTGGCTCTTGCCCAGCAGCCCGACGACCTCACACACGCACACCTCACCTTCCGGCGAGGCGGCGAGGATGCTCAACAGCCGCAGCCGGACGGGATCGGCGAGCGCCGTGAACCCCCGGGCGAGGTCGGCAGCCTCCGTGGCGTTCAGGGGCGAGGCCAGCACCGAGGGGCAGCACTGCTCTGCTGGTTCGATCGTTGCGGCCAGTTTCGCCATCGTCCCTCCTATTGACAACCGTCAATACATTCATCATACTCGATGCATTGATCTTCGTCAATGTTACGGGAGGGGCACGGTGCCCAGAGTCCAGCTCGCTCGCAACGTCGGCGACATCGCCGCGGCCGTTGACTGCTCCAGCAAGCTCTTCGGGACGGAGCCGCCCCAGCGACGCCCCGGCTCCGCCAACTTCGCCACCGCAGACCCGCCGCTCAAGCTTGTTCTCAGTGAGGACGCCGATCAGGCTGCTGGAACGGTGCAGGAACGTCTCGCCGCCCAGGGTCTGACGACCGCGTCTGAAGAGCAGACCTCGCGCTGCGACGCCGTCCCGGACAAGGTGTGGGTTAACGGGCCAGGGGGCGAGTCGTGGGAGGTCTCCACGGTCCTGGCTGCCGTCGAGATGCCCGGCGGGCGGCTCCGGTCGGCCGCACGTGGGGACAGCGTTGGCTGCGGCACGCGAACCGATCCGGCCGGGACCGCGACCGGACCCAAGGCGTGTTGCTGACTCCCGTGTACCGAACCGTGACGGCAGCGGCGGCCGCACAGTGAGCGACCTCGTGTCCGACCGACTCGTAGCAAAGGCGTCCCCGGAGGCGCCGATCATCGCCCGGCTGTCGTTCCTGGACCGCTTCCTGCCGGTGTGGATCATCCTTGCCATGGTGGCCGGCATCGGACTCGGTCATGCGATCCCGAGCTTGAACAGGCACCTCGACGCCATCCAGGTGACCGCGGGCACGTCCCTGCCGATCTTCATCGGTCTCCTGGTGATGATGTACCCGGTGCTCGCGAAGGTTCGCTACGACCGGCTCGGCTCGGTCACGAGGGACCGGAAAATGCTCGTGGCGTCGCTCGTGCTCAACTGGGTGGTTGGCCCGGCGGTGATGTTCACGCTTGCCTGGCTCATGTTGCCCGACCTGCCCACCTATCGGAGCGGGCTCATCATCGTCGGCCTCGCCCGCTGTATCGCCATGGTCCTCATCTGGAACGACCTGTCGGGCGGGGATCGGGAGGCGGCTGCGATCCTGGTGGCGGTCAACTCGCTGTTCCAAGTGGTCGCGTTCGCGCTTCTCGGCTACTTTTACCTGCGGGTGCTGCCCGGCTGGCTCGGCCTCAGCACCGTCGGCCTTCACCTGTCGGTCGGCCGGATCGCCGAGACCGTCGCCATCTTCCTCGGCGTCCCGCTCTTGGCCGGGTTCCTCACGCGCACCTTCGGTGAACGAGCCCGGGGCCGGGAATGGTACGAGACCAAGCTGCTGCCCCGGCTCGGCCCGTTCGCCCTCTACGGGCTGCTGTACACGATCATCATCCTTTTCGCCCTCCAAGGACACACCATCACCTCGCGTCCCGCCGACGTGGCCCGTATCGCCCTGCCCCTCTTGGGGTACTTCGCCGTCATGTGGTTCGGGTCGTTCGCGCTCGGCAAGGCATTGGGCCTGCCCTACGCGCGGACCGCCACGCTGGCTTTCACCGCCGCGAGCAACAACTTCGAACTGGCGATCGCGGTCACGATCGGTGTCTTCGGCGTCACGAGCGGCGAGGCTCTCGCTGGCGTTGTCGGTCCTCTCATCGAGGTGCCGGTCCTCGTCGCCCTGGTGTACGTGTCCTTGTGGGCTAGGCGGCACTACTACCTGGCAAGGGCCGAGCCAAGCCTGGGAGGAACTGCGTGACCGGCGCTTCTTTGTTCGGTCGCGTTCCCAAAGCCGGTCGCCGTCGCGCTTCCAGGCGTCAAGCAGTGCCCTTCCTCACCGACCCCTTCAGTTCGCAACCGGCAGAAGGAGAAAGGGAATGACAGACCTTCCGCACGACCAGCAGCACCTGGTCCACGAGGTTTCGGGAAGGCTCGCGCCAAAGTTCGCAAGGGTGTTCGGACCTGAGACCATCGAGCGTTTCGTCGTCGACTCTATGGACCAACTTCTCGCGACGGCCAAGACCACGGCGTTCCTCCCACTGTTGACCGAGCGGTTCGCACGCGAACGGCTTCAGGCGCTCGGGAAGCTGGAAGGGTCGTTGCCGTCTGCGGTTCCTGCCGTCCTCTTTCTCTGCGTCCACAACGCGGGACGCTCCCAGATGGCAGCCGGGTGGATGCGTCACCTCGCCGGCGACCGTGTCGTCGTCTACTCGGGGGGTTCAGAGCCTGCCTCGGAGATCAACGCCGCGGTCGTAGACGCCATGGACGAGGTCGGAGTCGACATCCGGGCGGAGTTCCCCAAGCCGTGGACCGACGAGGTCGTTCGTGCCGTCGATGTCGTGATCACCATGGGATGTGGGGACGCCTGTCCGCTCTATCCCGGCAATCGTTACGAAGACTGGGAACTCGACGATCCTGCGGGACGCGACGTCGGCTCGGTCCGTCCGATCCGAGACGAGATCAGAACGCGTGTCGAAGCGCTCCTGGCGTCGCTCACGGTTGCCGCGGACTGACTCCGGTGGGACTTCTGACCCTGGGTGCTGCGGTGACAGCAGAGCATCATGTTGGTGTGAGGGCCGTTCTCGCCTACGTCGCCGCCGGGTTCGTCGGCCTGTGGGGAGTGGCTCATGTTCTGCCCACGGCGCGGGTCGTGCGCGGCTTCAGCGACACCTCCCGTGACAACCGGTTGGTCATTACCCAGGAGTGGATTGCCGAGGGGATGACCATGTGGTTCATCGCTGCCGTCGTCGTCATCGCTGCCGCCTTGGGCGGCTCGCATCGCGCTTTCGTTGATTGGATCTACCGGGCATCGGCCATCATGCTCATCGCCCTGGCTGCGCTGACAGCAGTGACAGGGGCGCGCACTCCGGTCGTCTTCTTCAAGATCTGCCCGGTTCTCCAGAGCGCGGCCGCGGTCGCGCTCGTCGCGGCCAGCTTTGACTGAGCTCGGCACGCACGGGCGGGCCGTCGCGCCTCACAACGTCGCGGTGTTGATCACGAAGCGGTAGCGGACATCGCTGTCGACGACGCGGTCGTAGGCGACGTCGATCTGATCGGCGCTTATGACCTCGATCTCGGCGCCGAGGCCGTGCTCGGCGCAGAAGTTCAGCATTTCCTGGGTTTCGCGGATGCCGCCGATCGAAGATCCGGCCAGGCGGAGGCGCTTGTCCATCAGTGAGGAAGCCGGCACCGAGAGGGGATCCGAGGGCGCGCCGACGTTGACCAAGGTGCCGTCGAGCCGAAGCATCGACAGGTAGGAGGGCATCGGCAGTGTCGCCGACACGGTGCTGACGATGAGGTCGAACCGGTGCTTGAGCTGCTTGAAGGTGGCGGGGTCGGCGGTGGCGTAGTAGTGGTCGGCACCGAGCCTCCGGCCGTCCGCCTGCTTCGACAGGCTCTGGGAGAGCACCGAGACCTCGGCTCCGAGCGCGTGGGCGATCTTGACGCCCATGTGACCGAGTCCGCCGAGACCGACGATCGCGAGCGAGGTGCCGGGGCTGGCACCCCAGTGCTTGAGCGGTGAGTAGAGCGTGACGCCCGCGCAGAGCAGCGGCGCGGCCGCGTCGAGGTCGATGCCGGCGGGGATGGCGAGCACGAAGTCCTGGTCGACGACGATGTGGGTGGAGTAGCCACCCTCGGTGGGCCGGCCGTCCTTGCCGATGCAGTTGTAGGTGTAGACGGGGCCGTTCAGGCAGTACTGCTGCTCGCCGGCGAGGCAATTGTCGCACTCGCGGCAGGAGTCGACCATGCAGCCGACCCCGACACGGTCTCCGACGGCGTACTTGGTGACCCCGGTTCCTATCTCCTCGACGACGCCGGCGATCTCGTGGCCGGGCACAAGCGGGAAGATGACGTCGCCCCACTCCCCCCGTGCGGTGTGGATGTCGGTGTGGCAGATCCCCGCGAAGGCGATCTTGATCAGGACGTCTCCCGGTCCCAGGTCGCGTCGCTGGATCGTGGTCTTGTGAAAGGGCGCCTTGCGGTCCGAGGTGGCGTAGGCGGTGACAGAACGCATGGGCTGCTGTCTCCTCATGTGGTTCGAAACTTGGTCGGGGTCGGCCGCGCGGCAGAGGTTGTCGTACCACCCGGTCGCGGTCTTCTTGCGCTGCTTGCTCCAGCCCTCCGCGTGGTGGACGGGCGTCATGAGCTCGTACGCGGATGGCGGTCACTTGCGATTGTAGAGGGCCTCGACGCGGACGCCACCGGCGGGCGGCCATCCGCCCGGTACTCACGGGTCTCGCCGTACCATCCTTGGCGTGAGCCCCGAGTTCGACGGCGTGCCCGACGCGGTGTCGGCCCGAGTCGACGAACTGCGGGCTCTCATCAAGCGCTACGACGCGCAGTACTACCTCGAGAACGCCTCTGAGATACCCGACGCCGGCTACGACGCGCTGAAAGACGAGCTCTTCGCGCTCGAGGAGCAATACCCCGCCCTCGTTGAGGCCGGCTCGCCCACCCAGACGGTGGGGATCGCACCTTCGGCCCTGTTCGCGCCCGTCACGCACAGCACACCCATGATGAGCCTGGACAAGGTCACCACTCTCGAGGAGATACTCGCCTGGGGCGCCAGGTTGCAGAAGCTATTGGTTCCCGAGGACGGAGCGCCGTTCGTGTGTGAACCGAAGATCGACGGCTTGTCGATCTCGCTGACCTACGAGCGGGGTCGCCTGTTGCGCGGCGCAACCCGCGGTGACGGACGCGTGGGCGAGGAGGTGACAGCCAATGTGCGCACCGTGGCCGCCATCCCGGACGAGCTCGCCTTGCCGGCGGGCGAGATCCCGGAGAGCGTCGAGATCCGCGGCGAGGTCTACTTCCCCGTGTCCGCGTTCGAGGAGCTGAACCGCCGCCAGGCCGCGGCCGGCCTCCGGCCCTTTTCCAATCCACGCAACGCGGCCGCGGGATCGCTTCGCCAGAAGGACCCGGCCGTCACCGCCGGCCGGGCGCTCGGCGCCTTCTTCTACCAGATGGACGGGATGCCCGGCCTTCCCACGCAGTCGAGCTGTTTGGACCTGCTGCGCCGCGCGGGCCTGCCTGTCAACCCGGAGACGAAGGTCGTGGCGGACCTCGAGGCGGTGTTCGCCTACTGCCGGGACCTCGAGTCGCGGCGGCACGGGCTCGGCTACGAGATCGACGGGGTTGTCGTGAAAGTGGAGAAGCGGGAACTCCACCTGCGCCTCGGGGCGACGTCTCACGCACCCAGGTGGGCTGTGGCGTACAAGTTCCCGCCCGAGGAGCAGTCCACGCTGCTCGAAGACATCCTGGTCTCGATAGGTCGCACCGGCCGGGCGACACCGTTCGCGAAGCTCCAGCCTGTTCGCGTCGCCGGTTCGGTCGTGGAGCTGGCGACGTTGCACAACGAGGACCAGGTCCGCCTAAAGGACGTCCGCCCCGGTGACACCGTCGTGGTTCGCAAGGCGGGAGACGTCATCCCTGAAGTGGTGGGACCGGTCTTGAGCGCCCGACCGGTCGCATCGCAACCTTGGAGTTTCCCGAAACAGTGCCCCAGCTGCGGAAGCCCGCTCGTCCGCCTCGAGGGCGAGAGCGACACCTATTGCATCAACGCCGACTGCCCTGCACAACTGGTCCAGCGGATCGTGCACTTCGCCTCCCGCGGTGCCATGGACATCGAAGGCCTCGGTGAGCAACGGGTCGCGCAGTTGGTTGCGGCGGGCCTGCTGTCCGACGCGGCCGACTGTTATGAGCTGCGGGTGTCGGACCTCGTCGGGCTCGAAGGCTTCGGCGAGCTGTCGGCGGCGAACCTCGTGGCAGCCATCGACGCTTCGCGCTCGAGGCCCCTGGGCAACTTGTTGACCGCGCTCGGCATCCGTCACGTGGGTGGAACTGTCGCGGCCGGGTTGGCGGCGCGCTTCGGGGACCTCGACCGGATCATGTCGGCGTCCGAAGAGGATCTCGCCTCCATCGAGGGCATCGGGTCTGTGATCGCCGCGAGCCTGGTCCGGTACGTCGCGTCGGAAACCAACCGGGCGATGATCGCGCGGCTCCGGTCCGGTGGCGTCCAGTTCGGCGCCGTGAGCGGCCCGCAACTGCCCCAGCATCTGGTCGGCAAGTCCATCGTCGTCACGGGCACCCTGACCGGTTTCAGTCGCGAGGAAGCAGAAGCCGCCATCATCGGCCGGGGTGGAAAGTCGCCCGGGTCGGTGTCCGCCAAGACCACGGCAATCGTCGTCGGCGACAGTCCTGGAGCCGCCAAGTTGACCAAGGCCGAAACGCTCGGGGTCCCGATCCTCAACGAGCAGGGATTCGTCCAGCTCCTGGAGACCGGAGAGCTGCCCTAGACCCCGACGGGTGCCCTCCACCGGTCGCGGGCCACCAACCGTTACCCTTTTCTTGATACCCATGTCGAGCGCTGTGGAACAGGTCGGCCGGGTCATTGGCGGCCGCTACCGACTACTCGCCGTGGTCGGCGCCGGTGCTTCGGCCCAGGTCTTCGCCGCCGACGACACGCGGCTTGATCGACGCGTCGCGGTCAAGCTCTTGCACCCGGCGTTGGCCGGCGACGCCACCTTCTTGCGGAAGTTCCAGGCCGAGGCCCGGTTGGCGGCGTCGCTGAACCACCGCAACGTCCTGCACGTCTACGACTGGGGCGACGAGGACGGCATCCCTTACCTCGTGCTCGAGTATCTCGGCGGCGGGAGCCTGAGGTCTTTGCTGGACACGGGCCGCCTGCTCAGCCCTCAACAAGCGGCGGCGATCGGAGCCGAGGCCGCCCACGGGCTCGCCTACGCCCACCGGCGCGGGCTCGTCCACCGTGACATCAAGCCGGCCAACCTTCTTTTCGACGACGACGGGCGCCTTCTCGTCGCTGATTTCGGTCTTGCCCGCGCGCTCGCCGAGGCGGCGATAACCGAGCCGCTCGGCGCGGTTATGGGGACCGCCCGGTACGCCTCGCCCGAGCAGGTCGAGGGTCGTCCCGTCGACGACCGCACGGACGTCTATTCGCTCGCGCTCAGCCTCTACGAGTCGGTCACAGGCCGTGTGCCCTTCGCCGGCGACACGACGGTCGCGACTTTGATGGCACGCGTGGGGGCCGTGCTCCCGCCGGCCCGAGAGCTCGGACCCCTCGCCCCGGTGCTGGCCCAGGCTGCGATCTCAGAGCCCCTGGCCCGCCTGGACGCGGCGGCGCTCGCGCTCGCAGCTCGAGATGCTGTCCGAAGAGCTCGATGCCCCCGCGCCGCTACCGCTCAACAGGACCGATCTCGCCTTGACCACACAGCCGCTCGCACCGGACCAGGACCCGACCGAGCGCTTCGGGCTCGCGGGTCCGCCCCCAACCTCGTCGCCCGAGGCCCGAGTTCGGCCTTCGCCCCCCGCACCACGGGTCCACGTCACGGCGCCTTTGACCCCGCGGGAGGCCCCCGCGTCCCGGGCCTCGACCTCGTCGTCCCCAACGCCTGCAACGGCGCCCCTGCCAGGCGTGCGCCGGGTCGTGCCGGCGCCCCCGGCGCCGTTGCCCGAGGCCAGGCCCAACAGGCGAAGGCATCGGTGGCTTCCTTGGCTCCTGGTCCTGCTGCTGGTCGAGATGGCGGCGGGCGCCGGCGTCGTCGCGGCGTCGCGCCTCGTGTGGAATCACGACACCGTTCCGCGGGTCGTCGGTCTCAAGGTCAACGCCGCCGAAGCCGCCATCGCCAAGACGGGGCTCACCCCGGAGGTCTCCGGCGTTCTCTACAGCGGGCGCGTTGCCCCCGGCCGGGTCATGTGGGAGTTTCCCTTGAGCGGTACGCGGGAAAAGTCGGCGTCGATCGTGAAGATCGTCATCTCGCAGGGACGGCACCCGACCTTGATGCCGAGCCTTGCCGGATTGAACGAGAAGAAGGCTGCCGCAGCCATCCGCCACGCGCACCTCGTGGGGAGGTTCGTCGCCCGCTACAGCGAGACCGTCGCCCTCGGAACAGTCGTGAGCTATGCACCGGCAGGCCCCAAGATGTTCTACGGCGACAGGGTCGAGGTCGTGGTCTCCAAGGGCCCGCAGCCACAATTGCTCCCGGCCGATCTGAGCGGCGGCGTCCTCACTTCCACTCAGGCGGACTCCGTGCTCGAGGACCTGTACCTCACGCCGCTAAACGAGCAGGAGTACTCGACCTCGGTTCCGGCCGGATACGTCATCAGCACGAGGCCCGCATCCGGCCAGGTTGTCCCGGGCCATTCGACCGTGCGTGTGCTCGTGTCCGCCGGACCGCCGTTCGTCACGATCCCGACCCTTTATTCCGATTCGGTGGCCGTGGCGGAGCAGGCGCTGAGCGCTCTCGGTCTTGGGTGGACTCTCTACGGCCCGCCGAACGCGGACTACGTGCTGAGCCAACTGCCGGCATCGGGGACCTCGGTGAGAGTCGGCACGACGGTGGCTCTCTACCTGTACTGAGCTATGAAGCCGACCGGCCGCCAGAAGGGCCGGCCCGGCCGCTCGAGGCCGCGGCGGCGCTTTCTCGGTGCCCGGCCGCAGCCCGTTTGACCACGGGCGGCGCGTGCTGCCAACGTGGCGGGGCGCGCTGCAAGTTGGCGGAGCGTGCTTCGAACACGGCGGTGTGCGCCGAGAACGCGGCGACACCACCGGCAGGGTCACACGCCCCGGTCGACGGGGCGATCGCAGGTTTACGAGCGAAGGAAGGGCACGGTCATGGGGGCACTCGACGGCAGGGTTGCGATCATCACCGGTGCGGGCCGCGGGATTGGCCGGGCGCACGCGCTCTTGTTCGCCGGCGAGGGCGCGAAGGTCGTGGTGAACGACATCGGATGGCCACTCAACGGCGCGGGCGACGACCGGGTCGTGGCGCAGCGGGTCGTGGACGAGATCAAAGAGTTGGGGGGCGAGGCGGTCGCCAACACCGACGACGTGTCTGACTGGGAGGGCGGTCACCGCCTGGTGAACGCCGCTGTCGAGGCGTTCGGCGACCTGCACATACTCGTGAACAACGCCGGCATCATCCGGGACCGGGTCCTCGTCAACATGACCGAGGCGGAGTGGGACGTTGTCATGCACGTCGACCTCAACGGCCACTTCGTGCCCACCCGCTGGGCGGCGAGCTATTGGCGCGAGCAGTCCAAGGCCGGCCGAAAGATCAGCGCGGCTGTCGTGAACACCTCGTCAACCTCCGGTCTTTTGGGCAATCCCGGGCAGTCGAACTACGGGACGGCCAAAGCAGGGATCGCGGCCTTCACCGTCATAGCCGCTCAGGAGCTCTCTCGTTACGGGGTGCGGGTCAACGCCATCGTGCCGGCGGCCAGGTCGCGGATCACCGAGTCGACCCCCGGCCTGTCCGACATCGTGCAGGCGCCACGCGACTCGGGCGTGTTCGATGCCTGGGACCCTGCCAACGTGTCACCGGTCGCCGCCTATCTCTGCAGCGATCTCTGTCCTTTCACGGGGAAGGTCTTCTTCGTCCAAGGCGGCAGGGTGCAGTATTTCCAGCCCTGGACACTCGCAGGAGAGATCGACAAGGGGGCCCGCTGGACCGTGGACGAGCTGGCCGCCGAGGTGCCCAAGATCCTCGGCCATGTCGAGCGCGCCCTCCGGGACGCCGTCGACGAGATAGCGACTGCGCACCTCGCGCTGGCCGGTTGCTACGCGGTGATCTCCCGGAGGCGCGCCGCCAGCTCCTGGTGAGCTGGGTCGACAGGCGAGCCCTGGAGGGCGAGCAGCATCGTCATGTCCCCGTCGATCTTGATTCGTCCCGACATGAAAGCCTGCATCGCCGCCTGGGCGTCGCCGTCGACGAGGATCGCCTTGGCCGTGTCGTAGTCCACCGTGACCGTCAAGTCGGGTGAGTCGAGATGGCCCGTGTCCACCATGAGCCCCCCGGAGCTCGTGTCCACATGCGCTGCCAGGGTGCCATCGCCGAGCGGGGACTGCGTGAGCACGAGGTTCATGCGAACGCTCTGAGCCGGCACGGTGGGCTCGGTCACGACCTCGGCGTGCAGGCGCTTCGCCTCTGCGGTCCACTCGTCACTCAGGAACAGCAGCTTGTCCACGTCACTCCTCGCATCGGTCCGTCGGCTCGCAGAGCGGACACTACCTCTTCGGAGCCTTCCCGAAGGGCCGGGTACGATGCACACGTGCCAACCCCGATTCTCGCCGGTGCGGAACCTTTTTCCGCCGAGGGCGGTCCGATCGGCGTCGTCGTGCTCCACGGTTTCACCGGGAGCCCCCAGTCGCTGCGCCCGCTCGCGCAAGCGTTCGCGACAGCCGGGTTCACAGTCGAGCTGCCCCTGCTGCCAGGGCACGGCACCAGCGTCGAAGACATGGTCCCGACGCGTTGGTCCGACTGGTCCTCGACTGCCGAAGCGGCTTACCGCGACCTCGCCGGCCGCTGCGAGCAGGTTCTTGCAGCCGGCTTGTCGATGGGCGGCTCGCTGGCGATCTGGCTCGCCGAACGCCACCCGGAGATCGCCGGCGTCATAGTGGTCAACCCGTTGGTCGACCCGCCGGCTTCGATATTCCGCGACATGCTGTCGGGCATGGTCGAAGAAGGCGGCGTCTCGGTTCCTGCGATCGGTTCCGACGTCGCCATGCCCGGTTCTCCCGAATCCGCCTACAACGCCTCGCCGATCGAGCCGATGCTTTCGATGTTCGAGGGCGTCGACGAAATCGCCGCCCACCTCGGTGATCTCCGCTGCCCTGTCCTGCTCCTGTCCAGCAGGGTCGACCACGTCGTGCCGCCGGAGTCGGGCGACGTGCTCGCCGCCGGGGCGGCCGGGCCGGTCGAACGGGTCTTCCTCGAGCGCAGTTTCCACGTCGCCACTCTCGATTACGACGCCCCGGAGATCGAAGCGCGCGCCATTGCCTTCGTGGCCAGGGTGGGAGCACGGCTGTGAACGAGACCGAGCGCCTCATCTCGCCCGAGGACGTCCGTCATGTGGCGCGCCTTGCCCGCCTCGCCCTCGACGACGACGAGATCGGACGCTACGCGTCCCAGCTGTCGGCGATCCTCGAGCACGTGGACGCCGTGCGCCGCCTCGACACGGCGAACGTCCCGCCGACGGCCCACCCGTTCCCGGTCGAGAACGTGTTCCGCGACGACGCCGTGACCGCCAGCCTGGACCGGGCGACGGTTCTCGCCCAGGCTCCGCTGGCCGAGTCCGACTGCTTCCAGGTTCCCCGCATCATGGGCGAAGCGCCGTGACGGCAAGCCGGGCCCCCGAGTTCCGGTCTCTGGTCGAGATCGCTGCCTCGGTCCGTTCGGGCGAGCGCAGTGCCCGGGCGGTCCTGGCGCAGTCGCTCGACCGCGTCCGCGTCCTCGAGGGTGACCTGCACTGCTTCAACGAGGTGACAGTCGAGGAGGCGGAGGCCGATGCCGACGCCGTCGATCGGAAGGTGAGATCGGGTGTGGACCCGGGACCGCTCGCGGGAGTGCCGGTAGCACTCAAAGACAACCTCTGCACCGTCGGTGTCCCCACGACCTGTTCCTCGAAGATCCTCAAGGGGTGGCTCCCCCCCTACGACGCGACGGTCGTGAGTCGCCTGCGGCGCGCGGGGGCGCTCCCGATCGGCAAGACCAACCTCGACGAGTTCGCCATGGGCTCGTCGACGGAGAACTCCGCCTTCGGCCCGACCAGGAACCCCTGGGACATCACCCGGGTGCCGGGCGGCTCGTCGGGCGGAAGCGCCGCCGCGGTCGCTTCGGGCATGGTGCCGCTCTCGTTCGGCTCCGATACGGGCGGGTCGATCCGCCAGCCAGCGGCGCTGTGCGGGATCGTCGGGGTAAAGCCGACCTATGGCGTGGTCTCGCGTTACGGGCTCATCGCGTTCGCCAGCTCGCTCGACCAGATCGGGCCGTTCGCCACAACGGTCGCGGACGCGGCGCTCGGCCTCGAGGTCGTCGCCGGCCACGACCCCAGGGACTCGACCTCGCTCGAGCGGCCGGCGCCGAACCTGCTCGGCTCGCTCGGCGCCGGCGTCTCGGGGCTGCGCATCGGGATCGTCGACGATTTCCTGTCGGACGTGTCGCCCGAGTGCGGGGCCGCGGTGATCGCGGCCGCGGAGGCGTTGGCAGCGGCCGGGGCGGAGGTGGATCGCGTCAGGATCCCCGAGCCTCCTGCTCGGGTTGCCTGCCTACTACCTGATCGCTCCCGCCGAGGCGTCCTCCAACCTTTCCCGCTACGACGGCGTCCGTTACGGCCTTCGGGTCGACGGTCCCGACGCGGAGACGATGAACGCCCGGACACGCGGTGAGGGCTTCGGGCCCGAGGTGAAGCGGCGCATCATGATCGGGACCTATGCGCTGTCGGCCGGCTACTACGACGCCTACTACGGCCAGGCGCAAAAGGCCCGCACGATCGTCATCCGGGCGTTCGAGGCGGCGTACCAGAACTTCGACGTGCTGTTGACGCCGACGACCCCGTCGGTGGCCTTCCCCTTCGGCTCGAAGGTGGACGACCCGATCGAGATGTACCTGTGCGACCTGTGCTCCATCCCCTCGAGCCTGGCCGGCCATCCGGCCGCCAGCGTGCCGTTCGCGCTCAGCCCGGACGGGCTCCCGGTCGGGGTGCAGGTCCTCGCTCCGGCTCTCGGCGAAGTCCAGATGATGCGCGTCGCCGCGAGCCTGGAACAAGCCGCGCCGCCAGGAGTGCGCGGACCGGTGACGCCGTGACCGGGTACGAGACGGTCGTCGGCCTCGAGGTCCACTGCGAGCTGTCCACAGCCACGAAGTTGTTTTGCGGGTGCCGCAACGCCTTCGGCGAGGCGCCGAACACGAACATCTGCCCGGTCTGCCTCGGCTTGCCCGGCTCGCTCCCGGTCATCAACCGGCGAGCGGTCGAGCTGGCCCTGAGGATCGGCGCGGCGCTCAACTGCAAGCCGCAGCGCTCGATCTTCCACCGGAAGAACTACTTCTATCCCGACATGCCCAAGGACTACCAGATCAGCCAGTACGACGAGCCGATCAACGTCGACGGCTTCCTAGAGCTGCCCGACGGCTCACGCGTCGGCATCGAACGGGCGCACATGGAAGAGGACACGGGCAAGACGACCCATGTCGGCGGCGGAGGTCGCATCCACGAGGCGAGCCATTCGCTGGTCGACTACAACCGCGCCGGCGTGCCGCTCGTCGAGATCGTCTCTCGCCCTGACATCCGCTCGGCGGTTCAAGCCCGCGCCTACGTCGAGGAGCTGCGCGGGATCCTCGTGGCCACTGGGGCATCCGACGGCCGCATGGAGGAGGGCTCCCTCAGGGTCGACGCGAACGTCTCGGTGCGGCCGGTGGGCGCGAGCGAGTACGGGACGCGTTGCGAGGTGAAGAACCTGAACTCGCTGCGATCGCTCGAGCGCGCCATCGACTACGAGGTCGCACGACAGATCGCGCTGCTCGCTTCCGGACAACGAGTGGCACAGGAGACCAGGCACTGGGACGAGGCGGACGGGAGCACCCATGCCCTGCGCTCCAAGGAGGAAGCGAACGACTACCGCTACTTCCCCGAGCCCGATCTGACGCCTCTCGTACCGGACGCGCACCTGCTGGCGGCGGCCGCCGAGGGTGTCGGCCCCATGCCCGCCCTACGCCGGCGCCGGCTGTCGGAGCTCGTCAGTGCCAACGCGGAGCTGGCCACGCGTCGTGACGGCTCGACCGACCAGGTCGTGACCGTGGTCACCCTCGGTCTCGACGATCTCGTCGTCGGCGCCGTGAACGCGGGCGCCGACCCGCGCCTGGCCCTTGCGCGGGCGGCGAACGAGGCGGCCGCCAACCCCGATGCCGCCAAGAAGCTCGACCCGGCCGCCTTCGCCGCGCTGTGCAGGATGGAGTCCTCCGGTCAGCTTTCGGCGACCCAGTCGAAAGAAGTCCTCGCCGAGCTCATGTCCCACGGCGGGGACCCGGGCGAGATCGCGTCCCGCCTCGGCTTCGAGGCGATGGACCAGGCGGCGTTCGAGAAGATGGTCGAAGACGTGATCACGTCCAACCCGCAGGAGTGGCAGCGCTACCGCGGCGGTGACGAGAAGGTGGCGCAGTTCCTCCTCGGCCAAGTCATGCGGGCCTCGAAGGGCCGGGCGAACGGCAAGCTGGTCGCGGCGGCGTTCGCCGCCCGGCGCGACGCCTAGCACGGCACCGGGCGCCCTCGGTGGGGGGCAGGCTTGGGGCATCACCGGGCCGCGAAGGCGACGCCAGGCGCCTGCATCATCTGCCGCCAGTAGGTCGGCGAGGTGGAAGTGCCGGGGGGCAGCCTGGTCGGCGGGGGCGGCCATCGCCTCGGGCACCTCCTCTCCCGCTGGCCAGGAACCCGGACGAGGTCCCGTGGCACGCCGGGGACGAATGGGACCGAGCGCGGCGCGGCGGCGCGCGAGATCTTGGATCGTGGCTTCGCTCCGGCACCACACCGAAGGCACGCAGCCACCGACGCGGCCGCCCGGCGGGACGACAACTAGGTTGAGGCTATGACCGACAAGATCCGCTCGCTCAAGATCCACAGCCAGGACGTGACCGAGGGCTTCCGGCGTGCGCCGTCGCGGGCGATGCTCCGTGCGGTCGGCATGACCGATGCCGACTTCGACAAGCCTCAGGTGGGCGTCGCCTCCACCTGGAACGAAGTCACCCCGTGCAACCTGCCCCTTTCGAGGCTCGCCAAGCGGGCAAAGGACGGCGTGCGGGCGGCCGGTGGGTTCCCGTTCGAGTTCGTCTCGATCGCGGTCTCCGACGGGATCGCGATGGGCCATGAAGGTATGCACGCCTCCCTCGTGAGCCGCGAGATCATCGCGGACTCGGTCGAGGCCATGATGCACGCGGAGCGCTTTGATGCCTTCGTGGGTCTGGCAGGGTGCGACAAGTCGCTTCCCGGGATGCTCATGGCCGCCGGCCGGCTCGACCTCCCGATGGTCTTCCTCTACGGCGGCACGATCCTGCCGGGGCGCCTCGGCGATCGCGCCCTCGACGTCGTGTCGGTGTTCGAGGCGGTCGGTGCCTGCGCGGCGGGGACGATCGGTCTGGAGCAGCTCGAGGCGATCGAACGCAATGCATGCCCGACCGAGGGTTCCTGTGCGGGCATGTTCACCGCCAACACCATGGCCTCGGTGGCCGAAGCCCTCGGCATGGCGCTGCCCGGCGGGGCGTCTGTGCCGGCGGTCGACCGCCGGCGGGACGATCTCGCCTACGCGAGCGGCCAGGCGGTGATCGCCCTGCTCGAAAAGGGCATCCGACCCCGTCAGATCATGAGCAAGGCGGCTTTCGACAACGCCATCGCCACCGTGATGGCGCTCGGAGGCTCGACCAACGCCGTGCTCCACCTTCTCGCGATCGCAAACGAGGCCCGCGTCGAGCTGCACCTGGAGGACTTCTCCCGGATCGGCCGCCGGGTGCCGCACCTGGCGGACATGAAGCCGCACGGCCGGTACCACATGACCGATCTCGACCGGATCGGCGGCCTGCCGGTCGTTCTCCGGGAGCTGTTGGACAAGGGCCTGATCAACGGCGAATGCCTTACCGTCACGGGAAAGACGATGGCCGAGAACCTGGCCGAGCTAGACCCGCCTGCTCCCGACGGCTCGGTCGTGCGGGGTTTCGGCGAGCCGATCCACTCTGACGGCGGGATCGCGATCCTCACCGGGTCGCTCGCGCCGCAAGGCGCGGTCGTGAAGGTGGCCGGGATCGACGGCGAGCTCGCCTTCACGGGCAGGGCGAGGGTCTTCGACGGCGAAGGCGCCGCCATGGAGGCCATCCTCGCCGGGGCCATCACGCCCGGCACCGTGGTCGTCGTCCGCTACGAGGGGCCCAAGGGAGGCCCCGGCATGCGGGAGATGCTCGCCGTCACCGGCGCCATGACCGGCGCCGGGCGCGGTGGCGACTGTGCGCTGGTCACTGACGGTCGCTTCTCCGGCGGCACCCAGGGCTTCTGCGTCGGCCACGTGGCTCCGGAGGCGGCGGTCGGCGGCCCGATCGCCCTGGTCGAAGACGGCGACCGCATCGTTCTCGATGCGCACGAGGGCAGCCTGGACGTGATCGTCGAGCCCGCCGAGGCTCGAGCGCCGCCGCGAGCAGTGGAAACCGCCGGTCCCGCGCTATCCGACAGGGGTCCTGGCCAAGTACGCCCGGCTTGTCGTCGGGGCCGAGCGAGGCGCCATCACCGAGCCGTAGTCGCCGCCCGCGGCCCGGAGGCAGCTGCCGGCCCGGTTGCACCGGGCGGCCTGCACCCCGACCCGGTCCCGCCCACGGTCGTGCCGGTGGCGGCGGGCGTGGTTGCGCGAGGCGGGCTGCTCTGCAACACTTGTCCGTGATGCCCGCGAACGACTGCCTCGTACTTATTACCTAGCGCGCGGCACCGTTTGCGGTTCTGCGCCTGCGACCTCCCCAAAGGGGAGGTCGTTTCGTTTTCCGGCGCCGGCGCACCGGACAGCGATCAGCCTCACAGCCCACAACCACCCACATACCCGACGAACGAGAGTGAGGGGTAGCACCGATGGAGCTCACCGGAGCGCAAGCGCTCGTGAAAAGCCTCGAGATGCAGGAGGTCGAAGTCATGTTCGGCCTCCCCGGAGGTGCGATCCTGCCCGTATACGACCCGATCATCGACTCGCCGATCCGCCACATCCTGGTTCGCCACGAGCAGGGTGCCGGGCACATGGCCGAGGGCTACGCACAGGCGACCGGCCGGCCGGGAGTGGCGATGGTGACGAGCGGACCTGCGGCGACCAACATCGTGACAGCGCTCGCCGACGCCTACATGGACTCGATCCCCCTGGTCTGCATCACCGGCCAGGTCGCCACGAGCGCGATCGGGACCGACGCCTTCCAGGAGACCGACACGACCGGGATCACCCTTGGCGTCACGAAGCACAACTGGCTCGTCACAGACGCCGCCGACATCCCCCAGATCGTGCGCGAGGCGTTCCACATCGCCACGACCGGCCGGCCGGGACCGGTGCTGATCGACTTCCCCAAGGACGTCGCGAACGCCAGCATGGAGTGGTACTGGCCCGACGGCGTCGACCTGCCCGGGTACCACCCGGCGTCACACCCGGACCCGGAGGCGATCCGGGCCGCGACCGCACTCATCCTCGCGGCCGCGTGCGACCGGTGATCTACGCCGGGGGCGGCATCTTGAAGTCGCGTGCCTCAGAGGCGTTGCGCGAGCTTGTGAACCTGACGGGGATCCCCGTCGTGACGACCCTCATGGCCCGTGGCTCGTTCCCTGACAGCGATCCGCTCTGCCTCGGCATGCCGGGCATGCACGGCAACTACGCCGCGGTCACCGCCATGCAGCGAGCCGACCTGCTCCTGGCCCTCGGCAGCCGCTTCGACGATCGGGTGACCGGCAAGGTCTCGGCCTTCGCCCCGGGGGCCAAGGTGGTGCACGTCGACATCGACAAGGCCGAGATCGGCAAGGTTCGCCGACCCGAGGTTGGCGTCGTCGCCGACTGCCGCCTGGCCATTGAGGCGCTCGTGGGGGAGATCAAGGCATCCGGGTCGCCCGACGACAGCCGGCTCGCACCTTGGATTGCGACGATTCGCCGTTGGCAGGCGGAGTACCCGTGCACCTACGACCGTTCCGAGTCGGGGAGGGGGGCGACCGGTGGCACGAGCCGCCGGCCGACGCTCAAGCCGCAATTCGTCATCGAGAGCCTGCGGGCAGCGACGCCTGCGGACACGATCCTCGTCTCGGGCGTCGGCCAGCACCAGATGTGGGCCTCCCAGTATTGGTCCTTCGAGTACCCGAACACCTGGATCAACTCGGGTGGCCTCGGGACCATGGGCTTCGCGGTGCCGGCCGCCATCGGGGCCAAGGTCGGGCGGCCCGACCGGATGGTGTGGGCGGTCGACGGCGACGGCTGTTTCCAGATGACGGCGCAGGAGCTCGCCACCGCCACCGCCGAGCGCGTCCCGGTCAAGATCGCGATCTTGAACAACGCCTACCTCGGGATGGTGCGGCAGTGGCAGCACATGTTCTACGAGGAGCGTTACTCGGAGGTCTACCTGTCGCCGGACCTGCCCGACTACGTCGGATGGGCCGAGTCGATGGGCTGCATCGGTCTTCGGGCGGAGAGTCCCGAAGAGGTCACACCCGCGATCGAGAAGGCCAACGAGATCGACGACCGGCCCGTCGTGATCGACTTCAGGACCGACTCGATGGAGCAGGTCTTCCCGATCGTGCCGGCTGGCGCCTCGAACGACGACATCGTCACCTACCAGTCCCAATCGGCCTCCGGCGCCGAGGTGCTGCCATGAGCGCGGACCAGAGGCGGTACGGCCCCCGCCACCGGCTGTTGTCGGTGCTCGTGGAGAACAAGGCCGGTGTGCTGGCGCGCGTGGCCGGCCTGTTCTCGCGACGCGGTTACAACATCTACTCCCTCGCCGTCGCACCGACCGACAACGAGCGGTTCTCGAGGATCTCGATCGTCGTGGACGTCGAGTCGGCGCCACTCGAGCAGGTCGTGGCGCAGCTCGACAAGCTCATCAACGTCGTCGAGATCGGCGAGCTCCACCCGGATGAGGCACGCGAGGCCGAGCTGTTGCTCGTGAGCGTCTCTGTTGACGCCGGGCAGCGTTCACAGGTCATCGAGCTGGTCGGCGTCTTCGGAGGCCGCATCGTCGACGTCGGCCACGACGCCATCACCGTCATGGTGGCGGGGACGCCCGAGGCCATCGACGACTTCGAGGACCTGATGAGGCCCTATGGGATCGCCGGGCTGCAAAGGACCGGCCGCATCGCGCTTCCTGAAGCTGGACGGAAGGTCCTCCGCCTCGGGGGCAGCTTCGCCCCCGGTCGGCATCGCCTAGGGCCTGCGTCCGGCGCCGGCGAAGACACCGTCAGCACCAAGCCAGCATTCCCCACGAGTTACGAGGACAGGAGCGGTATGGCCAAGCTCTACTATGAGAAGGACGCGGACTCCTCCCTGGTCCGGACGCGCAAGGTGGCCATCATTGGCTACGGCTCGCAAGGCCATGCGCACGCGTTGAACCTCCACGACTCCGGTGTCGACGTGCGCGTCGGGCTCCGGTCCGGGTCGTCCTCGCGCGCCAAGGCGGAGGCGGCAGGCCTGCGCGTCGTGGCCGTGGCCGAGGCCGCCAGGGACGCGGACCTCATCATGATCCTGCTCCCGGACACCGAGCAGGCGGCCGTGTACGAGGCTGAGATCGCGCCCCACCTCGCCGACGGCGACGCGGTGTTCTTCGCGCACGGGTTCAACATCCGTTTCGGGCTGATCACCCCGCCGGCAGGGGTCGACGTCGCGATGGTCGCGCCGAAGGGCCCAGGCCACCTCGTGCGGCGCACGTACACCGAGGGCGGCGGTGTGCCGTCGCTCATCGCCGTGTCGGCCGACGCCTCGGGCAAGGCGATGTCACTCGCCCTGTCCTACGCGGACGCCCTCGGTGCGACCCGGGCCGGCGTGCTCGAGACGACCTTCGCCGAGGAGACCGAGACCGACCTGTTCGGCGAGCAGGTCGTGTTGTGCGGAGGGCTGACGGCACTGGCGATGGCCGGTTTCGAAACGCTCGTCGAGGCCGGCTACCAGCCTGAATCGGCGTACTTCGAATGTCTGCACGAGCTGAAGCTGATAGTCGACCTCATGTATGAGCAGGGCATCGCGGGCATGCGGTTCTCCGTCTCGGACACGGCCGAGTACGGGGATCTGACCCGCGGGCCCCGCATCATCGACGACAGGGTCCGTGCCGAGATGCGCCGCATTCTCGGCGAGATCCAGGACGGTAGCTTCGCGGCCGAATGGGTGGCGGAGGACCGGGCCGGCAGGCCGCGTTTCAACGCCCTGCGGGCCGCCGGGCGCGGTCACCAGATCGAGTCGGTCGGTGCCGAGCTGCGGGCGATGATGCCGTTCGTGACCGCCGGTCGTCAGCGCCTGGAAGACATCTCGGGGGGTTAGCCGTCCCCGGTCGCGCGGCACCCGTCCCGCCGGGGGAAAGCCCCGGCGGTCTGGCGCGGGCCAGCTACCCGATCCTCGAGTTCGACCCGGAGCGCCGAGCGCTCCTCGAACCGTCGGTTCAGCTGTGCGCCGCGTCGCGGGACGGGGTCGACGTCCCCGCCCGGGCGTCATGAGCGTCTTCGGCGACGTCGTCGCGGCGACGGCGTCCGCGCGGTCTGCGCGCCCGGTGGCAAGCCTGCACTCGGAGCACGGCATCCACCCGATATGCAAGCTCGAGCACCGCGGCGAACGAATCGCCTTCTTCCAGCCCGGCGTCGGGGCGCCGCTGGCGGCGCTGTTCTTGGAGGAGGCATCGACTACGGCTGCCGGGCCTGGTGGCCTGCGGGGGCGCCGGAGCGCTCGACGCCGACCTGGCCCTCGGCCATCCGGTGGTCGTGACGGCGGCGGTGCGCGACGAGGGCACTTCGTACCCCTACCTGGCTCCGTCCCGGCTCGTCGAGGCGGACGCGGCGGTCGTGTCGCTGATCGAGGGCGTCCTGCGACGATCCGGTGTTCCGTTCACGACGGGGACCACGTCGACGGACGCCGTCTATTGCGAGACGAGGGAGAAGGCGTCGCTCAGGCGGGCCGAAGGCTGCGTCACCGTCGAGATGGAGGCGGCCGCGCTCCTGGCAGTGGTCCGGTTCAGGGGCGTGGCACTCGGCCAGCTCCTCTACGCGGGCGACAGCCTCGCCGGCGAGTCCTGGGAACACCGGGACTGGGTGCACGCCCACGACGTGCGCGAGTCGTTGTTCTGGTTGGCCATGGACGTCGCCGCGGAGTTGCCGGGCGTGTTTTGAGTGTCAAGTGATGGCGCCGCGATGTCGACGTTATGGTGCAAGGCGCACTTCGTTCGCAACGAGTGCGCTCACATGGATCGAGGTGAAACGTGCCTTGCCGGTCTGGGCCGGTCTTCGGGCACGTCCCAGACGACCTCGATCAAGGGATGGGAGATCATGAGCACCTCGAGCGTCGGCGACTCGGCGAGCGCCGTCAGGACCGCGCGACGGCACCCCACCGTCGCGCGCCGCGACCGTGCGGGCCGGTCAGAGATCGGTCCCGGGCTCGGCCATCTCCGCCTTCTGCGACCATTTCCCGGTCAAGACCGTCTCCTCGGTCGTCGGCGGCAACGAACACCTCCTGGAGGCCGTCATCGAGAACACCTCGTACGAACACGTGCCCGTCCTCGAGCGGCTGTTGTCGCTGGACATGGCCGCCTGAGAGGACTCGGTGCCGACCGTGGCCTCCCGCCGAAGATCGCTCGGGCAGGCGCGGAGGGGGCGAGACCGAATTGGCTCGAGAGGCCGGTACCCTGCCGCGAGAGTGGAAGCGAGCGAGGCGATGCAACCGGAGGGCCAGCTCGATCTGACGATCGTTGTCCCGTACTACAACCCGGGGCCCAACCTGGCCGGCCACGTCGCCCGGGTGATCGAGGTCCTGCGTGCGCGCGAGGTCAGCTTCGAGGTCATAGCGGTCTCCGACGGCTCGACCGACGGCAATGACGTGGGACTTGCAGAGCTCGGCGCGGAGGTGCAGGTCATCCACCTGCCGATCAACCAGGGCAAGGGCCGCGCGCTGCGCGTCGGCTTCGGGCTCGGCCGGGGCAGCTACCTCGGCTTCATCGACGGTGACGGGGACATCCCCGCACCGGTGCTGGGCGAGTTCGTCAGCTGCATACAAAAGGACCGCCCCGATTTCGCTATCGGCTCCAAGCGCCATCCCGGGTCGGTTGTCGTCTACCCACGGCTCCGGCGCTTTTACTCGTGGGGCTACCAAGTCCTCACCCGGTTGTTGTTCGGCCTGGACGTCACCGACACCCAGAGCGGGATCAAGCTGGCCCGTCGGGAGATCGTCACCGAGCTGCTCCCGATCCTCGAGGAGGACGGCTTCACGTTCGATCTCGAGCTCCTCGCGGTCGCGCGGCGCTTCGGCTACACGCGCGTCGTCGAGCTGCCCGTCGAGATCAGGGGGCGCTTCTCGTCGACGGTTTCACCGCGGGCAGCCGTCGGCATGCTCATCCACACCCTGCGCCTCACGTGGCGCCTGCGCGTGGCCCACCACTACGAAAGGGCTCTTCGAACCCGGCGGCTCACGAGCCGGCTGCAGCGCCCCGTCATCCCCGGGGCGGACGTGCCCGCTCAGTCCCCGTCCTAGGCGACAGACGCGAGCCTTTCCACGACCCAGTCGATGCACTCTGTCAGCGCCTCGAGGTCTGCCGGTTCGATGGCCGGAAACAGCGCAACTCGCAGCTGGTTCCTTCCCAGCTTGCGATAGGGCTCGGTGTCGACGATGCCGTTGGAGCGCAGCACCGAGGCCACCGCGAGCGCATCGATGGTGTCGTCGAAGTCGATGGTCGCGGTGACGTGGCTCCGCTCGGCCGGCGCGGGCACGAAGGGCTGGGCGAAGCTCGACCGTTCGGCCCAGCCATAAATGATCTCAGCGGAGCGGTCAGCCCGCGAGGCGGCCCACGCGAGACCGCCGTTGCCGACGAACCAGTCGATCTGCTCGGCGAGCAGGAGCAAGGTGGCCAGAGCCGGCGTGTTGTAGGTCTGCTGCAGGCGCGAGTTGGCGATGGCGATCTTCAGTTCGAAGAAGGCGGGGACGAACCGTCCCGTCGCGGAGAGGTGCTCGACGCGTCCGACGGCCGCCGGGGACATGAGCGCGAGCCAGAGCCCGCCTTCGGAGCCGAAGCATTTCTGCGGGGCGAAGTAGTACGCGTCGAACTGGTCCGCCTCGACCCTGAGCCCACCCGCCGCCGAGGTCGCGTCGACGAGGACGAGACCTTCGGCAACCGTGCCGTCTGCCCGGCGCGGCCGCTGCACGACCGTCTGCACGCCGGTCGAGGTCTCGTTGTGCGTGAGGCAGTACGCGTCCACGGCCGGGTTGGGAACCGGGCGGGGGTAGGTGCCCGGTTCGGAGACGAGGACGTCGGGGTCTTCGAGGAAGGGCGCCGACCGGGTGCACTCGGCGAACTTGGAGGAGAACTCCCCGAACGAGAGGTGCTGACTGCGAGCCCCGACGAGACAGAACGTGGCGGCGTCCCAGAATGCCGTCGTGCCACCGTTGCCCAACGTGACCTCGTAGCCCTCCGGCAAGGCGAAGAGCTCGGCCAGACCGGCACGGACGCGGCCCACGACGTCGCGGACACGCGCCTGACGATGGCTCGTGCCGAGGTAGGTCGGGGCCTCGGTTCCGAGGACTCCCACTGACTCCGTGCGGACCTTCGAGGGTCCCGATCCGAACCGCCCGTCGGCTGGTAGCAGGTGTTCGGGTATCACAAGTCCGGCCAAGGTGAGCCTCCAGGCAACGTCGGTGGGTCGCTAGACCCGGGGTATCGCACCGACTCTCCGGCGCCAGGCCCGGCACCTGGAGATCGCGGTGCAAAAACTTTGTGCAAGCATATGCAGATGGCGACATCACCTCCATTTGACTTTTCGTCGGCGCGAAGCCGTGTCTCGGGTCGTGTCGGCAGCGTGGCGCCGTCCGCCACCTTGGCCATAGATGCAAAGGCGAAGCTGCTGAAGTCCCAAGGCGTCGATGTCGTCGGCTTCGGAGCAGGAGAGCCGGACTTTCCGACACCCGCGGCGATCGTCGAGGCCGCCGTCGCGGCGTGCCGCGACCCGCGCAACCACCGCTACACGCCGACCGGCGGCCTGCCCGAGCTCAAAGAGGCGATCGTGTCCAAGACGGCGCGCGACTCGGGCTTCGAGATCGTGCCGAGGAACGTCCTCGTCACCAACGGTGGGAAGCACTCCATCTACAACGCGTTCGCGGCTTTGTTGGATCCAGGCGACGAGGTGCTCGTGCCCGCCCCGTACTGGACCACCTACCCGGAGGCGATCCGCCTCGCCGGGGGAGTCCCTGTCGAGGTGCCGACCGGCGCCCAAAGCGGCTTCAAGATGACGGTCGATCAGCTCGAAGACGCTGCCACCGACCGGACCAAGCTGCTGTTGTTCGTTTCTCCCTCCAATCCGACCGGCGCGGTCTACAACAGGGACCAGATCGCCGAGATCGGTCGCCTCGCGGTCGAGCGCGGCTGGTGGGTGCTCACCGACGAGATCTACGAGCACCTCGTCTACGAGGGCCACGCCCAGCATTCGATGCCGGTCGTCGTGCCGGAGATCGCCGACCGCTGTGTCGTCTCCAATGGCGTCGCCAAGACGTACGCGATGACCGGCTGGCGCGTCGGGTGGATGATCGGTCCTGGCGACGTCGTGGAGGCCGCCACCAACCTGCAGTCGCACGCGACCTCCAACGTCAACAACGTCGCCCAGCGGGCCGCGATCGCCGCCCTCACCGGAGACCTGGGTGCGGTCGGTGAGATGCGGGAGGCCTTCGACCGCCGCCGCCGGACCATTTTCAAGATGCTGTCGGAGATCAGAGGGGTGTCGTGTATCGAACCGGAGGGCGCCTTCTACGCCTTTCCTTCCTTCGAGGGCGTCCTCGGGCGCGAGCTAGGGGCGTGACACCCAAGACCACCCTCGAGCTGGCCGAGCTCGTGCTGGAGGAGTCCCGCGTGGCCTTCGTCCCCGGCGAGGCCTTCGGTGCGCCCGGCTACGGTCGCTTCTCCTACGCCCTGTCGGACTCGGACCTCGTGCGCGGTGTCGAGCGTTTGGCCGAGCTATTGTCCGAAGCGGGTGAGTAGGCGATGGCGAGGATCCTTGTAACCGAGACGCTTTCGCCCCGCGGGCTCGAAGCCATGGCGGGCGCGGGCCACGAGGTCGACGTGCGGTTGTCGCTCACGCCGGCCGAGCTTGTCGAGGCCGTCGCCGGGGCGTCGGCTCTCGTCATCCGTTCCGCCACCCGGGTGACCGCCGAGGTGCTCGACGCCGGACGCGACCTGATGGCGGTCGGACGTGCCGGCGTGGGTCTCGACAACGTGGACATCGCGGCGGCCACGCGCCGCGGCGTAATGGTCGTCAACGCCCCGGAGTCGAACATCCTCTCCGCCGCGGAGCACGCGATCGCCCTCATGCTGGCGCAGGCCCGCAACATCCCCCAAGCCCACGCCGCCCTCGTCCAGGGGCGCTGGGAGCGGTCCAAGTGGGAGGGCGTCGAGCTGCACGGCAAGACTCTCGGGATCCTCGGCCTCGGTCACGTGGGCTCCCTCGTCGCCCAGCGCGCGGCGGCGTTCGGCATGAGGCTCGTCGCGTACGACCCGTATGTGACCGCGGAACGGGCGCGAACGATGGGGGTCGAGCTGCTCGGGCTCGACGAGTTGTTCGAAACCGCCGACTTCGTGAGCGTCCACCTGCCCAAGTCGCCTGAGACCATCGGGCTTGTCGGCAAGGAGCTGCTGGCCAAGGCCAAGCCCGGCCTCCGCATCGTGAACGCCGCCCGGGGCGCCATCCTCGACGAGGAGGCACTTGCCGACGCCATTGCCGCCGGGCACGTCGCCGGTGCCGCGCTCGACGTGTTCTCCACCGAACCGTGTACGTCCTCGCCCCTGTTCGAGCTCGCGCAGGTGGTCGTGACGCCGCACCTCGGTGCCAGCACGGCCGAGGCGCAGGACAAGGCCGGTGAGCAGATCGCCGAGCAGATCGTGCTCGCGCTGCGGGGCGAATTCGTGCCCTACGCAGTCAACGTCGCCGCCGCCGGCGCCTCTGAGAGCGTGCGGGCCTACATCGGGGTCGCCGAGCGCCTCGGCCGCCTCCTGGCAGCGTTGTGCGCAGGGGTGCCGAAGCACGTCGAAGTGGAGTACCAGGGAGACCTTGCCGCCGAGGACACGCGGATGCTCACCCTCTCGGCGCTGAAGGGGATATTCGCGGCCGCGATCGAGGAGCCCGTCTCGTATGTGAACGTCCCGCACTTCGCCAAGGACAGGGGCCTCGAGGTGCGCGAGTCCTCGACGACAGTCGCGGGCGACTACTTGAGCCAGGTGAGCCTTCGCGGTAGCGGCCACACGGTCGCGGGGACGCTCGGGTGGACGGGGACAGCGCGCATTGTCATGGTCGACGATCACGCGGTCGAGCTGCCCTTTGACGCGAACCTGCTGATCGTGCGCAACGACGATCGCCCCGGGATGATCGGGCTCGTCGGCTCGGCTCTCGGTGATGCCGGGGTCAGCATCACGAACATGGCCGTCGGCCAGACTTCGGGCGGTGGCACGGCCCTCATGGTGCTCTCGACGGATCGTCCGGTGCCGTCCGAGGTGACCGCCCGCGTCCACGCGGCCGCCGGCATCCTCGAGATCCACAGCGTCGCCGGCGCCTAGCGGCGTGGGCGACCTCAGCCCCGAGCACTTCCGCCAGGTGATGGCGCATGTGCCGACGAGCGTTGCCGTCGTCGCCGGGGTCGTCGACGGCCGCCCGACCGGCCTGTCGGTTGGCACCTTCGTCCCGGTCTCGCTCGAACCCCCGCTCGTGGGGTTCTTCGTATCGAGGGCGTCGAAGAGCTGGCCGCCCATCAACGCGACCGGGTCGTTCTGCGTCAGCATTCTCGGTCGCGACCAAGCTGAGGTCTCGTCACGCTTTGCCGTGAGCGAGGCCGACAAGTTCGAGGGCATCGCGTGGCATCCGGCGCCGTCGGGGAACCCAGTGCTGGTGGGGGCCGTGGCCTTCGTCGACTGCGACATCGAACGCGTCGTCGAGACCGGTGACCACATGCTCGTGCTCGGGGCCGTGCGCGAGATAGGGATCGAGACCGGGCGGTCCCCTCTCGTGCACCACCGCCGCGCCTACCGCGCGGTCGCCGAGGACTGCGACCGCCTCTCGGACGACGACTGGTAGACCGCCCACGGGCGCGGCAGGCTTGACGGATCCCGAGCCGTCCACCACAATCAGTGGTGACATGACGAACGAGCGGTTCATCCGGGTCCTCCTCCTTACCTGACGGCGAGCGCCTTGTCGCGCTCGCCAACGCCTCCTGCGCCTTAGGCCAGGAGGTTTTTTGTTGGCCGGGCGCGGTTGTGCGAACGACGCGACGACTGGCGGGAGAAGAACTCGGCTGCGCCTCGACAATGGAGCGAGCGATGAGCGACAAGGTGGTCATCTTCGACACGACGCTGCGGGACGGCGAGCAGTCACCGGGGATCTCCCTCGATCCCGGCGAGAAGCTCGAGATCGCGGAGCAACTCGCGCGTCTCGGTGTCGACTACATCGAAGCCGGCTTCCCGGTCTCGAGCCAGGGCGAGTTCGACGCCGTGCAGGCAATTGCCCGCACCGTCGAAGGCCCCGTGATCGCCGGGCTCTCGCGGACCCAGCTCGCCGACGTGGACCGCTGCTACGAGGCACTCAAAGACGCGGAGCGAAACCGCATTCATGTCTTCATCTCGACGAGCCCGAGCCACATGGAGCACATGTTGAAGATGAACGAGGATCAGGTGCTCGAGGCGGTGCGCATGGGGGTTTCGCGAGCCCGCGAGCACACCGCCGACATCGAATTCTCGCCTCAGGACGCGACCCGCACCCCGCTCGACTTCATGCTCGAGGTGCTGGCCGCGGCCGTCGAGTCCGGGGCCGGCACCTTGAACATCCCCGACACCGTCGGCTACGGGATCCCCTGGGACTACGGCGACCTCTTGACTCACGTCCGGGACCAGGTGGCGGGCGACTACGTGCTCTCGACCCACTGCCACAACGACCTCGGCCTCGCCGTGGCGAACAGCCTGTCCGGCGTGCGCGCGGGCGCCCGCCAGGTGGAGGTCTGCGTGAACGGCCTCGGCGAGCGCGCCGGCAACGCTGCCCTCGAGGAAGTGGTCATGGCGCTCAAGATCCGCGGAGACCTGTTCCCCGGGCTGGAGACGAACGTGAGGACGAGGGAGCTGGCCCGGACGAGCCGGATGGTCGCGCGTCTGACCGGCTACCAGGTCCAGTGGAACAAGGCCGTCGTCGGGAAGAACGCCTTCGCCCACGAGTCGGGGATCCACCAGCACGGCGTGCTCACGGAGCGCTCGACCTACGAGATCATCGATGCGGACTCGGTGGGCCAGGAGGGCGGCCAGATCATTCTCGGCAAGCACACCGGGCGCCACGCCTTCGCCGACACGTTGGCGAAGCTCGGCATCAAAGTCCGGGGCGATGCCCTCGACGCGGCGTTCACCCGCTTCAAGGAACTGGCGGACCGCAAGGTGAAGCTTACCGACGCCGACCTCGAGGCGATCGTCGCCGAGGAGCTCGGAACCGCGCTCGAGGAGGGCTTCGTCCTCGACCTGCTCGACGTCCAGGGCGGCACGGCCGGGCTGCCGCGGGCGAGAGTCGTCGTGAGCCGGGACGGTCGCAAGTCCGAGGCGATCGCGGAAGGCGACGGGATGATCGACGCGACCTGCAAGGCGATCAAGCAGGCGACCGGAATCGATGCCAAGCTCATCGACTTCAACGTGTCGTCGGTCACCGGCGGTATCGACGCCCTCGGCGATGTCGTCATCCAGCTCGACTCCGGCGGCGTGCGGGCTTCAGGTCGGGGGCTGTCCACCGATGTGGTCGAGGCAGCTGCCCGCGCCTATATCGCGGCGACCAACCGGGTGGTGCGCGCCAAGGCGCGCCTGACCGACGGTGGGGGGACCGACGTCGTGCGCGAAAGCGGGGTGACTCCCTAAGCCGAGGCCTGTTGGCGAGGTCGCAACGTGGGCAGCCAGGTCGGCCGCCGCCCCTCGTAGGCGTCGATGTCCGCCAGGTGCTGGGACGTGACGCCGATGTCGTCGAGGCCTCTGAGCAGCCGGTCCCGGGCGTCGTCGTCCAAGCGGAACGGCGCCGAGATGCCCACGCCGGGAGCCTCGACCAGCCTCCGTTCGACGTCCACGACGACCTCGAGCGACGGGTCCGCGCTGACCGCCTCCAAGAGCGCCCGGCCGTCCGCGTCGGACACCTCGGCGGGGACAAGGCCGGAACGGGTGGAGTTGTTGCGGAAGATGTCGCCGAAACGGGGGCTCACGACCGCGGAGAAACCGTGGTCGACCAGTGCCCACACGGCGTGCTCCCGGGACGATCCCGTACCGAAATTGGGGCCGGCGACGAGGATCGTCGCCCCGGCGTGGTCCGGATCGTTGAGCACGAAGCCGGGATCGTCGCGCCACTCGGCGAACAGCCCGGCCCCGAAACCGGTCCGTTCGATGCGCTTGAGCCACTCACTCGGGATGATCTGATCGGTGTCGACGTCGGAGCGGTCGAGCGGGACCGCCCGCCCCGACACGATCCTCACGGGCTCCATGTCAGGCCCCGAGGTCGGCCGGGGTGGCGAACCTGCCCACAACCGACGTCGCCGCGGCAACCGCCGGGGACACGAGATGGGTGCGGCCCCCACGTCCCTGGCGGCCCTCGAAGTTGCGGTTCGAGGTTGAGGCACAGCGTTCCCCGGGCGACAGCTGGTCGGGGTTCATGCCGAGGCACATGGAGCAGCCACTCTCCCTCCACTCGAAGCCCGCCTCGCGAAAGACCTGGTCCAGTCCCTCGGCCTCGGCTTGGAGCTTGACCCGGCGCGAGCCCGGTACGACGAGTGCCCGCAGGCCCTTTCGGACCCGGCGGCCCCGGAGCACACCGGCGGCGGAGCGCAGGTCCTCGATCCTCGAGTTCGTGCAGGAGCCGATGAACACCGTGTCCACCTCGATCGAGGTGATCGGCATGCCGGCCTCAAGGCCCATGTAGGCGAGGGCGCGGGCCGCGGCCTCCCGCTCGGCCGGGCTCGCCATGTCGTCCGGGCTTGGTACACGACCGTCGATGGCGACCACCTGGGCGGGATTGGTGCCCCAGGAGACGTGCGGGCGGATCGAGGCGGCCTCGAGCTTCACCTCGGCGTCGAAGTGGGCGCCCTCGTCGGTGGTAAGTGCGCGCCAGTCCTCGACGGCCCGCTCCCACTCAGCGCCTTTCGGAGCGTAGCGCCGGCCCTCGAGGTAGGCGAAGGTCACCTCATCGGGGGCGATCATCCCCGCGCGGGCACCGGCCTCGATGGACATGTTGCAGACGGTCATGCGGCCCTCCATCGACAGCGAGCGGATCGCCGAACCCCGGTACTCGACGATGTGACCGACGCCTCCTGTCGTGCCGAGCCGACCGACGATGGCCAGCACGACGTCCTTGGCGCTCACACCGGGCGCCAAGTCGCCCCCGACGGTGACGGCCATGGTGCGGGGCCGGCGTTGGGGGAGGGTCTGTGTGGCGAGCACGTGTTCCACCTCCGAGGTCCCGATGCCGAAAGCCAAAGCCCCGAACGCCCCATGGGTGGAGGTGTGGCTGTCCCCGCAGACGATCGTCATCCCGGGCTGGGTGAGGCCCTGCTCGGGGCCGATCACGTGCACGATGCCTTGGTTTTCGTCGCCCATCGGGTAACAGGTCACCCCGAACTCCGCGCAGTTGGAGTCGAGCGCCTCGAGCTGGCGCCGGGAGACAGGATCCTCCACCCGGCCGCTCGTCGTCGTCGTGGGCACGTTGTGGTCGGCGGTGGCGATCGTCAGATCGGGCCGGCGTAATTGCCCTTGAGCCAGCCGGAGCCCTTCGAAGGCCTGCGGCGAGGTCACCTCGTGGACGAGGTGCAGGTCGATGTAGAGCAGATCTGGCTCGGCGGCGCCGTCGCCGGGGCGAACCACGTGACGGTCCCAGACCTTGTCAGCGAGCGTCGCAGCCATGGGCCGTCAGTTGCCCACCGAGACGATCTCGACGGAGAAGGCGCGGCCGTTCGGCCCCTGGTACACGACGGTGTCGCCGACGCTGTGCCCGACGAGCGCCTGGCCGAGCGGCGAGGCGGGCGAGATCACAGCCCCGCCTTCGCCTTTCTCCTCTATGGAGCCGACCAGGAACTTCTCGGTCTCGTCGTCCCCCTCGTAGCGGAAGCTCTACCACGACGCCGGTGGTCACGACGCCGGCCTCGTGCGTGGAGCTGTCGACGATCACGGCGTTTTCCAGCATCCGTTGCAGCTGGCGCACGCGCGATTCCATCTTGCCCTGGGCGTCCTTGGCGGCGTGGTAGTCGCCGTTCTCCGACAAGTCGCCGAGTGCCCTGGCGGCTTCGATCTGGCGCGCGATCTCGACACGACCCCGCGTCGTGAGGTCCTCGAGGCTCGGCCACGAGGCGGGCGTGGGTTTCGGGTGTGAGAACAGTTTCAGTCACTTCAGTCACCGACACGAGGCTACTGGTTCAGGGACGGAATCTTGGCAGCACCGCCGCCGCGGCGGGATCGGCGGCACGCTTTGCGCCCTAGGCTCCGGGGAGACACGAGAGGGAGGCTCCGGCGGTGGGAACGCGTGCCGGCACCGCGTCCGGCAAGGCCGGCCCCGGTGCCACGGCGGACAAGGCCTCGGGTGGCGTGGGGCCAGGCCAGAGCGAAGGGCAGGCGGCGATATCGGTCCGCGGCCTGACCAAGCGGTACGGGGACGTCGAGGCCGTGCGGGGGATCGACTTCGAGGTGTCGCGGGGGGAGACCTTCGGGTTCCTCGGGCCGAACGGGGCCGGCAAGACGACGACGATCAAGATCCTCTGCACGCTCGCCGGCGCGACGACGGGCACCGCCGAGGTCGCCGGCCACGACACGGGCACCGACCAGGACGAGGTGCGACGCAACATCGGCCTCGTGTTCCAGGACACAACCTTGGACAACTACCTGACGGCTGAGCAGAACCTCCGTTTCCACGCCGCCCTGTATGCCGTGCCCAAGGCCGCGGTGGCGCCGCGTATGCGCCAGGTGCTGGACATGGTCGGCCTCTGGGAACGCAGGGACAACCTGGTCAGCACCTTCTCGGGTGGCATGCAGCGCCGGCTGGAGATCGCCCGGGGCCTTCTCCACGCGCCTCGAGTGCTGTTCCTCGACGAGCCGACCGTGGGGCTCGACCCGCAGACCCGTTCCTCAATCTGGAGCTACATCAACGAGCTCAAAGGCCGCGAGGACATCACGATCTTCCTGACGACGCACTACATGGACGAGGCGGAGAACTGCGATCGGATCGCGATTATCGACCACGGGAGGATCGTCGCCATCGACACCCCCGAGGCGCTGAAGGCCAGCGTCGGCAAGGACCGGGTGCAGATCCACACTGTCGACGACCCGGCGGCGATCACCTCCTTGGCGGCCCGTTTCGGTATCGGCGCGGCCGTCCACGATGGTGCTGTCACCTTCTCGGTGGCCGCGGGGGAGGAGTTCGTTCCGCGCCTGTTCTCCGAGCTCGGCGTGGCGATCAGCTCGGTGAGCGTCTCGCGTCCCTCGCTCGACGACGTGTTCATGTCCTACACCGGCAGCACCATCCGCGATGCCGAGGCATCGAGCCTCGACGTGATGCGCCAAAGGGCTGCCCACTGGCGAGGGGGGAGACGCTGAGATGGTCACACAGGTCGCCAAGGCCACGGTGGATGCCAAGACGGAGGCTGCGCTCGTGGCCGAGATCAGGGTCGCGGTGCCCGAACACAGCCTGTGGCACAACGTCCACGCGGTGAACATCGTCTGGCGGCGCGAGCTGATCCGTTTCCGCACCGACCGGCTGCGTGCCATCACCTCGCTCATACAGCCGTTCCTGTTCCTGTTCGTGCTGGGAACGGGCCTGTCCACCCTCGCCAGACGCGGCCTGCCACCCGGGGTGGACTTCAAGACCTTCATCTACCCGGGCGTGCTGGCGATGTCGGTCCTCTTCACGGCCGTCTTCTCGGCGGGCTCGATCGTGTGGGACCGGGAGTTCGGCTTCTTGCGCGAGATGCTCGTGGCGCCGGTCAGCCGCGCCTCGCTCGTGGTCGGAAAGTGCCTTGGAGGCACAACGATCGCCACATTCCAGGGCCTCGTCTTCCTTGCCTTGGCAGGCTTCGCGCACGTGCCCTACGACCCCGCGCTGCTGGCGACGCTCGTAGGCGAACTGCTTCTCCTGTCGTTCACCTTGACGGCGTTCGGCCTGATGATGGCCGCCCGGATCAAGCAGTTCCAGTCGTTCATGGCGCTGACTCAGATGCTCGTGATGCCCCTGTTCTTCCTCTCGGGGGCCCTCTACCCCCTCAGCGGGCTGCCTGCCTGGTTGAGCGTGCTGACGAGGATCGACCCGCTGACCTACATCGTCGGGCCGATGCGCCACGCCGTCTTTGACCATCTCACGATGCCCTCCGCGTACGTCCAGCGTCTGGCGCCGGGCATCACCTGGGGCAGCTGGGTCGTTCCCGTGGGGGTCTCATTGGGGATCGTCGCGGTCATGGGCCTCGTGATGGGGGTCGTGGCCATAGGCGAGTTCCGAAAGACGGAGTGAGTCTGTTTCGCAGGTGACGTCTCGAGTGCTGAAACCGGTGCAAGGGCCGAGTACCCTCGGGCAATGGCCGGAACATTCGTCTTTCGGGTGAGCCGGATGGCGCTGGCCGCAGTGACACTGGCGGCGTTCGCGACTGTGGGCGGGCGGGCTTCGGCCGGCGCCGCCTCGTTCGCCAGGGCTGTTCCGCGGGGTCGGGCCACGCCGAGGGCCGGGATCGTGCCACCGCGGAACCCCCCGAAGAACATTCCTCCAGACCCGGATTTTTACGCCTCCTGCGCCGTCGGGGCTCTCGACGACACGGCGCCCTGCAACGCGAAGGTGCTGGAGGCCATCGACCGGGCGCGGGGGACCGAGCCGGTCGGCCCGCTGCGGTTCAACCTGGCGAAGTTCCTCAAGCTGAGCGTCCCTGACCAGCTCTTCACGATCGCCGACCTGGAGCGGGTGTCCCGCGGGGAGCCGCCGATGGCCGCGCTCACGGTCCAGATGGACAAGGCGGCCCAGGCCGGCGCCGACAGCGACAACGACCCCAGCTGGTCGGCGACGCCGCTGTCCGGGGGCGCCCAGGTGGTCGCCTGGGGGTCGAACTGGGCCGGTGGCAGCGAGAGCGCCCTCGGGGCCGACGACGGCTGGATGTACGACGACGGCTACGGGGGCCACAACGGAGGCTGCCGGTCCCCGGCGGCACGAGGATGCTGGGGGCACCGGGACAACGTCCTGCGGCAATGGCGGGGCGATCTCAGCGGCTGCCACGCGGCCGACTCCCGGCTCGTCATGGGGGCGGCGTACGCCCGCTCGTCCAAGTGGGCCACTTCGTTCGCCGAGATCTTCGTTGCCGCCTGCGGTCATGCGCCGTCCGGGGAGATCTTCACCTGGACCGAGGCACAGGCCGCGATCGGACTGCGGTGACGAGCGACGACACAGCCCCGATGCTCAGCTTCGCCGGGCGGACCTGCGCTCTCACGCCTGCGCGGGCACCCCGACTAGTGTGACCGGGCAGTGGAACCGAGGGTCGGCGCGCACAGGGTCGCAGTCATAAGGGGCGACGGGATCGGCCCCGAGGTCGTCGCGGAGGCGCTCAAAGTCGTCGAGGCCGCCGGGGTCGAGATCGAGACGATCGAGTACGACCTCGGTGCCGGCCGATACGAGCGCACGGGCGAGGTGCTGCCCGACTCGGTCCTTGACGAGCTCAGAGAAGCCGACGCCATCCTGCTCGGCGCCGTCGGCCCGCCGATCGGGTCGACGGCGGTGCCACCGGGAGTCATAGAGCGCGGCCTCCTGTTGAAGCTTCGTTTCGAGCTTGATCTGTACATCAACCTGCGGCCGTTCCACGGGGTCCCGGGTTCGATCGCGCCTGACGCGGACCTCGTGCTCGTGCGCGAGAACACCGAGGGCCCCTATGTGGGCGAGGGCGGGGCGCTCAGGCGGGGCACGCCGTTCGAGGTTGCCACCCAGGGGTCCGTCAACACCCGTCACGGAGTCGAGCGCTGTGTCCGGTACGCCTTCGGGCTGGCCGAGCGCCGCAAGGCCCACCACGTGACCCTCGTGCACAAGACCAACGTGCTCACCTATGCGGGCGATCTCTGGCAGCGGGCGTTCGACTCGGTGGCTCTCGAGCACCCGGGTGTCGCCACCGGGTACAACCACGTCGACGCCGCCTGCATCGTCCTTGTCGAGAAGGCCAACCGCTACGACGTCGTAGTGACCGACAACCTGTTCGGCGACATCCTCGCCGACCTCGCGGGCGCCGTCACCGGCGGCATCGGGCTCGCGGCGTCGGCCAACCTCAACCCGGCCCGCACCGGCCCGTCTGTCTTCGAGCCGGTCCACGGGGCCGCGTACGACATCGTCGGCACCGGGAAGGCGAATCCCCTGGCCGCGATCCGCTCCGCGGCCATGATGCTCGAGCACCTGGGCGAGGTCGCGGCATCAGAGCGCGTAACCAAGGCGGTGCTCGAGTTGCAGACTGAAATGGCCGGTTCCTCCGCGTCCTGGAGCACTTCCGGCGTAGGCGATGCGGTCATAAGGAGGTTGTGACGGTGCCCATCATCCCGACGGCAAAGATCTGGATGGACGGCGACCTTGTCGACTGGGACAAGGCAACCGTGCATGTGCTCACGCACAGCCTGCACTACGGGATGGGGGTGTTCGAGGGCATCCGCGCCTATCCGACCGCCAACGGGCCGGCGATCTTCCGCTTGCGCGACCACGTCAGGAGGATGTTCAGGGGGACCCGCATCCTGCAGATGGACCTGCCGTACTCCGAGGACGAGGTCTGCGAGGCGATCAAGCTCACCGTGACGGAGAACGGGCTCGAGAGCTGCTACATAAGGCCGCTCGCCTACCTCGGCTACGGCGAGATGGGCATGAACCCCATCGCGTGCAAGGTGAGGCTTTCGATCGCGGTGTGGCCCTGGGGCGCCTACCTCGGTGACGAGGCGATGCGCACCGGCATCCGCCTCAAGGTCAGCTCCTGGGCCCGCAACGACCCGCGTTCTGTGCCGACGGCCGCCAAGTGCTCCGGGCTGTACGTCAACTCCTCGCTCGCCAAGCTGGAGGCGGCACGCGCCGGCTACGACGAAGCCCTCCTGTGCACCACGAGCGGGCTGATCTCCGAAGGCACGGGTGAGAACGTCTTCGTCGTGCGTGGAGGCAGCCTCTACACGCCGCCGCCGTCGGGCGCGGGGTCACTCGAGGGCATCACGGCGGACACCGTCGCCACCTTCGCCCGTGACCTCGGGCACACCGTCACCGAGCGGGAGATGCGCCGGACCGACCTCTACATGGCCGACGAGGCGTTCCTTACCGGCACGGCCGCAGAGGTCGTCCCGATCGGCTCGGTCGACGACCGCCTGGTCGGCACGGGAGAGCCCGGACCGATCACACGCGAAATCCAGGACTTGTACAACGCGACCGTCCGGGGCACGGTGGACCGGTACAAGGACTGGCTCGAATATGCCACCTGAGCCCAACCTCCCCGCCGCCGTCGACATTTACGACACGACGCTGCGGGACGGTTCGCAGCAGGAAGGCATCTCGCTGACCGTCGACGACAAGCTGCGCGTTGCCGAGCAACTGGACCATCTGGGCGTCTCGTACATAGAGGGCGGCTGGCCGGGGGCGAACCCGAAGGATGAGGAGTTCTTCGCCCGGGCCGCCAAGGAGCTGCGGCTCAAGACGGCGACTCTCGTCGCCTTCGGCTCGACGCGCCGTCCCGACGGGCAGGCAGGCTCCGACGAGACGCTCCGCCACCTCATCGAGGCGGGCACCGAGGTCGTCTGCATCGTCGCGAAGTCATCCGACCTGCACGTCACCGAGGCGCTGCGCACGACGCTCGACGAAGCGGTCGCCATGGCGGCCGACTCGGTCGCGTACCTGCGCCAAGCGGGCCGGCGCGTCTTTTTCGACGCCGAGCACTTCTTCGACGGTTACAGCCGCGACGCCGAGTTCGCGCTCCGCGTCCTGCGGGCGGCCGAGGAGGCCGGCGCCGAGGTGCTCGTGCTCTGCGACACCAACGGCGGCACCCTGCCCCACGTCGTCGGCCAAGTCGTGGCCGACGTGAGGCAGCGCTCGTCGGCCATGATCGGTGGTCACTTCCACAACGACGGCGGTTGTTCGGTGGCGAACTCCCTTGCGGCCGTACGCCAAGGCGCCACCCACATTCAGGGCTGCATCAACGGCTACGGCGAGCGCACCGGGAACGCGGACCTCTCGGCGATCATCGCGAACCTCACCCTCAAGATGGGCATCAGGACGATCCCGGCCGAAAGGTTGGAGCGCCTGACCTCCGTGGCCCATCACATCGCTGAGATCGTCAATCTCACCCTTGATCCGCAACGGCCCTACGTCGGGACGGCAGCGTTCGCGGACAAGGCCGGTCTGCACACCAGCGCCCTCATCCGCAGGTCCGACGCTTACGAGCACATCACGCCCGACGTCGTCGGCAACGGGACCCGTGTCGTCGTGAGCGAGCTGGCGGGGCGCTCGACGCTCCAGCTGAAGGCGGCCGAGCTCGGCCTCGAGCTCGACTCGCCGGCGTTGGGACGCGTCCTCGAGTCCCTCAAGCACCTCGAGCACCTCGGCTATCACTTCGAGGCCGCCGACGGGTCCTTGGAGCTCTTGATGCGGGCCGCGGCCGGCTCCCTCGGTGGGCGGCTGGGGGACTTTTTCAGGATCGAGTCGTTCCGCGTCATCACAGACTGGCGCGCCCGGGACGGCATGGCGGCCGAAGAGGGCGCCGGCGAGGGCGGCCCGGTTCTGGTCCATCCCTGGTCCTCGCCGGGCGAGCTCACAACCGAAGCGACGGTGAAGGCCCACGTCGGCGACGAGCGGGTCGTGGCCACTGCGGAGGGGAACGGGCCGGTGAACGCGCTCGATGCCGCGCTCCGGCTCGCCATCGAGCCGTACTTCGAACAGCTGCGCAACGTGCATCTGACCGACTACCGGGTACGCGTCCTGGACACGTCCAAGGGGACGGGGGCGGTCACGAGGGTGCTCCTCGACACCGCCGACGCCGAAGGCAGCTGGTCGACGATCGGAGTTTCGGAGAACATCATCGAGGCCTCCTGGGAGGCGCTCGTGGACTCGGTGGTCTTCGGCCTCATCCGTGCCGCGGCCGGCGACACCGGAGCGGTAAAGACAGAGGAAGGGCCGTGACCCAGCCGAAGTTCGCTCCCATCCTGGAGCAGCACGAGGTCCGCGTGGTGCAGCGGATCGGCCCTCCTGCGCCCTGGATGACCCATCGCCCGGGGAGAGCCGTCCCGCACCGCAGCCGCCACGCAAACACGGCCTCGGTGTCCCCGGACCTGATCAGGGCTACGCCGTCGCCCTCGCCACCCGTTTCGAACAGCGCCTCGTGCTCGAGCCGGGTGAACGCGCCGACGACGTGCTGGCGGGCGCTGTCGCCATCGCGCTGCGCCGGGCGGCGATATTCGGCCGCGCGCCGATCGGGGCGGACATCGAACTCGCGCTCAGGCTTTTCAAGTACCTCGTCGGCGAGGAGGGGACTTGGCCGTCCGGCGATCTCGTCGCCTTGCGCCGGACGCGCTTTGACGCCGCGGCGCACGACTACTGGCGCCGGCGGGCGCTCGTCGACGCAGTCCCCGAGCAGACCTTCCGGCTCAACCCCGAGAAACTCTCCAAGCGACTCGAGAACGAGCCTTCGTGCTGGCGGGAGCTGGTCGGCGCCTGACCGGGGCGGTCCGGCGCCCATCCTGGGCCGGAAGCACGCCGCGACGCGGCAGGCGGGCCCAGCCCGGCGTGCTCACAGCGTCGGGTGGGGGCGAACGTCTTGGGAGGCCAGAGCCGACCGCGATGTCGCGGCAGCTGATCGCAACGCCGCGTCGATGTCACGGAGGTGGTGCTCGCCTTCGTGGACGGCGTGGCGCCCGAGCCAGACAACGGTGCGCTCGGTGGAGTTGTATAGGCAGTGGCGCTGCCACTGGGCCTCGTCGAGGCCCTCGAAGGCCCAGGCGAGCATCTCGGCCGCGACCTTGAGCCTCACGGCCCACATCGGCCGGTTCCTCGGCGCCGTAGCGCGCCAGGCTCGCCCGTTCGTCGCGGTACATCGGGGCGAAGCTCGGGCAGTCCTCCACCAGCGCGAGGTAGAGCCGTTCACGAAGGACCAGGAACACGTCGCGGACGTGGCAGGCGTATTCGAGCGCCGACCAGATGCGCGGTCCCGGCCGGGTGCGTATCGTCATCCCGAGCGTCGGGTCGGCGCGCTCGTTGGAGACCCGCATGGCGAAACGGCCTCCCAACGATCGCAACGTGCCGGGCACGGCACCGGGGCCGAGCGCGTCGTAGTCGAACTGGCATTCTTCGCAGCGGTCCACTCCTACATCGTGGCCGATCGGCCGGCCGCGCGTGGTGGCAATGGCCTCGACACGATAGCGTCACGTGCTGACAGGCCAGGTTTGGCCGTAAGCGGCCACGAGGTCATCGGAGGCAGGCCATGGGGTTCATGGACAAAGTAAAGGCGCAGGCGACAGTTCTGGCCGAGAAGGCCCAGGAGGGAGCCAAGGCCGGGCAGGCCAAGCTCTCGGACATGCAGGCGAAGAAGCATGCCGACGCGCTTCTCCTCGAGCTCGGCGGCATCGTGTACTCCCAGCAAGCGGGTCGCGCTCCGCAGGACGCCGACGCAAAAGTTGCCGACCTGATCACTCAGCTCCGCCAGCACGAGACCGAGCACGGGCCGATCGCGGTGACCTCTGCGACGCTGCTGGCACCGGCAGCTCCCGACGGGGGCTCGTTCGTCCCCACGCCGACGCAAGCGACCGACACCCCGGAGCAGCCCTCGACCCCGGCCGCGACCACGGTGACCGGAGGCGGGGGTATCCCCGGTTCTGGGGGCGGAATCCCCCAGTCGAGCGGCGGCATCCCGACGGGTTCCTACTCCTCCGACACAGAGGAGACTTCGTAGCTCGTTGGGGCGGGCCCGGCGCCCGCCGTGGTCCGCGCGAGCGCCGCTTCACCTTCGAGGTCTAGCCGGGGTCGGTAGCTCAAGGAGTAAGTGGCCCGGCGACCATGGCGGCCATGGCCCGCCCTTGTTCCTATCCCGGTGCCCGGTGCCGCCGGTCCGGGGGCCCTCTGCACCGGGGCGTCCGAGAACCGCTCCGCCGGACGGCTCGTTGCGTGGCCGCGGGGGTCGTCGCGGCCCTGCTCGGCTCCTGCACGTCCCCGGCGACCCCCCGGGGAGCCGGGACCGGGCGCGTCGTGCAGTCGGCCCGGCCAGTCGAGGGTGCCCGGGCGGCGCAAGGTGTCCGCGCCGATCCGATCTCCCCGCCGCGGCGAGGGCTCGAAGCCGGCCCGGAGGTCGTCGCCTCGGTGCTCGCCGCGTGGAGGTCCGAGATGGAGGCGTTCTACGCGGCGAGCCTGCACGGCGCCGGGTGGTCCCGCCGCCTCGGCCTCGGCGTTGTCGCGGGGAGCCCGGAAGACGAGGCGATGATCTCCTTCCTCTCGGCCCAGGCGGCGTCCGGCGTCGTCGGGCCGTCGAGATGGCGCATCGGAAGAGAGCGCGTCGTGTCGTTCGGCCGCGCGAGAGCCGTCGTGGCGGCATGTTCCTCCGACCCCGGCAGTCGCTTCCGCTTCGGTCATCTCGCCGCGCCGGGTGACCTCGGCGGGGGGGCCGCGCTCGACGGCGTACCTCTCCTACATGACCGAGGTGAGGGGCTCGTGGAGACTGGAGAGGACCGTTACTTCGGACCTGGCCGGTGGTATCCGGCCGGGTGCCTGCCGGCGACTCGTCTCCCGGCTCGTGGCGGCGCACGCCCGTGCAGGCGCCGAGAGCGCCGACCGTGCCGGCGACGGGGGGGGAGCAGGCTCGACCGGCACGTCGATCTGGTCCTCGGTGTGGTGGCTCGGCACTCCGCTAGGACCGGGACCATACACGGGCGGTACCGCAGGCGGCCTCGCGCTCTGCGTCTGGCACGACGTCGGGTCTTCGCTGAGCAGCCTCGACGCTGCCCTCGCCGGCGCCGGGCTTCCGGCCGGCTACTGGACCCCACCGCGGGCCGGCGGCCATCCCGGCATCTGGTCGGTCGAGCTCTGGGCCGCGGCACTGTTGAAAGGGGCCGCATCGTCGGATCACTTCGACGTCGTCGCCTGCCCGAATCCCGGCGAGGTCCCCCCGGACGGGGGCTACATCGAGGCCGACCTGCCGCCCGCCGCCGAAGCGACCGGCAAGGTCATGTACCTGTGGATCTACTGGGACACGGTGCCGGACCCGGCCGCCTCGGGTCTCCCGCCGTTGATCTACGAAGCACTCGCCAGGGCGGTGCTCCCGTCCCCGATCATCTCCACATCTCCCGCGTCGATCGATGCCGTCAGCGACGCGACGATCGTGAACTTCCCGACGTGGTTGTGGATCCGGCCCTCGGCCTGGAGAACGGTCACCGCCACGGCATCTGGCGGTGGGCTCGTCGCCACGGTGTGGGCGACCCCGATGAGCCTCACCTGGCGGGCGGGGTGGAGCTTTCCCGAACCGGGTGACGACCCCGAGGGCGGGGTCACACTGGCCCCGGAGGACCTCGACCTCGTTTGCGCCGGGCCCGGTGCCCCCTATGACGACTCGCTCGCACCGACTGCGCAAGCAAGCGCCTGCCAGGGCGTCTTCACTCAGTCCACCTTCGGGACCGACCAGGCGCTGGAGGCGTCTATCTCATGGCGGGTTGGCTGGGCACTGTCCGATGTCGCCGGCGTCGTGGGAGGTGAGGGCCTGCTCGGGGACTCCGTTTCCAGTGCCACGCGTCCGCTGCGCGTGCTGCAGGTCGAGTCGGTGCTGACCCCGCCCTGACAGGTCTCAGAGGCGCGTACCGCCTCTCAAGGCGGTCCGGCATGTGACCTCGAGTCGGAGGCTCCAATGCGATCGGGCGCGCCCGAGATCCGCTGGCCGCCGGGGCGGTACCTCCGTCGAGCGCACCGTTATCGTCTGACCGGTGAGCTCGGGTCATCCGGAACCTCGTCGGCTACGTAGTCGAAGTGAGGTGCAATCCGAACTGGCCCACGCGAGCGACTCCAACCTGGTGCTCGCGATAGCCCGTTATCGGGAAGATGCTCTCGCAGAGGCGTACCGGCGGCACGCCGGCGCCGTTTTCGGCCTCGCCCGCCGGTTGCTGCACGAGCGGGCGGCCGCCGAAGAGGTCGTGCAGGAAGTGTTCGTGAGATTGTGGAACGCCCCGGACCGGTTCGACCCGGAGCGGGGGACCCTGCGGTCGTACCTGCTCGCCCAGGCACACGGACGAGCGGTCGACCAGCTCCGCTCGGAGGCGGCCCGACGCCGCCGGGAAGAGCGCGGGGCGCGAGAGACCGCCCTCGGCGGCTACGACGTCGAGCACGAGGTCGGGGACATCATCGTCGCCGACCACGTTCGCGAAGTCCTCGGTGGCCTGCCCGACTCCGAGCGGCGGCCGATCGAGCTGGCCTACTTTCGTGGCCACACCTACCGGGAGGTGGCGGTGATCCTCGGCGAACCGGAGGGCACCGTGAAGAGCAGGATCCGGAGCGGGCTGAAGCGTATGCACGCTCAGCTCAGCGTCTCCGGTTTGGGTTTGAAAGGCGAGCAGCTGTGACACACGACGAGATCGAGGAGATGCTCGGTGTCTATGCGCTCGATGCGCTCGATCCGCAGGAGCGCCAGGAGATCGATGACCACCTCGCCTCCTGCCCGCGGTGCCGTGCGGAGCTCGCCGCCCACCGTGAGGTCGCGGCCCTCCTGGGCAACCCGGTCGGCGAAGCCCCGGCCACCGCGCCCGAAGAGGTCTGGGACCGGATCGCAGCTTCGCTCCAGGACGAGCCACCCTCCCTCCCGCCTCTGGCACGGCACGGCTCACGGCGGAATCTCGCCTTGTTAGTGCCGCTCGGAGCGGTCGCAGCGGGCCTGATCCTGGTTGTCGCGCTGTTGGCGGCCAAGGTCGGCGATTTGAGCCAGCAGGTCAGCAGCCTCAGGCACCAGGCGGGCGTCACCAGCGTGCTCCTCGATCCCACGCACCGGACGGTGGCGCTCACGTCGGCGGTGCACCCGCGCTGGCGGGCCACGGTGGTCATCTCGGCGAATGGCGAGGGCTACCTCATCAACCCGTTCCTGCCTGCGCTCAAGAGCTCGCAGACGTTCCAGCTCTGGGCACTGTCGCGGGGCAGGGTCGTCTCGCTCGGCGTGCTCGGTTCGCTCCCAGGCGGTGCGCCTGTCCGGGTCCAGCCCACGATGACGGTGCTCATGATCAACGCGGAGCCGCTCGGGGGCACACCGGTGCCGACGACGCCGGTGCTGGTGCAGGGGACCCTGCCGGTCGGCTTGTGAGACCACCCGGGGGACCGCGGGCGGCTCATCGGTGAGAGACTTCTCCCACTAACGGGGAGGCCTGCCGTGGCTATCGAAACTTCGCTCAGTTACCCGGACATAAGTGCTCAGGGTTTCGCCCATCCCGCCGACCGGGCGGCCGCTGCGGCGCTGCACACCGTCCCGATGCTCGATCGCGTCATCAAAAAACTCAGTGAGGTCGGCTACGAGCGCAAGCTCCGCCAGCTGATGCTCGGCACGGCCGTGCGCCTCGGGGAGGACCAGCTGCCCGAAGTGTGGGCGATGCAACGCCGCTACGCCCACACCTTCGACATCGCCACCTGCCCACAGCTGTATGTGACCCAGTACCCGGTGGGGAACGCGCTTACGATCGGCGCCAACGAACCCGTGACGCTGGTCTCCTCGGGGCTGGCGAGATCGTTCGACGCCGACGAGCTGCACTCGGTGCTCGCGCACGAGATGGGCCACGTGCTGGCCGATCACGTGACCTTCATGACGACGTTCGAGCTCGTGCAACTCGTCATGAACGGAGTGCTGCGCGGGGCCCCGTTGGCCGGCCTGCCCCTGAAAGCGCTCTACTACGCCCTGCTCGAATGGTCGAGGGCGGCCGAGCTGACGGCCGATCGCGCGAGCGCGCTCGGGACCGGGGACCCGCTTTTGACCTGCCGGACCCTGATGCGCATGGCGGGCGGCCCGGTGCCGGGCCTGGACCTCGACGCGTTCATACGCCAGGCGACCGAGTACGAGGGAGAGGGCGACCCCTTCGCGCGGTACTCGCGTTTCTGGTCGGAGATCGGCACGACGCACCCCTTCCCCGTGCGCCGGGTCAAGGAGCTCGTGGCGTGGGTGGCGTCGGGAGACTTCGACCGGCAGCGGTCCGGGGGCTATCTCCGGCGCGGCCAGGAGCCGCCACCCTCGGCCGAGTTCGATGCGGCGCTCAGGCACTACCGGCAACGCTTCGCGAAGATCGTCGAACGCGCCGGCGGCGGCGTGCAGCAGGTCGTGAGCCGCTTTGCCACCTGGCTCGACAGCGACAACGCCGGTGACGACGAGGAGTCTGAGCCCTGAGCAGCCCGGCTCAGGCCAGGAAGGACCGGGGCAGAGCCTCGAACATTTCGGCGGAAAGGGCGAGTGACTCGACGTCGACGCGTTCGTCGTCGCCGTGGAACATCGACAGGAACTGCTCGAAGCTCAACCTGTCCGAGAACATCCCGAAGCCGTGGGCGACCGCGCCCCGTCGGCGGAAGAACCGGCCGTCGGTGGCGCCTGTCGAGAAGTAGGGCACCGGCTCGGCGCCGGGGTGGAAGCGCTTCACCATGGTGTCGAGCTCGAGCCACAGCGGTGTGCCGACCGGCGACTCGCTGGCAGGGTCGTTGTGGGCCCACACGATGTCGACCTTGTCGCCCAGGTCCCCGATGGCCTCGGCCAGCAGCGACCGCACGTCGTCCTCGCTCTGGCCCGGCAGCGTCCTCACGTCGAGGTCCACTTCGACCTGATCGGGGATCACGTTCAGCTTCGTGCCGCCGTGGACGATCGTCGGGGCGATCGTCATATGCGTGCAGGCGTGCGCCTGGCGGGCGAGCCCGACATGGGGGAACGACTCGCAGATGTCGTCGATCCTGGCCGGGTCGAGGAACATCGCCCCGATCTCGTCGGGCAGCGACATGCCGGCGACGAAACGGCGCCACGCGTCGTGCACGCTCGCTGGCGGCCTGAACGCCGCCAGGCGCCCCACGACCGCGGCGGCTGTCACGAGGGCGTTGTCGGTATGCAACGGAGCCGAGGCGTGGCCTGCCACTCCCCGGACGCGCAGACGGCACCAGCAGCTTCCCTTCTCGCCCACCATGACCGGGAGTCGTCGACCGCCCGGTGTCTCGATGGGGACACCCCCGGACTCGGTGATGACGTAATCGGCTCCCACCGACGAGGGGGCGTGCTCGCTGAGCCAGCCCGCGCCGTGGGAGCCGAGGGCCTCCTCGTCGGCGACCGCCGCCAGGATCAAGGTGCCACGGGGACGAAAGCCACTGCGCGGCGAGGCGCCCGAACGCGACGGCCATGGCGGCGGTGATGTTCAACATGTCGACAGCGCCTCGGCCCCAGACCACGCCGTCGACGAGGTCGGCGCCGAAGGGGTCCCGGCTCCAGGTGTCCGGGTTCACCGGCACGACGTCGGTGTGGCCGAGGTAGCACAGCGCCGGCGCGCCGGGGTCGCTCCCCTCGATGCGAGCCACGAGCGATACGCGGCCCGGGAGCGGCTCATAGCTCTCCAGGTCACACCCTGATCCCTCGAGCCGGGTGCGGAGAAGGTCCGCGTTGGCGATCTCCTGGCCGGAGGCGTCGGTGCCGTCGTTGACACAGGCGTTGCGGACCATCTGTCGGAGAAGGTCGACCACTTCAGGATCCCGCACCTCGGAGCTGCCCGTCATCACGTGCTCTTCTGTTCGATCCGCCGCCACATCACCACGTGGGGCCCGATGGAACTGATAACCCATTCCTGGCCCCAGGTCCGAAAGCCGGCGCGCTCGTAGAAGGCAACGGCGCTCACACGCCGCGTTGCACCAAAGGAGATCACCGCCCGCGGCGGCCACATGGTCGAAGACGGCTTCGAGCACTGACGACCCGATGCCCTGGCCCTGGGCGTCGGGACGCGTCGCCATCCCGCGAAGGCGCCATGTCGTCGTTGCGCTCCCGGCACCGGGAGGAACCCCGGCCCCAGTCACGTCGAAAGGTGCCGGCTCGGGGAACACCGTCGCCACACCGACAACGGTGCGGCTGGCGCGCTCGATCGCGCCGAAGGTTGCCGTGCCCGGATCGTCGTCTTTCTCCCAGACCACGTCCGCGATGCTCTGGTGCGGCCTGAGGACAGCATGGCGCAACGGATAGCTCTCAGCTGTCGGGATCACTTCGACGTCCACTTCCACACGCCCGAGCGTACCGAGGGCCCCCGGCGTGCTCCAGCCCGCCGTATCTGAGCGGGTTAACGGCCCCTCTTCGTCGTCCACACGAAGGTGACATTTCGGGTGAACGCCCGGTGACCCGCATGGGCGACCTGACAATCGACGCCTCGGTATCCGCGACACAGGGGCACAGCTCGGCGTGGGCCGGATCATCACTTTCAGCGACCGGATGATCACTTTCAGCGAGGGGTCGGGGACGGTTCCTCACCCATCGGATCGTGGCTCTTCACACCGCGGTCGGGACCAGGTCTCCAACAGCACAGAGGGGGACGCCAACGACGCCCCGGATGCCGGCCCGGTGCCGTCGGCGACGGTCATCGGCCGTCTACCCGTCCAAGTTCGCCGGCGGTGACACCTGGCTGACGACTACCGGGGGGCGGTCGCGGCCACCGTCAGCTGCTCACCTGCCCTGAACTCGAGACGGGTCCCCTCGCGGTCGATCCTCCACACCGACTTGTTGCCACGGACCGTGAAGGCGTCGCCGTCGGTGACGAGCGCCGTCTCCTCGTCGATGCCGATCAGTGTCGCGTCCGGCGGCGTCCGGGCCATCATGCGGTCGGCCAGCCCGGGCATCCACTGCTCGAAACGGTCGAAGTGGGGGAGCACCACGAGCTGCGGCACGACGGCGAGGCCTTCACCGCTGTAGCGCCCAGGTCGGCGGAAGTCGTCCGCGAGCCTGCTGAGCGCGCAGGCACCGGCCGAGCAGCCTGCGAGAGCTGCGCCCGAGCGCCAAACCTGCAGGATCGCCTTCCAGACCGCCGTGCCGGCGAGCGTGTTGGCGAGATACCCGGGATTGCCGCCGGAGAGATAGACGAGGCCGGCTCCGGCCACCTGGGAGGCTAGTTCGGTGCTGTCGGCGTCCTCCCGGTCGAGCACCTCGAGGGGCACGGGCGCGACGCCCATGGAGGCGTAATGCGCGGTGGCGAGATCGGTCCAGTAGCGCACCCGCTCGGGCCCCTCTTCTGCGGAGGCCGTCGGGAGGAAGACGGCGCGTTGCGGGCGACCGGCCAGCAGTTCGGCGTCGACGGGGACCATGACCTCGAGGAACTCGCCGCTCCCCACCAACGCCACCGGCCCGGCGCCATCGGCGCGGTTCACGGCCTTGGACCTGACCGTGTCGGCATCCGGTTTACGCTAATGGTCCGGTGTATCGGCCATAGCGTTATGCGCCCTAGCGTATGACCAGGTCGTTTGGCTAGGGGCGCCGAGCACAACCAGCGATATTATCGTTAGCTCGCATAGTGCGGAAATGACGCTGCCGTCACGGCTACGCTCCGAAGCAGGACGGGTGGCAGAGCGGCCGATTGCGCGCCACTGACATTGGTGTGAGGAACTTACCACTCCTCCGCGGGTCCGAATCCCGCCCCGTCCGCGAACAGCGCAAAGGGGCGCCTCTGACATCGACGCCCCCTCACTTGCCCGCAGCCTCTCCGGTTACCAGCCGGAATCCTCCAGGGGCCTGGCTCCTTTGCAGAAGTCCACTTTCAGTATAGCGAAATGTCACCAATGAAAGAACCCCGGCGCCCGCTGAGCCGAGACGGGCTGCCGGGGTTCTCCCTTTTCATTGTCTCCCGGTGCCTCTCGTGCGACCCGAACGCACCACCGCCACGACCGCTCGGCGCCACCTGCGAGGCTGAGTCCATCATGCGCCTCGCCTTGACGCGCGTCAAGGGCTAATATCGCGAGCATGGAACCGATAACGACCGGCGACGTGGCAAAGCTGCTCGGTATCTCGCGCCAACGGGTCCACCAGCTCACAGAGGACGACCCGAGCTTCCCGGCGCCGGCAGCGGTGCTGAGCGTCGGAAGAGTTTGGGAGCGCGCCGACATCGAAAGGTGGGCGCGGGCAACAGGGAGGCTCAAGTGAGGTACAGGCGCATTTACTCGAGACAGAACCCGGACGGCTCGGTCACCGTCGTGAGCCATGGCCCACTCGTCACCGGGGCCGGCAAGTTCTGGCACAGTCCGCTCGGGACGGCCTTCGTCTTCTTCATCGCGTTCCTGCTCTTGGACCCGTGGACGCCAGGCTCGACAGCCAATCTCGTTTGGGCCCTCTGCTGGGGCGCCGGCGCGTTCCTTCTGCACGTCTGTCACCCGGAATGGATCCGAGGGGCTAAGCCTCGAACGACACCGCAACCCAGCCGCAGCGAGTTTCTTGACGGCCTGGAAAAGGCCTCGCCCGGAGCGCGTGCATTATTCGAGGACAAGGACGGTAGCCGCACCGATAGCCCTGTATAGAGACCCCCGGCACGCGGGCGCTGTCCTCAATCCTTAGAGTCCCCACCTGGGACTTCTGACAGTCCCTCATCAAACTCTTTTGTCAAAGGTTTTGTGCGCCATTGTTGCATTTCGCGTGCCCGCGGCGCGATACTCACGCGGGTAGAAACAGAAGTGCCCCCGGGACCGTCGTAAGCAGTCCCGGGGGCTAGACAAGACGGAGGTCCGTCTCAATGGAAGAAGTTACTCGCTCCCTTGAAGCTGATGGCGGCGGTTCTTACCCGCCGATCCGAACAAAGGCCCTCGAGCTCGTCGACGACGAGGGTGTCGTCTGTCTGAGGCTCTGTGCCGGCCAGGATGGGCCAGAACTGACGATCCCGGCCGACCCGACCGTGTGCCGCGGGCCGGTGACCGCGAGCCTCAGAGTGCTCACTGGAGGCTCCTATGGCGCCATTCGACCCCTCGATGAGCGTGTGTCCGACATCGAGGACCTTTTGGCCCTCTTCGGCGCCGCCGTCGAAGCATGGCAGGGAGGAACGATCCTCCCGCCCGTCGTGCCCGGCTGGGAACGCCGCGACATGCTGGCTGATGCGGAGGTCGCGGCGCGCGGAGGTGGCGCGCTGTGACCGCCCCGATGACGGTAGGCGTCGCGACGCTCCGTTACGTCCAAGCGCGCCGAGACCGGCAGCAGATCAGGCCTCGGACGGCGCGCTCCTTCCGCTTGACCCTCGGCCTGTTCGCCGCCGAGGTCGGCCGGGACCGCCTGCTCTCGTCGGTCAGCGGTCGAACGCTTGAACGCTGGGTCGAAGGCATGGGGCAGCGACAGCTCGCTCCTCGCACGATCCGGCTGCGGATCACCACCATCAAAGGGTTCTTCCGCTGGGCCATACTCGAGGGACACATCCGCAAGGATCCGACGCTCAGACTCCAGCAACCGAAACTTCCCCGCTGTCTGCCTCGAGGCCTCGCGGGCGACCAGGTCGCGGCCGTGCTCGAGCAGTGCCGCGACGACCGCGAACGTCTCATCGTGCTCTTGATGCGTCGCGAAGGCCTTCGTGCCATCGAGGTCGCCAACCTGTTCCTGTCCGACATTGACGGTGTGGAACGTTCGATGCTTGTCCGGGGCAAGGGCGGAAACGAACGGGCCCTGCCAGTCACCGACGAGGTTTGGTCGGCGATCGAGACCTACCGCGCCGAGCGCGGTGGCTCTGCCGGCCACCTGATCCGGGCCTATCGACAGAGCTACGCAAACCCCGCTGACGGAGTGAGCCCGGAGTATGTGAGCAAGCTCGCCGGTGGCATTTTCCGCCGCGCAGGAGTGCCGGCGAGCGGCCACGCGCTGCGCCACACCTTCGCCCGGGAGTTGCTCAAGAACGGCGCGAACGTCCGCGACGTACAAACGGCGCTCGGTCACGCGAGCATCTCGACAACCCAGATCTATCTTGGCTGGACGGCCCCAACCGACCTCCGGGCCTATATGGAGGGCGGCCACGTAGACAAAGAAAAGGCCCCGACTCCGCTGTGAACGGGGCCGGGGCTCTCTCTCTGTAGGTAGTCAATCTTCGACGAAAAAACGCGCGAGATAGGCGGCCCTCACCGTTCGCGCCTCGCTCATGTTGGCGTCACCAGGGGCCGCACGGGCGTCAGAACCTCGCTGTTCCACCAGGTCAACTCAGTCCACCCCGGAGCGTTGTTGTCTGCTAGCAACTCGGGCGTAGCGCACTCCTGCGAGTGCGTCTCGTAACCACCGCAGGCCGGGCAGGGTGGCGGCAGAATCGAGCCCTTATGCGGAGAGGCGTGGCCCTCAGCTTCAAGGCACAAGAACCGCTCGTGCTCGATTACGACCTCGCCGTCGCAGTACTGTTTCGTACCTGGCGGACAGGTGCACGTCGGGCAGTGGCCAGCGGTCGTCATGGCGTTACCACAGGCCGCACGCCAGCGCCCGCGTCCTTCACAAACCGAACGTGGTCCATTCGGCACGGCCGCTGATTCTCAGGAGGGCCGCCGTCCGCTGCTACGGGATCACCATCACGCTCGCCCCAGCAGGTGAAGATGGTCGGCGGTCCGTACTGGCCTGCCATGTCGGTGAGGCTTGACCACACGGCCAACTTCTCGTAACCGCCTGCTACCGCTATGGCCTCGCAAAACTCGGCGCACGTACACGGCTCCCAGCGGCCCGGGCTCATGGTCGGGTAGTCCTCTTGGGAGGGGAGAACGCAGCCGTGTAGGCGCGTGAGCGTCTCAGGTATCCCTTGACACCGGCTACTCGTGCTCACCAGCTTGAACCTGCCTTCATCCACGCGATAAACGCAGCGTTTTGTTGGGCTATTGCTGTCGTCACGGCCTTCGCGGTGGCGGCTGGCGTGGCGGCCGCCTGGACGGTGACGTGATAGGTCGGACTGAACTGCCCGATTGCGGCAGCAGGAGTTGCCACAGCGGCCGCTGTAGTCGCGACCGTCGTCGTCCGCGGTAGCGCTGCCCTGGACGCTGCTCCAGCCGCAACCGCAGCCGACATCTGAGCCCCGAGCGAGTGGAACTGCGGCAGAGACGCCCTCAAGGTGGCCAGCATCGCGTTGGACAGATTTGTCATCGAACCCGTAGCCGTGGACTGCTTGCTCTGGATGCCATTCACGAGGCCGGCGACCAAGTTGCTGCCGATCGTGACGAACACCTTGGAAGGCGACCCTGTCTTGAAGCACGAGTCCGCTGCCTTGATCACGTCGAGACAGAACGCTTCCATCGAGGCCTTGGACTTCGGGCGCCCTTTGGTAATGCCAGACTCAACACCGGCGCTGAGACTGATGCCAAGATTGGTCATGATCGCTTTGAGCTCTGACTGCTGCGATGAGTTCAGGCCCGTGAGAATCGCCGCCATCTGAGCAGGGGTCTTGCCCTTGAGATTCGTAGCGATGTTGAGCAGGAACTTGGCTTCCGCCGTCTGCACGGCCGGGGTCTGCAACTTCTTCTCACTGAGCTTGAGAAACGAGTTGAGCTCGCTTGCCAGTTTCGTGATGGTCGCCGCCGCGACCACCGGTGCTGTGGTGGAAGTCGAGCCGAAGAGGCTAGGAGACCGCTGAGCAAGGCGTCTTCGAAGCTCGGCCGCTGTTCGATCGCCGCTTAGGCGTCAGCTGCTCCGCTCGCCGCCTGCCCGTCGGGCGAAGGTCGGGGGAGAGATTCGGTCGGAGGGCGGCCGGGAAGAGGCTCTCTCGGCGCTCTTGTGGCCGTTCTCCTTTGTTCTCAGCGGGGTTTCCTCGCCTCTGGCTACTCGGCCGTGGCAACCAGCCATGTCGAGCCGTCGTGGCTGAGGCCGAGGTTCAGCATCCGCATCAGGTTGACGGCGGCCGCCCGGTGGGCGAGCCAGATCCTGTTCTTCTCTATTCCTATGTAGCGAAGGCGGCGGTTCTGGCCGCGCACGAGCCAGGCGATCGTACGCTCGATCATCGGGCGCTTTTGCCGATAGGTCTCCTGGAACTCTGCTGTCGAGGCCAGCTGGCGGGCAGCCGCCAGGATGGCGGAGTTGTCGTGGACGACGATCGTGCGGCCCGCCTTGGACTTCGTGCAGCGCTTCTTGGACGGGCAGGTGGCGCAGCTCTTGGCGAAGCGGGCACGGCCATGGGCGTTGATGCTGACAGTCACGCCCTCGGGGCAGGTGACCGTTTTGCTTGCTTCGTCGATGTCGAAGTCGTCCAGGCTGTAGCCGCCCTCGACCGCCGGGCGCAGCGGCAGCGGCTTTATGACGGCGCTCATCTCTTTTTGTCCTATGTGCTGACGGAGGTCGCCCGAGCCGTAGGCCGAGTCGGCGAGGATCTCTGTGCCGGCCGGCTCGTCTTCGATGAGCCGGGGAGCGACGTCGGCGTCGCCGCTGTTGCCCGCGGTCAGGTCCGTGGCGGTGATGATGCCGGTGTCGGGCTCGGCGGCCACGTGGGCTTTGTAGCCGTCCCGGTAGGAGTGCTGTGTCTTGTGGGCATGGCGGGACTCGGGATCGACGCTCGAGATGACCCGGTCCGGGGCCGTCTGTTCGGCGATGCGCCAGGTGCCTGGCCTTTCTCCTTGTTCCACGTCCTGGCCGGCCAAAAGAGCCAGCAGCGCCACGGCCTCTTGCTGGGCCCGGTCGAGCTCGAGGCCGAGGTCCTCGGCGGCAAAGACGAGCTCGTAGGCGTCGTCCACGAGCTCAGAGACGAGGCGATCGATGTCGTCTTGGTCCTCGAAGTCGCACGACGGGCGCCCGGAGCCGAGGTTGTGCTCGTGCACATAGACGCCGTCGGCCAGCTCGGGCACGAGCTTTCGCACCCGACGGATCTGGCTTTGCAGCAGGCTTATGGTGTCCTGGCGCTGCACGGCGTCGTCGAGCACTGTCGAGTCGAGCGCCCGGCGGTTGCGCTTGGCGATGACGCCGGACTCCTTCACCACCTCCCGCACGGCCTCGAATATCCGCTCCGGGCGATCCGAGGCGCGCAGCTTGTTGCGCCAGAGAACCAGCACCGTCGGGTGGAAGCCCTCGTCGTCCAGAGCCAGGCCGGCGGCCACCTTCCAGGCGATGGAAGTCCGCAGCATCTCACAGGCCTCCCGATCGGAGAGCCCTTCCAAAGCCTGCAAGACCATCACCGTGGCGATCACGTCTGCTGGCACTGACGGCCGGCCGCGGCCGGTTGGGAACAGGTCCTCGAACAGCGCGTCCGGGAACACTCTTTGGCGGTGCTCGGCCAAGAAGGCGTGCACAGAACCCGGCTTCAGAAGGTGCTTGCAGAAGACGGCGGCGTCGAGGAGCTGGCGATCCGGCTTGGAGGATCCTTGCATCCCCCAATTCTTCTAGACCTGAGCCGAAATCGCGAATCCTGCCGGATTGCTCAGCGGCCTCCTAGTCAGCCATTTCGGCGAAAAGATGTCGCCGCTCAGGTGTTGCAGGGCCTTTAACCAGCCTGGATCGCCTAGCTTCTTGGCTAGATAGGTTCCTACCTCATAGGCGATAGCCGCGCCGATCAGCGGCCCCGCTATCTTGCCTGCTGCCGCGCCAAACCCTCCGGCTTCGCTCTCCTCCTCCTCGGTTGTAGTGGTGTTCACTCCTCCCGGGCCGCCACCCAAGCTGCCGGTGAACTTCGCTCCAGTAAACACGGCGTTAACAAAGGCGGCCTTGGTGCCGCCACCACCGGTTAGGCCACTTAGCCAGCTACCAAACTTGGTGCCGCTGAACAGATTGGCGAGAGCGGAGATGCCGGCCGTGAGCGCCTTTTTACCTAAAGCCAGACCGAGGCCAGCGATCGCGCTACCGAGGCCTGTCAGCTTCAGGGCGATCAGGCCCAGACCGACCGCCCAGTCGCCGAAGCTCGAACTTGCCGATCTTCAGCTTTGCGAGCGTGTTGATCGCCGAGACGATACCCAGAATGAGGGAGGTGATCGCCCTGACAAGCCCTGGCGCGATGGCACCGTACACGGTGCCCAACGCCTTCGCTATCGGCGGGATCATGTCAAGAATGGCGAGGGCCTCGTTCTTGTGGACCTCCAAGAGAGTCCCCAGTGCTGCCTTACCCTGCACCGACTTCGCGAAGTTGTCGATCTCTTGCAGGAAACCGGTCAGCGTCTGAATGATCGTCTCGCCGACGCCCAACTGTCCCGGCTTCTTGCTGGCGCTGAAGACGTTGTAGAGGGTCGAGATGATGGTTTTCAGGAAGTTGACCCACGTATGAAAGTCGGAGATCAGGCTCTCGATGTGGATGTGCGCCTGCTTCTGCCCTGCGAGCGTGTTGAGCTGGGCAAAGAACTTGCTCAAGGAGTTGAGAAGGCCGCCCGTTTGCGGCGTCAGAGAAGCGAAGATCTTAAGAATCCCTTCCACCGCGTTCGTGAACATCGTGGTGGACTTCGGAATGTTCTTAAGGAACGCTCCCTCAAGCGTATTGAAGATCGCGACGCCACCGGTAGGACTGTTGAGCCAGTTGATCAGAGGCTGGATAGCCTTGCCGATCGCCTGGAAGTTTTTCGTAGCGGCAGTCCCGACCAAAGGTATGTACGTGTTCGCGACCGAGAGGAACTTCTGGTACAGATTGACCGCCGCTGTGCGGGCTGAGCTGGTAGCGGTATCCCAGTAGGAGTTCAGGGCGACGACCGACTGCGCCATCTTCCATTCCGCCTGCGTGCCAGCATCCACCGGAAGCTGGAGCGACTTCATCGCGGCGGCGTAGCTCTCGGTTGGGGTCGTGCTGAGCAACGTCCTCATCTTCGAGATGTCGGACAACGCCGACGCCCCGACCAACAGGTCGGCACCCATGCCGGTCGCGATAATGGCGCCAGAGGTGGCCGCGAGTATGGCCCCGCCCGTTACCGCTCCGATCGCCGAGGCGACGACGCTGGCGAGGGTGGTGACAAGGTGCTCGACGCTGATGCCGCCAAGAGCAAGGAGGCTGCCGGCGGCGGGCAGCACCCCCGTGAAGCCGATTCCCTTGCCACCCAAGCCGAGCAGGGCCGCGAGTGTGCCCGAGAGGCCCACCCCGCCTCCTCCTGCCGTCAGAGCAGCCGCAGCGCCAGCACCCTTAATCGCCACATGAATCGTGGCAGTCAGGTCAGCAGCATCAACAAAAGCCTTCATCGCGGCAACCTTCGCCGTAAGTTCGGTCCAATCTACGTTGGCACCGAGCCCGACATCGGCTTGCATCTTGTTCGCTGCAGCCTGTAGGGCCGCCGCTTCGGTCCAGAACGCCTTGGCGTTGGCCCCTAGCTTGACGTTGTGCGCTGATTTGGTGAGCGTCAGGAGTTGGCTCAGAACCGTTGCATAGGTCGTCTGAAAACCCTTGGTGTTCATACCGACCGGCACGCTCACCGCAGCAGCTTTGACCTGAGCTTGCAATGCCGCGAGCGATCTCGCGATCTGCGGCACATCCTGCGCGACGCCAAGCTTGGCTTCGAACTCTTGCTTGTCGATCTCGGCCCTCAGCGCCGCGATGTCGGACAGGATCCTCTTTTGATCCAGTCCCACCGGCAGTTCTGTCGCCTGCTTGGCGAGAGCGACAAGCTCGGTCTTGACGGTAGCAAGATCCCTCGCCAGCGGCTTCACGTCCGCGTAAATAGGGATCTCAGGCCCACCCTTGCTGAGTGTTCCCAACGCGGTTTTGGCGGCAGCGATGGACCTGGTGAGTGGCTTCAGGTCCCCGCCGATGGGGACCTTGGTCTCGTCGCTGCCCAGATCGGCCAAAGCCGTTTTGACGGTGCCGAGCGTACCCATGAAGTTGCGAGCATCACCGGCAAACTCCACGATTACCGGAGGCAAGTAGGAGGACATCGTTAACTCCCGGTGGTTGCGGCCAGGGCTCCGGCGGACGTGTTTTCACTGGGTGCGTAAACACCGGCGATGTTCGCCGGGTCGAAACAGGACGGCCACGAGGTACCGGGCAGCGCCGCGACGAGCCGAGGGCCTAGCTCCTTGACAATGGGGCGCCAGTCGTAGCCAACTTCAGTGGCGAGCGCCTCGAGGTCGACATCCTCGCCACCGATCACCAAGCGGAACTCCGTGGCAATGGGCGCCCCGTCCAACATCACGAAGGCAATGTCGAGCGAGTGCGCGAGCGCCTCGAGGATCGCCGGCCAGCCCAGCCCGGCATCAGCGATGACCGCGTCGAGGTCGATTTCCTCACCGAAGATAAAGATTTGCAGATTTTCCATCTCTATTGTCCCTTCCGTAGCTCGTATTGCCGCCGTCCGATTTCTTGTAGTTGTGCGACCCGCATTGCGTTATGTTCGCCGCGAATGCTGGCCACCATACCGAGATCTCGGGCTATTCTGGCGTGTCCAGCGGGATCAAGTCCGCAATCACTGCCGCACTTCTGCGCCAGTGCGTCAGCCCCTCGCGCCTCGGCCCAGAGGTAAGGTTTCACGCTTTCGATGCCTGTGGCCTCAGCCTTGGTCATGATGTATTCGTGCAATAGCACCGCCCGGGCCTCTGCTCGAACGTACCTTTGCACCGCTTCGGTAAACGTGGCATCGGCTAAATACGGGTACCTGGTAAGGAGCAACTCCCGTATATGTAGGGCCCTCTCGCTTATGACGCGATCCGAGAAGGCGCCGTGTCTGAGGCCAGCCAAGTTCCCGTCCTCAAACGGCGGCCAGCTGTAGCCGCGCGGCGGGGAGGGTTCTGACACTGCGGTGCCATCACGACGGCGCTCGTCGGTCATGGCCGATTTCGTGGCCGAAAGATGCCGTGATCAGCGTCGAGTCGGCGTTCACGCGCCTCGCGGCGAAGCCGTATGACCTCCGTGCGCTGCTGCGCGAGCAGCGTCTCGGCTTCCGCCTTTTTCTTGGCCTCAAGCGCCTCGAGGTCCTGCGGTGCTGCGGATGCGGCCCGCCAAGCGGTCCAGCAAACTCACCGAGCCCGCCCCGTTATCGTTCGGACCCATGCAGCGTTAGTAAGCTTGCCGCCTGAGGCCTTGTAGCACAAGAAGCCATCAGCGAACGCTTCCACCACTGTGCCGCCCTTGATGAGCGTGACCGCGGATAGCACCCTGGGCGATGTCTTGCGCCCGTGTTTCGACATCGGGCGTCGCGACGGGCGCGGCCTTGGCTTTCGAGGCCTCCGCGGGCTACCTCGCCCGCTTGCCACCTGCGGTAACTGGACAGAAGGCTTCTACCTGAAGGGCTGTCTGGGTGTGGCGCCGTGCCGCTCTTCACGGCCTGGAGCAACTGCTCGGCGGCGGCACGATCTCTTACTTCGTCAACTGTCGACATCATCGACCTCCTGTACCGTTACGGTCCGGAACAACGGACGGACCCGACGCCTGTGCGGCCTTGGCGGTCGTGGAGGCGAGCAGTTTGACCACAGGCCGCGGCGGTGTTGCCGGCGCCGGGTCCCGTTCGGCCTTGACCGCGGCGAACGCCTTGGCGAACTCTGCCGCTGTGGGCGCGCCTCTCTTGGCGGCGCTGGCCTTGGCCTTCGACAGCGCTTGATCAAAAGCCGGGTCGTCCGCCACGGCTCGGGCGCGCTCTTGGGCCGCAAATCGGCGGCGGAACTCGGCGCCAAAGTCTGTTTCGATAGTCGAGGCGCCTCCGCTGCCGTCGATGACACCTTGGCCGCTCAAACTCCTCAAAGTGCGCTCCATCGCGCCGGCGTCCGAGGGAACGGGGGCGTGGGGCGCGGTGATGGCGGCCTGCTGGCCAAGCTCGAGCTGGCGCTCCTGCTCCTGTTGCTGGGTTTGATCGATCTCAGAGAACAGCGCCTTCGCGACAGCATTGCCTTGGCGCTGGTACGCCTTGCGAGCGGCCGCGCCAAGAGGGCTGTTGGGATCCGGCGCCCTCCCGGCTTGGGCGGCTCGGCCATAAGCCTTCAGGACCTCGCCGTCGGCCTCCTTCTGTGTGCTAGGAAGTCTCATTTGCTGCCTTTCTGTTGAGGCTCCGGGGGACTGGGTGGTTAGAAATGGAGCCCAGTGGGCGGGAAGCGGCGGCGGATGTCTTCGTCGATCGCCGCCACCAGTGCGCTGGCCGCCATAGCTCGTGTCTGGGCAGCGACCGCGCGCTCGATGTCACTCGACTCCAGCGCCGCGTTGCGCTCTACTTCGGCCTGGGCCGCGAGGACTGCGGCCGTGGACTTGAGGTCGATAAAGCGCTGGACCGCAGCATTCCGCTGGGCACGGGCCGCGATCCCGGCTTCGACGCGCCGTTTGGCCTCCAGCTCGGCCTGCTCGGCCGTTGGGCCGGCCGCTGCGACCGCTGCTTCGCGGGCGCGTTGTGCGTCGGCTGCGCGGTGCCGGAACTCTTCATCCAGCGCCAAGTGGTGCTCGAGCTGGGCCTGCGCGCCGTCACGATGACGTGTCAAAATGCTCATTTCTCTTCCTCTCCTTAAGCGGCGGATGGCGTCCAGTGGACGCCGAAACGAAGCTGCCCGCCTGTGTCGATTTGCTGGAGCAGGTCCCATACGGCCGACAGCTTCTGCTGCTGTTCGAGCGCGCCATCGAGATCGCCCGCGGCGAGGAAGTCGTTCCGTCGCTTCTCGAGGACGTCGGCGACGTGGACCGCGGTCGACTTGAGGTCGCGGAGCACGCTCATCTGCTCGTCGAGCGTGACCTCGCCCCCGCTGGTCGGCGGTGTCGCAGGGTGCGCCGTTTGGCGTGCGACAGCGGCGTCACGCGTCGCCCTGAAACCCGTCAGAAAACTCTCTTTCAGAACGTTCATGGTGCAGTAGTCCCTTCTGTGCTCTGGAGCCGGCCCAGCTTGTTGAGCAAGTGCTCGACAGGCGCCGGCGCCGGGCTCGGCGCGCTCTGTGTGGCGCTGGCGCTTGCCAAGGTGGCCTGCGCTTGCGCTCGTGGCGGGTGACTTGGGCTCCATGACGACGTCCACCCATTCGAGGTGTCCTTTCACTGGCGTTCGCGACGAGAAGCTCGTCGGTCGACACGGCCTTGGCTCACAACGACCCGCGGGACGACGCCACGGGTCGTTGTCGCTGGGCGAGGCCCAGCACCCGAGGCAGAGACGACCTCGGGGAGCCTGCTGCGCCGGCCGGAGAGAAAGGAGAGCCAGCCCGTGCAGAGACCTTGTGTTCGGTCCGGCGCGGCGCCAGGGCGGACGAGCTAAGAACACCCTGACGCGGCGCCACCCGGCTCCCGACCGGGCGCGGGTTTCCCCGCTGGACCACCGACGGTGAGGGGGATTGGAACCCTCGCCGCCAGCTCTCTCGGTGTCTAAGGTCACCGAGATCTTGTGATCTACGTCGAGTCCTCGCCCTCGAGTGGATCGCGATAATGCGCGCTCGACGGCAACGGCTTGCCGAGACACGCGGCGCACCGCTGGTCGTGCCGCCTCGGGAGCGCCCTGCCGCAGCGAACGCAGCGAGATTTCGGTGTTCTGGCGAGTGCCGGCCTGGTGGCTACTGGTGTCGTCATTGAAACCTCCAACAGTAGGCCGGGATTTTGTGAGCTAAGCAGGGCAGGCAGGTCTCACTCGAGGGATGGTCCTAGCCCCTCAAAAGCGCCCAGCTCGAGCACGTCATCGACCAGGGCAGAGCGCGCTACCTGTTAGGTATTCGCAGCCTTCCGGCAGCTCAAGAGAGTGAGCTCTAGTGTGCTGAGCAGGGCTAACAGGATCCGAAAGAGAACCGGAGCGTCATAGATGCCTCGAGGTCACGATAACGGCGCCCAGCCGGCGGGGCCCGGCGTGATCTTCACTCACAGCTCGCGCGCACGCGCATCGTGTTCGCCTTGCGAGATCTGGCAGACGGAGCGAGGCGCGGTCAGCACAACAACCCAGGGTTTGCACTACCTGTCGGTCGACCCACCCATAGGGCGGGAGGGACCCCACCTGCCAGGGTGGGGATCCCCCCTATAGGGGTGGCAGGTGGCAGGTCGTAAAAGTCCAGGTCAGGGCTTGGCAAGGGGTATGTTGGCAGGTCGACATGTTGGCAGGTCGTATATCCCTGGTCACCCTTAAGAACTGACCTGCCAAGGGGCCTGGTGGCAGGTCGACTAGTCAGGTCGTCTGGCAGGTCGTCGACGGGTCGACAGGTCAAAGAAGACCTTGACTTGTGTGTTGTAATGTGCAACACTAACGATAGGGCCAGAATGCCCTAACAGAGAGTGACCCGGGCGAGGTTCGAGCTCCCCGGGTCGGGCCGAAACCTGTAAGGAGGTTCCGACATGACGAAGGTTACCCTCACACCAGAAAAACGCAGGGCACGCATGGAGACAGCGCACGCAGAGCTGGTCGAAGCCGTCGAGGCGATCGCCTCTGGCGATGATTGGCGGGCGTTCCTGGACTTCGCAGCCAAGCTACACACCTACAGTGCGCAAAACAGAATGTGGCTGTTTCAGCAAGCCATGCTGCGCGGCTGGGACGATCTCGGACACGTGGCCGGCTTTCACACGTGGCTCGCACTCGGGCGTTACGTTCGCAAAGGCGAGCACGGATTGAGCGTCCTGGCTCCCGTGCGAGTGAAGGTCACAGCTGACGACGGCGCCGAGAGTTGGGCCGTCCGAGGTTTCAAGGTCGAACACGTCTTCGAGGCTCGCCAGACTGACGGAGACGGAGACATACCTGAGCCGATCTGTCCGACGCTTCTCGTTGGCGAGGGTCCCGATGGCGCCTGGGACGCACTGGCGCGGCTTGTCGAGGCTCGAGGCTTCACCATCGAGCGTTCTCCCTTGTTCCCCGAGAACGGGACAACCTCGATGACTACTCGCACAGTCACGGTCGCGGACCGGCTCGAGGGTGCTGCCGCAGTCAAGACTCTCGCTCACGAGCTGGCGCACGTAATCTTGCATTCCGACCCGACCTGCGACTACCACGCCAACCGCGCAAGGTGCGAGGTCGAAGCCGAATCGGCCGCCTACTTGGTGTGCCGCGAGCTTGGTCTCGAGACAAACGGTTACTCGTTCCCCTACGTGGCGAGCTGGGCAGCTGGCCAGGTCAAGGTCGTGACGGCCGCCGCTGATCGTGCGCTCGGCTGCGCTCGGCAGGTTCTCGAGCAGATCGAGGCAACCGCCGCTGAGCTGGTAGCGGCTTGAGTCATCGCCCGGGCGGAGAACGCCAAGCCGGCCCGCCGCCGGCCCGGGCACGTTGTACTACCGAAAGGAGGGGCGATATGGCCAAGGCACTAGACCTTGTGGGCGTCGACGAGATCGCCGAGCTGCTTGGAGTCGACCGCCGCACGGTGTCCGTCTGGCAAGGCCGAGGGTGGCCGGCTGGATCACGTGGAGCGAAGGTCAAGCCTCCGAAGGTCCTCGGCACGATCTCCGGCCGTATGCGCGTGTACGACCGGGGCGACGTCGAGCGCTGGGCGCGGGAGACAGGACGCCTCATGAGCTGCACCTCCAGCACCGGACAGTCGTTTTCGTGCTCCATGACGACGACGCTCACGCCGCCGCGTTGGCTCCGAAGGGCGAAGGTGGCACCGCACGAGGGGCAGCGGCCGGCCAGGTTCGCCGCGTTGCGAAGGGCCAGGGCGGACTTCGCCTCAGCACTCAGCTCGTCAGGGATCGACGGACCGACATAGAGAGCTCGGCGATTGCGCCGTCGCTTGGAGCTCATAGCTCGTCTCCGAGGTGCGCACCGGGCAAGTAGTAGACGGTCGCCCCGCGGGCGCCGGAAGTGGTCTCGATCGCGCCGGCCCGGATCGCGGTCGCCAAGAGCTTGGTTACTGTGTCGCGGGCTACGCCCATCGCTTCAGCCGCGACTACCTTCGACGCCCACGATCCCCCGCTTGTCCTGAGCGCGTCTACTAGGTCGGGGACGTCAAGGTGGATGCGACGACTATCGGCCGCTTGCTCCGGGGCCTTCCACTTCGACCACCACCCGGTCTCAGAGTCCAAGACCATCGAGAAGTCCTCGGTCGGGGTCGACCGACGAAGGAACTTGACATCGACGTAGCGCCTGGCCTGCTGGCGCGTCATGCCCTGCGCCTCGGCCTGGCGCTCGGTGTAGTGCGGTAGGAGCGTGATCCGAGTGCTCGCCCAGTCGGCGAGTCGGCTCGCGCCGCGCCACAAGTCTTCCGGGTCTCGGGCTTCGTTCGACTTCCCGAGGTGATGAATGATCCAGACGGCGACGCGCTGGCGCATGGAGAGGTCGCGGAGCTTGTCGAGTGCCGCCTCCACCTCGTCGTTGTCGTTCTCCTTGCCGGAGTAGAACACGGCCCAGGGGTCGATGATGAAGAGATCGAAGCCGTGCTCCGCGATGGTCTCTTCGACGCGAGGATCAAGCACAGCGTCGATCCACTCGTTGGACTCCGACCAACGGTTGTCGTCGACACCGCCCGAGTTCGAGGAACGCTTGCGTATCGTGCGGACTCGCACGCGGTCGAATGTCTCGGCGACGCCTTCGGGCGGCTCGTTGCCCCCTGTGAGCATCCCCCAGCGCCGCGAGGATTCCCACGGGTCGATCTCGCCCTGGAAGATCAACGTCTTGCACGGCCGAAGGATGCGAAGCGCTCCACCTAGGAAGCCTTCCCCTCGCCCTCCGAGGATCGCCGCGTTCTCAGCGAAGAACGACTTGCCTATGCCTCGGGGTGCACCGAGTACGGCGAGCTCGTTGGTGCGAAGCATCCCGTCGATCAGCACTTCCGGCTCGAGTGGGGGCGACTCGATGGCGTCTCGGATCCACCGCATCGACAGGAGCCGGCCGCCATCGGTGGCGTCGGCGCGCCCGGCCATCATTGCCTCGAAAGCTCTGGCGGTGTTCTCGTCTTCGACGACAACCGGCGCCACTGTCGCCAGGGGTGCGCCAGCATCCTCAAGAGCGCGGCGGGCCGAGAGATGCTCGGCAGCGTCCTTGGTGGCGGCCTTCATCCTCTTGAGGAGGTCGGCTTCCTGAGAGATCGAGAGGCCGTCAAAGAAGGTGTTGGTGCGCTCGATCGTGGTCATGAGAGGACCTGCCTTGTACGGTCCGCAAGCTGCTGAGTCAAGTGGACTAGCGCGGTCCGCACGGCCGGATCGTCGGTTTCGGCGAGTCCGTCAAGGGCGCGGACGACGCCCCGACTGAATGCCATGAAGCGGGGCCAGGAACGTTGGGTTCTCTACGGAACCAACCCACAAGAAGGAGACCCCAGACACAATGTTGCACGTTGGAATGGATCTCAGCAGGACGAGGCTCGACATTTGCTTGATGGACGAGAGCGGCACGATCCTCGAGGAGGCGCCCTGGCCCCCGGACGCGGACGGCCTTCGCCAACTCTGTCGCCACGTCGCCGAGCGCTTCGACGAGAGTGAGGTGCTCGGCGTCGTCGAGTCGATGAACGGCGCCGGCTTCGTTCATGACACGCTCGAGCTGCGGGGCTGGTCGGTCGAGCTCGCCGATGCCCAGAAGGTGAAGGGCCTCGCGCCCCTTGCTTGTAAGACGGACAAGATCGACGCCCGAGTTCTCGCGGAGCTTTCGCGGCGCGACCTCGTGCCGTCGATTTGGCTCCCTTCTCCGGAGGCCCGCGGTGCACGCGAGCGGGCGCGCTGGCGGCTCCATCTGGTGCGGCACCGCACGGCGCTGAAGAACCGGGTCCACGCAACCCTCCTCGCGTTCGGAAAGCCCTGCCCGGTGTCGGACCTTTTCGGCATCGCCGGCCGTGAGCTCCTCGCACGTCTCGAGGTCCCCGAGCCCTGGGCATCGGACGTCCTCGCCGCGGTCGGCCTCATCGACGCCATCGACGAACAAATCGATGGGATCGAGCGCGACCTGCGGCGCCTCGGAGCCGACCACCCCTACGTGCCCCTTCTCATGACCGCCCCGGGGATCGGCTGGGTCCTCGGCTACACGATCGCCGCAGAGATCGGCGACATCGCTCGCTTCGCGGTCCCGAAGAAGCTCGTCGCCTATACCGGGCTCTGCCCACGCGTCTACCAGTCCGGCGGCAAGGACCACCGGGGGTCGCTCTCGAAGAACGGTCCCAAGTACCTCCGTTGGGCGCTCATCGAGGCCGCCACCCACGCCACGCGCCACGCCGCCTATCGCGACCATTACGAGCGGACCGCGAAGCGCCTCGGTCGCCAGCGCGGCAAGAAGGTCGCCCGCGTCGAGGTCGCGAGAAAGCTCACCGAGGCGATCTTCTACATGCTGAAGAAGGGCGAGCCCTTCGGTCCCTATGTCGACAACTCCCGCGTCGCAGCATGACGCGTCCAGATCGCTCGGTCCGGCAGGCCCCACACGTACCCTCTGGTCCCACGAGGACCCTTGACTGAGATGGGCCACCGGAACGAGTCTCCCACCCGACCTGATCCTCCCCCGAGGAGGCGATAGAGAGATGAGCACCGCTCGAGCCATGACGGGAGACGAGGGCCACCAGGCCCCACAGCTCCGCTGCGGGGCCGATGAGATCGTGGTCCGTGCACCACTTCGATCGCGCCAGGTCAAGGGCCCTCCGCTTCGCTGCGGGTCCCACCACGTGGGACGGCCTTATGGGGCCGCCCTTGACCCCGGCTCAGCGCGCCAGGCACTGGCGTCAACAATCAAACCCCTTGACCATCGGCTCCGCTTCATAGAGAGGGCCCCCAAATCGCCCAGCTCGGCTAGGTCGGAGTAGCCGCGCCGCGGAGCCTCGGCACCGAGGGTGTACTTGGTAGCTTTACCGCTGGTGGTGGCTGTAGTGGTCACGGTGTCACCGCTTTACGCCCCTCTGCCTTGGCGCGCCGCGCCTCGGCGGACTTCATGGCCAGATCGCGGAAGTGCGCGCTTCTGAAGTTCGCAGCTCGCTTGGCTCGTTCTGCCTCGGGCAACTTGGCCTCGGGGTCGACAACGCGCTCGAAAGCGTCCATGAACGCCTGACGGGCCGGCGCCGTCGCGGCGGTGCGGTCCGGCTCGAAGGCCCACCTGAGATGCGCGCTGATGGCCGCCACCTGTGCGCGGCGATTTTGGGCGCGTGGAGTCACGGCTCACCTCCAAATGGGCAGAGGGCGCGCCGCGAGCACCTCTGCGTTGTCGATTCCACAGAGGGCCCACGGCCGGGCCGGTACGCGCAGCGGCGCCCCGAAGGGCGCCGGTTAAGTGGCTACCTCACCGAGACGTTGGTGAGGAGAAGAGAGAAAGACCAAGAAACTCATGCACAACGCTTGAGGGGAACCTCGTTCAGCCGGGCGCGGGGGTGATCCTCACAACGCTGGCTAAAAGGCTAGTAAAACAGTTCCTAGCACGTTAGTACATCCCTTGTCAAGCACTGTTTCTGAAAACCCGCACCTACAGCGTTTAGAGCCGGTCCCCAAGGCCCCCGTGACGACGACGCGAGGCGATCGCCCGGTCGGCTGCGAGCTCCGCACCATAGCGCTCGAGCATCTTTCGGTTTGACCATCCGCCCAGCATCATCATGTCGCCCTCGGACTCACCATTGGCGAGCCCATCGTGGGCCCAGGAGTGCCTGAGTTGGTGTGGGTGGACGTCGCCGAGGCCGGCAAGCCTGGCCCGGTTGCGAATGACCCGGTAAATCGCCGCGTGGCTCGCGTATCCCTGGCGCGTGATCCAGAGCCAGTCAAGCCTGGCGTACTTCTGCTCCCTGCGCATCCGGAGGTAGCGATCGATGGCCGTGGCCGTGGCCGGCGTGTACGGGCAGGCCCGGGGCTTGTGACCCTTTCCCATGACGAAAGTGCAGTCGCGATCCCGGTCGATGTCGTTCATCTTGAGGCCGACGAGCTCGCTCAATCTCATGCCTGTGTCCATGAACAGGAGCATGATCGCCCTGTCCCGCACGTCCAGGAAGTCTTTCGACTTCGGCGGCGCGGTGGCAAGTAGCTTGCGGAGGTCCTCGAGCTCGAGAACGTGCTGAGGCTCGATAGGCACCTTTGGCCGGCGCATCCGGGCCATAGGAGTCTCGAGGATGAGGCTTTCCTCCTCGAGCCACCTGAACAGCTGGCTTAGGGCGTTGAACCGGACGCATGCGGTCGCGGCTTTGTGGTCGGCAAGCTGGGCCTGGACATAGGTCTCGACGTGCGCTTTGGTGATCTGTCTCGCCTCGGTGGGCAAGCCCGACAAAACGAGCCAGTCAACGAACAGCCGGCAGGAGTCGGAGTAGCCCCCGATCGTCCGCTTGGACAGGTTGCGCGCCCGGAGGCTGCGCACGAAATCGGGGATCAAGACGCTGAGGTCTCCGGGCGAGGTCCGGGATCCCGTGTCCTCTAGTGTGTTATCGGTTCGGATGGTCATTGGTCGGTGAGTCCTCCCGTGGCCGTCCGGGCCACGTCGGCGGGGCTGCCCAGCGCAACACCCAAGCCGACATTAGCATGATCTCGAGCGTTGTGCAAACCAAAAGAGCCGGAAGTTAGTTGGAGCGTCCCAGGTAGAAGAAAGAAAGGCTGAGCCAGCGAGATTGCGATAATGGTCCGGGAGCTCGCGCCCGCCCGCTCAGGGCCGTGTCGGTTGTCGTGTCACGCGCCGCGCGCGGCACCGCACCACGACCGCTCCCGACCAAGACTGTCCTCATGATCACCGCCACCGACGTCGAGCTCACTGCCGGAGGCCGCCAGCTCCTCGAGCCGGTGACCTTCCAGGTCGCGCCCGGGGACAGGATCGGGCTCGTAGGGCGCAACGGGGCGGGCAAGACCACCCTTGCCCGGGTGCTCGCCGGTGAGGCCCTTCCGGCGGCGGGCACGGTTCGTCGTTCCGCACCGGTGGCGTACCTCCCCCAGGATCCCCGGACGGGGGACCTGAACGTCGTCGCGCGGGATCGGATCCTCGGGGCGAGGGGCCTCGACCGGATCGTCCACGAGCTCCAGGTGGCGCGCACGGACATGGGTCATGGCGACGCCGAGCACCAGAGCCGGATCCTCGGCCGATACGCCAGGCTCGAGGAGCAGTTCCACCTCCTCGGCGGGTGGGCGGCCGAGGCCGAGGCCGGTTCGATCGCCTCCAGCCTGGGACTGCCCGACAGGGTGCTCACCCAGCCGCTCGGCACGCTGTCGGGAGGCCAGCGGCGCAGAGTGGAGCTGGCCAGGGTGTTGTTCTCGGGTGCTCCCACTCTTATCTTGGACGAGCCGACGAACCACCTCGACGCCGACTCGATCGCGTGGCTGCGCCATTTCCTCCGGGCTCACGACGGGGGGCTGATGGTGATCAGCCACGACGGCGAGCTCCTCGACTCGGTCGTCAACAAGGTCTTCCACCTCGACGCGACGCGGACCCAGCTCGACGTGTACCGCCTCGGATGGAAGGCGTACCTGGAACAGCTCGCAGTCGATGAGCGCCGCCGGCGCCGCGAACGGGCCAACGCCGAGCGCAAGGTCGTAGAGCTCAAGGCGCAAGCGGACCGCATGCGCGCCAAGGCCACGAAAGCCCGCATGGCGCACAATCTGGACCGGCGCGCCGCTCGTCTCACCGAGGGGCTCGAGGACGTCCGGCGGGCGGACAAGGTGGCCAGGTTGCGTTTCCCCGCCCCTTCACCGTGCGGCCGCACGCCCCTCAGCGCGACCGGGCTCACCAAGTCCTACGGCTCCCTGGAGGTGTTCTCGGGCATTGACCTTGCCATCGACCGCGGTAGCCGCGTGGTCATTCTCGGGCTCAACGGCGCGGGCAAGACCACGCTGTTGCGGGTGCTGTCGGCGATCGAACGGCCCGATGCCGGCGAAGTCGTCCAGGGCCACGGCCTCAAGCTGGGCTACTACGCCCAGGAGCACGAGACGTTGGACCCGACGCTGAGCGTGTACGAGAACGTGCGGCACAACGCACCGCCCGCCGTGAGCGACGCGGAGCTCCGCCGCATCCTGGGTTCGTTCCTGTTCGGCGGCGAGCGCATCGAACAGTTGGCGGGCACTTTGTCGGGTGGCGAGAAGACCCGTCTCGCGCTTGCGACCCTTGTCGTGTCCGCGGCGAACGTCCTGCTCTTGGACGAGCCGACGAACAACCTGGATCCCGCCAGCCGCGCTGAGGTGCTGAAGGCGCTGCACAGCTATGCCGGCGCGATCCTGCTCGTCACCCATGATCCCGGTGCCGTGCAGGCCCTTTCCCCCGAGCACGTCGTTCTCATGCCCGAGGGCGTGGAGGACACCTGGAGCGACGACCTCGGCGATCTCGTCGCCCTTGCGTGAGCTCTGCCCGGTCTGAGCGGTGCGGATGAGACGTCACCTGCATAGCTTTGTGAAAGGCGCTACGGGCGGGAGGGCCCTTATGGGTGGCGAACTGCTATCGACGCCGGCCGAGGTCATGGGCAGGGCGACCAGGATGCTGCAGCGGGTCATGTTGCTGCAGGTCCTGTGGTTCGCGTGCTTCATGGCAGGCGGCCTGGCGACGATCTGGACGGCGTGGAAGAACACGCACCTGCCTGCGAAGTGCACTGCTCACGTCCCGGGCACGGCGGCGGTGATCGCGGGTTGCGGTCACCACTCGTACCGTTGGCCGGTACTCCTGGTGCTGGTCGGGATCATCGGGTTGTTCGTGACCGGGTACGTGGCGACACGTCTGGCAGTCAAGTACCTCGGTGCCGGGGCGGCTGCCTTCTTGCGCAGCGGCCGCCGCTTCATGGGGCCGATGGGCCCGCGTCCGGGGGGCGAGAACATGGCGGGAGGATTCCCCGGCTCTGGCGGAGGCGGGCCGCCCGGCTTTGATCCCGGTCTTCCGCCCGGCAACCCCAGGCCGCCGGCCCCTCCGCCTGTCTGACGGCGGTTCGGACCGCCATCAGGTGTCAGGGCAGGAAGCGGCGGTAGCGCACCTCCTCGTGGCGTTCGTCGGCAACTTCGCAGATCTTGCGGGCGCCGTCGAGGCGCCAGCGGTGATGCTCGTAGAAGGCCCGTGCCCGAAGATTGTCGGCCAGTACCCACAAAGCGGCTTGTGGGTAGCCATCGCGGGTGAGCCGATCGAGCGCGCCGTCCATGAGGACGCTCCCGACACCTCGGCGCCAGTGGTCCGGGTCGACGTAGCAGGCGTAGATCTCGCCGAGTGGCGGCTCGTCGATGTCCGTGCCGCGGTAGGCCCCACCACCCAGCCAGCCGGCCACCTCGCCGTCGAGCTCAGCGACGAGTAAGAACCGGCCCTCGGCCTCGGCGCCGAGGATCTGGGTCTGCCAACCCAGCGTGCGCAGGGGGAGATCGGCGCCCAGGGACTCGAGAAAGCCGTCCGAGATCACACCCGCGTAGCCGCTCTGCCAGGACCGCACGTGCGAGGACGCGATCACGGCGGCGTCGGCCACTTCCGCCCGGCGCACGAGAAGAGCCATGGTTGAGTCTGTCATCGCCGCGGGCGCGCCACGAGTGCCCGTTCGCGGAGAGACCGCCGCCCCTTTGCTTATCGAACATATGTTCGTATACTTCGGCCATGGCCACGTATGCTCTTGCCGGGACGCCGTCAGCTTCCGGTGTCCGACCGGCTGCCGGCATCGCTGGGCCGGATCCCCGGTCCCGCCCTGTGACGGGCCCGTTGCCGGCGGAGCGGGTTCTGCCGGTTCTCCCGGAGCTGGCCGGGCTGTTCCCTGGTGGTGGCCTCCCGAGGGGCGGCACGGTCCTGCTCGGGCCGGTATCGGTACCAGACACGCGCCTCGGCCCTCGTGGCACGCCCGGTCCCGGCCTAGCGTTGGCAAACCGGCGGCCGGGATTGACGAGCCTGCTGCTCCTGCTGCTCGCGGGCCCGTCGTCTCTGGGGCACTGGTGCGCAGTGACCGGCCTGCCGGAACTCGGGTTAGTGGCAGCGGCCGAGTTGGGTGCCGATCTCGACCACCTTGTCATCATCCCCAACCCTGGCTGCGAAGGTCGCTGGCAAAGCGTCGTTGCGACGTTGCTCGAGACCGTTGATCTCGTCTGTCTCGCGCCGGACACCCCTGTGCGACCCGTTGACGCCAGGCGGCTCGCCGCTCGTCCGCGAGAGCGTTGTTCGACCTTGCTCGTACTCGACGCCTGCACTCCTACCGGTGTTGCGAGGGGTTTCCTCTCCGGTGACCCTGCCCGACCGGGACGTGTCATGGCACGTTGGCCAGGCCCCTCGGACCTGCGTTGTGCCGTGAGAGAGTCGAGCTGGTCCGGGCTCGAGCGTGGTCACGGTCTGCTCTGCTCCCGCCAGCTCGAGGCTGAAGTCTGCGGTCGGGGTGCCGCCAGCCGACCGAGACGAGGCCTGTTGCGCCTTCCGGCGTGAGGTCAGTGATGCCCCCGGTCCGCACCCTTGTCGTCTGGTGCCCCGACTGGCCTCTCGTTGCTGCCGGGCTCGCCGGCCGGCCGGCTGTCGTCCTCGCCGCCAACCGGGTCATCGCCTCGTCTGCCCCTGCCCGGGCGGAAGGGGTGCGTCTCGGGCAGCGACGCAGGGAGGCCCAGGCGTGCTGTCCGGAGCTAGTCGTGGTGGACGAGGACCCGGCTCGGGACGCGCGCAGCTTCGAGCCCGTAGTCGTGGCGATTGCGGGCTTCACGCCCCGGGTGGAGCTCACCAGGCCCGGGGTCTGTGCGCTTCCCGCCCGGGCCCCGGCCCGTTACTTCGGTGGGGAGGCCTCGCTCGTCGAGAAGGTCTGCAACACGGTGGCCGGCGCCGTCATGGCCGTTGCCGGTGCGGCCGGAGGCGCCGCGCCCGAGCCACCGTGCCGGGTGGGGATCGCCGACGGCCCGTTTGCGGCACGGCTCGCCGCCCGCGAAGGCGTGCTCGTGCCCCACGGCGAGGCGCCCGTGTGGCTAAGGCATTTCGAAGTGGAAGTTCTCGGACTGCCCCTGCTCGCCGACGTGCTGCGGCGACTCGGGATCCGCACGCTGGGTGCGTTCGCCGAGCTGGACGAGGGTGCGGTCCTGGCGCGATTTGGCTCCGAAGGAGGTCTTGCCCACCGACTTGCCCGGGGCCTCGACGAGCGACCGCTCGCCCTCGGGGTCCCTCCAGCGGACCTCACGGTTTGCCGGGCGCTCGACCCGCCTGCGGACAGGGCTGACGCCCTTTCCTTTGTTGCCGTAGGGCTTGCCGACGAGCTCGTCGGCCGCCTCGCGCCGCACGGACTTGCCGCTACCCAGTTGCTTGTCGAGGCAGAGACCGAACATGGCGAGTCACTGCAGCGCTGGTGGAGGGGAGACCGTCCTTTTACCGCCCGGGCCATGGTGGACAGGGTTCGGTGGCAGCTCGAGGGATGGCTGCAGGGACCGGTCATCACCGCCCCTACCGCCGGGGTCACCATGCTGCGGCTCACTGTCACCGGGGCAGTGCCGGATGACGGGCGCCAGATGGACCTCGAAGGGTCCCTATCCGCGCCAGGCCGGCAAGTCGAGCGCGGCTTGGCGCGGGTCCAGGGCCTCTTGGGCCCTGGCGCGGTCTTGACCGCGGTCCGTACCGGCGGGCGCGGTCCCGGCGAGCAGATCTGCCTCGTAGCTTGGGGCGAGGAACCCGACAAGGACCTTGGCCGCAGGGCAAACGGCGTCAAGGTGGCCCGCTCGGGTGGTGGCGGCAAGCGGGCACTTGGGCACGTGCGCCCAGGCCCCCGAGCTGCCATCGCGCAAGCTGGCCCCGACGTGCCACCTTGGCCAGGCCACCTCCCGCCTCCCTCGCCTGCGCTCGGGCATCCGGTGCCCATCCCTGTCGAGATCCTCGGTCCTGACGGGGCAGCGGTCGGGGTGACCGGGCGGGGGCGATGCACGGCCGTTCCTTTCCGCTTGGTTCTGCCGATCGCCGGTAGCTCGTCTCTCGGAATCGTTGGTTGGGCGGGGCCGTGGCCGGCAGATGAGCGGTGGTGGGATCCCACGGCGGCCCGCCGGCGGGCTCGTTTGCAGGTGCTGCTCGATGACGGGACAGCTCATCTGCTCGTCCTCGAACAGGGGCTGTGGCGCCTCGAGGCCACCTACGACTGACAGGCTTGGCCGATCGGGGCACCGGAGGGGAGGTGCCGGCCGGCCCGAATACTCCCAGCGGACTCACAGTTCCCGTGGAGGAAGAACTGAGTAGCGGGTCGCATGATCTGGGTATCGATACCCGAGCCGCACAAGGCGAGCCCGGGATGGGGGGGCTTGGCCCTAGCGCTCAGCGAGCGCCTGACCGGAGGTGAGTTTGATGGACGAACTTGACGATGAGCAGCGAGAGCAACCTGCAAAGCCCCTGTCGCTCCGCAGTGACCTGGAGGCGACCCGAGCCACGGCGCAGGAACCCTCGGGCACACCCTTCGGTCCCGGCGCGACACCGGCCTCGTGGGCTGCGGCCGACGAGGAGGCTTCGCCTGCCGGACCGGCCGGCAATGGGCCCGGGGGTTTCTGGTCCGACGGCTACCAGCCGTTCGGCTACGCATTCGACGCCTATCCGCCGCCCGGCCACGCCGCCACGGGCCACACGCCCGGGAGCGCTGCGCCCGGAGGCTACGGCCCCGCTGGCTACCCGCCCGGTGCTGACCTGCCGGGCGCTTACGGCCCGACCGGCCCCAGGCAACCGAAGCGCAGCCGGAGGCTGGCGGCAGCTGTCGCGGCGGCACTGGTCCTCGTCGGCATCGGTGGCGGGGCGGGGATCGCCTATGTGACCCGGCCGAGCTCGAGCACCGCGGCAGGACTGGCCGCCTCACCGGCCGGGCACTCGCTCACCACCTCGCAGATCGCCGCTGCGGTCGATCCCGCCGTCGTCGACATCAACACGAACCTCGGCGAGGGGACGGGCATGATCACCACCTCCAACGGCGAGATCATCACCAACAACCACGTGATCGAGGGCGCCACAACCATCAACGTCGTGATCGCTAACCGCGGCACCTACAAGGCCACCGTCGTCGGGACCGATGCCACCGCCGATGTCGCAGTCCTGCAGCTGAGTGGCGTGAGGGGGCTGCCGACGGTGACATTCGGCAACTCCTCGGCCGTCAGGATCGGCAGCTCCGTCGTGGCCATTGGCAATGCCGGCGGCCAGGGCTTTCCGTCGACTGTCACCGCCGGGGCGGTCACCGCTCTCGGCCGGGCGATAACGGCCGGTGACGAATACGGCCTGAGCGAGTCGTTGACGGGGATGATCCAGACCGACGCCCTGATCGAGCCCGGGAACTCGGGGGGGCCGTTGGTCGACTCGTCGGGGGCGGTCATCGGCATGGACACCGCCGCGGCGAGCGCGGGCGGGGCCACGCCGATAGGTTTCGCCCTGCCCATCAACAAGGTCCTGCAGATCGCCAATGACATCGAGCAGGGTAAGGCCGGGCGGGGGATCGTCATAGGCATGGTGGCCTTCCTCGGGATCGAGGGGGCGACGACCTCGGCACAGGGTTCCGGATCGGCGACCGGCGTCGGCCTGGAGTATGTCGCGGCGGGGACCCCCGCCTCCGCGGCCGGTCTGGAGGCCGGCGACGTCATCACTGCATTCGACGGTCACCCGACTCCGACGATGAGCGAGCTGGCGGCCCTGATTCACAAGCTGCGCCCCGGGGATCGTGTGCCGGTCACCTTCGAGAGCCCGCTCGGCGGTACCCAGACCGTCGCCGTCACCCTCGCCGCGGCGCCGCCTGCGTAGGCTCGTTCGTTTCTCCTCCCCGGACGTGCACCATCCGGCCGCCGACACGCCAAGCCCTTGGTGTGTGGGCGGCCGAGGCGCGTCCCGACAAGGGAGGGCCAGGCGAGCTCCCTGGATCTGGCGACGTGTCACCGGAGACCGGTCGAACCGACGCGGTCCGCGAGGTTCGGCCTGCCAGGTCGCGATTCTCGGCGGCGTGGTCGAAGAACGATGTTGAAGAGGCCAAACCATCCGGGACGGGCGACAGCGTGGACGCGTCGCGGTGCCGTCGCAGAAGCGGTCCCCGTCCAGGATCAGCGAGAGCGGCGGCCGCCTCCGGGAGCTCGTCCCGTTCCCCTTGGGCGAACCGCCCTCGGCATCGGCGATCCCGCCGGCAGGTGAGCGACGAGGTCCGCCTCTGCTGCGCGTGGACGGGCGGCGCGGGCGCGGCCGGTCATGCGTGCGCCACCGGCGACAGCGCGCCGGGCTTCGTGGGAGCACCGCGAGATCGCTCGGGAGACCTTCCTCAGTACGGACGTGGCGGACCAGTGAGCCCGGTCGCCTCTCCCGACGCCGTGCCGGCGACGAACGACCCGCCATCGGCCGCGCCGGTGCCGTTGGCGGCGAGCTCGCGGACGGGCACCGGGGGGGCGCCCCAAGGGCTCGGTCCCGGTCCGGGCTCGGTCGGCAACTCGACGACGAAGGTGGCGCCACCGCCGGGAGTGTCCTCGAGCGAGACGTGCCCGCCGTGGGCATCGGCGATGGCAGCCACGATCGAGAGCCCCAGTCCGGCCCCACCGTGGGATCGGACCCGGGCGGGGTCAGATCGCCAGAAGCGTTCGAACACGTGGGGCGCGGCTTCGGGCGAGATCCCGTCGCCGTGGTCGATCACGAGCACCTTGGCCTGGGAACGCTGAGGGCCCGGCAAGTGCTCGAGCATGGCAATGATCTCGAGGGGGGTGCCCGCGGGCGTATAGGTGAGTGCGTTTGAAACGAGATTCCCGAGAAGCTGGCGGAGACGAGCCTCGTCGCCGGTGATCACGCACCCGGGCGGCGCCTCGCAGGTGACCGTGCGGGACGGGTCGACCGCCCGGGCGTCCTGGGCAGCGTCCGCGACGAGAGTCGTCAAATCAACTGGCTCACGTTCGAGCGGGCGTCCCTGGTCGAGGCGGGCGAGCAGTAACAAGTCGTCGACGAGTCCCGCCATCCGGGTCGACTCGCTGTCGATGCGCCGCATCGCCGTGTCGAGGTCGGCAGGACGATCAGCCAATCCGTGTTGGAACAGCTCCGCGTAGCCGCGGATCGAGGTGAGCGGGGTCCTCAGCTCATGCGACGCATCCGCCACGAAGCGCCGCAGGCGCGCCTCGGACGCCTCCCGCTCACGAAACGCCATCTCGATGCGGCCGAGCATCACATTGAGAGCCCGGCCGAGCCGACCGACCTCCGTGCGGTCGTCGGTCTCCTCGACGCGCTGGCTCAAGTCGCCGGCCGCGATCTCGCCGGCAGTGTCGGCCATCCTCTGGAGGGGCCGCAGGCTGATCCGGATGATGAGCCAAGCTGCGAGAGCGAGCGCGATGAGAACCGCGCCGCTGACGAGGAAGCTCGAGCGCGAGGAGATGGTGAAGCGCGGCGTCGGTTCCGGTGAGCGGTATCGCCTCGGCGAGCACGTTGCCGTTGTTCAGACTGGCTTCGAGCACGCGGTAGGGAATACCCCCGGTGCTCGGCACGGTCCTGTAGACAGGCGCGCCCCCCGCGTTGGTGGCAGCCAGGCCCGCCAACGACACGGGCAGTAACAAAGACGACTGGGCCGTGCTGCCGAATGCGGTCCAGGGCAGGAGCCGTTGCCCGCTCGGGGCCAACTCCGTGGCGAGCGTGCCCGGCGTGATGACTTCGTTGGCGATGTCAGAGCGCGGGCCACCGAAAGGGTTGGAGAAGCCGAGGTTCTGGGCCACCAGGTTCGCCGACCGGAAGAGCTGTTGGTCGAGCTGGCCGACCGCGTAGCTCCGGAACGAGGTGTAGGTGATGGCGTCAGTTGCCGCCAACGCAACGATCACGAACGCGCACAGGACGGCGATGAGCCGGACCTTCAACGACACGAGCAGCCCCAGTTGTCGTCAGCAATCCCGTGGAGCCACACGTGAGATGACATCCCCGTCAGTTACGGGGCGGCCGGAGCACGTAGCCAACCCCGCGCACGGTGTGGATCAGGTGCGGCTCGGTGAAGTCGACCTTCTTGCGGAGGTAGCTGACATAGGTCTCGAGTACTCCGGCGTCGCCGCCGAAGTCGTAGTTCCAAACGTGGTCGAGAAGCTGGGAGCGGGTGAGCACCCGGCGGGGGTTGGAGAGGAGATAGCGAAGCAGCCGGTACTCGGTTGCCGTCAGGTCGATGAGCTGTCCGGCGCGTCGCACTTCGTGGGCGTCGTCGTCCATCTCGAGGTCGGCGAGCTGGAGCACTTCGCGAGTGGGACCACCCTTGCCGACGCGGCGGAGGATGGCATGGCTGCGGGCGACCAGCTCGGCCACGCTGAACGGCTTGGTCACGTAGTCGTCACCACCGATGGTCAGTCCCCGGACCTTGTCCTCGGTGGCATCGCGTGCCGTGAGGAAGAGAACGGGGATGTCGCGTCGGTCGCGCCGCAGGCGCTCGGCGATGTTGAACCCGTCGATGTCGGGCAGCATCACGTCGAGCAGGATGAGGTCGGGTCGGAACTCGTCGATCTGTTCGAGCGCCCCGTAGCCGCTGGAAGCGGTCTGGACCTCGAAGCCTTCGTAACGAAGGGCCATCGAGACGAGCTCGGTTATGGACTCCTCGTCGTCGACGACGAGGACACGGGGGAGCGTTTCGGCTTCTGCCACCAGCACATTGTGGTCGATGTCGCTGTGAGTTTGCTGAGAATCCAGCGTGGAGGTGGCAAGCAGCAAGTGCCACCCGGGGATGCACTACGAACATATGTTCGATGAGATCACTATCCTGGATCCGTGGCCGGGTACGCAGAGCCTCCATTGCCATTCGAATTTCAGCTTTCTCGACGGTGCCTCTTATCCCGAGGAACTTGTCGCGCAAGCTGCCCGGCTCGAGCTTGGGGCTCTGGCACTGACCGATCACGATGGGCTCTACGGCGTAGTGCGCTTTGCCGAGGCGGCAAAAGAAGTAGGGGTACCCACCGTCTTCGGTGCCGAGCTCACCCTTGCCGGCCGCGGCCCCGATCTGGTCGGTACCCCGGTCGTCCCGGCGTCCGCGCGTACCGGGATACCCGACCCGCCCGGGTCCCACCTGATCGTTCTCGCCCGCGACCCGGAGGGTTACTCTCGTCTTGCCCGCGCCATCAGTGAGGGCCATCTTGCTGGTGGCGAGAAGGGCCGCCCCCGCCACGACATCGACCGACTGGCCGAGCTCGCGGGAGGTCACTTCCTCATCTTGACGGGCTGTCGCAAGGGAGCCGTTCCTGCCGCGCTCGTGCAAGCCGGTCCTGTCGCCGCGGCGAGGGAGCTCGACCGGCTCGTCGAGCGGTTCGGCCCCGAGAGCGTCGTCGTCGAGCTGTTCGACCACGACGACCCGATCGACTCGGCACGCAACGACGCCCTGGCTGCTCTCGCCGTGCGCAGGAACCTCGGCCTCGTTGCCACGAACGTCGTTCATCACGCCCTGCCTGCAGGCCGCCGCCTCGCCTCGGTGCTCGCTTCGGTCCGCTCAGGGCGCCCGCTCGACGAGCTCGACGGTTGGTTGCCCGCGGCAGGAGCGGCTTACATGCGCTCGGGGGCAGAACAGGCCAGGCGTTTCGCCCGCTATCCGGGAGCCGTCGAGCTTGCCTCTGAGCTCGGAGGTGCGTGTGCCTTCGACCTCCACCTCGTTGCCCCCAAGCTTCCCGATTTCCCCGTTCCGGCGGGCCAGAGTGAGATGTCCTTTCTTCGTCAGCTGGTCGAGGAGGGCGCGATCCGGCGCTACGGCCCGGCGGGAGCCGAGCGAGTGCCCGGCGCGTGGCGACAGCTGGAGCACGAATTGGCGATGATCGAGGAGCTGGGCTTCGCCGGTTACTTCCTCGTCGTCTGGGACATTGTCGAGTTCTGCCGACGGTCGGGGATCTATTGCCAGGGCCGGGGCTCCGCGGCGAGCTCGGCTGTGTGTTACGTGCTTGGGATCACCAATGCGGACGCCGTCGCGCTCGGTCTTTTGTTCGAGAGGTTCCTGTCACCCGAGCACGACGGGCCGCCCGACATCGACGTGGACATCGAGAGCGGGCGGCGCGAAGAGGTCATCCAGTACGTCTATGGGCGCTACGGCCGCGAGCGCGCTGCCCTCGTGGCCGTAGTCGTGAGCTACCGGGCCCGCTCCGCCGTGCGGGATGCCGCCAAGGCGCTCGGCCACTCGCCCGGGCAGGTCGACGCCTGGGCGCGACGCATCGAGCGGTGGGGTTCCCTTGGCGACGGTCACCACTCGACCGCCCCGTATCGCAAGGACCGCTGGTCGTGGTGGAGCGCGGCCGCGCAAGGTGAGGCCGCACGGCGCGACGGCCTGAAGGCCGAGACCGGTGACAGCCGGCCCGGTCGTGACGACGTTGCCACCGAGCCCGGTCCTGCCAAGGCAGCGACTGAGCTCGGGATCCCGGCCCGGGTGCTGGCGGTGGCGACCGAGCTGGAGGGCTTCCCCCGTCACCTCGGCATCCACCCCGGCGGCATGGTGATCTGCGACCGGCCGGTCTCGGAGGTCTGCCCGGTGGAGTGGGCCCGCATGGAGAACCGGACCGTGCTCCAGTGGGACAAGGACGACTGCGCGGCGGTCGGTCTCGTGAAGTTCGACCTCCTCGGCCTCGGGATGCTCGAGGCGATCCACCGGGCGGTCGACACTGTCGGCGCCTACCACCACGACGAGATCGACCTTGCGATGATCCCTCAGGAACAAGCCGTCTACGACATGTTGTGCCGTGGCGACTCGGTGGGGATCTTCCAGGTGGAGAGCCGGGCACAGATGGCCACACTGCCCCGGTTACGGCCGCGCTGCTTCTACGACCTCGTCGTCGAGGTCGCCCTCATCCGCCCCGGCCCGATCCAGGGAGGATCGGTTCACCCCTACCTACGCCGGCGCAACGGGACAGAGGCGGTCACATACCTGCATCCGTGTTTCGAGCGCAGCCTGGCCAAGACCCTCGGGGTGCCGCTGTTCCAAGAACAGCTCATGCAGATGGCGATCGACGCCGCCGGGTTCTCGGCTGCCGAGGCCGATCAGCTCCGTCAAGCCATGGGTGCAAAGCGCTCCGCTTCACGCATGGAACGCCTCCGCTCCCGCCTGTATGCGGGGATGGTCGCGCGGGGGATCACCGGGCAGACCGCGGACGCCGTCTGGGAGCAGCTGGCGGCCTTCGCCAATTTCGGATTCCCCGAGAGCCACTCGGTGTCCTTTGCCTACCTCGTGTATGTGAGCGCGTGGCTGAAGCTGCACTACCCGGCGGCTTTCCTCGCCGCGCTGCTCAATTCCCAGCCGATGGGCTTCTGGGCGCCGCACACCCTTGTCGCCGATGCCCGGCGCCACGGGGTTGTCGTCCTCGGTCCGGACGTGAACAAGAGCGAGGCGGGGGCCTCGCTCGAGCCCGGGACCCCTGGCCCTTTGGTGAGGCTGGGGCTCGCCTCGGTGAAGGGGATCGGTTCCGACCTCGCCGGCGTGATCGCGGGGGCCCGGCCCTATGCGGACATGGAGGAGCTCGTACGTCAAAGCGGCATCGGCCGCCCGGGCCTAGAAGCTCTCGCCACTTCGGGGGCACTCGCTTCACTCGGCGTAACCTCGGTCCGCGCCGGCGCCAACGCGGAGGCGATGAGCACAGTTGAGACCACCGTCCGTCCGCTCAGTCGTCGCGAGGCGCTCTGGGCGGCGGGCGCAGCCGCCCAAGCGCGTCCCGACCGTCTTCCTGGCACCGTGGTCGGGACGGATGCCCCCCCGCTTCCCAAGATGGACGAGGTCGAGGAGATGTCCGCCGATCTGGAGACACTCGGGCTGTCACCAGGTTCGGATCCGATCGCCTTAGCCCGGGCGAAGCTCGCCCGCCGGGGGGTAGTCCCCAACGCCGAGCTCGTAAAGGTGCCCGATGGCGCGAAGGTCCTTGTTGCGGGAGTGGTAACCCACCGGCAACGGCCCGCGACGGCAGGGGGGACGACCTTCCTCAACCTGGAAGACGAGACTGGGCTCGTGAACGTCATCTGCTCTCCAGGATGCTGGACCCGCTATCGCCCGGCGGCGCGCGCGGCGGTTGTCCTACTCGTACGGGGGCGGCTCGAACGGGGGGAGGGGGCCGATCCTAAGGCGCCACCGTCCGCGAACGTGGTGGCGGAGTACCTGGAGGAGATCGACCTCGCGATGGCGCTCAGCCCATCGCGGGACTTCCACTGACGGGGCGCCCGCCTCGGTCCAGTCGTTCTCCGACCAGCGCGCTGCTCGGAGTCCTGGCGCCAGGGAGCGGTGCGGTCCGCGCCCGGGAGAGACTAGATTTCCTATCCGTCAAGGCCTTCCGGCGCAGCCCGCTGGGCGGAGCGCGCTTTTGGGAGCCGCGCTCCGGGGTCGCGACGCAAGACCGAAGGCGGTCCGAACGCCGCCCAGCCTCGAGACGGAGACCCCCAGCGGAATGAACGTGTTCTTCAATGGCCTCGGATGTTTCACCGTCCGGTTTCGCTGGTTCATCGTCGTCGTATGGATCATCGGGACAGCCGCATCGGTCCACTTCCTGCCCTCACTGGGAAGCCAGGTCAACAACGACAACTCGGCCTTCCTGCCTGCGAGCGCGCCGAGCACGATCGCAGGCAACCTCGCCGAGCCGTTGGTGGGCAAGGCATCGCTGGTGCCGGTCATCGTCATCGGCGTCAGCCAGGATGGCCCGATCAACGCCGCCGACACCCAGGCGGTCACCCGACTCGCTCTTGACGCCAAGAAGGTCCGCAACGTCGCTTTCGTGCAGTACGTCGGGACCTCCGCCAACGGGCGAGCGGTGCAGCTCCTCGTCGAGGCGAGCATCGCCGGGTTCAGCCCCGGACCATCCGCGGACGTGGTCAACGGGCTGACCGCAGCCTTCGCGAAAGCCGATGCTCCCCCTGGCATCCGGTTCCACCTCGCCGGTGTCGTGGCCACCAACGTCGCGCAGCAGAGGGAGTCGAACTCGACCGGTAACAAGACCCAGCTGCTGTCGATCCTGTTCATCATCGTTCTGCTGCTGTTCGTCTTCCGCTCGGTGCTGGCGCCTCTGGTCACCTTGTTGCCGGCCGCGATCGTGCTGCAGCTGTCGGGCGCGGTCATCGGCGAACTCGGCTCGCACGGGCTCAAGATCTCTCAGATCACCCAGCTGCTCCTGATCGTTCTCATCCTCGGGGCCGGGACGGACTACGGGTTGTTCCTCGTCTTCCGTGTCCGGGAAGGACTGCGGTCGGGCCTGGCGGCGAACGACGCCGTGGCACGAGCGGTCGCGCGAGTCGGCGAGTCGATCAGCGCATCGGCCGGGACCGTCATCCTGGCACTCTTGACGCTCCTTTTCGCCAGCTTCGGGATCTACCATGATCTCGGCGTCCCGCTCGCGATCGGGATCGCCGTGATGCTCTTCGCCGGGATAACGCTCCTGCCGGCGTTGTTGGCGATTCTCGGGCGCGCCGTGTTCTGGCCGGCGAAGATCGTCCCGGGCGAGGCCAACGAGAGCTGGTGGGGCAAAGTGGCCCAGCGTGTCATCGCCCGCCCGGCGCACACCCTCGCCGTCGGTGTGGTCGTCTTCGGGGCGCTCGCCTGCGGGGCGCTGTTCTATGCGCCGGCGGGATTCGGCGGAGCCACCGCGGCGCCGAACGGCAGTGATGCCGCCGCGGGCAACGCGGCCTTGATGAAGTACTTTCCCCAGGCCAGCTCGAACCCGACGAACCTCATCTTGAGGCTTGCCGCCCCGTTGTGGCAGGACCCCGGCGTGGTCGTGAAAGCCGAGAAGGAACTACTGGCGACCCGGCTCTTCAACGCCTTGCCAGGCCCGCTCGATCCCGCCGGTGCGGCGATCTCACCGGCGCTTTACGCGCGCCTGCACGCGGCGCTCGGCAATCCCGCCTTGCTCCCGGCCCTGCCGCCGCCCGGTGCGTTAACCGCGAAGGTGCCGATCTTGACCTACGACCTGTACCGCGCGACGGCGCGGTTTGTCAGCCCCGACGGGCACACGATCCAGTTCGAAGCGGGGCTCACCGCCGGTGACGCCGCCTCGACGGCGGCTCTCAATGCAGTGCCCAGCATCCGCCGAGCCTTGACGGCCGTCCAGCACAGCATCGGGGCCAACGCGAGCGGCGTGGCCGGCGAGGCCCCTGCGCTCTACGACGTGAGCTTCGATCTCCGACGGCGACCTCATCCACATAGTCCCGATCGCGATCATCGCTATCGGCCTCCTGCTGGCGCTGGTGCTGCGGAGCCTTGTCGCCCCCCTTTACCTCATAGCGAGCGTGATGTTGTCGTACCTGGCGGCACTTGGCCTCGCGTCAATCGTGTTCATCAAGCTCGCGAGCAGCGGTGGCCTCACCTTCCTCTTACCGTTCTTGATGTTCATCTTCCTCTTAGCCCTCGGCGAGGACTACAACATCCTCGTCATGACGCGGATCCGGGAAGAGGCACACCAACGACGTCTTCGTGACGCCGTGGTGACAGCGGTCGGTGCCTCGGGGCCGACGATCACCTCGGCGGGACTCGTTCTTGCAGGGACGTTCCTTGTGCTCGCGGTCACCGCCGGGGGCCAACCGGGCGGAAGCCAGATCCGCGACATCGGCATCGGCCTGGCGCTGGGCATCTTGATGGACACGTTTCTCGTGCGGAGCCTGCTCGTGCCCTCGACGGTGTCGTTGCTCGGCCGATGGAACTGGTGGCCGGGCAAGCTGGCGGAAATGGACCTGGCCAACGCGGCGGTCCCGGGCGACGGCGATCCCGGCGAGCTCATTGCCGGCGGACGAGCGGGAGTTTCGCCGACGTCCGCGTGACCCCATGGTCAAACAAACGCCTGCGGTGCGCCGGGCCCGGGGTCGCGAGGTCGGCGCGGAGGCGAGGGCGGTTCTAGCCGCGAGGCGGAGGCAATGCCTGGTCCGGTCGCGCCGTGTTCGGCGGGGGCTGGTCCGAGGCCGGTCGCGTGTCGCCCGTCCACTGGCTGCCGTCCCACCACCGGATCTGGGACGGGTCAGCGGTGTCGGTGTACCAGCTGGCCGCCGGCAGGGGGGCGTCCTGGCCCTGGTGGTAAGGGAGCGCCGCGGCTTGCCGGTAACCCGGGGCGGCTATGCCCTGATTGCCGGTGGAAGCCCGCCAGAGCTCCGAGGCGCGGTGTCGGCGGGAGGCCTCGGTACAAGCCCAGACGATCGAGACGATCCAGACCACCGCCGTGGTGAGGCCGAAGGTGTAATAGCCCGTGAGCGCCACCAGCACGAGGAGCAGCGCGGGCACCACCTTCACGTACAACAGGCCCAGCGGACCCAGGAACAACGTGAGGAGGAAGGCGAGCACCGGCGACTTGTCGACAGGAACACGATTCGGCCCGAGGCCGGACGGAGGAGTCTCCATGCGAGGAGTCTCTCAGGTTCGCGGTGGCTCTTCTAACGGAGCTGCCGCAGGCCCGAGAGGTGCCGTCGCTTCGGCGGTCATGTCCGCCGGCGAGGACTCTGTCCCGTCTCGCCACGGTTGCGCGCTCACGATCCAGCTGACAGCGACGAGGAGGGCCGACGCGCACAGGACCCACCCGAGCGTCGTCGTGCTCACCCCGACGTACTTGAGGCCGGAGGCGAAGATCACGAACGTGATGATCGGGCGCACGATCCGGTCCGGTGCCCTCGAAGAGAGAAAGGACCCGACGAGCACGGCGGGGACGCTGCCGACGATGATGGAGGTCGTCACCGAGAACTCCACATGTCCGAATGCCAACGCCCCGAGTGCCGCCGCACCGGTCAGCGGAACAGCCTGGGTGAGATCAGTGCCGACGAGTTGGTTGGCCCCGAGGAGGGGGTAGGCGAACAGCAACAGGACGATGATCAACGATCCCGAGCCGACGGAGGTGATCCCGACGATGATCCCGCCGAGCATCCCGATCGCGATCGTCGGGACCGGACGGACGACGATGTCGTGGACGGCGCCGCGGCGATGGTGGCCGCCCCGGCGGTCGAGGACGTAGCGCAACGTCATCGCGGCGGCACCCACGAGGAGGGCTGCACCGAGCGCCCGCTCCACGTTGTCCTGAGCGATGTGGGACTGGCCCATCACGTGGAGGAGGTAAGCGCCGAGAAATGCCATTGGCACCGAGCCGAGGACCAACCACCCGACGAGGCGGAGATTGACCGTTCCTTTCTGGAGGTGCACCGCAGCTCCGAAGGGGCGCATCACGACTGCGGCGACGAGGTCACTCGAGATCGCGGTCGACGGCTTGACCGAGAAGAGCAGGATCAGCATCGGCGTCATGAGCGCGCCGCCTCCCGCGCCGGTCAGGCCGACCAGGAAGCCCACGACGACACTGCCCAGCACGATGTAAGGATTCAAGGCAGTCCGTCCCCCGGTTCCCTCGAGTCGAGAACCCCGCAAGCCGTAAACAGCGCCGGGGCGCCGCAGGTGCCGCAGCACCGAGACGTTAGGTCACCGCGACCGCGCGCCACCAGTTCTCAGGGGCAAGGTTCGTTTCGGTCCTCGCAGACCGGTTGCCGCGAGCGGCGGTGAGCACAGCCGGCGGCGCCAGAGTCAGCGGTGATCGCGGTCAGGCTCGTCCACCTCCAGCTCGGTGATCATGACGTGGCCCGAGGCGACGTCTTCGAACCGGAGGTACTCCACGTGCTCTCTCAAAAGGGCGGGAGCGGGCATGTGGCCGACGTTCAGCCTCGTCTTGGCGAGCTCCCTCTCCTCGACGAACGCCGGGCTGTCGATGATGTCGAGCACTCTCTCGAGGGGCACCACGACGGAGATGCCTGTGTTGAGGGGCTCCTGCGCCCATTCGCCGATCCCGTCGGGGTCGTTCTCGGCCGTGGGAAAGAACCCGTGCACGAGGCCCATCAGGTAGGTTCTCCTGGTCGTCGCAGCTGGTTCGGTCGCGTGGCCGGCGTGGCCCCGGGCATCGTCGTGGGCCGGCAGGAGGTGGACGAAGGCAGGCGATCCGCTCAGGCCGCCGAGCGAGCGCACCTCGACCAGATAGGCGGAGTCCTGACCGGTCAAGAGGGAGATGGGGTCCGCGGGGAAGGCGGCGATGTTCCCGACCCGCACGATCGGCAGAACTCGGGACTTGCCCGGGTGGGAAATCAAGAGCCCGGTGATGAACACGTTTTCACCTGGGGTGACGCTGTGGCGCTTGATGAACTCTGCCGTGACCCCGTGGCGCACCGGGTAGTAGAGGTAGTCGAAGGTGTGCTGGTTCAACGCGAGCGGGAGCACCGCCACGTCCGCGGAGGCGTGACACACCCACATCTCCGGCGGTATCTCGAGGTGCATAGAGCCTGCATGGCGCAAGTTGACCCGAAGCCAGGTCTTGTGGAAGGGCCCGTTCTCCTGCTCGTCGAGAGGCTGGACGCAGTGCTTCGCGGTCACCACGTAAACAGCGGCCGCGTCATGCCCGTCGAGCGGGTCACCGACGAAGAAACCAGCACCCACTCCGCGCAAGTGGCCGCGTTGTCCACCCACGAAGCACACGCATTTGCGCAGTTCGTGTGGCACCTGCACCAATCTGCAATTATCCCACTTGGCGAGGCGCGAATCCGGTCGCCTGGCATCGGGCTGTCCTGGGGCCGCGACCGGTCTGGCTAGCACCTGGGTCGCCAGCCCGTTCCGGCAGGATGCAGCGGAGTCAGCGGGTCGCTTTTGTCGCCGCCAGGATGGCGGCGACAGACCGGTCGACATCGGCCTCGGTCGTACGCCAGCTCGACACCGAGATGCGCATGAGACGCCGGCCGTGCCAGTTGGTGGCTCCCATCCAGCACTCGCCTGAGTGCTGGATGCTCTCGACGATCCGGTCGGTCCGGGCGTCGTCACCGAAGCTGACGAGAACCTGATTGAGCACGACCTCGTTGGCGATCGTGACGCCTGGGATCGCGCCGAGCTGTTCGGCGAAGCGGCGCGCCAAGCCACAGCACCGCTCGACCAGGTCCGCGACCCCGCTACGGCCGAGCTCGCGTAGGGCGGCCCAGGTGGCGAACCCGCGGGCCCGCCGTGACGACTCGACCACGTAATCAGCCGGCGCACGCAACCCGCCCCGGCGGTCCTGTCCCGTCAAGTAGGCGGCGGTCAAGGACATGGCGGCCGCGTGCGCGTCGGGATGGGCGCAGAAGACGTAGCCGACGTCGTAGGGGACGTTGAGCCACTTGTGGCCGTCGGTCGCCCACGAGTCGGCGTTCTCGATGCCGGCCGTGAGGTGGCGGGTGCCCGGATTGGCCGCGGCCCACAACCCGAAGGCACCGTCGACGTGGACCCAGGCGCCGTGCCGACGCGCTTCGGCACTCGCCGCGGCGAGATCGTCGAAAGCGCCGCTGTTCACGTTGCCGGCCTGCAGGCACACGATCGTCGGCCCGCCCGGACCGCGGGCAAGGACGCGTGCGAGGTCGGCGACATCGATCGCCCCTTGGGCATCGGTGGCCACCGGCTCGAGCACGCCGGCGCCCAGCCCGAGGAGGCGCAGGGCCCGATCGATCGTGGCGTGGCGCTCGCCGTTGGCGACCACTCGCAACCGCGGGGCGCCGAGCAGCCCGTGCTGCTCGACGTCCCAACCCACAGTGGCCAACACGTGGTGGCGGGCCGCGGCGAGCGAAACCGTGTTGGCGCCCTGCCCGCCCGTGCTGAAACCGAACGACGCCCCGACCGGCAAGCCCAGCAGATCCTTCAGCCAACCTCCGGCGATGTCCTCGACAACGGCAGCGCCCGGCGAGGTGGAGGCGTTGAATGCCGGCTGGTCCCATCCGACCGTGAGCATGTCCGCCGCTGTCGCGGCGTCGAGCGCGCCCCCGACGACGAACCCGAAGTAGCGCGGACCGGTTGTGGCGACCAGGGCCGGCTCGACGGCTCCGACCAGCTCGTCGATCACCACGTCAGGTGGTGTGGGCCCGTCGCCCAACGACCCCAGTGCGGCCCGCAAGGCATCGAGGTCGGCCCCGCTCGGGAACACGGGCTGCGCGGCCACCTTCGCACGATGGTCGGCGGCCCGCGCCGCGGCGTTCGTCAGAAGCTCGAGGAGAGAATCCATCCCTTGATTATCGTCGCCGGCCGGGCACGCGCCGGCCGGGACCTCCGGGAGCCAGTCTGTGCGCGGCTCACGGGCGAGGTTGCCCCGCGGCGTGCAAGAAGACGGGCCGGCTAGGCGAGCGAATCCGGGTCCACACCCGTGCCACCGGCCGCGTGGCTTGCGTACGAGGCCAGCGCGAAGCGCAGGATGTCGACCGCTTCGTTGCCGCTCCACAGCATCGGGCCTTCACCTGTATGCAGCCAACGCAGCCAATGGCGGCCGGAATCCCTGAAGCTGCTGGCCCAGTCGTCGTCGAGCGTGTGGTACGAGCGCATTTCGCCGTCGAGGTAGACCTCCAGGCTCGGCTGCTGGATGCCGCGGCCGGTGCACCGGTTCACCCGGGCGTAACCACGCCGGCCGGTGACCTCCCAACGCTCGTCGTTGGTGTAGTAGTCGGAGCGCAGGTACATGTCGACAGCGAGCGTGATGTCCCAGACGCCGCGGATCCCGCTTTGGTGCTCCCACACGATGGTCGTGGGCGCGTCCACGTCGATCCCGGGAAAGACCTCGGTGTTGCCCACCCACGCCCGCACTTCCTTGACGGGACCGAAGAGCCAGATCGCCGTCGAGAGCTTGTGCCAGCCGTCATCGAAGACGAGAGTCCCGCGGCCACGCCGCATCTGTTGGAACTGCCACTCGTAGGTGCTCCCCGGGACGTCCCAGCCACCACGGCCACTTGCCACCATCTTCATGTGGTATCCGCTCACTTCGCCGAGCACGCCTGAAGTGGCGATCTCTTTGAGCTTCATCAACGGTTCGTAGAAGATGTAGTTGTCCATCACCCGCAGCAGCCGGCCGTTGGACTCGGCTGCTGCGACCATGCGCGTCGCGTCGGCAAGGTCGTTGCAGATCGGCTTTTGCAGGTTCACGTGCCAGCCATAGCCGAGGAGCTCGGCAACGCCGTCGGCGTGCAAAGGAATGGGCAGCAGCACCTCGGCGGCATCGACCTCCAGACCGCTGGCTGCCAGCTCGGCGGCCGAGGAGAAGGTTCGCGCGGTCGGCCAGTCCGCGTGGCGCTGGGCGCGGCGCTCCTCGCTCGGGTCGACCAGCGCAACGACTTTGACGTCGGGATTGTCGATGTACGCGCGCGCACATTGAGGTCGTAGACGCGCCCCAAGCCCACAAAGGCAGCGCGGACAGGCCTTTCATACGGCGCAAAGCTCACGTTCGGCCCGCTTCCCAGCATCGCCCAATCCTAAGCCCCACCAAAGCGCCCATTTTCGGGGCGGCGAGATAGCGTTGGGCAATGCCTGCGACCGGCCATATCGCGGCCTTTGCGCTCACCGCCGTCGTGATCATCGTGATCCCGGGGCCGAGCGTCATGTTCATCGTCGGCCGCGCGCTGGCCTATGGGCGCAAAGCCGCTGTGCTCACGGTCGTCGGCAACACGCTCGGCGAGTACATCCAGGTGATTGCCGTGGCCTTCGGGATCGGTGGGGTGGCGGAACGCTCGGTGGCGGTGCTGACAGGTCTCAAGCTCTTCGGCGCCGCCTACCTTGTCTACCTGGGCCTCAAGACGATCCGGGAGCGCCGGTCTTTGCTCAAGATGCTGCAGCCGGCTGAGACTTTCTCCAAGCGTCGCTTCCTGCTGCAAGGCTTCCTCGTCGGGGCCACCAATCCCAAGACGGTCGTGTTCCTCGTGGCCATCCTCCCGTTGTTCGTCGATCGAGCCGACGGGAGCCTCTCGGGTCAGATCCTGGTGCTGGGCTTGGTGTTCTCCGTCCTAGCCCTGCTCTGCGACAACGCTTGGGGTGTGTTCGCAGCCGCAGTGAGAGCGTGGTTCGCAAAGTCACCGAGACGCGTCGAGCTGATAGGCGGCATCGGCGGATTGGCCATCATCGCGGTCGGGGTCAGGCTGGCCCTCACCGGCCGCAAGGACTGAGCCGAGGCACCATCCGGCGCCAGCACTGGGTGCAATGCGCCGCCAGTAACGGGGCGCTCCGAACCTGCCGGCACGCCTGGCCCGCAAGGCTGCCCCGCGCTTGCGTACCGTCACAAGGACCGAGGCCCTGACCACTGCCATCGCCGAGATGAGGACTGCGATGATCACGTGGTGGCCGAGGATCAGCCTGTGCCGGTAGGTGAGCCGATGACCACCATCATCCACCGAAGCCACCAAACGGAGGTCACTTGGTCATGGCATGACCTTTCGGGCCGGCCAAGAACGGCCGGGCGAGGCGCCCCGCACCATTGCGCCCGGTCAGGCGCCTGCCACCGGGGTGTGGGTCTCGTGACGGCGGCCTCTCGCCTTGTTGGCCGATCGTCATCGCGGGGAGCTTTCAGCTGGGGAAGGGCGGCGAACGGCGAACAGGACGGAACTTGTGTGCGCCCCCCGTTCTCGGGGCACGAGCTGGGCGAAGGTCCCGATCGCGCCCGTCGCCCTGGTGCCCTCGCGAACGACCCCTTACTGCGGTCTCAGGAGACGGAGCATCTCACGGCGCCAGGCAGACCGAGCGCGGGCGGCCTCCACGGTCTCAGGGTGTACCAAACGGTTGATCTTGGGCGCATCTGCGCCCCGATGGAACGCGAAGGCCCGCCCTTCAACCTCCCGGTCCGCCTTGGTGTAGTGGTCGCGCTGGAGCAGGTAGCCGTTCCAGGAAGGCACGAGGAAGGTCTCGAAGAACTTGCCATGTGCGGTCACATCCTGGAAGACGCCCCAGCGCGTCCCGCCGAGGCGTCGTCTCACGATGCGCAGTTCGGCCATGGCGACCAGGAAGTCGTCGACGTCTTCGCCGTCGACGCGGTACTCGATGAGGATGAGGACGGGGCCGTCGTCAGGGCGGACATGCTCTCCGATGGGCAGCGACGGGCTCGCGACGACCTGCAACGAGGAACGGTCCACGACCGGCAGGCGGTACCGGGGGATGAGCAGGATGCCCGGAACAAAGGCGCAGGCCGCGACGAGCAGGGTTTCGCGCAGGGGCAGGAACGTGTCGATGACGCCGAATCCGAGCCCACCGAGCACGAACGGCCCTTGCAACACGACGTAATAAAGCGACAGCGAACGGGTCTGCACCCACTCGGGGGTCACCTGGCGGGCCGCGACGACGAAGGACACGGGCGCCCAGACCCAGGCAGCGCCGTTGACGAGGAGCACGGGCACTGTTGCCCAGCGCGTCGGCCAGATGACGAGCACGGCCACGGCGAGCGAGCAGGCCAACGTCGCGGCCGCGACGACGGTGTCCAGGTGCAGGTGGCCTTGCAGGCGAGGGAAAAGGAGGGCGGCGAACATGGCGCCCACTCCGCTGAGTGCCAGGAGGAGGCCGTAGCCGAAGGCCGACGTGTGCAGGTAGTGCGCCGCGAAGAGCGGGAACAGTGCGCCGAGCGCCACCCCTGGTGTAACGAACAGAGCGGTGCGGGCGGCGATCGCTCTCAGGCCCGGCGTGTTCGAGAAGTAACGCCAGCCCGAGGATATTGCACCGAGGAGGCTCTCGGCCGCGGACCCGCCGGGTGTGGACAAGCGCAGGTCGGTCCTCCCGCGCCACAGCAAGAGGAAGCAGACGAGAGGAATCATGAGGACAGCGCAGAGGGCGAAGAACACCGTTGTGCCCGCACCCCGCAGGACTGCGCCTCCGAGTACCGGTCCGATGACCTGGCCGATGTTCCACTGGAAGCTGTCCAAGCTGAGCGCGACGGGGACGATCTCGAGTGGTACCAGCCTGCCGACCGTCGTCCACCACGACGGCGACGAGGTCCCGCCTGCTAGCCCCATGCCGGCGAGCCCGATGAGGAGGGTCGCGGGTGTGAGCAGACGCGACGATGACATCAAGACGAGGAACGCCACCGAGCTGATCAGCAGGATCTTGGCCAGAAGCAGCACGGCCCGGCGGTCGCGGGAGTCCGCCGCGGCACCGGAGAACACAACGGCGCAGATGCCGGCGAGTGGGCCCATCGCCGCCGCCAGGGTGACCAGGACCGGCGACGTCGTGAGGCGCTCCATTATGTAGCCGCCGACGAGCGTGATCATCCAGACACCGGCGTTGGAGAAGAGGGCCGTTCCCTCGAGCCACCGGAATGCCCGACTTCTCAGCGGGGCGAACAGCTCGGTCACCCGGGCACCGGACAGAGAAGGACAGCGTCTTCACGCCGGGGATGAGGTTTCATGGACGTCGGGTGTTCACGATCCGCCCGGCCCGACAGGTCTTGTCTGACGGCAGCAGGCGGCCTCGAAGTTTGCCGAGGGATCCTCGCCGAAACGTCACTGCGGCAAGAGCGCGTAGGGAAGGGGCGAGTCGTCGCCGGTCACCTCCACCTCGACGACGTGAGCGATGTCGGCGGACGAGCGTCCGACGTGGAGCTGGTATGTACCCGGATCGAGGTACCAACCAGCTTGGGACCGGTGCAGTGACGACGGCTCGCGGCCGTGGTTGAACACACTGGCCGGCATCCGGGCACGCAGCGCAGGCCAATCGGTGTCGGCGACGTCGTAGTAGGCGAACGAGCGCTCGTTCAGCGCGAGCGACACCGTGGCCGTCTCGCCCGGCTCGAGCCATACCTTGGCGAAGGCTCGCAGTTCCTTCACCGGGCGGAAACGGCCACCCGGCCGGGACCGGCCGTCTCCCGGCGGCGCGACATAGAGCTGGACCACTTCGGCACCGCGGCGCTGGCCGATGTTGGTCACCGGAACCTCAACGCTCAGGCTGCGGTCCGGCTGCAACCTCGAAGCGGACGGGCGCGGTGTTCCGATCTCGAAGCTCGTGTACGACAGCCCGTGGCCGAAGGCGAACCGCACAGGCAGCCGGCGTGTCTCGTACCAGCGATAACCGACGAGCAGGCTCTCGCTGTAGCGGACACGGCTCGACTCGCCCGGAAAGCTCCCGAACGCCGGCGTGTGCTCGAGGCACACCGGCAGCGTCGTTGGGAGCCGTCCACCTGGCTCGCTCTCGCCGAGCAGCACGTCGATGATGGCGTTCGCCAGTTCCTGACCACCGAACCAGGTCTGGAGTACCGCCGCGGCGCTGTCCGCCCAGCCGAGGGTGACAGGAGCGCCCGAGTTCACGACCACGACGGTGCGCGGATGGGCCGAGAGGACCCGTCTCACCAGCTCGTCCTGATTGCGCGGGAGCTCCATCGACTCGCGGTCGTAGCCTTCGCTCTCCCAGGCCTCGTCCGTACCGACGACAAGGACGACGGCGTCGGCTCCCTCGACGGACCTGACGGCCGCTTGGATGCTTGCCTCGTCCGCGACACCGTTGCCGGCGACGCCGGGCGCGTAGGTGACCTCGGTTGCGTCCCCCAGTCGCTCGCGGAGCACGCCCAGAGGTGACAGCACGTAGTGGGGGGTGACGTTTGCGCTTCCGCCACCCATGATCGTGAGCCGTTCGGCGTTCGGCCCGACGACCGCGATGCGGTGGAGCCCGGAGGCTTCGAAGGGGAGGAGGCCGTCGTTTGTGAGCAGGACCATGCCGTCGGCCGCGGCGCGGCGAACGAAGGCACGATCCTCTTCTCGGTCTTCGGGATGCTCGTCGACCGGCGCGTCGTCGAGCGCCCCGATCCGGTCGAAGACCGTAAGCATGCGGTGAACCATCTTGTCGAGCTGCGTCTCGTCCAGCTCGCCCGAGCGCACGGCATCGACGAGCGCGGGACCGAACGCCCGTGCCGGGCCAGGCATTTCCAGGTCGAGGCCTGCAGCAGCTGCCGCTACCGTCGTCGCGATCCCGCACCAGTCGGTCACGACGAACCCGGCGAATCCCCACTCCTTGCGGAGGATGCCGTCGAGCAGACGGGCGTCGTCGGGGACGAAGCGCCCATTGACCCTGTTGTACGCAGTCATGACCGCCAGCACCCCGGCGACTCGGACCCCGTACTCGAAAGGCAGGAGGTAAAGCTCTCTGAGGGCCCGTTCGTCGATCTCCGACGAACAAGTGTTGCGCTCGTGTTCGACCTCGTTACCGACGAAATGCTTGATCGTCGCCGCGACGTCGTTGTCCTGAACACCGCCGATGTACGCGACCGCCAGCTTTCCGGTCAGCACCGGGTCCTCTGAGAAACACTCGAAGTTCCGACCCCAAAGAGGGTGGCGGTGCAGGTTCACGGTGGGAGCGAGGAGGACTCTGCAGCCTTTCTCGCGAGCCTGTCGGGCCACGATCGCGCTTGCTCGTCCGACCACGGCAGGGTCCCAGGTCGCCCCGAGCGAGGTTGCCGAGGGGATACACACAGAGGGCGTGATGCTCGAATGGTTGCGGGTGTCGCCGCGAGCACCGTTCGGGCCGTCGGTCGTTCTGACCGACGGTATGCCGAGCCGGGGAAAGCTCGCGGTTCGCCAGTTGTCGACCCCGACGGTGAGCGCAGCCTTCTCCTCGAGGGTCAGCGCGCCGGTCAGCGCGGCGATGTCACGCGGTGAGCCGGCCTGGGCACTGGGATCCGGTGTTGGCATGTCGAGCGCTCCTCTTCGTAGATCGAACCTAGCTCCCGTGCGTCGCGAAGCGATGGAATGGGGACGAGCTGACCGCCGTGGAGACCTGACAGAACCCAGACGTCCCGGGACACCGGGGTCCCGTAACCCGTCAGGCTTCAGTGGTACCGCGCGGGGTGTCGGGTTGCTCAAGTTGAGTTGTCGCGGTGAAGCGGTCCCGTGCGCTCAGTGCTCGCCGCGCGCGAGCTCTGAGCGGCCCGGTTGGCTCCGAGAAGACTCGCGCACTGGTATGAGTCACCGAGCAGGCAAAATCTGAGGTCCTGACGCGACAGCACCCCGGGGGGATCCGGGGTGCTGATATCAGGGGACACGATCTGTCAGTCACCCCCGAGGACCGGCGGCCTGATCTACGATCACTATCAACCCTTGTTCAGTATGCGCCCGGCTGGTCGGTCCCACCTAGGGCCGAACGACACATTCTTGCCAGGGCCGAAGAACACCTGTGGCGCCATCGGCGAGGCAGTCCACGTCTCAGACCGACGGTCACGCGACCGCCCCGTCCGGATCGTGTGCTCGCAAAGCTCTTTCGACCAGGTCCTGTGAACACCACGCCGCGCGGCCGGCGTCCGGCCGCCAGCCGGGGCTGACTGGGAGAGGTCGCAGTCCTTCCTGAGAGTCCAGTTGCTGGCACAGCCCTGTAACCGAATCGCCATTGCAGTGGCCCACGGTGTCAAATCACAATCAGTCATCGGCTCGCGCGCGAGTCGTGGGGGTTCCCTGGTCGTCGCCGGCCGGGTAATGGCGCATGGCGAGGACACTTCTGGAGGCTCGGAGGTGGACGATGCTCGAAAGCCAGGACGTACTTCGTGTCGAAGTCACCACTGTCGGCGATGCTGTCGCGCCCGGTCCACCTCGTGGGCTGGCGTCTGGCACGGGTCGGCCCAGGAGAGGCCGCCGCCGGATAGCGACGACTCGATGACGTCGCGGCCGAGGTCGACAGGCAGGCATCTTGCCCAGAGAAAGGGCTTGTTCCAATGATCGAATCAGACTTTCGACCCCGGCGAGCCCGTGACGACGTTCGTACCCCCACGGTCGCCTATGTGCCGAACGAGCAGGGTGGCAAGTACGCCGGGTATCTCTACCTGCTGGCCAGCGCGGACGGCCCGATCCTGAGCGTCCCGGGCATCATCGGGGGTCTCGACGATTCGGAGCCTGACACTGCCAGCGCGGAGGCTCTGATCGGCCGGCCGATCGGGTCGTGGGAGTTGGGCCCGGACGGTTGGTACGCGGAGATCCAATACTTTTCCACGCGCCTGCAGACGGGCGAGGGCTTGCCTGCTCGATAGTCCGAAGCGAAGGACCGCGGCTCGATTTGCAGGGGGCGATTTCCGTCTTCCGAGCCCGCGTCCGCGTCTCGACCAGGTTGCGACAGAAACCCGGACCTGGCAGGTGATCCCGAGTTGGGTGCTCGGCTCATCACCTCCCTCGCAAGCCAACGCGGGTCAGGCACCCACCGATTCCGTCGGTGGGTGCCTGCTCACCGTGAGCACCCGGTGCTGTCGCGGCGAGCTGGACGAAGTGTTCCGGACGAGCTGGTGATGGCATCGTCGACGGCCGGTGCCCGCGTTGACGGCGAGACACGTACGCCGGGCGCAGGTCTCCGAGCTGGCCTCGCGCCATTTCGATCACGGCCTCCGGGCTTTTCTTCCTCATTTCGCGAACGTGCCGGGCGCCAAGTCGGAATCCAACATTGCCGAGCAACCTGGTCTGTTGCGCGTGCTTGCGACATCATGTTGGGATGCGGGACTACCTCGACGTCAACCGCGCCAATTGGGACGAGCGAGCTCCTGCGCATGCGGCTTCGCCCGACTACGCACTCGAGCGTTTCGTCTCGGATCCCTCGTTCCTGTCTTCGGTGGTCAGCTTCGACCGTCCTCGGCTGGGCGACCTCACCGGCGTCAAGGGCGTTCATCTTCAGTGCCACATCGGGACTGACACGATTTCCCTGGCCCGCCTCGGCGCACAGATGACCGGCCTCGATTTCTCGCCTGCGTCGCTCGCTCAGGCGAGGAACCTCGCGGAACGCACCGGTACGTCGATCGAGTTTGTCGAGACGGACGTTTACAGCGCCCTTGACGGGCTCGAGCCCGCTTCGTTCGACCTCGTCTACACGGGCATCGGGGCCTTATGTTGGCTGCCCGACGTGAGGCGCTGGGCTGCGGTTGTTGCCGCCCTGCTCCGGCCAGGCGGACGGCTCTTCATCCGAGAAGGCCATCCCATGCTCTTTTCCATTGACGAGACCCACCTCGACCGTCTGGTGGTCGACTTCCCGTACTTCCAGCTGGACGACCCACTCATCCTTGAAGAGGGTGGCACGTATGTCGAGACCGAGGTGCAGTTTTCCCATAACGTCGCCCATTGTTGGAGCCACGGCCTCGGCGAGACCGTCACAGCAGTCCTTGAGGCGGACATGGACCTCACAGCCCTCGCCGAGCACGACAGCGTCCCGTGGAACGCAATGCCCGGTCGGATGTGCCGGGACGCCTTAGGCGAGTGGCGTCTCGAGGACAGGCCCTGGCGCTTGGCGGCTAGTTACACGCTCCAGGCGCGCAAGAGATGAGTCACGAAGCGGCCGGACGACTGTCCCAGGACGGGCCAGTGCCCCTGCGTCGAACGCGGCTGCCTCCTCCCTGACCCAGGTCGCACGAGCCGTCCATGCGGTTGGCGCAGATCGGCGGGTTCGGCGTTCCGACGCCGTGACACCGTCTGCCGCCGAATTCGCGCTACCGGGCGGTGAGGTCTCGCAGGTCACCTCCATCTCGAAGCAGTCCTCATCCACCGCCGGTCCCCGAACCGGTCGCTCGTCCGGGTTCGGTCACGTCCCAGAAGACGAAACCGTCTCGCGCGACGAGCGGGCCGATGTGGATGCTCATGGGCGAACGGAATCCCGGGCCGTCCCAAACGAAGGTGTGGAACCCGCCGCGTTCGCCGCAAGGATGGACTCCTGTGGGAAGCTCACCGCGCAGTTCAGCGTCGAAGGCCCGACCGGCAAATGCACCTGGCAGCTGTGTCGGGTCGACGCAGGTGATCACGGCCTTCAGGCCGGTCGCGAGCATTTCCCTCCCGAGAACGGCCGTCGGCCCTGTCCCAGAGGGGAAGATCGGTGAGATGCCTGTTCCGTCGAGACGGTCTTCCCGGTAGGCGCGCACGTTTGGTAGGAAGATAAACCCGCGCCAGCCGATTGTTGGTCGTCGGAGGCGTCGGAGCACGTGTTGGGTGTGTCCCGGTCCCGCGTCCTTTACTTGGTCGGTGCCATGCCGCGGGAATGACAGCACTTAGCATCGTCGACGGTATGAGAGAGCAGCTCGCGTCCTCGCGCCCGACGTCCGGGCGCGCGAAGGCCTCCTGGAAGGCGGCCCTGGTGGGCGCCGTCCTGCTTGGCATCGGCGGCGTGTTCGCCTTTGCTCCGAGTGCGGGTCAGGGGTCGATGGGGCGCGTCCGCCGGCGACGCAGCAGCAGCTGCTCCACTTGCGAGCTCGGGTGCCCGCCGTCCCGCGGCCCGTCCGGTGACCAGGCTTTTCCCACCGCATGCAGACATGTCGTCTCCGGGAGTGCTCATCCTCGACCGCAATTTGCCGGACCCCATGGTCGTGGAGCTGCGCGGCCGCTACTACCTGTACGCAAGCCAAACCGGTTTCGACACGCCCCCGGTTTCACTGACGACAAGCGAGGGCCGGACCCTGTTGCGCTGGGAAAAGACAGGCACGGCCCTGGCGACGGTGCCTGCCTGGGCCGAGACCGGCTTCACCTGGGCACCGGACGTCCGCATGATCGAGGGGCGCTACATGATGTACTTCGACGCCTGGGCCGAGAAGTCCACGTACTTCCGAGCCGACGAGTCCGGCTTCTCCCAACGTGCCCAGTGCATCGGCGTCGCCACGGCAGGAGCGCCCACTGGTCCGTTCACACCCGCGGCCGGCCCACCGCTTGTTTGTCAGTTCAACCATCACGGCGCGATCGACCCGCGGACGTTCCTCGCCCCGGCCGGCCGGCTCTACCTCGACTGGAAATCAGACGACAACGCGGACCCGGGCTCGCCCCCGACGCATCTGTGGGCGCAAGAGTTATCGAAGAACGGTGAACGGTTCGTAGGAGCCAGACACCTGCTCATGAGTGGCAGCCGGCACGTCTGGGACGGCGGGTTGATAGAGGCGCCCGACATGGTTTACGCCGTGCACACGTATTGGCTTTTCTACTCGGGGTCGTGGTTCAACGGTCCCGGCTACTCGATCGGAGTGGCGAAGTGCGCAGGCCCGGAGGGCCCGTGCACGCCCAGCTCCGCGAGGCCATGGCTCGCCGCGAACTCTCAAGGCGGCGGGCCTGGGGAGGAGTCGTTGTTCCACAACTCTCGCGGTTGGTGGATGGTCTACTCGCCTTGGTCGCTGTACAAGCATGATTACCGGCCCGTCGAGCTGGCAAAGGTCTTCTTCGCGCCGTCCGGACCCTATCTGGCGAAGATCCCGGTGTAAGAACTCGAGCACCGAAACGGCACCGGCTCTGAGTCCAGTCTTGCGACGCTGAGCCCGAAGTCATCTGTGGGGACGAATCGGGCAACTCCGAAGCGGTCGCGAAGATGAACCCGCAGAAGCAACCAGCCGGTGGTCATCGCGCCGGTCGTCAACTGAGCACTCAACCGGAGCCTCTCGTCCGGCCGAGGGCCTCGCACATGCGTGCGAATTCTCCGTTGGATGCCTTGATGGCCTGAATCGCTCGACCCCCGTACGTCCCCCGGGGCTGCCAAGTGACTGCCGCGCGGACCTTGAGCGAGAATCTCAGGAACCCGGACTTTGCTCCTTGTTCCAACCGGTTTCCAAGCCGGCTGAAACAGTTCCAGCGCTCACGAGACTTGTTGCGATGTTTGTCCGGTGGCTCGCGGCGAGGGACTACGCGGCTACCCGGATTGCCACGGGTGGCGAGCCGAGTCCACCATCCCAGCGAGGCGTGCCCCCAACGACCGAGATCGTCGAAGACTGTCCTGGCTTCACGCGAGGACCGCCACCACCGCAGGCGATTGCTCCGCTGTAGTCACCGATCACCTGCCGCGTCCCGGGGCGCACCAGCACCGCCTCAAGGGGTTCTCCCGTGTCCATTGTGAAGCTGCGCGGACCGCGCCCACTCACGGAGGCGGTCGAAAGAAGTCGGCACTAGAACGGACCGAGGGGTGGTCCAGCCGGAGCGCGAGGCGAAGTCCGACCGGCGGAGGTGCCGACGGCGGCAACCTGCCACAGCGTGAGCTGCCACCCGGAGACCGTCGCAGGTCGTGAGACCTAAGGTGATGGCAATCTTCCTGCCGTATTCAGACAACAGCTGATGAGCCAGGCGCTCGTTACCTGGGATCAGCCCGATGAGCACCGGACCGCCGGGACAAGCCCCGGTCGACTGAAGCTGGGTCGGGGCCATGACCATGACGCGGTTGATGATCCGCGCTGCTTTCGCAGCGGTAAGACGAGTGCGCTCACGGCCTGTGCAGCTCTGACGAGGAACTGTGGGATGGGCGGTGGTACCGGGGCGAGTCGGATGTCGGGCGGACGTCCCCAGGTGTCGGAATCAGTGGTCGAGCTTGGCGGGCACGTGCTTGAGAAGCATGAGGTTAGGCCGCGAGTTGAAGCACTCTGTTCGTCGCAGGGTCGCGAAGCGCTGAGGACTCCGGCACCGAAGCCAGGGCTGGTTTCGTCTGATAGCCGCTTACCATGCGGCGTGCGCCCGGCCAGTTCTGACGAGTAGGCGTCGCGAAACTGACCTTTCCAAATGCCCTCACCAGTCACTCCTCGGTCTGAGTTCCGTGCGCCCAGATCAATCTTGGAGTCCTGCCTCAGTAACCCCGCGCCAAGCTGATCAGGCGGCCAAGTATTCGCCCACCGTCTGCGCGCAGTCCGTTGTGTTCGAATTCGTTGGTCAGCCAGGTACGCATGGTTGGAATCATCTCCGCCGTCTCCTCGGAGAACGCTCGCTCCACGTACAAGTCATAGGCGTAGATTGCTGCCGCTGTAGGAACCTCGCAACTCCGTAGGCGCTGGGCGTCGTACAGCCTCGGCCACTGGTGGTTGGCCAGTAAGTTTGCTACCTCGCGCAGGGGCCGCAGCGCCCCGTAGTCGTCGAACATCCATGGGAACACGTGCTCACCGGTGAAGAGTTCAGGTTCCTTCTCATACTCGTCTGGCTGTACTCGGGCGGCCGACCAGTTGGTGACCGCACCGTCGGAGTAGCTGGACTCGTGAACGACCGCGTAGAGCGGATTGCGAGCAAACGGCGGAAGGCCGTCCTCGACGTCGTGCAAGAACCCCGGAGAGCCCTCGGGCAGTTCTATTACGTAGTGCAGGTGCTCCGCTCCGTCGCTCATGCCGAGTATCCAGCCGAGCTGGCGGAACATCCTTTGTGTTAGGCGGTCCCCTCCAGGCAGCGTCACCTCTTCTTCGGCCAGCCAGGACTGCAGTCTGCGCACCCGTTCCCGGTCGCCCGGATAGCGTTCGTAGTAGCGGCGACAGCGTTGCAGTATCCGGGCATAAGTGGCGCGGTAGACCTCGTCGGGATGGCGACCGATCGGGGGTAACCCGCCGGTAAGGAAGGCCTCGGCGAGGCCTTCCGGTGCCACCGACAGGTAGTGGAGCACGCAGAAGCCACCGAAGGACTGACCGAGCACGCTCCAGCGCTTCACGCCGAGCTGCATTTCGGATGAACTCAGCGTCCTTCACGATCGAGTCGGCACGGAAACACGCCAAGTAGCGAGCCTGTTCTTCGGGGCTCATCCCGTCGAGAGTCGCAACCGGGGTTGACCGGCCAGTTCCCCTCTGGTCGAGCATGAGTACGCGGAAGTCTCTTAGGGCACGCTCCAACCAGCCGGGCGCCGACGGGTGGGCCTTCGGCCGCGGAGCCTCCATGCCCGGACCACCTTGCAAGTACAGGAGAAATGGTCTGTCGCGCCCGTCAGGAGCCGCGACCTCCCGAGCGAAGACCGTGATCCGCTCGCTGTCCGGATCTGAGTAGCGAAGCGGGACAGCGAACTCACGCTCTGTCAGGATCAACCCCGGTGGATAAGCAATTACAGGCATGGCTGAGATTCTGCCAGCCGCGCACAAGGTCAGTTTGCCAGCTCGTCCCGACGCTGGCCCGGTTGGCGTTTGCGGGGTCTCAAGGCCGCACCCGATTTGGCGACATGGCTAGCGGGCGCACGTGCAGGGAGTCGGCAATGCGCTTGCGCGCGTCGCAAGCGGGGTCGCTACACTGCGCAAACCGCCTCGTCGGTGGCGCCGAGGTGTCCAGCGTCTACCGCGAGGCCCATCCGCCAGACCAACTTGGGGGCCCGCGGCCGACCGGTGTGGTTCCCGATGCACGAGGATTAGCAGAGGTGATCGACCAACTCGAGCCAATAAGGACGCCCGGCGAGATCGCTTCTGCTAGCCGGTCAGGCTGCAACATTGAGATGTGGCTCGGGAGGGCCATTTCCTCGACTCGTGTCGGCGGGAACGGCGCGAACCACTCCCACACGATGAAGTGCCTTCGCGGCGGCGTGCCTTGGAGGTCTAGAAGGACGGGGCGCCATCGCGAGGGGGCGATGCCGTGACCACCTACCGGATTGACCCTGGGGATGATCGCGCGCTCATTGCATCATGGCCAGACCTCCCGATTCACGGTTCTGCGACCGTCGGGCCTTTTGCGGGCGCCGACACGGCGATGACGGCACAGAGCGTTCTTGAAGCGGCATCCCGCTATAGATGGCATCGGATGCTCCAGCTGTGGGACGAGGGTGTCTTCACAGAGGCCAGGGCGGGGCTTGATCCCATCGTCAACTTCTCGGTATTCGCGGGCCCGGTGTCCGGGTTCGGCAGGGGGTTTGAGGAGCCGGGGTGGCTGCCGCGACTGGCGACAGACGTGGTTCTTGGTGATTCGCCGATGAGCCAAAACCTGAGGGAGCGCATCGAGGCGTTGATCCCTGATCAGGAGGAGCAGCTTGTTCCCGTGGATCCGCATGCCTGGCTCTTTGCCGAGCGGCGACCCCTTGGGAACCCGGAACCGCTCTTGTGGACCGGATGGCGATATCGCTTTTCCGGGCAGGAGAAAGAAGCTCTGAGGAACGAGCTCGAGGCAGATCTCGCGGCTACGACTGGCGACTGGGTTGGTCGAGCTCGACAAGTCGCTTGGTATGTCAACGCCGATCTGTTGGTCGGTGAGGAGACGTGGGAGGGCGATGACAGCGAGGAGAAGGTTGGCGATCGGGGCGTTCAGTTGCTTCGCGAGTTGACCGGCGTTCCCATCGAGCTGACCGTATCTCGAGGTACTTTCTTTTCGCATCTCTTGCAGGTGCATACGCCGGGGTCGGTGGTCGGATTCTGGCTGGAGGACTACACATGGACCTTCGGATGGCCTCAGCCGGGGTCGGCAGACATCTGGCGAATCTCCGGCCAACTGGCTCCCGCTCTTGAACTGACGGTTGGGGAACTGGCGAGCTGCATCATCGAAGGAATCGCTACCGGCGTGTGGCCATTCGGAGGTGCGGCACCCGATGAGAGATCGTCCAGCGTCGTGAGGCGAGACGAGTAGCGGCAGAGCACCGACCAATTCGGCACTCAACGCGACCGGACGGTAACCATTCGAACGACGTGAGTGATGCGACCAGGGTTCGGAACGGTACCCCGGCGCCGCCCAGACAACCCTTGAGGCTCTCGTTGCCGTGTCGATTTCCCGGTGGCGCCCAGTTACTCTCGAATGGTTGGGGACGTTGCAGGGTGGCGCCACCGCCTCATCCGAAGCAGGGAGTTCTCGCTGAGCGGTTTTCGCCAAGCGGCGGAGTTGATGCCGCAGGTCGTGCGGATGGCGACTCGCGACCAACACCCAGGACCGATCACGTAGGGTTGCCGAAGGAGGACCTGTTCGGGTGGAAGTGGCTTTCGATCGCTCAGTCAGATGACGCCGATCGCGTGCAACTCGCTTGCGAGACAGCTGCCAGAACAAGGACTCCGGTGGGCATTGAGTGCTGCTTCGGGTGCTTCGACGGCCGGTACCGCTGGCACGACGTGGGAACCCGACCGCTTCTATGAGAACGGCATGTCCTCAAATGGATCGGCACCGCCACTGACATCGAGGACGTCAGACGCGCCGGAGCCGATCTCCCCCGCTCCAAGGAAGCCCTTATACCGCTCGAAACGCTCCCATCCAACGTGTCCGTCGGGTTCTGTCTTGAGGACACAGACTTCCGTATTCTGCGCATCAATGAGACCTCCGCGGTGTTGAACGGATTGCCGGTGGCCGAGCACATTGGGCAGTACGTCGCCGATGTCCGGCCTGCCAGTCAGTGGCTACGGTTCGCGCCAGACGATGCGCTGAACGTGGCCAACAAGTACGACTTAATGAGACTCGCGTAATACAGTGACAGTCAGGTCATAATGAAAGCCCGGTGTGCCTGAGGAAAGACAGCGCGAGCTCGCTCTCGCCTTGCATCCGGGCGATGCCTTGGTTCGCCGCCCGTTCCATCTCGCCGACCGTGTCGACGCAGAGGTTGGCGAGCTCGCCCGCTTTCAAGTTCCCCCACAACAGCTCGACCGGGTTCAACTCGGGGGCGTAAGCGGGGAGGCGCTCGACGACGAGCCAGTGGCGCTGTCGCGCGAGGAAGGCGCGCATTGCTCTGCTCCGGTGACTCGTGAGGCCGTCCCAGATGAGGGTGACCTTTTCTCCGTCGAGCTCGACGTGCAGTTCGCCGAGGAACTCGATCAGGCTGTCGGTGTCGTAAGAACCGGGGCGCGACGAGAACAGGACACGAGCGCCGCCGTCGTGTGCGTACACGAGGGCGGCGGCCATCGACAGGCGCTTCCAGTTGAAGTGTGTCCGCAATACAGGCGTCTTCCCCTTCGGTGCCCAGGTGCGCCGGACCGAAGGGCTCAGCGAGACGCCGGACTCGTCCTCGAAGACGATGCAGGCCCGCCTTCGCCGGGCGTTTTTTTTACAACGGGCCAACGGTTCCGCACCCAGGTCGCGACCGCCTCGTCGTCACGTTCTTTCGCGAGGCGCTGGGGTCGTTGTGGGCTCCAGCCGAGCTGTCCCATGAGCCGCCAGACATGGCCTGGGTGATAGGTGACCCCGGTGAGGACCTCGATCACCTCGGTGATCCGAGGGAGTGTCCACAGATCGGTGGGATAGCCCGCCGCCCGAGCTCCACGAAGCAGCGCTCTCTCGAGCTGCTTCAGATCCGAGGGGGCGAGCTTCGGTTTGCGCCCCGCACGCCCTGCCCCCCGCAGTGCCGCGCTGCCGCCGCGCCGGAAGTCCGCTTGCCACCGGCTGACGCTCTGGCGCGACACGTCGAGCTCGCGCGCGACATCGGCCTGGGAAAGACCTCGGGCGAACAGTTTTGCCGCCTTCTTCCGCCGCTCCTCCATCGCCTCGAAGTCCCGTCGCGGTCGCGCTGATGACATACGACCAGTATCCCACCCGCACCGTCGAATGTCACTGTATTACGCGAGGTTCATTAGTGGGTGGGGACGCCTTTTCTCTCCGGTTCTCCGGGTTGGAGCACCACGCGGTTTTCGTGGTGAGCAACCCGCACCTCAGATCTGTGACGCTGATGGCTCCCAAACGTCGCCCGAGACTTGACGGCTACAGCCCGTGACCGCCGGTCTTGTTGTCTCGGCCAGGGTGCTCGGCGAAACCGGTCGCTTCATCTCCTTCTTGCCTTGGCACCATGGCAGTCGCCCAGCTCGTGGAAGTGTGACGGGAAAGGGAGAAGGTGGAAGCCACGGAGCTGGCGGCGCTGTCAGGCTCTCACGAGCGAGGAGGTTGCTGTCGCGAACCGCTGAAAACGACCACGACCGCGATGATGACGAGCACGCCGCCGAATGCGATGCCTGCGTAACCACGCTTCGAATGCTTACCGACCGCGTGGGCCACATAGCCGGGGAAGAACGTTGGTAGCGAATGCGCTGGCTGGGTTAGGTACAGCACGCCAACCACGATGGCAGCGATTCCGACGATGACCAGAACGATCGCAAGGGCACGTCGCACCTGCTCAGCCTACCCGAACGACGGTACACGCGGCTCCAGCTTCCGCGTCGACTCTCATCAGAAACCTCCGCGTGGCAGGGATCGTTGTCTCAACCAAGACCTCCGCTTTGGTGACGGTGTCAGCTACGCCTGATCCATGGAGCTATCGATGGGCGAGCGACGCGCGGTCACGGCCAAGATGTCGGCGGCCTATCGGCGGGGAGCGCGGGCGGAGAAGGGTGCGATCCTCGACCAGCTGGTCGAGCTCACCGGCTGGGACCGGGACTATGCGAGGTCTCAGCTTCGCGACGTCGGCGAGATCCGCCTGGTGCGCGCCCGGCGGTCCCGCACGCCGATCTACTCGGCCCGGGTTCGTCTCGGCCTTCGAGCTGTGCTGGCGCGGCGCCCGGGCGCCGGCCGGCAAACGCCTGGTACCGATGCTGGCGGTCCTCGGACCGTTGCTCAGGCGTCACGGCGAGCTCGAGCTCAGCGACACCGAGGCGGAGCTGCTCATGGAGATGAGCGCGGCGACCATCGACCGCCGCCTGCCCAAAGGTGCCCGCCTCGTTCCGCGGTCACAGTCATACCAAACCGGGTCGGCCACGAGGGCGGCAACAGCTTTGGGGAGTTCTGCTTCACGCTCACGAGGCATGACGTCGCCACGGGCTGGACGGTGAACCGCTCGTCAAGAACAACAAGGCGGCGATCTTTGTCACGAGTCGACCGAGCACGCCCGGCTTGTCTTTCCCTTCCCGATCCTCGGGATCGACTCGGACAATGGTCAGAGTTCATCAACGCGCACCTGTTCGACTACTGCGTGGAGCACAAGATCGCCTTCACACGAAGCCGCCCGGGCAACAAGAACGACGGGGCGCACGCCGAGCAGAAGAACTGGACCCACGTCCGCGAGCCCGCCGGCTACTTGCGTCTTGATTGACTTGGCAGGCTCGTGGTGCTGAACAGGATCTGGGAGCTCGACCGGGTCTTCACGAACCTGCTCTTGACCCAGCAAGAGCTCGTGGGTCGCGAGCGCGTCGGCTCCAAGCTCATAAAGCGCCAAGCCGCCGCCGCCACCCCGCTCGAGCGTGTTGTGCGCTCGGGCGTGCTCAGCTCGCACCAGCGCGGCGTCCTCACTCGCGTCCGCAACTTTCTTCGTCCCGGCGAGCCGCAACGAGAGATCGCCCGGCTCTGTGCCCAGCTCGAGCGGCTGGCGATCAGGAAGGCCGCGGTACCGCAACGAGCCGTCAACCGGTCCTTCAATACCTCGACCCGTCCGGAGCTCTTAGCCTCGATCCACCGTCCGACCCCGGTGAGGTGACTGCTGGGCCCTGAGTTGCTGGATTTTGGCGGCATCGCGACTACCTATCGGCCCGTGTCCGAGTCGGGGGCGTGTTCGTTTCGCCTGTCACCGATGGTGCTCGTGCTGGAGATCGCCGGGCACGCCACAAGCGATCTCGGTGGGGGCTGGTTCAGGTCCGGAGCGCGCAGAGGCTCTCGAAGCAGGCAGTCCACTGCTTGGCCCAGGGCCAGTTCGTCGGCAAGTGGAGCCGGCGCCGTCGTGCACCGCGCGTCATGCGACCCGGAAGGTTGAGGAACCGCCGTCGGATCGTCTTGGAGACGAGCGGTCCGTGGATCTGAAGCCCGAGTGAGCCGAGCCAGCGGATGAGGTTGTGGGCGATCGTCGCGCACACCGTCCAGGCGCCATTGGCGCCAAAGCGCCCCGAAGGGCAGTGCGAAAGTCCCGATCCCTCCTTCAAGTCCCTGATCGCGAGCCTCGACGACGGCGTGGCGCCGGTGGTCGGCGTCGAGGAGGACGGCGTCGCCCACACGGTCGGTGATGAAAGCGTGGTAGCGGAAGGTGGGGAACAGCGCCGGCTGGGGATCGGCGAGCTTTGTCCGGCGCACGACGAGGCGATGCCCGTCGCCATAGGTGGTCTCGGCCACCCACGCCTCGCCGGCATCGGTGTAGTCGATCGGGACCCAGGCCGCTTCGTCGATTGCCTCGATGGCCCTTTTCACCGCTTCGGTCTGCCGTGCGGTGATCGAATAGGTGACACCGTGGTCCCGGCAGGCCTTTATGACATGGCGGGAGTAGAAGCCCGCATCGGCCCGAAGGCTGATCGGGCCGGTTGACCCCGCACGTCGCACACGCCCGACGAGCTCTCTGACGAACCGTTCCGCCCCTCGGCCCGATCCGGCCGATCCGGTTCGGAACCGGACGTGGAGGACCTCGCCCGTATCTGCACGCGTGCCGACCAGTGGGTGGTAACCGAGGACGTGGGTGTAACCGAAGGCGGCACCTTGCTTGTGGTCCCCGTGCACGGGACAGATCGTCGAGTCGAGGTCGATGGTCATCGGCTCGGCACCGGGCCCCGCGCCAAGCGACCACGCCCGGGTGAGCATCGCCTCGGAGAGCTTGTCGAGCTGGCGGACGTGGCCGAAGCTGAAAGCCCGGAGGAACGTCCCGAGCGTCGAAGGCGCCATCACCTTGTGGGCGAGAACTTCCACGGTCGACCCAGACCGCAACACGTCGGCGTCATCGATGCATTGCGCGCCGGCGACCATGGCGTGCACGAGCGTCGCGACCCGACGTCCTGGGAAGGGATGGACCTCGACCAGCTCTTCGGCAAGAACTTCGAGACCGAGCATCTCGCTCAGCACACCGACGAGAGCAAGACCCGCATCAGCGACGGCGCGGTCGTCATCGAACATCACCGACAGGCGCGACGGGCTGTGAGAAAATGGCATCGAAAAGGTGCCTTTCTGATCTGGCGAATTGCTTCTTTGGCGAGTCCAATTCTCCCTGATCGCGGCACCTTTTTCGCGGATGGTCAGGCTATCAAAGGCCTATCTGGGCGGTGGTTCCAGGCTTAGGGAAAAGCCGGGTCCGGATCTGCTCGACTGCTGCCCGCCACGAGGCCTCTTCTGTCTGCAGCCGCTCGACGACCGCTCTCAGTGCCGCCACCTCCGCCCTCAGCCCATTGACCTCGTCCGCCAGGGCACGCAGCGCGCTGCCTTTCGGTTCGGGCAACTCGTCGTCACCGGCCCCCTCCAGGTCCGCCCTCCTGGACTCGAGCTCGGGAGCCCGGTCAGCGCCCGTCCCACCCGCTGGGCTGTCATGGCTGTCCGGTGGCGCCGCCACTGTGAGTAGCTGCACCCAACGCTCTTCCTTCTGTCCCGGGCGGCGCGCGAGTCGGCGCGCGAGCGGCTCGGGACGGTTGGCCATACGTTCCAGTTCCGCGTCGACGGCGATACCGCCGAGGCGCGCCATTCGCTCGGTCCGGGCGCGCAGCTCGGCGGCGGTCTGGGGACCACGCAGCAGCAGGACGGCTATTAGGCCCAGCGCCTCCTGGCCGATACCGAGGTACTCGTCGAGCACCTGGCGGTACCGGGTCGCCGACCCGCCGCGCGACGGATAGATGAAACGGACCAGCCCGATCTCCTTGAGCGAAGCCAGTGCTTGCTGCACCGTGCCGTCGTCGTAGCGGAGCACCGGGTCGCGGTTCGAGCTCTGGTTGCAGGCTGCCACCAGCGCGTTGAGGCTCAGTGGGTACTGCTGCGGCGTCGTCAGCTGCTTTTCGATGAGGCTGGCAATCACGCGTCCCTGCTCGAGGCTCAGGCGCATGCGGGGAGTGTAGGTCCCTCCGGTCGCCCGACCCGGAGCTACGGGGAGCTTCAACCCCGCAGGGCGCTGAGCGTCACGACACCCACGATCACTGTGGCGACCCCGAGGACCTGGTGGCGGCGGAGCCGCTCGCCGAAGAGGAAGTACGCCGCGACGGTAGTGATGGCAGCACTCTGCGATGCGAGCACGGCGGCGACGGCGAGATCGTGACGCGCCCCGAAGGTGTAGCTAAGGAGACCCACGACTTCCGCGACCCCGGCACTCAACACGAGCGGGAACGTGCGCCGGCTGATCCTCAATTTCAGGCGGACCAGCAGTGGGGCCGTTATGAGAAGCGTGCCGAACAGCCTTGCCGGCAGCAGCGCCCAGATGATCGGTGCCTCCGTCCCGGCGTGTCCGGTGGCGTAAAGGGTGGTCCCGAACAAGAGCGCCACCGGGATGACGAGGAGGGCGGAACGGGTGTGAGATCCGTCCAGCCTCCTCATGACCTGGCCTGGGAGCGACCGCGGGTCGTCTTGTGACTGGGAGCCGGCCAGCTCGTCACCGGGCGGGTCGAGGTGAGCGGCGGCCAGCACGACGCCGATGGTGATCACGACCAGCAGCACGATCGTGCTGGCGGCCAGCGGCGCCCCGAAAACTGACGACAGAACGGCTGCCACCATGCCCTCGGTCGAGGCAACGGCGACGACGACGCCGACGGCGACGCGCCGAAACGCCACGTACTCGAGGTGAAGCCCGGCGATGTTGCTGAGCCCTGCGATGCAAAGCAGGGCGACGGTGTCCCCCGAGAGGTGACTCGGGTGTCCGACGAGCGCGATCGGGACGACGAGCACGCCGAGCCCGGCCGCCATCACCCAGGCGAGGGTTGACACGGCGCCGATCTCGCGGCTGGAAGCTCGAGGCGCACAGCGCCGCCAGGGCGAAGCACAGCGCCCCGCCGAGGCCCCCGGCCACCGCGATCAGCACGATGCAGGCCCTCCTCTGACTGGCTGGAACGCGGATGCGCCGGGCGCAGCGTATCGGTCGCGAGCAGGCCCGCCGTAATCCGCACCGGCACCGCGAACCGTTGGGGTGACGTCGGCCGTACCCGTTGGGGCGACCGGTCAGCTCCACGGCTGTGCCGTCGACCCGAGCCGCGATGGGCCTGACCCGACCACGGACGAGCGCCTCGCCAAGACCATCGAGCCGGCTCCCGAGATCGATCACGCGGAGCAAAGCAGGGGGATCCATACTGTTCGCACGGAGCCGACCTACCCGATCTCGTGTCAGCTGTTGGGCAGCGGCGAGGCCGTTTGCCCACGGGCGGGTCCCGGGACGGCGATCGGCATGGAGACGGGGCCGGATCACGGTCGCGGCGTCAGTACCCGGCGTTGGCCTCCGGATTGCGCAGCGCCGCTGTCACGCGGTCGGGAGCGTCCATGAGCGTCGACCGGTCTACGGGCGAAGTGCGCTGGGGCATCTTGGGAGCGGCGCACATCGCCGGGCGGCAGTTCCTACCGGGGCTGCACGAGGCGGGGGGCGGACGGGCGGCACTCGTCGCCAGTCGGGAACACGACCGGGCAGAGGCCTTTGCCAACCTTCACGGCGTCGAGCGCGCCGCGGAGGGCTATGACGCCGTGGTCGACTCGCCGGACATCGACGCCGTCTATGTCGCGCTGCCCAACTCCCACCACGAGCGCTGGACCCAGCGCGCCCTCGAGTCGGGCAAGGCTGTCCTGTGCGAGAAGCCGCTCTGTGTCGGGTCTGCACAGACCGAGGCGGTGTTGGAGACGGCCGCCACCACAGGCTCGCTCTTGTGGGAGGCCTTTGTCTTCCTCTTCCAGGCTCAGCACCGCAGACTGCTCGACCTGCTGGCCGGAGGCGCGATCGGCGAGGTTCGAGAGCTGACCAGCCTCTTCTACTTCAGCCTGGCCCGGTCGGAGGACATCCGGCTGTCCGAGGAGCTGGGCGGGGGCGCTCTCGCCGATGTCGGTTGCTATCCGATCCGCCTGGCCCAGGAGGTCCTTGCGACTCGCGATCCGTCGGTGGGCGATGTCGCGGGTTTCTCCACCGGCAACGGCGCCGTCGAGACCGAGGCGATGGCGATCGTCGACTACGGACGCCAGCGGCTCGTGCTCGGCTGTGGATTCTGTCGCGCCCTCGACACCTTCACCCGGGTGCTCGGCACCGAAGGGCAGATCCACTTGACCAACCCGTTCCACCCTGCGCCGGCCGACACCCTCGTCTTGCGCCGGGACGGGCAAGAGACCGTGGAGCACCCGACGCTGGACGTGCGCTCTTTCACCGCGGCTCTGCGTCACATCCATGCCGTACTGCGCGAGGAGGAGGCGTCCGCGCACCTCGCCGAGGAGGCGGCGCTCAGGACCGCCCGGACGCTCGAGATCGTCGCTCAGGCTTGTTCGGCGTGAGCCGGGTCCGCCGGGGGTCGGCCCTTCCCGCTTGAGGGCGCGTGGGCCGGCAAGGTCACCGACGCACCGTGTGATTCGGCCCTCCCGCTCACCGCAGCGGCCCCATCGGCATGGTCAGTGGCCCGGCTGGTGGAAGCCCCAGCGCCGCCGCCAGCCGAGCGTTACCTCCCCATTCGGTCAACGCCGGACCGAGTCCGCGGGCTTGCAGGAAGGCCGCCGGGTCGTCGCTGTTGCGGGGTTGGCGCAGGCGCTGCAGGGGGGAGACCGCGAGGACCGGGCGCAGGCGGGCGTCGGGTGGCAGCCCGGCGCGTTCGCGGGCGATCTCCACGGCACGGCGCAATCCGCCGAGCTCGTCGACGAGCCCGCGCGTGGCGGCGTCGGCCCCCGTCCAGACCCGGCCGCGGGCCAGCTCGTGGACCGCCTCGCGTGTCATGGAGCGTCCTCGGGCGACCTTGGCGGTGAAGTCCTCGTAGACGAAATCGAGCCACTCGTCGAGCTTGGCCCACTCATCCTCGCTGAAGCCGGTCTGCGAGGAGAACATGAGCGAATGCTGGCCGTGTCCGAGAGTCTCGATATTCACGCCCAGGCGCTCGAAAAGGCCGCGCGTGCGGAGCTTGCCGCCGAAGACACCGATCGACCCGGTGAGCGTCGCGGGCTCGGCCACGATGACGTCGGCGGCCATGGCCACGAAGTACCCGCCTGACCCGGCCACGTCTCCCATCGAGACCACGACGGGCTTGGATGCCTCACGAGCCCTGCACACCTCGCGCCAGATGGTGTCCGAGGCGACGTAGGACCCGCCGGGGCTGTTGACCCGGAAGACGATCGCCTTGATGTTCTCGTTCTTCACCGCGACGCGGAATGCCGCCGCGACGGTGTCCGAGCCGGCTGCGCGCCCGACCGGGCCCGGCTTGGAGCGCCCGAGGCGGATCGGGCCGATCGCCTCGACGAGCCCGACGGCGGGGCGACGGCTCTGGATCGCCTTGCGGACGTTGTCCCACCGCCGCTCGTAGCGCGATAGGTAGAGCAGCGCCGGCCGCTCGGGCCAGCGGCGCTCGACCGCCTCGCGGACGGCGTCGCGGTAGCCGACGTGGTCGATGAGGCCGGCCTCCTGAGCTCTGGACGCGGGGATGGGCGCAGTGTCTATGAGCTCGCGTACGCGCTCGGGCGCGAGGCGCCTCCCAGCCGCCACGGCGGCGACGACCTGCTCGTAGGCGGACTCGACCAGCCGTCCGGTCGCCTCGCGGTGGGCTTCGGAGAACTCCGTGCGCAAGAAGGTGTCCGGGGCGTTTTTGTACTCGTGGCGCTGCGAGAACAACGGCTCGACCTGGGCGTGATCGAGGGCGCCCCGTACGAATGTGCCGGCCGCCACCGCGCCCATGAGCCCGATGCTCCCCGAAGGCTGCAGCCAGAGCTCGCCGAAACCGGTGGCCACCACATAGGCGGTCGTTCCCCGCCCCAGCTCGCCGAAGGTCTCCGCCCAGGCGATCGCCTGTTTGCCCTTGGCCCGAAAGCGCGCCACGGCGTCCGCCAGCTCCTGGGCCTGGGCAAGCGTTATGGAGGTGGCACCCAGCTTCGCCAGCAATCCGACGACGTGGGAGTCCTCGGCGGCGGCCGCGAGCCGGCTCACGAGCGTGCGCAGCGCCAGGCGGCGTCGGTTCATCAGCCTTTCGACAGGATGAGAACCGACGTCCTCGACGATTGCTCCGGTGAGGTCCAGCTCGAGCAGGATCGACATGGCCTGGACGGTACCCGAGCGGGGTGGGCCCGTCGAGGGCGACGGCCCGCTGGGCGTCACAGCCCGCCGGTAGTGTGCGACCGTGCTCCACCTCCACAACGCCGGCCGCGTGGAGCCTCTCGCAGCGGTGCTCGCCGAAGTGCTCGCAAGTCCGCTCGAGGACCCGATGTCCCGGGAATGGGTCGCCGTGCCGACCGCGGGCATGCGACGGTGGCTCGCCCTCGAGCTGGCGAGATCACTCGGTGCCTCCGCGCCCGGGGCGGGCGACGGTGTCGCGGCGAACATCGAGTTCACCTTTCCCGGCGCCTTGCGTCAGGTCGTGCTCGCGAGCCAAAGCGCCCTCGCCGACCCCTGGCAGGTCGACTGTCTCGTCTGGGCGGTGCTCGAGGTGCTGCGTTCCGGTGCCGGCGACGAGCGCCTCGGTCGTCTCACGCTCCTACCCCCCGGTGCGACCTGGTTCGGCCGTGCCCGGCGTCTCGCCGATCTCTTCGACCGGTACGCCGTGCGCCGGCCCGAGCTTCGTGCTCGCCTGGAGCGCCGGTCACGACGTCGACCCCACCGGCCGCCCCCTGGCCGCGCACGACAGCTGGCAGCCCCACCTGTGGCGCCTCGTCCGCGCCGCGGTAGCAGTCCCCAGCCCGCCCGAGCGCATGCCCGGCCTGCTGGACAAGCTGCGCACCGGAGAGGCTCACCGTTGCGTTGCCGGCCCGGCTCGCCGTCTTCGGTGTGACGACGCTTCCGAGCGGCGCGCCGTTCATCGAGCTGATCGAGGCATTGAGCGTTCGCAGGGATCTGCACCTCTTGCTGCTCGACCCGTCACGAACGGCGGCCGCGCGTGTCCGCAGGGCGACGGCACCCGGCCCAGGACCGCTCGCGACGCTGCGTTCCGACGACAAGTCGGACACCGCGGTGAGCCATCCCTTGTTGCGCTCGTGGGGGCGCCCGTACCGGGAGCGGACGGTGCTGCTCGCCCGCGCCGAGTCGCGCGGTCTTCCCGTTCCGGTGCCGGTCGGTGACGGCGACGAGGCCGAGGACGCCCCGGCAAGCTCCCTGTTGGCGCGCCTGCAGCGGGACCTGCGCGCGGATCGCTTCCCCACGGGCGACTTCGAGCTCGACCCTGCTGACCGCTCGATCCAGGTGCACTCGTGCCACGGCCCGGCCCGGCAGGTCCAGGTGCTGCGCGATGCGATCCTCCACCTGCTGGCCGATGACCCGACGCTGCGGGAGGAAGACATCGTCGTGCTCTGCCCGGCCATCGGCGAGTTCGCGGCTCTCGTGGAAGCTGGCTTCGGGACCTCCGCCGAGGAGGCCGTTCCCGTGCCGGACGGCGCACCGCCCCGGCTCTTGTATCGCATCACCGACCGGTCGCTGCGCGACTCGTACCCCGTCGTCGCGGCGCTCGACTCGCTGTTGGCGCTGGTCTCGGGCAGGTTCGCCGCCTCGGAGGTGATGGAGTTCATCGCGTTGCCGGCGGTTCGCCGGCGCTTCGAGTTCGACGGTGAGGCGCTTCGTACGATTGCGGACTGGATCGAGGAGGCCAACGTGCGCTGGGGCCTCGACGGACCACACCGCCAGCCCTGGGGCTTCCCGCCCGAGTTCAGCGCGAACTCGTGGCGGGCCGCCCTCGACCGGCTGCTCATCGGAGTGGCCGTGAGCGATGACGATTTGGACCTGGCCCCGGGCGGGATCGCTCCTCTCGGAGTCGAGGGCGACGACATCGCCGTCGCCGGCCGACTGGCCGATCTCGTGGCACGTCTGGCGTCGTTCGCGGACGACATGAGGCGGCCGCGCACGGCCGCGCAGTGGTGCGACACCCTGTCGGACGCCATCGAACAGCTTTTCGAAGTCGAGGTCGCCCAGCAGTGGCAGCAGGATCAGCTCCGCCGGATCGTCGCCGAGATAGCCGACAAGGCCGTCGTAGGTGGCAGGCCCGCGACGGTCGAGATCTCGCTCGCAGACCTGCGGCGCCTCCTCGCGGAGCAGATGCAGGGGACGTCGCACCGTTCCGACTTCTTCCGGGGCGGCATCACCGTCACCTCCCTGACGCCCCTGCGGTGGCTGCCCTTCCGCGTGATCTGCCTTCTCGGGCTCGACGAGATCCACACGGGCGCCGTGGCGGGCGCCGCCGACGGCGACGATCTCGCGGCCGTGGCCCCGCTCGTCGGCGACCGTGACCCCCGCGCGGAGGCCCGCCAGGCGATCCTCGAAGCCGTGCTGGCTGCCGGCGACCACCTTGTCGTCACCCGGACGGGCCACAACATCCGTACCAATCAAGAGGTACCGAACGCGACCGTGCTCGCGGAGCTGCGCGACACGATCATCGCCACGCTCTCGCGCGAATGCCGGGGGAGCTACCGCGGCCAGATCGAGACCGTTCACCCCCTGCAGCGATTCGACGACCGCTGCTTCCTGCCTGGCCTCCTGAACCGGTCGGGTCCCTGGAGCTTCGACCCCGTCGCCTTCGCGGGCGCCTGTGTCCGCGAGCCGCGTGCCGGGGAGGGCCAGGCGTTGCTCGCGGGCCCGCTCGGGCCGAGCACCCACGGCGACGGTGTGACCGAACTCGCCGAGTTGAAGACGTTCTTCAAGAACCCGGCAAAGGCCTTCTGGCAGCAGCGCCTCCGTCTTCACCTCACCGACGAGGACCGGGTGGAGCTCGACGATCTGGCGACTTCGCTCGACGGCCTCGAATCCTGGTCGGTGGCGGAGCGTTTCTTGCGGGCGCGCCAGGGCGGACACGAAGACGCCGAGTGGGAGCGCCACGAGCACGCCCTCGGCACGCTTCCCCCGGGCGGGCTCGGGGATGACTCGCTCGCGGAGATCGAAGGCACGGTCGACGCCATGCTCCAACTGGCGCGCGAGCTGGGAGTCGATCCAGCGCGGGAGGACCGCGTGCAGATCGAGGTCGAGCTCCAAGACGGCACCCGCGTCGTCGGAACGGTCGTCGTCCGCGGCCCAGAACCGTCTCCGGGCCCTGTGCTCGTCACCTACAGCAGGGCTTCGCCCAAGCAGCACCTCGCGGCTTGGCTCGACCTCGTGGCCCTCGTGGCGACCGACCCGGCAAGGGACTGGCGCAGCGTCGTCGTGCGACGTACCGAGGCTGGAGAAGCCGACGCGCTCGTGCTCGTCGCCCGGGGCGAGACCACCGACGGTCGCCGCGACCTGGCGCGCGATGCCCTCGAGGTCGCCGTCGACTGCTACCGGCGCGGGCTTCGCGAGCCCGTCCCGCTCTTCGCCTGCCTGTCCGCCAAGCTCCACGCCGGCACCGCGAAAGCCGATGACTGGCAGACGCGCACCGGTTTCGGCGAGGGTCAGGACGAGGCGAACCGGTTGGCGTTCGGCGACCTCGACTTCAAAGGTCTTCGCGCCCTTCCGGCGCGGCCTGACGATCCGCCGGGAACCTCGCCGTTCCGGGCCCAGCGCTTCGCCGCCTACCTGTGGGACGCGATCGACGAGAGCACCGAGGAGCTCACATGAGCGCACCGGAGCTCTTCTCCCTCCTCGGGCCGCTCCCCACCTCCGGCCGCGTCGCCATCGAGGCGAGCGCGGGTACGGGGAAGACCTACACGCTCGCCGGCCTCGTCGTGCGCTACGCCGCGGAGACCGACGTCTTGGTCGAAGAGCTCCTGATGGTCACCTTCACCCGTGCCGCCGCCGCGGAGCTACGCGACCGGGTCCGTACCCGGCTCAGCGAGGCGGCTGCGGGACTGCGCAACCCCGAGGGCATCCCGGCCGACGACGACCTTCTCCGCTTCCTGGCGGGCACCGATCGCGTTCGTCGGCTCGATCGTCTCGAGCGGGCCGTCGCGGACTTCGACGCGGCGACGATCACGACCATTCACGGTTTCGCGCAGCAGGTGCGCGCCACGTTGGGCTCGACATCCCATATCGACCTAGACGCCGCGCTGGCCGAAGACACCGGCGATCTCGTGCGGGCGGTCTGCGCGGACGTGCTCGCGGCGGAGTCGGTGGCCAGCCCCGAGACCACCGACCTGCTGCCGACGCTGGAGAGATTGCCGCGCCTTTGTCTCAAGGTGCTGGGAAACCCGGGGATCCGCGTCATCCCGGGCACCGAGGACGACGAGTCGACGGCAGTCGCGGCCCGGCTTCGACGCCTCGTCGACCGCGTCGTCGCGGAGGTCCACCGCCGCCGACGCGCGGCAGGCACGCTCTCGTTCGACGATCTGTTGACCCAGTTGCGCGAGGGCCTGGACAATCCTGCCGCGCTGGCCGCCGTGCGCCGCCGGTTCCGCATCGCGCTCATCGACGAGTTCCAGGACACCGACCCGGTGCAGTGGGCAATCTTCTCGCGGTTGTTCGGGAACCCCGGGGACGGCACGGCGCTCGTCCTCGTCGCCGACCCGAAGCAGGCGATCTACTCGTTTCGGGGCGCGGACGTGCACACGTACCTCGAGGCGGCCCGCGAACCCACCCGACGGTTCACGCTCGGAGTGAACTGGCGCTCCGACGGGGCACTGCTCACGGCGCTGGGCGAGCTTTTCCGGGGCACTACCTTCGGGGATGCGGGCATCGAGTTCGTGGAAGTGGTCGCGTCGGACGAGCACCGCGACCTGCGGCTCAGAGCCGTTGACGGGACCGCCCTGGCGGCGCTCCGACTGCGCCTGGTGCTCGGGGAAGACCTTCCTCGCTCCAAGAAGGGCTGGATCTACGCCCCCGACGCCGACGCGGCGATCGCGCGTGACCTCGCCCACCAGGTGCAACAACTCCTGGAGACGGCATCGGTCCCTTCGGGCGACGGCACCCCGCCGCGCCGCGCGCGTCCCAGCGACGTCGCGGTGCTCATCGGCAAGCGGGCTGAGGCCGAGCCGATCAAGATGGCCCTGCACCGCAGGGGCATCCCGGCGGTGGTGACGCGGGGTGACAGCGTCCTTCGGTCGAGAGCCGCCGACCAGTGGCGCTGGCTCCTCACGGCGCTCGCCCGCCCGACCGAGCCGACCCGGGCCCGCACGGCCGCGCTTTCGTGGTTCTTCGGCTGGTCCGTGGCTGAGCTCGACGCCGCCGACGACGCCAGGCTCGGGGAGGTGCAGGACCGGCTCTTCGGATGGGCCAGGACTCTCGAAACCCACGGCGTCGTCGAGCTCTGCGCCCGCGTCTGGTCCGAGAGCGGCGTCACCGCCCGCGTGCTGGCGACGCGCGACGGCGATCGCGATCTCACGGACCTCGACCACATCGCGGGACTGCTCCAAGCGGGGACGGCCGGTCGCCGGGCCACCGCCGCAGGGCTGCTCATGACACTTGCGCAACTGGCATCGGACGTCTCAGAGGACCCCGACAACGACGTGAGCGCCCGTCAGATCGAATCCGAAGCCGAAGCGGTGCAGATTATGACCGTGCACGTTGCAAAGGGCCTCGAGTTCCCGGTGGTTTGCGTCCCGACGATGTGGCGCAAGGGTTATGCCACAACGGACGAGGTCGTGTTCCGGGACCGCGACACGGGCCGGCGCACATTCGACCTCACAAAAGGGCAACCCTGGCCCACCAAGGACGCCGCCGAGGAACGCAAGGCTCTCGCGAACCAAGAGGCTCTCGGCGAGAACCTACGCCTGCTGTACGTGGCGCTCACGCGCGCCGCGCATGTGTCGCTGGTCTGGTGGAGCCCGGTGGAAGGCTCGGACATCACCGGGCTCGCGGGGGTGCTCTTCGCCCGCAGCGAGGGTGTGATCTGCCCCGAGAAGTTCGCCGCGCGAAAGGTCGCGCTGCCGCCCGCCGCCGCCGCGCCCGGTGAGCTCGCGGGGGTGTTCGCCCAGTCCGGCGACGCCGTGGCCATCGGTGTCGCCGGCGCAGCCGATGCGCCCGAGCCTCGCTGGGTCGACGGCGACGAGCCCGTCGCCCGCGGTGAGCTCGCCCTCGCCAGGCTGGACCGGGCCCCTGTCCGCACGAGCCGGCGCTGGTCGTTCAGCGCCATCAGTGACCGTGGTCGTAGCGCCGGGCTCGATCCCGGGGACGAGAGCCTCGGTGACGGCGGTGCGGCGGACGAGCCTTTCGAAGCGGTCGACTCCGTCTCCGCCGGCGGGACGGCCGTCTCGTCGGACCTGCCTCTCGGCGCCATTTCGGGCGGGGCGGGATTCGGCACGCTCGTGCACGAGGTGCTCCAGCTCGTCGATTTCGCGGCCGCCGACCTTGACGCCGAGCTGAGCGCCCATATCGGCGACCGGTTGCGATGGAACCCGTGGCCGGTCGACACCGGGACGCTCGTGACGGGCCTTCGCGCCACGATAGAGACACCCCTCGGCCCTGTTTTCGGAGGAAGGCGGTTGCGCGACCTCCCCCGCAGCGAGCGCCTCGACGAGCTCAACTTCGAGCTGCGCCTGGGCGGGAAGGGACGCGTCGCCACCGATCGCAGCATCGGCCGGCTCATGCTCTCGTACCTGCCCGAAGACGATCCCGTGCGGGGGTGGGCGCAGCGCCTGGCGGCCGGCATGTTCGGCGTCGAACTGGCGGGTCATCTCACGGGGTCGATCGACTTGGTCGCCCGGGTCGGCGGTGGGACCGACGGGGGCGTTGCGCCTCGTTTCGTCGTGGTCGACTACAAGACGAACACCTTGGGCGATAAGGGCCGCGAGCCCCGCTCGATCGACTATCACCCTGACCGGCTGCCCGTTGCCATGGCAGAGCATCACTACCCGTTGCAGGCGATGCTCTATTCGGTCGCGTTGCACCGCTACCTGCGCTGGCGCCTGCCCGCCTACGAACCTGCCGTCCACCTGGGCGGGGTCGCCTACCTGTTCGTGCGGGGGATGGAGGGTGCCGGCACGCCCGTGGCCGACGGGAACCCGTACGGGGTCTTCAGCTGGCCCGTCCCACCGGCGCTCGTGACAGCGCTCAGCGACCTGCTGGACGGCGCGGGGGTTCTCTCGTGACGGCGCCGGCGCCGCTCTCCACCCGGGCTCGTGACGCTGGCGCCTTTCGTCGGGGCAGGTGTGCTCGACGCTGCGGCCGTCCAGGTCGCCGGGGTGGTGGCAAGAAGCGTCCCGGGAGTAGAACCCGAGGTGCTGCTCGGGGCCGCCCTGGCGGCGCGGGCTCCGGCCCTCGGACACGTGTGCGTCGTCATCGGGTCGGTCCTCGACACCATCGTCGTCGACGACGACGGTGGCGAGCCTGCCCGTTCGCTCGAGGCGCTTCCCTGGCCGGATCCGGAAAAGTGGGGGGCGATCTTGGCTGCGAGCCCCGCCGTGTGCCGGCCGGGCGACGGGCCCACCAGTGGGACGCGCCCGCTCGTGTGGGACGGCACGCGCCTTTATCTCGAGCGTTACTGGCGTTTCGAGACGCGCGTCGCCGACGAGCTGTTGCGGCGCGCCCGCAGCGACGGCGGGCTCACCACCTCGTCCCCCGAACTCGCTGCCATCCTCGACAGGGTTTTCCTGCCCGACGGCACCGCCCCGCCCGATCGCCGAGCGCGAGGCCGCAGAAAAGGCCTTGACCCGGCGGCTCGCCGTGCTAGGGGGAGGGCCCGGAACGGGCAAGACGCGCACCATCGCCGGCTTGCTGAGCGTTGCCGTCGTCTTGTCTTCAAAGCGGGGCCGGCGACTCGAGGTCGCTCTGGCCGCACCGACCGGCAAGGCCGCCGCGCGCATGACCGCGGCGGTGCACGAGGAGGTCGCAGCCGCGGGTGCCGACGCGGCCGTCACGGCTGCGCTCGGCGGCAGCGCCGCCCAGACCCTGCACCGTCTCTTGGGCATCGGGAGTGCCGGCAAGCCTCGCCACGATCGCTTCAACCGGCTTCCCCACGACCTCGTGGTCGTCGACGAGACCTCGATGGTCTCGCTGCCGCTGATGGCCCGGCTGCTCGAAGCGGTGCGCCCCGACGCGACGCTCGTGCTCGTCGGTGACCCGTACCAGCTCGCGAGCGTCGAAGCCGGGGCGGTGCTCGGCGAGATCGTCGGCCCAATGGCGACCGGGCCGGCCGCGGGCCCGCTCACAGCGGGCATAGAGCTGCTCGAACGCAACCACCGCTACGGTCCCGACTCTCAGATAGCTGCGTTGGCCGACGCCATCCGGCGGGGCGACGCTGACGGCGCCGTGGCCGTTCTCGCCGGCCACGACGCCGAAGAGCTGACCTGGGTCGAGGACGACGATCAGAAAGCCCTTGCCCGCCTTTGCGAGGAGGCGGCAGCGAGCGCCACCAAGGTCGTCGAGGCGGCGCGGAACCATGACGCCGCCGGCGGCCTTCGCGAGGCGTGCCGGCTCAAGGTCCTCTGCGCAACGCGATTCGGGCCCCTCGGCGTGTTCGCCTGGACCAACCGCATCGAAGCCCTCACGTCCCAGGCACTGCCCGGAGCCGGGATCGGCTGGCGTTCGTACCCCGGTCGGCCCGTCGTCGTCACTCGCAACGACTACTTCAACCGCCTCTTCAACGGTGACGTCGGGGTCGTCGTCGTCGGGCCGACCGGACCGCTGGTGGCGTTCTCGGACCCGGGCAAAGGCCTGCGGGAAGCCGCCATGTCTCAGCTCGGCGACGTCGACACCTGGTGGGCAACGACGATCCACAAGAGCCAGGGATCCGAGTTCGAGCGCGTGATCGTCACGCTGCCCCGGCCCCCGTCGCCGGTGCTCAGTCGCGAGCTCGTCTACACGGCGGTCACCCGTGCCAAGCCAGCAGGTCACCTTGGTGGCGGCGGAGGAGTCACTGCGCGTCGCGATCTCGCGGCCGGTGGCCAGAGCCTCCGGGCTGAAGGAGAAACTCTGGCCAAAAGCGCCCGGTCTTACGCGAACTTGACGGCGCGACGCTTCGTGGGGTCATGAAAATCACCGAGTCTCTGGCGGGCAATGACGTGCCTCACGCTGGCAGCGGTCGCAGTCGCGAGCGGGGCGAGCGGCGTGGCGCAGCGGCGCAGAGGATCACAGCGAGCGGGCCCCAGCCGGCCGGCACTGTTCCGGTGTCGCTCTGCAAGTCCATCGCGCAGGTGGACCATCTTGTCGTCCGGCGTGCCGACGAGTTTCCGCAGAACGGCATCCAGTTCTCGTTCCCGGCGGTGACCGTGGTCACAAAGGTGGCATCGGTGCAGGACGTCGCCAAGGTGGTTTGCGCCTTGCCGCGCATCCCCATCGGGGTCATGAGCTGTGTGATCGACCTCGGGATCCCGCTTCCGCCTCAGCTTCACCGAGACCGACGAGACGTTCCCGACGGTCGTCGTGTCGGCCACGG